>CAJTSJ010000025.1 GCA_910578785.1 uncultured Muribaculum sp. | reverse complement strand
CTCGCAGCACTCGCACCTGAAACGAGCGCGTCTACCATTCCGCCACCTGGGCTTTAGTGTGTGCAAAGTTAAAACTATTTTTCGTAACTCGCAACCTCTTTGGCGGGAATTTTGCATGAATCTTGGATTTATGCATAAAAATATGCCAGAAATTCGGGAATGGTTACACCTGAAGCCTATGGTTGGAGCCATAAATCAATGTACAAATATGCCAACAGACGGCTTTAACATCTCCATGACACGTAACCAATAAAGGACAAAGCGACGAATGAAACCCACAGTATTGTATTTCACGGAAATTATACCTGAGAGGCCACATAATTAATAATAATTATGACTTGAGACATACGGCGTAAACCAAATTTGCATATCTTTGTCTTTACATATAGCTGTGGTGCGCCACTGGATGCATCAGCCAATTATTTACATTCAAAAATTTCAACCTTATGAAAGCATTTACTCGCGTTCTTCCCGCTCTGCTTATCGCATTGGGCATCTTCTTTTTAGGAGTGTTTATCAAGGCCGGTTTCGACAATTTCAGCTATCGCGACAGAGTTGTCACCGTAAGAGGTCTTGCCGAGAAAGAAGTGACAGCCAACAAGGTGACTTGGCCTATCGTGTGCAAGGAGGTCGGCAACGACCTTTCGGCAATCTACGCCAAAATCACCAAGACCAACGCCACCGTGGTAGATTTCCTTAAGTCAAACGGCATAACAGACAGCGAAATACTGGTGCAGGCACCCGACATCGTCGACCTCCAGGCCGAGCGCTACGGGTCGAACGACCGCCCCTACCGCTACAACGTCACTTCGGTAATCGTAGTCACCTCCAACAACGTAGAGAAAGTCAACACTCTCATCAAGCGGCAGACCGAACTGCTGAAAGACGGGGTAGCCATCACGGCAGGCGACTACCAGTACCAGACCATCTATGAGTACACTAGCCTTAACGAAGTTAAGCCCGAAATGATAGCCGAGGCAACGCACAACGCCCGCGAAGCCGCCGACAAGTTCGCCGCCGACTCACAGAGCCGCCTCGGAAAAATCAAGACGGCATCGCAAGGCCAGTTCTCCATCGAAGACCGCGATCCCTACACTCCCTATCTCAAAAAAATACGCGTGGTCTCCACCATCGTATTTTATCTTGAGGACTAACTGCCCTACGTTTACAACTTTAACGATTTTAACTTTAGGAGATATATTATATTTCAGAATTTGATTAACTTTGTAAAAGTATCAACTTGAAACTAACTAAAAGCATTTATTAGATGAAACCTTATGTAGTAGGTATCGACATAGGCGGTACCAATACCGTATTCGGAATCGTGGACGCGCGAGGCAACGTTATCGCAAGCAGTTCAATCAAAACCGGCAAACACCCCGAAGTAAAAGATTACATCGCGGAACTCAAAACAGCTCTTGACACCCTTCTCGAAAACAACGACGCAGTCGACAAAATAGCGGGAATCGGCGTGGGCGCACCTAACGGCAACTATTACACCGGAAGCATAGAAATGGCTCCCAACCTACCGTGGAAAGGCTCCGTGCCTCTGGCCGAACTTCTGAAAGAAGCGTTCGGAGTGCCCGTGGCCATCACCAACGATGCCAACGCGGCGGCCATCGGAGAAATGACCTACGGCGTGGCTCGCGGCATGAAGGACTTCATAATGATCACCCTCGGCACCGGCGTGGGCAGCGGCATCGTAGTCAACGGACAGCTTGTCTACGGGCATGACGGATTTGCAGGCGAGCTCGGCCACGTGACCGTGAAACCCAACAACGGACGCATATGCGGTTGCGGGCGCACCGGATGCCTCGAAGCTTATTGCTCTGCCACAGGCGTAGCCCGTACAGCGCGCGAATTCCTTGAAATACGCACCGACCCGTCCCGTCTGCGCGAGATACCCGTTGAAGACATCACTTCCAAAGATGTATACGACGCGGCCATGCTCGGCGACAAGATTGCAAAAGAAATATTTGAATACACCGGCGAGATAATGGGCCGTGCATTCTGCAACTTCGTTTGCTTCAGCAGTCCCGAGGCAATAGTGCTGTTCGGTGGCCTGGCCCGCTCCGGCGACCTCCTGATGAAACCTATCAAGGAGGCCATGGACCGCTATATGCTCAATATATTCAAAGGCAAGACCAAGCTTCTTCTGTCCGAACTCAAAGAAGGCGATGCCGCCATTCTCGGAGCAAGCGCCCTCGGATGGGAAGCCCGCTAAGACTAAACTTTTCATAATACAATATTACGTTCCCGGTCGGCTGACATGCAGGCCGGGAACGTTTTTCCACCGACTCACCGCAAACCAATCACAAGCAGACCCCAATGGCAGACAACTACCTCGAGAAGAAGATGGAGGAGCATCTCAAAGGCCAGAAGCCTACATATCGCCACAAAACCACACCTTCAGGCAATAAGCCCGGCAATATCAGTTTCAAATTTCCACCTTGCAGGGTATTTGTCACCGGAGGTGCATCCGGAATCGGAGCGTCGATTGTAAGCGCATACCGCGAAGCCGGATGCCGCGTGGCCTTCTGCGATGCCGACAGCAAGAAAGGAGCCGCAACCGCCCAACGCACCGGTGCACAATTCCATCCAGTCGATGTTACCGACACAGACGCGCTTGACGCTTGCCTAATCAGAGTAATCGATACCTGGGGCGACATCGACATCATAGTCAACAATGTGGGAATCAGCCGATTCAAGCCATTGACCGATATCTCCATAGCCGAGTTCGACACAATACTGTCGACCAATCTACGTCCGGCATTCATCACAGCCCGGCGTCTGGCAATCCACCGCACATCCACCGCCATCAACGCCTATGGCAGAATCATAAACATCTGCTCCACTCGCTTCCGGCAGAGCGAACCGGGAACCGAGGCATACTCGGCATCGAAAGGCGGCATCATGTCGCTGACCCACTCCCTGATGGCCTCGTTCGCGCCGTTGGGCATCACCGTCAACGCCATATCTCCGGGATGGATAGCCACCCGCGACTACGCAAGCCTGACCGACAACGACCACGCCCAACATCCTTCGGGACGCGTGGGCCGTCCTGAAGACATCGCACGAATGTGCCTGTTCCTGTCACTTCCCGACAATGACTTCATCAACGGCGAAAACATCATAATCGACGGAGGCATGACCCGAAAAATGATCTACGACGATTGAGCCGTCCAAACACAGACCAATTACTTGCATATTCCGAAATATCTTACTACCTTTGCCACGTCGAAAACGCCACAGCGCGCCATGACTGCCTGAATGGTGGAATGGTAGACACGAGGGACTTAAAATCCCTTGGCCATTACGGCTGTGTGGGTTCGAGTCCCACTTCAGGTACAGACAAGAGGCTGACATTCATATGAATGTCAGCCTCTTGCATTATTTCTAACGTCCCGTCGATGTCAGGATTCTTTCTTACTGTCGATCGACTTTTTGATTGTATCAAAGATGGCATCTACCTCACCCGATCCGGGGATGGCATGATAATTGCCTTCGCCGATATAGTAATCGCGAAGCGGTGAAGTCTGCGAATGATACACTTTCAGACGCTGGTTGATTGTCTCAGGATTGTCGTCGCTGCGTCCGCTCATCTGTCCGCGCTTCACAAGGCGGTCTACGAGTTCGTCATCGTCGACTTCAAGGCCTACTACGGCATGGACTTTCGAACCGCGCTTGCCAAGCATCTTCTTCAATGCCTCGGCCTGCGGAATTGTACGCGGGAATCCGTCGAATATCACACCTTTCTTCGATTCAGGATTGTCTTCGAGCACACGGTCCAGAATATCAATCATCAGATCGTCAGGAATCAGCTGGCCTTGCGATATATAGCTGTCAGCCACCTTTCCCAGATCAGTACCGCGGGAAATATGGTCGCGCAGAACTTCTCCGGTAGATACGTGAAACAAGCCGTATTCATCTATAAGTTTTTCGCTCTGGGTGCCCTTGCCACTACCCGGCGCACCAAAAATAACAATATTAAACATAAGCCTCTGGGATTTTGGTTATCGTAATATAAGCAGACAAGCTCTTAGAGATTATCTAATTCTTTTCTTCAAGCACATAGATATCGCGCAGGTTGCGTGCCTTGCCGTCAAGGTCAAGTCCGAATCCGATTATAAATTTTGTAGGGATTTCAAAGCCCACATAATCGGGTACTATTCCACTCTGGACGGCATCAGGCTTAAACAGCAGCGTGGCCACTCGTACCGAGGCAGGATTCTTAGCCTTAAGGTCCTCTACAAGCCGGCAGACGGTACGTCCGGTATCCACTATATCCTCGACTATAATCACGTCGCGGCCTTCGATGTCTTCAGTCAGCCCGAGGACCTCCTTTACCTTTCCGGTAGTGCAGGTGCCTTCGTAGCTCTTCAGGCGGATAAACGAAATCTCAGAATCGAGATTCACTGCGCGGAACAAGTCGGAAGCAAAAGGAAAAGCGCCGTTAAGCACACAAAGGAACAAGGGTGAACGTCCCTCGTATTCGCACTCTATACGTCCGGCTATATCGGAAATGCGCTTTTGGATGGATTCATTTGTAATGTAAGGCACGAATGTCATGCCGTTATATGTCACTTTGTCCATTGCGGTAAATTTCTTTTCTGCAAAATTAATAAAAAACAACGGTTTCGAACCCTATGCATCATATTTTTATTCTTAAATTTGTATGTCATATAAAATGTCGCACTTAATCAACACCACCACCTCTAATGAAGTCCGGATTTAAAGTAGGGCTCTTGGGCAAAATAGCCATCGCCATACTGTTGGGAATAGCCATAGGCCACATCTCACCCATGTGGGCCACACGCACATTCGCCAC
Source organism: uncultured Muribaculum sp. (assembly GCA_910578785.1). Classification (GTDB taxonomy): domain Bacteria; phylum Bacteroidota; class Bacteroidia; order Bacteroidales; family Muribaculaceae; genus Muribaculum. The sequence goes on along the minus strand of CAJTSJ010000025.1, from coordinate 29,269 downwards.
CTTTAATGCCATATTCTCCCAGTTCCTGGGATTCATGATTCCGATGATAATAGTCGGATTCGTCACTCCCGCCATTGCCGATGTCGGGGCACGTGCAGGCAAACTGCTTGTAGCCACGGCTGCGCTCGCCTATTTCGCCACGTTTTTCGCGGGCATGCTGTCTTACTTTACAGGCGTCATGACATTCCCGTCGCTCATAGGCGGCGAGACGGCATTAAGCCCTGTAGAGGCGGGAGGCGAAATCGCGCCGTTCTTCACCGTCGAGATGCCACCGCTGATGACTGTCATGACTTCGCTCGTGCTGGCATTCATGCTCGGCCTCGGAATAGCCTTTCAGAAAGGCAATTCGCTACGCCATGGATTCGAAGAATTCAGATCCATAGTTTCGAAGAGCATCGACACGGCCATATTGCCGTTGCTTCCCGTCTACATATTCGGGATATTCCTCAACATGACCGTTGTCGGACAGGTAGGTGTGATTCTTACTACTTTCATCAAGATTATCGCGGTCATATTCGTTCTGCATGTCTTCATTCTGGTCCTGCAATACTGCATCGCCGCATGTTTTTCGCGCCGGAATCCGTTCAGAATGCTCCGCAATATGCTTCCCGCCTACTTTACAGCGCTCGGCACACAGTCGTCGGCGGCCACCATACCTGTCACGCTACGCCAGACCATAAAACTTGGGGTCAATGAAGACATCGCCGGCTTTGTCGTGCCGCTGTGCGCCACCATCCATATGTCAGGAAGCACACTGAAAATCGTGGCATGCGCCCTTGCCCTGCTCATCATGCACGGCGAGCCCTACAGCATGGGCATATTTGTACACTTCATCGCTATGCTCGGAATCACCATCATAGCGGCTCCGGGCATACCCGGAGGAGCCATCATGGCGTCGCTCGGACTGCTCAGCACAATCCTCGGATTTGACGACCAGATGCTTGCACTGATGATAGCCCTCTATATAGCCATGGACAGCTTCGGCACGGCATGCAACGTAACCGGCGACGGCGCGCTGGCCGTAATCATCAACCATTTTTTCAGCAAAAAAGTCCGGCGAAGCCGACCGACCTATAAAAGTGCCACATGCCAATAGCTCGCGTTGCACTACTAATTCTGAATGATTATATGCCACTTTTGGCTAAATAGCATTTATTTAGTAATTTTGCCATAGTCTTTTAACGGCAACATACAGAATGAAGATATTCACTAACGACCAAATCAGGACTATAGAGCGAAACGTCATCGAAAACGACGGCGTAAGTTCGATTGAACTTGTCGAAAGAGCCGCCCAGGCCGTCACATGGGAGATAGTCTCACGATGGCGGCCCAACAAGCCCGTCATAATATTTGCAGGACCGGGCAACAACGGCGCAGACGCTCTGGCCGTGGCCCGCATGCTTATCGACGAAGGGTTCACGGTCGAGACCCTGTTGTTCAACATTTTCAACCGCCTGAGCGAGCCTTGCGCACACTTCCGCGACCTGCTCATCGAACAAAAACCAGCTTCATTCACTGAAGTCACAGGCGACTTTACCCCACCCTACATCTCACCTGACGCACTGGTAATCGACGGCCTGTTCGGATCCGGACTCAAAGAGACTCTGACCGGCGGATTTCAATCGCTTGTCGACTACATAAACAACTCCCACGCAACAATAGTGTCGATAGACATTCCCTCGGGAATGTTTGCCGAATGGAACGAACGCAACCTGAGCCGCAACGTAGTACATGCCACATTGACTCTGGCCATAGAATTTCCGCGCGTGGCATTTTTCATTGCCGACAATGCCGAATTTCTCGGCGAATGGAAGGTGCTCGACATCAAGCTTGCCGGCGATGAAGTCCGTTCCGTAGGCTCACCCTACTATCTGCTTGAACAGTCCGATGCACGCCGCCTGCTCAATCCGAGAGGCACGTTTTCGTCGAAAGCCGATTTCGGCAACATACTGCTTGTGGCAGGAAGCTACGGAATGATGGGAGCCGCCCAGATGTGCGGACGGGGTGCTCTGCGCTCCGGAGCGGGCAAACTTTCCATCCACGGGCCGAGATGCGGATTCACATGCCTGCAGACGGCGTTGCCGGAAGCCATGTTCCAGGCCGACCACAACGACCTGATCGTCACCGACATCAACGTCAAACACGACTACAGTTCCATAGCCATAGGACCCGGCATAGGAACCCATGAATATACGGTCCGCGCCGTCGAAAAATTCATAAACGCCGCCACCAAGCCTATAATCATCGATGCCGACGCCATCAATTGCATCGCGCAGCGCCCCACACTGCTCGACCACGTGCCGGCCATGTCGGTGCTGACCCCCCATGCAGGGGAATTCGACCGTCTGTTCGGCGAGCACCACTCGCAGGAATCACGGCTCAAGACCGCAATCGAGAAAGCCGCATACTACAATCTGATCATACTTCTGAAGGGCCACTATACATGCGTCGTGCGCCCTGACGGAAAGATTTACTTCATCGACAACGGCACTCCGGCCCTCGCCACTCCCGGAAGCGGCGATGTCCTGACCGGGATAATAGCATCTCTTGCCGGACAAGGCTTCATGCCCGACGTCGCAGCCGCCCTCGGCGCTTTCATCCACGGACGCGCCGGAAGCTTAGCCCAGGAGATTCACGGCGAGTACGGCGTCATGGCATCGGACATAGCCGAATGTACCGGCCGGGCAATGCGCGAAATTATGTCGCAGAAGCAATAATGTAAAAAAAACAAACATCCAACAACGAATAACTTCAGCATCTTCTCAACATGAAAACGACGCTAACAACCCTGCTCTGCCTGGCCGCATCACTTATGGCCCCGGCGCAAACCACGACGAAGCTTTCAGCCTCAAAGGCCAATGATTACGGACTGGTTTACACATTGCCCACGACAGTACTCGACATCACTATTGAAGCCGTGCATACCGTCAATCAGCCAGGAGAGTTCTACAAATATGCCAAGAAATATCTCAATGCCGACACCCCCATATCCGAACCGTCAGAGTCGTGGGACATCAAGTCGGTGACAGTCAATGCCCGCGGACGAGCCAACAGCACTGACCAATACCTCATGCAGTTCCGCGCCGGACAGACGCCGTTCATCATCGTCGACGAGAACGGAATGCCCTTGTCCATAAACACCGAGGATGTCAGCCTGCCCGAAAGTCCCGTGCTTCCCGAACCGGTAAAAGCCGCTCCGACTCCACTTGAAACCCCGGCCGCACGCCATGCTATAAGCGAGGAAATGCTTCAGAGCCAGTCGTCGGCAAAACGCGCCGAACTTGCCGCACAGAAGATTTACGATCTCCGCCAGAGCCGCACCGACCTCATCACCGGACAGGCCGACCAGATGCCGCCCGACGGAAAGGCCATGCAGATAATCGTCGATGAAATTGCGGCCCAGGAAGCCGCGCTGACAGCAATGTTTGTCGGAACTACCCAGACAGAGACCGAAGTCAACACTGTGACATTCGTCCCCGGCGACGAAAACTCAAAAAGCGTCTTGGCCCGCGTATCGGCAATCGACGGAATCGTAGATGCCGACGACCTATCCGGCGACCCCATAACCATTTCGGTCAAAGTCACAGACAGAGGCGCTTTCCCGCAGAACGAAAAGGGAGAGCCAAAAAAATTCCCCGAAGGAGGAGTGGCATACTGCATCCCCGGCACTGCAAAAGTCAACATCTCTTTCCGGGGCAACACCATCTGGGAAGGTTCGGTGGACGCTTCGCAATACGGCATTGTTTTCGGACTTGATCCGAAAATTTTCAGCGACAAGAAAGCTCCGGCCTACCTTATATTCAACCCTGTCACAGGCGCCATCCGCGAACTCGGAACAAAATAAACGGGTCTATAAATGATATCGATACAGAATCTTTCAGTAGAATTCAGCGCGAAAAGTTTATTTGACAACATAAACTACGTAATAAACAAAAAAGACAAGATAGCATTAGTCGGCAAAAACGGGGCAGGCAAATCGACCATGCTCAAAATAATTGCCGGACTTCAACGCCCTACGTCCGGCTCTGTCGCCGTACCGCAAGACATCACAATCGGTTATCTACCGCAGCACATGACCATAACCGACTCAAATTCAGTCATCGACGAAGTGCGCATGGCATTTTCCCACATCAAAGCCCTTCACGATGAATTTGACAGGCTAAATGCCGAACTGGCATCGCGTGAGGACTACGAATCGGTGGAATACCAGAAACTCATCGACCGGATTACCTCCTTGACCGAACGCATAGCGATGGAAGAGAGCGAAAACGCCGAAGCCGAGATGGAGAAGACCCTGACCGGCCTGGGATTTAAGCGCTCCGACTTCAATCGCCCTACCGCCGAATTCAGCGGCGGATGGCGTATGCGCATCGAGCTGGCCAAGCTGCTTCTTACACACCCCGACGTGCTGCTGCTCGACGAGCCGACCAACCACCTCGACATCGAGTCCATACAGTGGCTCGAAAACTTCCTCGTCACAAAAGCCAATGCAGTAGTGCTCGTCAGCCACGACCGTGCATTCATAGATAACGTCACGAACAGAACCATCGAAATATCGTTGGGCAAAATCTACGACTATTCGGTAAATTACTCCAAATACGTCGAACTGCGCAAAGAGCGCCTTGAACAGCAACTCCGTGCATACCAAAACCAGCAAAAACAGATTCAGGACACGGAAGACTTTATCGAACGCTTCCGCTACAAGGCAACAAAGTCGGTCCAGGTGCAAAGCCGCATTAAGCAACTGGCCAAGATTGAACGCATAGAGGTGGATGAAGTTGACACCTCGCACCTCAATCTGCGGTTTCCTCAGGCACCGCGCTCAGGCGACTACCCAATAATCGCAGACAACCTTGGTAAAGCCTACGGCGACCATCAGGTATTTGACCATGCCACGTTTACCATAAAACGCGGCGAGAAAGTGGCTTTCGTAGGCAAGAACGGAGAAGGAAAATCCACCCTTGTAAAATGCATCATGGGAGAAATACCCTTCACCGGCACCCTGAAAATAGGCCACAACATCAAAATCGGATATTTCGCACAAAACCAGGCCCAGCTGCTTGACGAGACATTGACCGTGTTCGACACCATCGACCGTGTAGCCGTGGGCGACATCCGCACCAAGATACGCGACATTCTCGGAGCATTCATGTTCGGAGGCGAAGCGTCGGACAAGAAAGTAAAAGTGCTGTCCGGAGGCGAAAAGACCCGACTGGCCATGATAAAACTATTACTCGAGCCTGTCAATCTGCTCATTCTCGACGAGCCGACCAACCACCTCGACATGACCACCAAAGACATTCTGAAACAAGCCATCAAGGATTTTAACGGCACAGTCATACTCGTCAGCCACGACAGAGAGTTTCTCGACGGACTGGTAGAGAAAGTCTATGAATTCGGCGACGGGCAAGTACGTGAATGTCTGGGAGGCATATATGAATTCCTGGAAAAGAAGCGCCTTGCATCGCTCAACGAACTCGGCTACGCCAACCAGCAGACTTCTAAACAGCAACAGCCCGCACAGCAGAAAAAAGAGTCCGCGCAGCAACAGCCGGCCGCAACGCAACCGTCGGCAGGACGCATGACTTATGCCGAACAGAGAGAACGCGGCAAGATGCTCAAACGCGCCGAAAAGAAAGTGACGGATGCCGAAGCCGACATAGCGTCAATCGAACAGGAGATAGCCGATATCGAAGCCAAGATAGCGGCAGGCGAGGTCGAAGGCGACATTTTCGAACGCCACGGCGCACTGCACAAAAAACTGGACAATGCCATGAGCCTTTGGGAATTAGCCACAATGGAACTTGAATCGCTCAAGGAACAGCTGGCAAATTAGCAATAGGAACGGGCGAACATTTACCAAACTTTTCCATTAACATTATTAACTAAATTATGAGAAAGATCTGGACAGCCGCTCTTTCTATTGCATTAACCACATCGATAACAATGAACGCAGAGATAAAACAAGGGGTTGACAGAGCCAACCTCGACACGACAGTATCACCGCAGGACGACTTCTACCAGTATGCCTGCGGAGGATGGATGAAAGCCAATCCGCTCAAACCGGAATTCGCACGTTTCGGAACATTCGACGAACTCCGCGACAACAACCGCACGCAATTGCGCGACCTAATCACCGGACTCGACAGCAAAAATGCCGTCAAAGGGTCGGTGGCGCAAAAGATAGGCGACCTCTATGCCATGGGGCTTGACAGCATAAAGCTTAACATCGACGGAGCACAACCCATAATGGGCGATGTCGTAGCCATAAACCAGACCTCGAAATCTGATCTAATCGACCTTATGGCCGACATGATAGGCATAAGCGCCTTCTTCGTCACCGGAGTTGAAGCCGACATGATGAATTCCGACGTCAACGCAATGTACTGGAGCCAGGGCGGACTCGGACTCGGCGACCGCGACTACTATCTCGAAGACAGCGAAAACGCACGCAAAATACGTGACGCTTACCGAACCTACCTGAAACGTCTCGCGGCTCTTGTAGGCTATAGCGACGAAGCGCAGAACCGGTTGGCAGACAACGTAATGTCTATAGAGACACAACTCGCCGAAGCGGCCATGACACGTGAAGAGCTACGCAATCCAGCCGCCATATACAATCCCATGTCGCTGGCCAAGCTGACAGAAGCTTATCCCAACGTCGACCTTAAGCGATACTTCAGCAAACAGGGCATAGACGACATAGACACCGTCATTGTCGGACAGCCAAAATCGCTCGCCACGGTCGACAAAATAATGGCCGAAGCCACCGAACAAGCTCTCCACGACTACTTTACCGCAGGCTACATCTCAACCGCGGCCGACTATTTGAGCGACGACTTTGTCAGCGCGAAATTTGAATTGTCAAAAGCCATCTCTGGTGTCGAACAACCAATGCCGCGTTGGAAACGCGCCTTGGCTGTGCCCAACGCGCTACTTGGCGAAGCCGTGGGCGAGCTGTATGTCGAAAAATATTTTCCACAGACATCAAAAGACAAGATGCTCGAACTCGTAGGCAACCTGCGCACTGCGCTCGGACAGCATATCGAAAAACTGACATGGATGAGCGACACCACTAAGGCCAAGGCTATGGAAAAACTCGCCGCATTCACCGTCAAAATCGGCTATCCCGACAAATGGCGCGACTATTCGAAGCTGACAATAGACCCGCGACGCTCTTACTGGGACAACATCAAAGTGGCGCTTCGCCACGAGACCGACTACAATCTCTCTGACTGGGGCCGACCCGTAGATCGTTCCCGCTGGTATATGTCGCCCCAGACAGTCAATGCATATTATAACCCCACCACCAACGAAATATGTTTCCCTGCCGGAATCCTACAGGCACCCTACTTCGACCCGAATGCCGACGAAGCGTCCAACTACGGTGCCATCGGAGTTGTGATAGGCCATGAGATGACTCACGGATTCGACGACCAGGGCAGTCAGTTTGACAAAGACGGCAACTTTGCCAATTGGTGGACCGAAGCCGACAAGGAATCCTTCACCAAACTTACCGACAGACTCGCCGACCAATTCGACCAAATCATCGTACTTGGCGACACCCACGCCAACGGACGTTTCACATTAGGCGAAAACATAGCCGACCAAGGGGGACTGCGTGTTGCATATACGGCATACCACAACTCGCTCGGCGACAGCAAAGGCGAAATAATCGACGGATTCACACCAGACCAGCGCTTTTATCTCGCTTATGCCAATGTCTGGGCCGGAAATATCCGCGACGAGGAAATTCTGCTCCGCACAAAAACCGACCCGCACTCGCTCGGCAAATGGCGTGTCAACGGTTCGCTACGCAACATTGAGCCTTTCTTCAAGGCTTTCGACATCAAGAAAGGCGACAAGATGTATCTTGACCCTGTTGACCGCATAGTCATCTGGTAAACCCCGACTTACACAACCATAAAGCATCCGTCGCTCTTTGAAAAAATCCATTGTCAGCGACGGATGCTCTTTTACATACTATTGATATATTCACAATCATTCCGACGATTTAACACATTTGTAGCCACATTCTCCACAAGAATAAGAATATTGATAAACCAATTATACGTACCTTTGCACACACTAAATTATTAATTTAAACCAATCTTTTATGAATTTTTCATTTCGACGCTACATAAGCGCAATGCTTTGTTCAGCCCTGTTGGGATTCAGCTTCGCATCATGTAGCAATGACGACGACGATGAAAATATCGGAGGCGTTATTCCAGAATTAGGCACACCCAAATACGAAGCCGAAAGTGCCAAGTATCTTATTTCCGGGGATTCTGATGTAGAGTCCATCGAATTTACAGCTTCAGGAAACTATATCATCTGCACTGACGTCTACTCCATCAATTGGGGCCAGAGTCCGCGGAAATCAGCTAAGATCAAGAAAGTTTCCATGCTTAAGGGTCTGGTCGACAAATCCCGCGCCACCACCTACAATGGCATAATATCCGGCAAATACACCATCGACAGCAATGGAGTATATCAGCTTGAAGGTTTCGGCACCATCACCATTACCTCTGAAGATGGTTCATACCTGATTAAAATACGCACCAACGAAGGTGAAAATCTCGACCTGAACGCCCGCAAAGGTTCAGAAATCGGCAACAGCGAAATGACCCAGGCTATATGCCGCTCATGGAACATCGATGCTTTCAGATTATTTATCAAAGTAGGCAATCGAACCATTTTTGACAAAACATCTCCCAAAGCGGAGATCAAGAACCTCCTCGACGACCTGGTCAAGACCATGATGAAATATGGCGACGAAGATGACATGGAGTGGACTCCGGAAGACCAGGAAGAGCTCAATCTGCTCGCCGAAATGCTGAAAAGCGCGGAACAGATAACATTCTCCAAGTCCGGAACATACATGGTATCTTATACCAATAACCTTCTTGCCATTTCGACATGGACATGGGTCAACGAAAACAAAGGCCTCATTCGCTATTCCTGGGACTACTCAGACATTGAAAGCGACAACCTTGGAGGATTGGCAACAATCACTTTCAACGGCAACAAGCTGAACGTAACTGAATCCATGATCGACGAGGATGAAGACGATGAGGACGACGAGGACTATTACCCGGTAAAATTCGACCTAACCTATATCACATCCGAAGCTAAATAACAATCAGACGAGGATTTACACGATTACAATCTAAACGTCATAAATATGGCCGGAAGCTGTCTTGACAGTTCCCGGCCATTGTTTTTTATCTAACCGCGCCACGATTGTCTAATCCCGAATCATACGCGAACCCATCACTGACAACACACCCTCAAATGCCAACACGACAACTGAGGCAGAGGTAAATACCGAACGTAAGCGTCCGGTTTCAATATAATCCAGATAACAGGCAAATCCCATCAGTATTGCGCCCAATCCCAATGCGACAAAAGCCGACATAGCGCGTCCATTAAGATTAAACAGGACATTAGACCGTACTTCGCAAAGCCGTCTCAATCCACCGCGAATCGTCAATGCCTGAATCCCTAAAATAATCACGGCACTGACTATTGAGCTTATTAGTCTATCTTCCTTCCAGCCGAAATATACGGTACAGACGCTCAACGCCGCTACGACAACTGCCAACGTCACAATCAATTTCTTCATATCCACATGCTATATTCTTGTTATTCAGCAAATATAGGCATTTACGATGAATATCTGAATTATTTTATCTAAATTTGCATAAACAATCAATCTTAATGGACAACAACGCAGTCATAGAATCGCTGGCCGAAAGACTCCAACGCGACAAAAAGGATGCCGAAGCCTTGTTGGAAGGATTTGTATCGGCAACTCAGGAATACCTCTGCAACATCGACTCGGTGCAATTACCCGGATTCGGCACATTTTCCGCAACCAAAAATGACGAACAAGTGGTCACCGACTTGTCTACAGGCAAACGCATATTGCTCCCCCCGGCCATAACCGTCCAATTCACTCCAAGCGCAATACTTAAGCGAAAAATATCAGACTGAGCATGAACAGCAAAGTTACCCTCAACCAACTGGCCGAGAGCATAGCCAAAGCAACGGGAAGCAATGCCCAGACTGCAAAAGCTTTCATTCAGGACCTGACAGAAATCATAACCGAAGCACTGTCCAAAGGCAAAAGCATCACCATAAAAGGATTAGGCACATTCACCGCAAGTGAAGGCAACGTCCTGTGGCATCCGGACGACACCCTTGCCGAAAACGTCAATCAGCCATTCGCCGCCTTTGAGCCGGTAGAGCTTAGCGACGGCGTGACCGAAGAGATTCTTGACGGAGATATTGACAACGCACCCGCCTCTACCGACAACGAAACGGAAGAGGGAAGTGCCATGCCGGAAGAAGCGGCAATGGAATATCCCGAAATCCATTCCCAAGAAACAGAACAGACCGAAGCAACCGACAATGCCACCGAAGAACAGACGACAGCTGACGATATAGCCGTCATTAGCGAAGCTAATCATCCCGAATCCATGGCAGGAGCTAAAGAACCGGCACCGGACTGCGAGCCGGACATCACACCAGAACCCGTCCGCAGACCGTACCTGAATCCATGGATGATGCTCATTACTGGCATTTTGGCCGGATTCATAATCGGCTATTTCTCGGCCCCCTACATAACCGGAATGTTGCCCTATTGCAATATCGGCACTTCAAAAGACACCCCTGACACCGTCGTTACAGAACCGGACGCAAGACTGGAACCTATCACAATTGACATCGACACAGTTTCGGCACCGGCCGACACCCTGTCGGAAGACACGTCCACAAAGGTTGCCGAAACCATCGAAAAGCCTGAAATAATCACCGATACCATATCGGCGCATCGCTATCTGACCACCATGTCGCGCAAATACTACGGCGATTATCGCTTCTGGGTATACATTTATCTTGAAAACAGCGACATAATCAGCGACCCCAACAGGATTAAGCCGGGAACCGTAGTCGTGATTCCTCCTGCCGAGAAGTACGGAATAGATCCTACCGACCACGAAAGCGTGGCCGACGCCAACGAAAAAATACGGGCTATATTGGAAAAATTGGACAAATAAGCTTAATCTTTTAACAACCGAAAGGTTCTATATATAATTTTAACAATCTCTCTTAAGATAAGATTTGTTGGATTATTTAAATTTGCATGTTTGAGGGACGGAGAAAATTCGGACGCTTAATGCTAATAATGACAATTAAACAATAAAAACATCATAAAAAATTATTTACCCACAACACAATCATTATGAGTGACACGGTAAACATTAGAGAGCTCAACGACCTCGTTGCGGCAAAAAGCGACTTCATCAACCTGATTCAGCAGGGAATGGACCAGACCATCGTAGGTCAGAAGCATCTAATCGACTCGCTTCTTATAGCTCTTTTATCCAACGGACATGTATTGCTTGAAGGCGTACCAGGTCTTGCAAAGACATTGGCCATCAAGACACTTGCACATGTCATCGATGCGAAATACAGCCGCATACAGTTCACACCAGACATATTGCCGGCCGACGTTATCGGTACGATGATGTACAGCGTCAAGAGCGAGCAGTTCCAGGTCAAGAAAGGCCCGATATTCGCCAACTTCGTCCTTGCCGACGAAATCAACCGAGCACCGGCAAAGGTACAGAGCGCACTCCTCGAAGCAATGCAGGAACGCCAGGTGACCATAGGCGACAACACATTCCCGCTCGACGAACCCTTCCTCGTAATGGCCACCCAGAACCCGATCGAACAGGAAGGCACATATCCGCTTCCCGAAGCCCAGGTCGACCGATTCCTGCTTAAGGTAGTCATCGGCTACCCGACCAAGGAAGAGGAAAAAATAATCATTCGACAGAACATCACCAACGAACGGAAGGAGATTCGGCCATTGCTTAAGCCTGAAGAAATCCTCGAGGCCCAGAAAGTGTGTGAAAAGATTTACATCGACGAGAAGATTGAACGCTACATTGTCGACATCGTGTTCGCAACCCGCTTCCCCGCCGACTACGCGCTTAACGATCTCGTGTCGATCATATCGTTCGGAGCATCGCCCCGTGCATCCATCAGCCTTGCCCGCGCGGCAAGAAGCTACGCATTCCTGAGAGGACGCGGCTACGTAGTGCCTGAAGACGTACGCGCCGTGGCACACGACGTTCTGCGCCACCGTATCGGACTTACCTACGAGGCCGAAGCCAACAACATAACCACCGACGATATCGTATCGGAGATTCTCGACAAGGTCGAAGTGCCCTAAAAACTAACTATCACTGTAATCTATGGATGCCAACGAGCTTCTAAAGAAAATACGTAAAATCGAGATAAAGACGAGAGGGCTCTCGCAGAACATCTTTGCAGGAGAATACCATTCCGCCTTTAAAGGGCGAGGCATGACCTTCAGCGAGGTCCGCGAGTACCAGTACGGCGACGACATCCGCGACATCGACTGGAACGTCACCGCACGCCACAACCGTCCTTACGTCAAAGTCTATGAAGAAGAGCGCGAACTGACCGTCATGCTGCTCATCGACGTGTCCGGAAGCCGCAACTTTGGAGCCGTAGGTGAGGATAAACGCCAGATGATAGCCGAGATAGCCGCCACAGTGGCCTTTTCGGCCATTCAGAACAATGATAAAATCGGTGTGATTTTCTTCTCCGACAAGGTGGAAAAATTCATCCCGCCCAAGAAAGGCCGTAAGCACATCCTCTTCATCATACGCGAACTTCTCAACTTCACTCCCGAACATAAAGGTACCGACGTGGCTGTGGCGCTGCGCTATCTGACCGATGCCATCAAGAAGCGCTGTACCACGTTTGTCATATCCGACTTTATCGACGGGCACGATTACTACCAGGCACTGTCGATAGCCAACAACAAACATGACGTGACGGCAATTCAGGTCTACGACAAACGCGACTCGCAACTGCCCAACGTAGGGCTAATGCGAGTGGTCGACCTGGAGACCGGACATGACCGATGGATAAACACATCGTCAAAGAAGGTGCGGCAGACATTCAACAAATGGTGGTATGAACGCCAGCAGGCCATGATCGACAGATTCAACAGAAGCCGTGTGGAATATTCGTCGATAGCCACCGACGAGGACTTCGTCAAGGCCCTGATGGCGCTGTTCAAAAAACGCGGAGTAAGATAAACTGCATAATTAACAACGAAACACCACAACTTGCGAATAATGAAAAGCGGATCACATCGCATAGCATATCTACTGAGTCTGATAATGCTGACACTCAGCCTGTCCGCATCGGCCATAGGCCCGGTTACGGTAAAGACGTCGCTCGACTCGGCATATATTATAATGGGCAAACAGACCACCCTCAAAGTAAACGTGGTGCAGGATAAAGGCACGCAAGGATACTTTGCCAACGTGGGCGACACGCTGACACGCGAAATCGAAGTGATAAGCGCTCTGCCGGCCGACACCTCTTCGCTCGGCTCAGACAGGGAGGAAATCTCGCAGGACATTATCATCCAGTCGTTTGACTCCGGCCTTTATACAATACGTCCGTTCGTATACGTAGCCGGATCAGACACATTCAAGTCCAACGAATTGGCCCTTAAGGTAATCCCGGTTCCGGTCGACACCCTCAAGACCATTCACGACTATGCCGGCACCGCGACTCCATCGTGGAAGATCTGGGATTTATTGCCGGACTTCATCGTCGACTACTGGTGGGTAATGCTGATTATAGCCGGGTTGGCACTTGCCGTAGCGCTCTACTTCGTATGGCGCAAACGCAAAGCAATCATCGGCACCATAATTCCGCCGAAGCCACCTGTTCCGCCATACGAAATGGCCATGCAACAGCTCAATGCGCTCAAGAACCAGAAGCTCTGCGAGCATGGCCACGAAAAAGAGTATTACACACGGCTCACAGAGATTCTGCGCGTCTACCTGCAGCGCCGCTTCGACATCAACGCCATGGAGATGACCTCAACCCAGATTATGCGCGAGATATCGCGCCATGAGGACATCAAGCCCTCGTCGCCGCTTATGAAGCAGATATTGGAAATCGCCGACTTCGTCAAGTTCGCCAACATCAGGCCAATGCCTGACGACAACATCAAGAGCTTCAACATGGCCGTACAGTTCGTTGAGGCTACCAAACCCGTCGAAGTGCCTAAAGACGACACCGACAACAAACAAGACAATACCGACAATAAGGATATTAAAGATAAAAAATGATGCAACTCGCCCATCCAGAATATCTATGGTTGTTCCTAATATTCATCCCCCTCATAGGATGGTACATATGGAAGCACCGCACGGCATATCCGGCGCTCGAGGTATCGACCACCGGACCCTATGCCAAGCTCCCGCGTTCGTATAAGGAATATCTCCTGCACGGGCTGTTTCTGCTCAGGCTCGGAGCCATTGGATGCATAATAATCGTGCTGGCACGCCCCCAGACAAGCGACAATTGGCGCACATCGTCAATCGAAGGAACCGACATCGTCATCGCGCTCGACATCTCGACCTCGATGCTTGCCCGCGACTTCACGCCCGACAGATTCGAAGCGGCCAAAGATGTTGCCGCCAAATTCACATCAGGACGCGAAAACGACAACATGGGTCTGGTAATATTCGCCGGAGAGAGCTTCACTCTGCTCCCTATGACCACAGACAGAGCCATGGTGGCCAACTACATCCATGAAATCAAGATGGGCATGCTTGACGACGGTACAGCCATCGGCGACGGACTCGCCACCTCGATCAACAGAATAAAGGACGGAAAAGCCAAATCAAAAAGCGTCATATTGATTACTGACGGAACAAACAACACCGGCGTAGTACCGCCCCTGACCGCTGCCGAAATAGCCAAGAAATACGGCATAAAAGTCTATACAATAGGCGTCGGAACCAACGGCACCGCACCCACTCCGGTCAGCAATTATTTTGGAGGTATAGACTACGTGCCAATGCCTGTCACTATCGACGAGGACGCACTGCGTACCATAGCCTCGATGACCGGGGGTAAATACTTCCGCGCCACAGGCAACTCAGTGCTAAAAGACATTTTCAACGAAATCGACCAGCTGGAGAAAACCCGGATGGATGTACGCCACTTCTCGCATACCGAAGACGATTATATGATGTGGGCATGGCTTGCATTCGGATTCTTTATGCTCGAGATATTACTCCGTCGTACAGTGCTCCGCACCATTCCCTAACATTACTAAATTTTTAGAGCGTTCAACAACATGTTCAGTTTCGCCAATCCATATCTGCTTTATCTGTTGCTGCTGATTCCGGCGGTGTTCGGACTGTATGTACTTGCCCGCATCGCACGCAAGCGCAATCTTAAGCTATACGGCAAGCCATCGACATTGGCGCCGCTCATGCCAGATGCGTCAAAATACACGCCGGGCCTGAAGCTCGTGCTTTCGCTGTTAATAATCGCCTCACTCGTCATCGTACTTGCACGGCCGAGAGCCGGCGCGAAAGAGGAGACGAGCGAGGTGCAGGGAATCGAAGTCATGATATGCCTTGATGTGTCCAACTCGATGCTTGCATCGTCAACCGACGACCCCAAGGGCGTCTCGCGTCTGCAACGCGCCAAACTCATACTCGAAAAGCTTATCGACCAGCTTAAAAACGACAAGGTCGGGCTGATTGTCTTCGCAGGCGACGCCTACACGCAGTTGCCGGTGACTGCCGACTTCGTCTCGGCAAAAATGTTCCTCAACAGCATCA
This sequence comes from uncultured Muribaculum sp., assembly GCA_910578785.1. Lineage (GTDB taxonomy): Bacteria > Bacteroidota > Bacteroidia > Bacteroidales > Muribaculaceae > Muribaculum. The sequence goes on along the minus strand of CAJTSJ010000025.1, from coordinate 13,568 downwards.
CCACCGACATGGTGCCCACTCAGGGTACAGCCATCGGAGCCGCCGTCGACATGGCTATTGCCTCGTTTACCCCGGACGAAGAGATGCAGAAAGCCATAATCATAATCACAGACGGCGAAAACTTTGAAGACGACCCCATCGCAGCCGTGCAGACAGCCGCCAAGCAAGGCATCCAGGTCGACGTCATCGGACTTGGCACCACTAAGGGCGCGTTAATACCGCTCGGCAAAAACGGACAGTTCATGCGCGACGACAACGGGAACCCCGTCACCACCCGTTTGAACGAGGAGATGGCACAGCAGATGGCCCGCGAAGGCAACGGAATCTATGTTCAGGGTGCCTCGTCGTCAGTGGTAAAGGATGTCGACGAACAACTCAAGACACTCGCCACCAGCAATCTTGAAAAAGTCACATACATGGCAAGCGCCGAACAGTTCCCCGTATTCGGATGGATAGCTCTGGTGTTGCTCGTCATCGATGTATTCGTGCTTGAACGTAAATTCGGATGGCTCAAAAAGATTAACTTCTTTAGCAGATAAATAGATTAGAAATGAAACGTCTACTCTTCATATTCATACTCTGTGCGTTTGCCGAATCAATATCGGCAAGCTCCGACAGCGACACATCCACACGCCGCGAGCGCAACTATATCCGTGAAGGCAACGACCTTTACGAGCAGAAGCGTTATGCCGACGCGGAAGTGTCCTACCGAAAAGCGGTAGAGGAGAACCCCATGAGCGAAACCGCGCTCTACAATCTGGCCCTTTCGCTTATCCGACAGGCCGGCAACACGGACCCCAACGCCGAAAACAATCCTATGCAGGAGGCCCAGTCTATATTGAATTCTCTCGCCGAATCGGCCCAAAAAGCCGAAATTGCAGAAAAGGCACTATATAACCTCGGCAACATGGCCTTCAACCAGGAGCAATACGAACAGGCTATTGGCCGATACAAAGGCGCACTGCGCCGCAATCCTGATAACGACCAGACCCGCGAAAACCTTCGTCTGGCCCAGCTGAAACTCCAGCAACAGCAACAACAACAGCAGAATCAGGACCAGAACAAGGATCAGAACAAAGACCAGAATCAAGACCAACAGCAGCAGCAACAGCAGAACCAGGACCAGAATAAGGACCAAAACAAAGACCAGAATCAAGACCAACAACAGCAGAACCAAGATAAGAAAGAGCAACAGCAACAACAACAGCCCCAACGACAGAACATAAGCGACGACAACGCGGCAAAAATCCTCAAGACTATGGAGAACGAGGAGAATGCCACACGCCGCAAAGTTCAGGAAATGCAAAAGAAAAAGGGACAGGGAGGCCAACGCACCACCGGACCGCAATGGTGATGCGCCAACGGCATTCCCGACCGAGACTATATCCTCATGACTATTCATTAAAGCACTGTTGACCAACGCTATGATAAGAAAAATATTAGTGACATTAATCTTACTGACAGGTGTGGCCGCATATGCCGCTCCCGACGTGACCTTCACCACCATTCCCCCGCGGACGGTGATTGAAGGCAATAAATTCAACATCACGTTCAGGCTCAAGAATGCGGAAGGCAATGGATTCCAAGCACCGGAAATCGAAGGTTGCACCCTGCTTTACGGACCCGCCGTGTCGACCGTCTACAATTCGTCATACACCAACGGCAAGATGGAGCAATCATCTTCTGTCGACTATTCGCTGACCTACAGGGCGGATAAAGCCGGGACATACACTATCGGCGTGGCAAAAATCAACGTCAACGGCAAAACCATGACCACAAAACCGGCGTCGTTCACAGTTCTGCCTCCCGGCAAGGACCAGCAACGCGGCAACAGTCCGGGTGCGGCATCAAGCCAGTCGTCCACGTCAAGAGTGTCGGCCGACGACGTGTTTGTCAGAATCATCCTCAACAAGAGCCGTGCTTACGAACAGGAAGCCATACTCTGTACTATAAAACTGTATACCACCCACAGTATCAGTTCGTTCATTCCGACCGTGCAGCCGTCGTTTGACGGATTTGTCATCGAAGAAAAACCGATTCAAAGCACTCTTAACGACGTTGAGCACTACAACGGCAACAACTACATGACAGCCATACTTAAGCAGTGCGTCATATTCCCGCAGAAAGCAGGTAAGCTCACCATCAATTCCGGAAAGTACGACGTAGTCGTGGTCCAGTACGAACGACTTGGTGGATTCTGGGGAGGTTCACGTCCGGTCGAGCAGGAACTTAAGACCTCGTCCAACTCAGCGTCGGTGACTGTAGACCCGCTGCCGCAGCCGCAGCCTGAAGGCTTTACCGGAGCCGTCGGAACATTTACCATCGACAGCCATCTCAGCACCAACGTGTTCAAGACCAACGAAGCCGCATCGCTCGTCTACGACATACGCGGCACAGGAAACATAAAGTATATCAAAGAGCCGGTAATCGACTTCCCGACGGAATTCGAGCAATACCAGCCTCAGGCCGACGTGACAGCCAACGTCAACGGAGCAAGCGTGACAGGCTCTATGACCATCGACTATACATTTATACCTCAAAGCGTTGGCAACTTCTCAATCGGAGCGGACAAATTCGTCTACTTCAATCCCGAGAGCAAAAAGTATGTCACCCTGACCACACCGTCCTACAATCTGAAGGTAGCGCAGGGAGTGGCCGTAGCTTCCGGCTCAGTGGTCAACAAACAGGGCATATCAAGCAAGAACACAGACATCCTGCATATAAAGATGGGCAATCTTGATCTCGAGCAGACCCACTCATACTATTACAAATCATGGTGGTACTGGCCAAGCTACATTGTGCTGGCGCTCATTCTGATTATCATAATCTGGGTATACAGCAAGCAGGTGAAACTCAATGCCGACATTCAGGGACGCCGCCTCGCCAATGCCAACAAGGTTGCAAAACGCCGTCTCAACACAGCAAAGAAATTCCTCAACGCCCACGACAACGAAAAATTCTATGAAGAGACGCTTCGCGCCACATGGGGTTATCTTAGCGACAAACTCCAATTGCCGGCATCGCAGCTGACTCGCGACAATATTGCCCAGGAACTCAGTCTGTACGGAGCGCCGGAGTCACTGGCCAAGACATTCATCGACATCATCGATGAATGCGAAATGGCCCGATACACCCCGACCAAGAGCAACGAACAGATTGAACAACTGTACACCAGCGCGTCAAAGGCCATGAATGAAATGGAAGGAATCAAACGAGCCAAACGATAAAAATATATTTCGATTACGATGAAGCTAAGAACCATTATATACAGCATACTCTTAGGGATTTCGACCTTAGTCGCCGATGCCTCGGACCTGACAGCCAAAGCCGATTCGGCATATATGAACGACCAATTCGCGGAAGCCGCACGCCTGTACCTCGAAGCGGCCGAACAGGAAGGGACATCGTCAGACCTATATTACAATATCGGCAACAGCTATTACCGCCAGAACAAGCTCGGCGAAGCTATATTATATTATGAACGCGCCATCCGTCTCGACCCACTCAACAAGGATGCGCGCACCAATCTGGAATTTGTCAACACCCGCATAACCGACGAGCCCGGTGACCGCGGCATGTTCATTTCAAACACCGTCAACGGCTTCGCCTGCAAGTTTCCCGCCAACTGCTGGGCCGGCATAGCCCTGACAAGCTTCATACTGCTTCTCGGCGCCATAGCCCTGTACATATTTTCATCCAATATACCTCTGCGCAAGACCGGATTTTTCGGCGGATTCATCCTTCTGGCCGTATGCGTACTTGCCAATGTATTCGCCAGCATAGCCACTCGCTACTCCACTTCCCATAACGAAGCCATAGTCATCGAGCCGTCCACCCTTCTGAGCACATCGCCCCGCGTGCCTAAAGACCGCGCCGAGGAAGCCATGCTTCTGCACGAAGGCACAAAGGTGGAGATTCTCGACTCAGTGACCACGAGGATAGATTCAGTGGCCTCACGATGGTATGACGTCAAAGTCGACAACGACCATCGCGCGTGGATCCAAGGCAAAGACATCGCCATAATATAATTAAATCAGTACGTGTCAGCCGATTGATGCGAAGCAAAGCATCTGCAATTTTGTTCAATGAAAATACATGTTTTAAAACACATGCGAATAATGGACAAAAAATTTGCTTTTCTAATCGGAAAAAGCTAATTTTAACGACATCAACAAAAGGATTTATTTATTCACTAAAAACTATAGTATCATGACTAAGACAATCTCATTCAACGACCTCCGTCGCATCAAAGACAGCTTGCCCGATGGATCCATGCATAAAATAGCAGACCAACTTAACTGCACCGTACAGACTGTCCGCAATTATTTCGGAGGAAGCAACTACGAATTTGGATCCAATTGCGGCGTACATATCGAACCGGGTCCCAACGGAGGCATAGTAGTTCTTGACGACACAACCATCTACGACATGGCCATCGCCATACTCGAAGAGCAGAACGAAGGAAAATAACCTGATTCAGCCCCATGACGGCAATAATCTACGATTACTAATTGTCAACAATCAATCAACGCATGGCAGACGACCGTCTGATTACTTTGGCGATACACACCTACGACCACGCCGTAGCCCTGAAGAACCTGCTTGAGAGCGAGGGGGTCGAATCTGTATTGCAGAATGTCAACCTGGAGCAACCCGTAGTATCATCGGGAATAAGAGTGCGCATTCATGAATCAGACCTGCCGCAAGCCTTGCGAATAATTGAAAACACCGACATTTTCCTGAATCCGGAATACACAGCCGCCGACTACAGCCAGCTCATACTTGTTCCTATCGACTTCAGCGAGCACTCCCTTGCAGCCTGCGACATCGCTTTCAGGCTTGCAAACAGGCTTAAGGCCAACATCGTGCTTCTGAACAGCTATCTCGACCCTTATTTCGCAGGCAACATACAGCTAAGCGACGCGGCCGAATACGACATAGCCGACACGGAAATGAGGCAAATCCTTAAAAAAGACGCCGGACGTCGCATGGATTCGCTTAAAGAAGAACTGAAGTCGCGGATAAAAGACAACAAACTTCCAGCCGTAAAATTCATGGCCGAGATAGCAGAAGGACTTCCGGAAGAAGTCATCGCGGAATATGCCAAACAGAAAAAGCCCGAACTGATAGTCATGGGCACCAGGGGCTCCGATAAGAAAGAGAAAGAACTAATAGGAAGCGTGACCGCAGAAGTGCTCGACTCATGCCGGTTCCCGGTGTTCACACTGCCGGAATCAGTAAAGTTGAAGAAAATCGAAGACATCAGACACGTCCTCTTCTTCAACAATCTCGACCAGGAAGACATCCTCGCCATAGATGCGCTTGCGCGGACATTCAGCAAAGAGCATCTTGAGGTCACACTCGTAAACATTCCGAGCAAAAAACTCGGAGTTTCAGGGTCAAAACCTCTTAAGGTATTTATGTCCTACTGCATGGAGCACTATCCGACATTCACCTACAACACGGCAGAACTGTCGCTATCCACCATCACCGAGGACTTCACAAAGATACAGCAACGTCAGAAAATAGACCTGATTGTAGTTCCGAACAAAAAGAAAAACATATTTGCGAGGTTCTTCAATCCATCGCTGGCCCATAGGCTGCTGTTTCATTCCGACATCCCAATGATGGTGATTCCGGTATAAGAGAAGGCCGTTCCGACAATACTCCGGAACGGCCTTCTCTCCTATTTTTCACTTATTTGAAACATTTTCATACCAGTCATTTGCACTTTTCAAATTATTATTCGTAACTTTGCACCGCTTTTCGTAATCTCTGGCAAGACATGCAGCTTGCTACATTGCGCAATTATTAACATATTAATTCTTTTAGAACTAAAATGGACTTGATTAAAGTAGCCGAAGAGGCCTATGCCACCGGCAAACAACATCCCGAATTCGGTCCCGGCGACACCATCACAATCGCATACCGTATCAAAGAGGGTAACAAAGAGCGTATCCAGCAGTACCGCGGTGTAGTTATCCGTATCTCAGGCGAAGGCAACAAAAAGCGCTTCACTGTACGCAAAATCAGTGACAACATCGGCGTTGAACGTATCTTCCCGATTGAATCTCCGTTTATCGACTCTATCGTAGTCAACAAGTACGGTAAAGTTCGTCGCGCTAAGCTTTACTATCTGCGCAAACTCACCGGTAAGAAAGCCCGTATCAAAGAGCGTCGCGTCATCAACAAGTAAACGTATTCTCGAATCTACAAATAAAACGAAGCCTTGCGGACATCCGCAAGGCTTCGTTGTTTCATATCAGCGGGCCTTCATTGGCCTTCATCATTATTTCCCCCGGATTTTGGCGATATCGACACCAGAATCCACAAGAACACGGCACATACTGCAGCCGAACAACAGAGCGATATTGCCTCCATACGGCTATCGACCCCGCACAACACGACAAACAGCCACCCGCCGAGCAAAGCTCCGCAGATACCTACACATACCGCAAGGGCAACACTGCGGACACGCCCCACAAGTCGGCCGACCATGAAGCCTCCGATTATCCCTATGACGGTCCAAACTATCCAAAGCGTAGTACCCATAATCAGATTATTTTAAGATTACACTTACAGTCTTTGTTCAATCCATACCGGATCAGGCATTCCAGAATTCAAAGAATGACAGCCAAAGTAAGAGCAACGCAACAAGCAACGATACTCCGACCCACATCCAGACAGAAGCCTTTGTAAATCTTTCCTTTCTCATTTCCTCCAGTATTTTAAGTTAATTTCGTTACATAATATTATAACATCTGAAGGAAGCAATAGTTTTTCATGCGTCATATTACGCCACCGTGCGGCGACCCTGTCCGCCTGACAAGCCGGCTATAACGTAGCCTCAACAGCCAAGCATCCCCTGCAACCCGCCAATCTGAGCCTCCCACAGCTCTTTTGAGTCGTCCATGTCAGAAGGCTCCGCGAAGTCGGTCAGAATCAGCGATGCGGTATCTGTAAATTCATCTACTGCAATCTTAAGCTCGAAATATGCTCGCGAAGTCTCATCGTCCCAACGCCATCTGATAGACACCTCATTGCGTATCGATATCACAGTTGCCGTCTGAGGCAGCTTATTCCAATAGAACGTATACCTCTTGCCGTTGACCTCGACGGCATCGGCAAACCATTCCTTAAGACCGGAAGCCGACGATATATACGACCACAGCAAAGGCACAGGTGTACCTTTCATGTCAAATTCAAGCTGAAACTTTTGTTTTTCCATGATAACTGTATTTGTTTGGTTTCACTCTGCGAAATAAACATTTTCAGATGAGACAAACAAGAAAGTGCGCGCCAAATAAATCGTCGGCACGCACTTTTATGACAATAGATGAGCGAAGCTATAAGCCGGGTTATGTCACGGCTCCGATTCACACCGCAGGTTCGGCGCAATGTCGGCTCCGTGGTCAGCCATTTATCTACTCCGGACGTCACCGCCCGGCTGACGTCTCCCCGCATAAAGCTGAGAGCCTTAGCAGTCTACCCCCCGGCAATGGACGAGCAATCCTTAGATGCCGGTATACTTGACCTTGCAGCCCATAAGGTGTGCGGCTGCCGGCATTGCTGTCGGCACCGGTGAGCTCTTACCTCGCCTTTTCACCCTTACCGCATAAGCGGCGGTCGTTTTCTGTCACACTTCTCTGCCGTCGCCGACAGGTTCCCGTTAAGAACTATGGCGCTCTGCGCTGCCCGGACTTTCCTCTTGCCGCATAATAATCGGCAAGCGGCTGACCGCCCCGCTCATCATGTAAGGTGCAAATTTACTCATTTTTTAGGTATTGTCTGAAATTTCCATTCATAAATTAAACCAATACCGAACCAACCGGACATCAGAAGCTGAACTGCCCCATCAGGCTGACGCGGTCGGCGCACTTATTGCGATGATTTATGTCCATCCGCTTACCGATGTTATATTCAAGTCCGATCTGACAGCGCGGATGTATTTCCCAAAACACATTGGCGGCTCCGTACAAGCCATATTTATAAGTATAGTTGTCTTCTATTGGATCATGCTTTGGAAGGAACCGCTCCTCGCTGAACATAATTGTAGAGAACACATTGGGCGCAAAGTGATACTGCAGCGCGGCGTACCATCCCATACTTGCCGGAGCATACATCTTGCCGGGATTATCCACATCGCCCAGAAGATCCATAGGACTATTCTGAAGGTCCTGGACCATATTGCTTACACCCTTGCCGTAGTTCACGCCTCCATACACTGTCAGCGGGCCTACCGGACGGAACACCGTGCTCAGGTGCAGTCCCCAGCCAATAATCTTGTGGTTGCCCGACTTAACCAAATCGCGGTACTCAAGGCCCCTCATGATTCCTGAAAGTCTGACGTGCTGCTGTCCGCCGTTCCACTGATACTGTAGAAACGCCGCCACGTTAGGCATAAAATCCGAGCATCCCGTATATTTCCCGTCAAGCACCGGAATGCTTCCGTCAGGCGATTCAACAGAAGCGGCCACCACAATACCCTTCTTAAAGGTATGCATCCAACGTATAAGCACGTTGGTATAGTTCATGAGAGAATTCGGCCCCTGGCTGTCGACCGTAGGAGGAGCGGCCATAGGGTCGGTATATGTCGACGGCGCATAGCCGACAGTCCAGTCGCCAACAGAGAAATATGCCTTGCTAAGCTTAAAATCACGATTGCCGTAACCTGAGAATTTCGCTTCTATGTAAGCCTGATACAGACCCACCTTGCGGCTATGGCCGAATACACGGGCAAATAAAGCCGTTCCGCTCGGCGTCGAGCTGAACCAGTGGTCGCGAGTCGGATTATTGGGGATAGATATTAAATACGGTATAAATGCGCTGTTACTCATCGCTCCGTTCCAGTCATACCAGCAACGCATTCTGACAGTGCCGCCGACACCCATCGCCAGATCTCCCGACTTGCTCATAAGCATGAAATACGGAGCCAGAGGGTCCTGGAAACTGCGGAACTGGTCGACATAGAAATTCGTCATCATGGCGCGGACCGCCATTGTATCGATGGACTGCTCGCTTCCTATATAAATCAGATGCTGACTGTTTTTCTGAGCCTCAAGCCGCTGTTCCGACGGACTGACGGCAAATGCATGCAAACATATAGCACACATGGACGCAATGAATAAGAATCTTTTTAGCATGTTAAATACTCGAATAAATGGTTATACTTCATTAACTATTATTTAAACATCGCTACCGCCAACTTGGTTTGGTCAACACCGTTTTTAGCGTTAACAAAACTATTCCAGGCCAAAAATATGTTATAAAACATACTTTTAACCATTTTTAATAATTACCCCAAAGTCAGTTACCCTTAGCGTGTTAGCGTGCTCAAAACGGGCTAAAATACTGACAACCAGAACCTATTACTTGCCCAAGCAAGGTTTTATAACTAACTTTGCACCGGTGATAATTGTTATCGCTATGATTGACAGAGGTTGATCAACGCCGAAACTCGGCAACAGACCGTCATTCTGACGGCATAAAATCGAAGTCGTACAGACGGTCTGTGATTAGTAACTAAAATCAGACAGAATGAAGAAAGCAATGATTATCATTGCGACCTTCGCCGTTCTCCTGGTCCTTATTACCGCCGGTACAAACCACGCCGTAGATGGCATGAAAGGTTACCGCGCACCTATGTTTCGCATCGAGAACAACGACTCCACAGTCGCCCTCGACCAATTGAAAGGACAGTGGGTACTGCTGCAATTTTGGAAATCAAGCGACGCGTCGTCGCGCATCGCAGTCAAGCAGTACACGGATATGGAAAGTAAGCTCGACAGCTTAACCGTAGAACGTTTCAATCATCTGGCGGTCAATATGGACCGCAACGAACGACTATTCAACGAAGTAGTCCGACGTGACGGATTGAGCGCGGAGTCGCAATTTCATGCCTCAGGAAGCCGGGCCGAAAAACTGATATCCGACTATCACCTGAAATCAGGCATGCATGCCTACTTAATCGACCCTTCGGGCAAGATTGTAGCAAAAAATCCTTCTGAAGAAGAAATGATTAGACTATCCCGACAAAGAGAAACCACAGAACAGAACTAAAAAAGCATCGGCATGATATCATGCCGATGCTTTTTTCAATACCGCGGGTGCTGTATTATTTCACTTCGAAGTCCAACGACTGCAAATCCTCGTCGCGCGACGAACTGCCATACAGTATCTTATAGCGTCCGGGGCGTGTCGACAACTCGTCAATCGACGGATCATAGTATTCAAATGCCTCCCCGTCAAGCGTTATTTCGGCCTTGGCAGTCTTACCTGCAGGTATACTCAGCTTCTGGAATCCCTTTAGCGATTTAATAGGGGCCTCCGCATAATCCAATGCCTTTACATATACCTGAACTGTCTCCGTACCATCAAGGCTTCCGGTATTTTTAACCGGTACAGAAAGTGTCACTTTTCCATCCTTTTTCATCGACGGCTTTGACAGGCGTCCTTTACCATATTCAAACGTAGTATACGACAGTCCGTAGCCGAAAGCATAATGAGGTTGTCCCTTGAAGTAACGGTATGTACGGTTGTCCATACTGTAATCGAGGAAGTCGGGAAGATCGTCATTTGACCGATAGAAAGTCACGGGCAGCTTGCCTCCGGGATTATAATCGCCCAGAAGCACATCGGCCAATGCCTGCGAACCACCCTGGCCGGCGTACCATGCCTGCAGAAGAGCGTCATACTGGTCGGATACGCTTCCGAACGCAATGGCTGAGCCTGAACAGTTGACCACTACTACCGGTTTGCCGGTGGCATGCATGGCCTGTATCAGACGTTGCTGCACCTTAGGCAATTCTATATCGGCTTTATCGCCGCCTTCACCTTCCATCTCCGCGGATATACCGCCGATGACCACAATCACCTCCGCATCCTTGACTGCATCGGCCAACTCGTCAAATTCAACAAGACGGCGTTCGCAGATGTCGCCGCGCAACATTGCGAAGTTGCCATTGCCTCGCTTATACAAAATCTCTACATCGTATGTCTCTCCCTCTTTAACCGGGAATGATTTATAGTCGGGTACCCTCCGGCCAAATCCGAATCCGCGACGACCTCCGGCACCGACGCTATCCACAACTTCTCCGTTGATTTTAAGCACATAACCGTTGTCGGTAGAGAAAGTATACCGCATATCGCCCGTGAACGGAGCCTTGTATCTGCCGGTCATGCGCACCGACAGCGAGTCGGTGTCCACACCCTCTGCAAATCCCCACGCTCCAAAAGTCGAGAAGTTGACCGCGTCATAATAATCCGTTTTAACCGGTTCCCCCGCCAGATTGCGGTTGTTGAAGAATTCCACCTTCAGACCTTTTCCGTCATTAAAATCCTGCAAATGCGGAATAGTCGAATAATCATCGTCAAGTTCGCAGGCCTTATGGTAGATGACTTTGGTTCCAGGCATGGCGGCGCGTATGCCGTCAAGCAGCGAACGGGTATGCTCTTTGGTCGGAGTTCCTCCATAATTTCCATTAAGCAACGATGGGTTGTCGGCATTCGGTCCGACCACGGCTATCGTCTTCATATCTTTTGACAGAGGCAGAACACCGTTGTTTTCGAGGAGCACCATCGATTCGCGGGCGGCCTGGGTTGCAAGAGCGTGATTACTCTCACTGCTTATCGTCTCCGGCCCGAGTCCGTACCAAGGACTCATCTCCGCCGGATCAAACATGCCAAGCTCAAAGCGGCCAAGCAATGTCTTGCGCAGATGATAGTCCAGAGTTCCTTCATCAAGCATTCCCTTCTGCAAAGCTTCGGTCAACGACATGAACACCTTGCCGCATTCCAAATCGGTGCCGTTGAGTACAGCATCGACCGAAGCCGAGACAGGATCAGGATGCGTCTCATGCTGACCCTTGTTATAAAAATTATTGATGGCATCGCAGTCGGTCAGTACGATGGCGTCATAACCCCATTTGCGGCGCAGAATGTCGACAAGCAGACGGTCGCTCGTACAACACGGCTTTCCCTCATAGCGGTTGTAGGCACACATCACCTCCCGCACGTTGCCTTTCTTGACCAACGCTTTGAATGCCGGCAAATACGTCTCCCACAGATCGCGCATAGACACGGAAGCATTGTACGTGTGGCGCAACGGCTCCGGACCGCTATGGACCGCATAGTGTTTAGCACAAGCATGAGTCTTATAGTAACGGTCGTCGTTGCCCTGCATTCCAAGCACAGTCTGCACTCCGAGCACAGCGTTCAGATAAGGATCTTCGCCGCACGTCTCCTGACCGCGTCCCCAACGCGGGTCACGGAATATATTGACGTTCGGGCACCAGAATGTCAATTCTGGATTGCCTGGATAGTAAATCTCGCCCATAGGCACATTGAATATATTGTGGTCGGAGCGGTTCCAATTGGCTCTTGCTTCGTCGGACACGGTGGAAAACACATCATAGACCAGCTGCGGACTGAACGCCGCGGCCATTCCTATCGGCTGCGGATATACAGTATAACCGTCCTGGCGCACACCATGACAAGCCTCGCTCCACCAGTTATATGACGGAATGCCCAGACGGTCAACAGAAACAGACTTGTTCATCATCAATCCCACTTTCTCCTCAGGAGTAAGCAGAGATATCAGATTCTCCACACGTTCCTCATATCCGAGCCTTGTGTCGCGGAACGGATAGGAGACTGCTTTTGCACTGTCGTTGACTTTGGACTCTACCGAAAGGGCTCCGAGCGTAACGCCTTTGTCGTCGAGCAATTCCACGCTTCGGAAACTTTTTCCCTTAGAATCCGAAGGGTCAAAGACCACTCTCACTTCCGCCGACTGCCCCGGCGCTATCGACGCATCGGAATACTGTGCAAAAATACATTCACAACTGGGAACAACCTTCCCGATAACAACTGTCTCCTTCGATTTATTATTCAGCACAAATGTATGGCACACCGCACCCTCAGAAGCGTTCAAAGTACCAAAATCCCAATTGTAGGAATCGAACGAAACCGCCCGTTTCTTCTGTGCATCGGCAGATGACGCGACCATCAACGCACAGACGCATGCAAAAAACACTTTTTTTATCATAAGTCAGATGTTTAACACGGATAATGATTGAATTAAATTAATTTCCTTCTACAAATATAGTCTATTCCAATCTAATTTCACAACATATATGGCTATGAGACAAGACTTTTTAGATTTTTATCATCTTTTGCCCAAGCTCTTCATTTTGTCTATAGTACAATAACCCTCGGTATGGCACAGACATCAACAGCTTCAAATTCCAAGGTTAGGAATCAGTGCATCATCTCTGCAATAAAGCGCCAGGCAGTACGGTTCAATTACAATAAGCCGACAGGCTTCCACACAATATCACCTAAGGACATCGAAAAAACATGTTTTACAACACATTTTCCATTTCTATCCCCCAAATAATTACGGAAGATGAAATTTCATATCAATTCACATGTTAGTCATCCCCGAAGCATCCGTGCCATGCAATAAGCCGACTATTTATATCAAAAATAAATCTTCAGTCTTAAAATTATTCAATTATGTACTTTCAAAATCGAAGTGCAAAAATTTCGATGAATGAAGATACATGAAA
>CAJTSJ010000024.1 GCA_910578785.1 uncultured Muribaculum sp. | reverse complement strand
GGCTTCTGCCTTGAACTGCTGTCCTTGAATTTCTACAATTGCGTACATCTGTTAATTATAAATTATTACAGGTTAAACTCCGATAGGCGAGTGCCGGAAAGCGCCCGGCTCTGCTTAATCCATTGCCTATGCGAAAAAATGCCCACAAAATTACATATTTTTTTCGACATGAGCAAACTATTTTTCGGCGTATGGAAAATTATATTTAATTTTGCTACTACGATTGTTAAATCATTTAAAACACAGCAATGGAAAAGACTTGGAGATGGTTCGGCCCAAATGACAAGATTACACTTGACATGCTCCGCCAGATTGGAGTGGAGGGCATAGTGACATCGCTTCATCATATACCCAACGGTGAAGTTTGGACTCTTGAGGAGATAATGAAGATGAAAAATTTCATCGAGAGACATGGCCTGCGATGGTCGGTGGTTGAGAGTCTGCCGGTGAGTGAATCGATTAAATACGGCGGTCCGGACCGCGACCGTCTGATTGAAAACTATAAGGTGAGCCTGGCCAATCTCGGCAAAGCCGGGGTCAAGACTATCTGCTACAACTTCATGCCGGTTCTTGACTGGGCGCGCACCGACCTTGAATATCCCAATGACAACGGAACGTCCAACCTATATTTCAACAAGGCCGAATTTGCCTACTTCGACTGTTGCATACTTAAGCGGGAGGGGGCCGAGGAGGACTATGACGAAGACACTCTGGCTCGACTCGAAGAGCTTAAAAAGACCATGACTCCCGAGGGCGAGAGGCGTCTGGTGGATAACATCATCGTCAAGACCCAGGGATTTGTCAACGGCAATATATCGGAGGACGATACTACGCCGGTCGACACTTTCCGCGAACTGCTCAAGCTTTACGACGGCATCGACCGCGACGCTCTCCGCGCCAACATGAAATATTTCCTTGAGGCCATAATGCCGGTGTGCCGTGAGTATGACGTGAACATGTGTGTCCATCCCGACGACCCGCCTTTGCAGATACTCGGTCTGCCGCGCATAGTGACCTGCGACGATGACATAAAGTGGTTTCTCGATGCCGTGCCCGATCCGCACAACGGCCTGACCTTCTGTGCCGGTTCGCTGAGTGCAGGGGCACACAACGACATCCCCGAGCTTGCGCGTAAATATGCCGACCGAACCCACTTCGTCCACGCCCGCATCTGCCGTGTGCTCCCTACGGGCGATTTTAAGGAGTCTACTCATCTCGACCCGCGCCTGATCGACGTGATCCGTACGTTTGAGACCCGGCGCCCGGGTGTGCCGATGCGTGTGGACCATGCGCCTTTGATGCTCGGCGACGAGAAGATGGGCTACAATGCCGGATACTCCTTCCATGGCCGTATGCTTGCTTTGGGACAGGTGGAAGGCGTGATGGCCGCTATAAACGATTCTTTGAAAAAATAAAACTTATAGGATTATGAACGAACTGTTTTCAGTAAAGAACCATGTAGTGGTCATAACCGGCGGCACCGGTGTGCTCGGCGCATGTATCGGTGAATATCTGGCCGGACAGGGTGCCAAGGTGGTGCTTATGGGCCGTCGCAAAGACGAGGGCGACAAGATTGTTGATAAAATACGTGCGAACGGAGGCGAGGCCATGTTCCTTGTAACCGACGTGATGAACGTGGAGGTTGTCGAGCAGAACTGCCGTGACATTATGGCAAAGTACGGACGTGTCGACGCTCTGCTCAACGCCGCCGGAGGCAATATGCCCGGTGCCACCATCGCTCCGGGTTCGACATTCTTCGATGTAAAGATAGAGGAGTTCCAGAAGGTGCTCAATGTCAACCTCACCGGCACAGTAATCCCGACCCAGGTGTTCCTGCGCCCGATGGTCGAGGCCGGCAAGGGTGCTATCGTCAATTTCTCGTCGATGGCCGCATTCCGCCCGATGACCCGTGTGCTCGGATATGCCGCCGCAAAGGCCGGTATAAGCAATTTCACGGCCTTCATGGCCAATGAAGTGGCTACGAAGTTCACCTCGGCCATACGTGTCAACGCCATCGCTCCCGGATTCTTCCTAACCAACCAGAACCGTGCCCTGCTCACGAATCCTGACGGAAGCCTGACCGAACGCGGCAATGACGTAATCCGCCAGACTCCGTTCAAGCGTTTCGGACGTCCTGAAGAGCTATGCGGAACCATCCAGTACCTCATAAGCGATGCGGCAAGCTTCGTCACCGGCACCGTAGCCGTGGTCGACGGCGGATTTAACGCGTTTGCAATGTAGGATTACAGGCGGTAGAAGATACGACTTTCAGCCGGGAGAGTTTCTTAATTGGCTCAATTAAGAAATTTTTCCGGCTGTTAATCATTTTTACACCGCGGATTGTTGTATCTTTGTAGTCATTAACATCTTATTCAAATTAGCGAATGATCGAGCGCATCGTAATAATTGACAATGTTGATCCGGTAAGTTTCTATGGCATAAATAATTGCAATATGCAGCTTATCCGTAATTTATTTCCCAAACTTCGTATGGCCGCCCGCGGACAGGTCATAAAGGTGATCGGCGATCAGGAAGAAACTGCGAAATTTGAGAAGAAAATCAAGGAACTTGAAGAATATTGCTCCAGATATAACAAGCTTACCGAAGACGTAATTCTGGATATAGTCAAGGGCAATGCTCCGCAGGAGCTTAAGCGCGAAGACGTAATCATCTACGGCATAAACGGAAAGCCCATCTGCGGGCGCAATCCCAACCAGAAACTTCTGGTCGAGGCGTTTACTAAAAACGACCTGACCTTCGCGCTCGGTCCTGCCGGTACAGGCAAGACCTACATAGCGATAGCCCTGGCCGTCAGGGCGCTGAAAAACCGCGAAGTCCGTAAAATCATCCTCTCGCGTCCGGCAGTGGAGGCAGGCGAAAAGCTCGGATTCCTGCCCGGCGACATGAAGGATAAGATTGACCCGTATCTTCAGCCGTTGTATGATGCGCTGGAAGATATGATTCCGGCCGTGAAGCTGAAGGAGTATCTGGAGAACAATGTCATACAGATAGCACCCCTCGCATTTATGCGAGGCCGAACGCTGAACGATGCTGTCATTGTGCTTGATGAGGCACAGAACACGACCACCCATCAGATTAAGATGTTCCTGACCCGACTTGGCATGAACGCAAAGATGATAATCACCGGCGATGTCACTCAGATAGACCTTCCGCGGTCGACGAGTTCCGGTCTGGTCCAGGCATTGAGGGTGCTGAAAGGCGTGCCGGGAATCGGCATGGTGGAATTCGGCAAAAAGGACATAGTCCGCCATCAGCTTGTACAGCGAATAGTGGAAGCATATCAGCACTGGGACGATGAAAGCAAATCAATTGATAACCAATCATAACTATGGCAAAAACTCTTATTAACACCGACTTCAATTTTCCTGGACAGAAAAGTGTCTACCACGGAAAAGTTCGTGACGTATATGACATCAATGACGACCTGATGGTGATGGTGGCTACTGACCGCATATCGGCGTTTGACGTGATTCTTCCCAAGGGTATTCCCTACAAGGGACAGGTTCTGAATCAGATTGCGGCAAAATTCCTCGACGCCACTTCCGACATAGTTCCCAACTGGAAACTGGCTACTCCCGACCCTATGGTCACTGTAGGTCTGAAGTGCGAGGGCTTCCGCGTCGAGATGATTATCCGCGGATATCTGACCGGCAGCGCATGGCGCGACTATCAGGCAGGCGTGCGTGAGCTTTGCGGTGTGAAGCTTCCCGACGGAATGAAAGAGAATGAGCGTTTCCCCGAGCCGATAATCACTCCGACCACAAAGGCTGAGGCCGGACACGACGAAAACATTTCGCGCGAGGAGATTATTGCGCAGGGCATCGTCGACAAGGACGATTACGAGCAGATGGAACGCTATACGCGCGCGCTGTTTAAGCGTGGTTCGGAGATGGCCGCCGAGAAGGGCCTGATACTTGTCGACACAAAATATGAATTCGGCAAGCGAGATGGAAAGGTCTATCTGATTGACGAAATCCATACTCCCGACTCTTCACGCTATTTCTATGCCGACGGCTATGAGGAGCGCTTCGCCAAGGGCGAACCCCAGCGTCAGCTTTCTAAGGAATTTGTGCGCCAGTGGCTCATCGAAAACGGATTTATGGGCAAGGCCGGACAGAAGGTTCCTGAAATGACCGACGCCTACTGCGAATCGGTAAGCGACCGCTATATCGAATTGTACGAACATATCACAGGCGAGAAGTTTGTCAAGTCTGACGACGCAGATTTGAGCGAACGTATCCGCAATAACGTAGAGAAGTATCTCGCTACTCGATAAAGGTGGCATCGCCAATGGAAATAAAGGCTGAATCGGTCAATCCTTACGACGATAGCAGAAGCAAGACGGAACAGGTCCGAGAGATGTTTGACAGCATAGCTCCCGCCTACGACTTCATGAACCGGATGATGACATTCGGTATCGATAAGTTGTGGCGTGCCAAGGCTGTCAGGCTTATAAGGAAGAATGCTCCGGAAAGGGTTCTTGACGTGGCTACCGGCACTGGCGACCTTGCATTGCTCTTATGCCGTGAGTTGAGTCCGAAGTCATTGACCGGTATCGACCTGAGTGAAAACATGATTGAGATAGCCCGTAAGAAAGCCTCCCAGTCAAGTTGGACGAATGGGGTGGACATTAAGTTCCGCACGGCCGACTGCCTGGACCTGCCTTTCGATACCTGTTCATTCGACTGCGTTACGGTGGCTTACGGTGTCCGTAACTTCGAGCGTCTGCTTCAGGGCTACAGGGAGATGCATCGTGTGCTGTCCGATAATGGAGTGTTGTGTGTAATAGAGCTGTCTACGCCTACCTCTTCCTTTATCAAACCGCTTTATCGGCTTTACACCAAATATGTGATTCCGATGGTCGGTCGTCTGGTGTCGCATGACGTGCGGGCTTACAGTTATCTGCCGGAAAGTATAGCGGCGGTTCCGCAAGGCGATTCAATGCTTGAGCTGATGCGTCAGGCCGGCTTCCGCGAGACGCGGTTCATTCCGCTGACGTTCGGCACATGCACCATCTATCTCGCTAAAAAGTAATCCGGAATGTATAATGGATATTGCGGGTGCTGTCGCGTTCTCGGACGTGGCGGCACTCGTTGTTTATTTCCGTGGCAGCATGACCAGAACGGGGCGGTCGTCGTCGTGAACCGACAGTCCGGCCGACTTAATGTATTCCGACACACGCCGGATGGCGCTTTCGACGAGCGGAGCATTTTGAACTTTGTAGTGCATTGACCGGCGGTCGGCATCTGTTGTCCGGCTTTCAGCGCACACGGCTATCAGTCCGGGCACGAATATCGTAGACTGAGTTTCGCCTGCAAATGGGGTGATTATGACCTTTCCGTCCTCGATATGCACTATCGAATTGCGGTATGTGCGCCCTTCATGTAGGACGGCATGAGCTAAATATCTGGTTGTCATTCGGAGTTGTGGCGTGTGTTTGCTCCGGACGCGGCCTATTTCGCGGGCTTGCGTCCGTTATAAGATGTCCTGATGTTCGACCGGTAGTACTCAGCCGGTTTGTGGCGTGTTCTGACGAGTGTTATGCTGTCCACATAGGTGCTCTCAAACGGCGCCGGCTCAAGCATGATTGTCCCGTACAGATTGGATGTCACTTTGGCCGTGTCGGTCACGAATGTGACTTCGTTCCATCCTTCTGAAGTTACGAAGCCGTATGTGTAGTCGGTGCTTCCGTCGTTGTAGTCGGCCGCGAGCGTCCATGTCATGGGCGATGTGCGTTTTCTTACGTAGAAACGCCATGTGTATACATCGCCTTTCTCCCAGTTCTCGTCACGGCGCATGTTGAACTTCATTATGTCGCTCGGCTCGCCGTAGGCAAACTGCCGGTGGCGTACATCGCCCCAGGCATCCACAGAGTCGCCCACTACGGCCATCTGTACGCGTGTTCCGTCCGACGACACGTCGGCCAGCTTTATTTCACCTTCAAGCTCTTCTATGACTTTGTCGTATACCTCGATATACTTTTCGATGTTGTGTCCGTACCATACGAGCGAGGTGTCAAACTGCTCCTGTGTGACGCCATGGCGCAACAGAATCGACTGCTTCATTACCTTTCTCATAGAGTCGCCGGGATATCTCGACCTGTTAAGCTCGATTACGCTTTCGCCCTTGTGTATGTCGACAAGCAGGTCGACCATGTCGTCGGACTTGATTACGTAGTCGGGAGTCTTGTCGCATGATATAGTCATCATCGACAAGGCCAACAGGGCCAAAGCTATGTGACGGCTTGTGATCATAGATGTGCTGTTGTGTGGCTCTATTTTTCGGGATGTTCGTTCAGCTTGCCGTTTTCGGCCTGCCCGGCCTCGCTTTCCTGCGGAACCATCGACAGGTATTTGGAGTAGAATATTATCAGCACCAGTATGCCTACGGTGATGGCCGCGTCGGCGATGTTGAATATCGGTTGGAAGAAGAGGAAGAAGTTGCCTCCGACAAACGGAACCCAGTCGGGCCAATAGAAGCTGAACAGCGGGAAATACAGCATGTCGACTACGCGCCCGTGGAACAGTGGCGCGTAGCCGCCTTCGGGCGGGAAAGCCTGAGCTATCTCCGGGGGATATGGATTGTTGAATACCACGCCGTATAATATTGAGTCGACGATATTTCCGGCCGCGCCCGCCGTGATAAGGGCTATGCAGACCAGATAGCCGGTCTTGATATAGTTTCGGCTGCGGATTTTCCAGATATAATATATCAGCAGTCCTACGGCCACTATACGGAACAGAGTGAGAAACAGTTTGCTTCCCATCTCCATTCCAAATGCCATACCGTTGTTCTCTATGAAATATATCTGAAACCAATCGGTGATGTGGATGCTTTCACCTAAAAACATGTGGGTCTTTACCCAAATCTTCACCAACTGGTCGATTATCAGAATTCCGACAATGACTATAGTGGCAAGCCAGCCTCTGGATAGCTTCATTCAATTAATCTGTATATAACTTACTTACGTTTGCCTTCTTTCGCTTCCACGCTGAGTGTGGCGTGGGGAACAGCCATCAGGCGTTCTTTCGGGATGAGTTTACCGGTCTCGCGGCAGATGCCGTAAGTCTTGTTCTCAATACGTACCAAGGCCGCCTGCAGGTGCTGGATGAACTTCATCTGACGTTGTGCCAGCTGTCCGGCTTCCTCTTTGCTGAGGGTGCTTGCGCCTTCTTCAAGAACTTTGAACGTAGGCGATGTGTCGGCGGTGTCGTTTCCGTCGCTGTTCATGACATTAGCCTTCAAGAGCTCGTAATCGCGTTGAGCCTTATCGAGTTTCTTCAAAATCAACTCTTTGAACTCTTGCAATTCCTCGTCGGTATAGCGGGTTTTCTCGCTCATAACAGTAGATTTAATGTTGTTAATGTATGTTAGGATTATATAAGTTCAATTACGGTCTTGACCTTCACGCCGTCAAGGTCGAGTTCTTCGACCTCGGCGCCTTCCGGAAGCGGTTCTACGGAAAGTGATGCGGCGAGCACCTGGCGTGAGATGTAGTCGGCAAATGCTCTTATGGCATCGTCTGTAGCTTCGTTCGGCTCGAACGTAACTTTTATTTTGTCGACAATGTCATAGTCGCGTCCTTTGCGTATGTTCTGTATGCGGTTGACGATGTCGCGTGCGATTCCCTCACGACGGAGTTCATCGGTCAGCGTAACGTCGAGCGCCACTGTCAGACTGCCGTCGTTGGCCACCTGCCAGCCGGGTATATCCTCGGAGATGATCTCGACATCGGCCAGCTCTACTTCTGCCGGAGTGCCGTTAAGGTCAAGCTTTATGGCTCCTTCACGTTCAAGCTGGTGAATCTGCGGTTGCGAAAGCGATGTCAGAGCCGATGCCACGGCTTTCATGTTTTTGCCGTGTTTCGGGCCGAGCTTCTTGAAGTCGGGCTTAACGCGCTTTACGAGAACGCCGTCTTCATCCGTAACAAATTTGAAGGACTTAACGTTCACCTCGCTCAGGATTAGGTCGGCCATCGATTCAAGCATCTGCTTTTGAGTGTCGTCGGCAACGGGTATCATAAGGGTCGACAACGGCTGGCGCACCTTCAGATTGACTTTGCGGCGGAGTGCCAGCACCATCGAGGTCACTTCCTGTGCAAGCTTCATACGCTCTTCGAGTGCCTTGTCCGATTCTCCGGCTTCGGGGAACAATGCCAGATGCACGGATGTAGTGGAGTTCTTTGTCACTGTGGTCAGGTCGGTGTAGAGCTGATCGGCAAAGAAGGGCGATATCGGGGCCATGAGCAGAGCCACCGTCTCAAGGCATGTGTATAGGGTCTGGTAGGCCGATAGCTTGTCTGTGTCCATCTCCTTGCCCCAGAAACGCTTGCGGTTCAAGCGCACGTACCAGTTGCTTAAGTTGTCGTTGACGAAGTCGTTGATTGCGCGTGCGGCCTTTGTCGGTTCATAGTCGGCAAGCGACTCGTCAACCTCGCGTATGAGCGTGTTGAGCAACGACAGTATCCAGCGGTCGATTTCCGGACGTTCCGACATGGAAACCTGCGGAGCGCTGTTGTCGAAGCCGTCGACGTTGGCATAGAGTGCAAAGAACGAGTAGGTGTTGTATAGCGTGGAAAAGAGTTTGCGTGAAGTCTCGCGCACACCTTCCGGGTCGTATTTGAGGTTGTCCCACGGCGACGAGTTGGCTATCATGTACCAGCGGAGCGGGTCGGATCCGAATTCTTCGATGGCTTCAAACGGATTGACGGCATTGCCGAGGCGTTTCGACATCTTGTTGCCGAAACGGTCGAGTACCAGTCCGTTGGATATCACGGCTTTGTAGGCCACGGAGTCAAACACCATGCCGGCGATTGCGTGCAGGGTGAAGAACCATCCTCGTGTCTGGTCGACGCCTTCGGCGATGAAGTCGGCGGGATAAAGTTCTCCGGAGTCAAGGCCTTCCTTGTTCTCAAACGGATAGTGTATCTGAGCATACGGCATAGCGCCTGAGTCGAACCATACGTCAATCAGGTCAAGCTCGCGGTGCATGGGTTCGCCTTTTGACGATACAAGCACTATGTCGTCGACGTAAGGACGGTGAAGGTCAATCTTCTCATAGTTGTCCTTGGAGTAGTCGCCCGGTACAAATCCCTTGTCCTTGTAAGGGTTGGACTGCATCAGTCCGGCCTCGACTGATTTTTCGATTTCGTTGTACAGAGTCTCGACGCTGTCGATGCATATCTCTTCCGTGCCGTCTTCCGTGCGCCAGATTGGCAGGGGAGTGCCCCAGTAACGGCTGCGCGACAGGTTCCAGTCCTGGAGGTTTTCAAGCCATTTGCCGAAACGTCCGCTTCCGGTCGATTGCGGTTTCCATTTTATGGTGTCGTTTTTCGCTATCAGCGCGTCACGGGCGGCAGTCGTGCGGATAAACCAGCTGTCGAGCGGGTAGTAGAGCACGGGCTTGTCGGTACGCCAGCAGTGCGGATAGTTGTGGGTGTGCTTTTCGATTTTGAACGCTTCGCCGGCCTGCTTCATCTCCATGCAGAGCACTATGTTGAGGTCTTCGTCCTTTGAAGCGACTTCTTCGTTGTACTTTCCGTTGGCGTTATACTTCGGGTCGTAAGCATTCTTGACGAAGTCTCCTGCATGACGGCTGTAGGCATCGACGTTGACGCATTTTTCAACAAACGCCGGTGCGCATTCGTCGAGGGTATAATATTTTCCTGTCATGTCGACCATCGGACGGGTCTCGCCTTTGGTGTTGATCATGAACAGTGGCGGTACGCCTGCAAGTTTGGCCACTTTGGCGTCGTCGGCACCGAATGTTGGTGCGATATGCACGATACCCGTACCGTCCTCGGTGGTCACATAGTCGCCCGGAATTACGCGGAAAGCCTCGTCGGCGATTTCAACGAACTTGTCTTTACCTACGGCAAACACTTTTTCGGGGAAACGTGCGGCATAGTCGCTTACGTATCCGGCTGAGTTGGCGTCGAGCTTTTCAACCGGCTTTACCCAAGGCATCAGCTGAGCGTAGCGCATGCCGATGAGTTCGTCGGCTGAATAGGTCTTGACCACGCGGTAGGGGAGCACCTTGGAGCCGGGGGTGAATTCGTCCATGGATGCTTCTGCACCTTCCGGCTTGAAGTAGGCCGATATGCGTTCGCTGGCCAGCACCACCGACACGCGTTCGCCTGTATAGGGATTATAAGTGCGTACGAGCGAATATTCGATTTTCGGACCGACGCATAGTGCCGTGTTCGAAGGCAAAGTCCATGGCGTGGTGGTCCAGGCTATGAAGCAGGGAGTTCCCCATTCGGCCATTTCGGGCTTCGGTTCGAGTATCTTGAACTGTACGGTTGCCGTCGTGTCCTTGACGTCGCGGTAGCATCCGGGCTGGTTCAGCTCGTGCGTGCTCAGGCCTGTACCCGCGGCGGGCGAATAAGGTTGGATGGTGTATCCCTTATAGAGGTAGCCTTTCTTGTACAGTTGGTTGAGGAGCCACCATACTGATTCGATATAGCGGTTGTCGTAAGTGATGTATGGGTCCTTCATGTCGACCCAATAGCCCATCGAGTTGGTAAGGTTTTCCCATTCGCGGGTATATTTCATCACCTCCCGGCGGCATGCGGCATTGTAGTCGTCGACTGAAATTTTTTTGCCGATGTCTTCTTTGGTGATTCCGAGCGCCTTTTCGACACCCAGTTCCACCGGCAGTCCATGGGTGTCCCAGCCGGCTTTGCGCTTTACGTGGAATCCCTTCATGGTCTTGTAACGACAGAAAATGTCCTTGATAGTACGGGCCATTACGTGGTGAATGCCGGGCATGCCGTTGGCCGAAGGCGGACCTTCGTAAAATACGAATGAGGGCGCTCCCTCGCGTACTTTCATGCTCTGCTCGAACAAATGCTCGCGGTTCCAACGTTCAAGAACCGTGCGGTTTATATCAGAAAGATTAAAACGGTCGTACTCTTTAAACTTTTTTTCCATCGTATAATAGTGGCTACTTATAAAAATTTTTGCAAAGGTACAATATTTACTGCGTGTTTAAAAATTTCAATAGCAAAAATTTAGACGACAAAGCCCGATAACGGCGGATGGACGGGCGTTAATGTAGTCGTTGTGGTTATCGGTTGCGTCAAGTTAACTTTATGTGCGTTAAAAGCGTTATATTGACATAACGATGTGAATAATTAAAACGAGATACTATGACAAAGATTAAACTTGGCACTACGGCATTGGATTTGACGTATGCCGACGATGAACTTCGTGAAAAGATATTGAATTATGTATATGCTCATGATGACGGCGTAGGCTTTCGCGACATCTGCGCTTATATTCTCAGCCAGGCTCAGAGCGAAGGCCGTATCTACGGACCAAAGGATGAAGTGTATCAGTGGGAATCGCTTTCCCACATGGATGTCATGCGTGTCGACAGGATTCTGTGGCAGTTAATCTGGAAGCATCGCTTGGTCATAGACTTCGACAATTCACATTATCCTACACAAGACATATACTTCCTGAGGGCATAATCTATTCTATGAATAACTGAAACCGGGGATACTGCCTCTGATAGAAGCAGTATCCCCGGTTCGTCTCTATTGGAAAACCTGTTTTGGAATGATTAGTCGAGCTTGTCGAGACCTTCGGTATTTGATTTGATATCTTCCGCCGGCACTTCGAAGTTCACAAGGTCGCCTGCCAGATATTGGTCGTAGGCCGACATGTCGATGAGTCCGTGACCTGAAAGGTTGAACAGAATCACGGGAGCGGTTCCTTCTTCATTGGCCTTCTTGGCTTCGCGTATGGCGGCCGCAATAGCGTGTGAGCTTTCGGGGGCAGGTATCATGCCTTCCGAACGGGCAAACAGCGTGGCGGCCTCGAATGTTTCGAGCTGGGGTATGTCCACAGCGTCGATTAGACCTTCCAGACGGAGCTGGCTGACTACGGATCCGGCTCCGTGGTAGCGCAGACCTCCGGCGTGGATATTGGCCGGCGAGAAGTTGTGCCCGAGCGTATACATCGGAATCAGCGGTGTATAGCCGGCTTCGTCGCCGAAGTCGTAACGAAGTTCCCCCTTGGTGAGCTTCGGACATGAAGCCGGCTCGGCGGCTATGAACCGGGTGTCGCGGTTGCCTGAGAAGTTGTGGCGCATGAACGGGAACGATATGCCTGAGAAGTTGCTGCCTCCTCCGAAGCATCCGATCACCACGTCGGGATATTCACCGGCCATCTCCATCTGCTTTTCCGCCTCCAGGCCGATGACGGTCTGGTGCAGTGCGACATGGTTCAGCACGGAGCCGAGCACGTATTTGCAGTTTGGCGTTGACATGGCCAGTTCCACGGCTTCTGAAATAGCGGTTCCGAGCGATCCCTGATAGTTGGGATGGTCGGTTATGATTTTGCGTCCGGCCTTGGTCGACATACTTGGCGAGGCTATGACTTCCGCGCCGTATGTCTGCATTATCGAGCGTCGGTATGGCTTCTGGTTGTAAGACACCTTTACCATGTAGACTGCAAGTTCGAGTCCGAAATGCTTTGCGGCCATTGACAGCGCCGCGCCCCATTGTCCGGCTCCTGTTTCGGTCGTGATGTTTGTCACGCCTTCCTGTTTGCAGTAGTAGGCCTGGGCTATGGCCGAGTTGAGCTTATGGGAACCTACCGGGCTTACACTCTCGTTTTTGAAATAGATGTGGGCTTTGGTGCCGAGGGCTTTTTCCAGCCCGCGTGCTCTTACGAGCGGAGTAGGACGCCATATCTTATACATCTCGCGGACTTCGTCGGGTATCTCGATCCAGCTGTCCTTCATGTTGAACTCCTGGTCGGAGGCTTCTTTCGAGAACAAGGGATAGAGGTCTTCTGCTTTCAGCGGTTGCTTGGTTCCGGGATTTAGCATGGGGTGGGGTTTTGTCGGCATTTCGGCCATGACGTTGTACCATGCTGTCGGGATGTCCTTCTCTTGTAGGATGAATTTCTTGGATTCCATACGCTCTATTGTATATTTTATAGATTGATTATTTCGTTAATTGGATGTCGATGATGCAAATTTACGCAAATATTCTTTATATGCAATAAAAATAACATTAAAAATGTATTTATTCATTAAATATTCATTATTTCTTGGCGTTTATGCATAAACTTGCGAATCATAAAGCTTGAAGTGCCTGTCTAAGGCTTAAAATGAATAGTCCGGGACTGTTGCTGCAATCTCGGACTAATTACTTAATTGACGTGCACGGACTTTTCACCGTACGACATTACGTCACAGTATGCTTATTTGGGAAGGATGGACTTCAACTCTTCGTCTGTAGCGGTAAGGCGTTGACGGCATTCCGTCAGGAGCTCGGTTGCGCGGCGTGTATACGATGCGAGCATGTCGATGTCGAGAGCGTCAGACTGCATCTGGCGGAGTATATTCTCCAGTTCTGTTATTGCCTGCGAGTAGGTAAGGTCTTTTACCGGCGTGAATTTGGGTTCAGGTGTCATATCCGTGGTCTGTGTTATTGTTTTACTGAAATGATGGTGCCTTCGGCCAGGGTGGTGGTCAGCATTGCGCCCTGGGGTACTGAATCGGCCGATGTCACGGCGCGTCCTTCGTGGCGTGTGATTGAATAGCCTCGGCGAAGTGTGGCCTGTGGCGAAAGCGCGTCGAGCAACTGTGCCAGAGCGTCAAGTTTGGAACGACGGCGCTCGATGGTGTTGTGCGACGCCATGGCGAGAGTGGAAGCGAGAGTGTCGAGTCGGCTCATCTGCGGTTGCATTCGCTTGAAAGCGAGTTGCTGAAGCGTGGCGGCGTATCTGTCGATTTTCGCCTTTGCCCTGTCGACTGCGGCAAACGGCAGTGTCGGTATCCGGCCTTCGAGCTGGCTGAGTTGTTCCTTGCATCCCGACAGGTATTGCATGGCGGTAAGCCCGATTTCCTGTCCGAGGTAGTTGAGACGGTCAAGTGCGGTCTTGCCCTGGAGTATCAGCCATTCCGCCGCGGCGGTAGGTGTCTTTACGCGCGTACAGGCTATATAATCAAGTATGGTCACGTCGCGTTCGTGGCCGATGCCTACGATTATCGGCAAAGGAAATGTGGCGACTTTCGCCGCCAACGAATAGTCCTCAAATCCGAGCAGGTCGCTTGTGGCGCCGCCTCCGCGTATAATCACTACGCCGTCCCAATCCGCTTGCTCTGCTTCGATGGCGTTTAGCGCGCTTATCACGCTTTGGGCTGTACGGTCGCCCTGCATTATGGCTGGGAACAGCTTTATGGAAAACCGAAGTCTCAGATTGTTGGAACTGATCTGGTTCATGAAATCGCCGTAGCCCGCCGCTTCAGGCGACGATATTACGGCAATTCTGAGGGGCGGTTCGGGCCAGCACAGGCTTTTGTTTATGTCGGCTATGCCTTCGGCCTCAAGTCTGGCCAGCATCTCTTTACGGCGCCTGAGGATGTCGCCCATCGTATAGTCTGGATTGACCGCGTTTATCACCATTGACATGCCGTAGACCGGATGCATCGACACGCTTACGCGTACCATCACTTTGAGTCCGGTGGCGAAGTCCTGTCCGGTGGCGGCATAGAAGTCCGACCGAATGACTCTGAAGTTATTTGCCCAGATGGCGGCGCGGGCTTTTGCGAGTGTAGAACCTGTTGAAGGATCTTTCTGAAGCAGTTCCATGTAGCAGTGTCCGCCCCTGACACTGACGTCGCTTAGTTCGGCTGTGACCCAGACATTCTGGGTGGCAGGGGTCGTGACCAGCGATGCAATGCGCTTGTTAAGCTCTAAAAGTGTTAAGGACTCCACTGTTAAGGGAATTGACGTTGTAGGCCTGAATTATTTTACCTTATTGAATCTTTTGCCGTCCCACTTGTATTCAAGCGATGGCAACAGATACGGTGAAATCATTGACTCCGTGTCTTCCGACATGAATTCATTTAGATTGTTGGTCAGGGTCAGCGATTTTGTCTCCGGATTGTAGACATATTCTGCCAACATGAACGGCACCATGCTTGTCACCATGTCGGGCGACTTTTTGCCGTCGGCGTTCAGCCAGTCGCTTATGGCGGGAGCGGTGAAGTAAGTGTCGGGAAGCTTCTTCCACGAGCGGTCGTAGAACGAGATGTGGCTGTCGTGGGCGGGGGTGGCTACCGTCGAAATCA
This sequence comes from uncultured Muribaculum sp., assembly GCA_910578785.1. Taxonomy (GTDB): domain Bacteria; phylum Bacteroidota; class Bacteroidia; order Bacteroidales; family Muribaculaceae; genus Muribaculum. Next base: position 25,344 of record CAJTSJ010000024.1, on the reverse strand, counting down.
CTGCAATCAGAGAGTCGGACCCGGCGGGCAGGATGGCCAGCTGGTAGTCGGATGCATCGGTCATCTTGATTTTGACGCTGTAGTCGTTGAGCTCTGAAATGCGCGATGAGCCGTCGAGCTTGTTGCGCGACGGTGTGTCTGAACCGCTTGCAAAGTAGTCGATCATGTCAAGACGGGCGTTCTTGTCGAGCAACGGGAACACCGACTGTGGAGCCGACGCGAATGCATTTGTGGCGTTCAGCTGGGCGTATGCGCTTCCTGCTGAGGCGCATATACCCAATATTGTGAGAGCGAGAGTCTTAAATGTCTTCATTGTATGGAGAGTTAGCGTTTTTTTGATTTTTTGTCCTTGTTGATGAACTTGTCGTAATTGCCGTGCTGGCGACGGTCAGCTTTGTCGTGGCCTTTTTTGCTGAAACTGCGTTCTTTGCCCTTGCCGAAATCCTGGTCTTTGTCGGCCTTTTTGCGTCGCGACGAAGCACGTGAATAGTCCTTCTCCGGGTCTGCGATTTCTGCATAGAGTTTATGTCCTACGAAGTCAAGTCCGGAAATGCCTTCGACCACGCGCCGTGCATCGTTTTTCTTGACATCAAACAGAGAGTAGCCGGGCATCAGGTCGATACGTCCGACATCAATGCGCGGGCCAGTTACGGCATGGTTCAGAATGTCGATGAGGTTGCCGGCATAGAATCCGTCGTTTTTACCTGCGTTGATGTATATTCGAGCCATTCCGCGGTCGGCCGTTCTGCGGTCTTTCTCCTGCGGCGTACGTGGTTTCGACTGTTCTTTGCGCTCTTTCTTGGCCGGCTTCTCGTCGATATAGTCGATGGTGGGAGCGTCTTTGTAGTAGTCGAGCAGACGGTTGAATTCCAGCGACACGATTCGTTTCAGCAGGTCGTCTTCCGAAAGCCATCCGAGCTTACGGCTTACGCCAGGTATGTACTTTGCTATCTCTTCGTCGTCGACCTCCACCTTCTCAAGCCTGTCGGCCAGATTGTAGAGCTGTTTTTCAATGATGTGTTCGGGAGTGGGGACATCTTTGCGCTCGAACGTTTTGCCGATGCGTTTTTCTATGTCACGCAGTTTGCCGCGTTCGCGCGAATGTATGATGGCTATTGATATGCCGGTTTTGCCTGCGCGTCCGGTTCGTCCCGAACGGTGGGTGTACGTGGCTATGTCGTCGGGCAGACCGTAGTTGATGACGTGTGTGAGGTCGCTCACGTCGAGTCCGCGCGCTGCTACGTCCGTGGCCACGAGTATGCGGAGCACTCTGTCGCGGAACTTCTTCATCACCATGTCGCGCTGTGCCTGCGACAGCTCGCCGTGGAGCGAGTCGGCGTTATATCCGTCCTGAATCAGGTTGTCGGCAATGTCCTGTGTCTCTTTTCGTGTACGGCAGAACACGATGGCGTATATGTTCGGATTGTCGTCGGCTATGCGTTTAAGGGCCAGGTATTTGTCGCGTGCGTGTACCATATAGTATATGTGGCGCACGTTTTCGGCTCCGGTGTTCTTGGTGCCGATGACAAATTCCTGCGGATTCTTCATGTATTTCGATGCAATCTTGGCAATCTCCGGCGGCATGGTGGCAGAGAAGAGGAGCATCTTGCGCTCTTCCGGCACATGGCTGAGAATGTCGTTGATGTCGTCGACAAATCCCATGTTGAGCATTTCGTCGGCTTCGTCAAGTATGACTGTGTGGACGTTGTCGAGCTTCACCACGCCGCGGTTGATTAGGTCAATGAGCCGGCCCGGGGTGGCTACGATGACCTGCACACCCTGGCGCAGGCTCCGGATCTGGCTTTCGATGCTCGATCCTCCGTAGACGGGAAGCACTCTTAGATGGGATATGTATTTTGAGAAGTCGGCGAGGTCGCTTCCTATCTGAAGGCAGAGTTCACGCGTGGGTGCTATGATAAGTGCCTGCGGAACGTTGAGGTCGGTGTCGATGCGTTGCAGTACAGGCAGTCCGAAAGCGGCGGTCTTGCCTGTTCCGGTCTGTGCCAATGCTATGACATCGCCGTCTTCCGACAGCAGATGCGGAATCACCTTTTCCTGTACGGGCATCGGATTCTCAAATCCCAACTCCTCAATGGCGCGTCGGAGATCCTCACGGACTCCTAATTCTTCAAAACTTTTCATTCTTTTGTTCTTGTTGATTTATTCTTATTTCTCACGCATGAAAATGTTGATTGGAGTGCCCGAATAGTCCCATTTTTCTCTGATTTTGTTTTCGAGATAACGGCGGTAAGGCTCCTTAACCCACTGGGGCAGGTTGCAGAAGAATACGAATGTCGGAATAACGGATTCCTTTAACATTGTGACATACTTGATTTTTATATATTTGCCTTTGTTGGCGGGTGGCGGATATGCGCCGATGACCTCCTGCATATAAGTGTTGAGCTGCGAGGTCGGCACTATGCGCAGACGGTTCTGATATACCTCTACGGCAGTTTCAAGCACCTTGTAGATGCGCTGTTTGGTAAGCGCCGAACCGAATATGATGGGGAAGTCGGTGAACGGTGCGAAACGCTGGCGTATGGCATTTTCAAAGTGCGTAAGGGCTTTCTGCGATTTGTCTTCGACCAGATCCCATTTGTTGACGCATACGACAAGACCCTTCTTGTTGCGCTGAATCAGCGAGAATATGTTTACGTCCTGGCTTTCAATGCCTCGTGTGGCGTCGATCATCAGAATGCACACGTCGGCGGCTTCGATGGCCCGGATAGAGCGTATCACCGAATAATATTCTATATCCTCGTTTACTTTGGTCTTTTTTCTGATACCGGCAGTGTCTACAAGATAGAAGTCAAATCCGAACTTGTTGTAGCGTGTGTAGATGGAGTCGCGTGTGGTACCGGCAATATTGGTGACGATGTTGCGCTCTTCGCCTATGAACGCGTTGATAATCGATGATTTTCCTGCATTGGGTCGGCCTACGATGGCGAAACGCGGAATCTTTTCGAGCTTCGCCTCTTCGGTGTCGTCTTCAGGAAGATCCTTGACCACCTCGTCAAGAAGATCGCCTGTTCCGTAGCCGTTCGATGCCGATACGGGAAACGGATCGCCGAGTCCGAGGCTGTAGAATTCTGGCACATTGTAAACCCAGTCGTTTGAGTCGACTTTGTTTGCAACGAGAATGACAGGTTTCCTGGAGCGTCGCAGAATCTCCGACACGTGGTCGTCGAGGTCGGTCACACCGTTCATGGCATCTACCACAAACAGTATCACGTCGGCTTCTTCGATGGCGAGTTCCACCTGCTTATTGATTTCGCTTTCAAATATATCGTCGGAATTTACTACCCATCCGCCTGTATCCACAATTGAGAATTCTTTACCGCACCAGTCTACTTTTCCGTATTGACGGTCGCGGGTGGTGCCGGCCGTACCATCTACAATGGCGGTCCGAGTTTGAGTTAATCTGTTGAACAATGTGGATTTACCAACGTTCGGACGCCCTACGATTGCTACAAGTCTTCCCATAATATCTATTTTTAATTTGCAAATTTAACACTTTTAATCGGAGTTTTCATCAATATACCAAATATTAACAACTCCATGTGTCTAAAAGATTCCGTGCCAAGGCCAGCCGCCATGGCAGAGGCTTATTCTTCAATCACGTTGACAGCGAGGGCTTTCCAGAGATTGTCTGACGGTACGGGTGCCGTAACGTCGATGTGCTTGCCGCTTACGGGGTGGGTGAACTCAATGCGGTGCGACAGCAGGGAGATGCTTCCGTCGGGATTGCTTCGCTTGTCGCCGTACTTCAGGTCGCCCTTGATTGTGCATCCGATGGCCGACAGCTGTACTCTGATCTGATGCTTGCGTCCGGTGAGCAGATTGACTTCAAGCAGGTGGTAGCGGTCCGACGACGCTATGTGGCGATACTTGAGCACCGCTTTTTGCGACCCCTTCTTCTCCGTGGCCGATGCGTAGGATTTATTGTTGCGCTCGGTCGATGTTATGTAGTGCGTAAGGGTGTCCTCGGTTTTGGGAGGGCGGTTGCGGGTTATGGCCCAATAGGTCTTTTTGACCTCTCCGTTGCGGAACATCTCGTTCATCCTTGTCAGTGCCTTTGAAGTCTTGGCAAACACCACAAGTCCGCCTACCGGACGGTCAAGACGGTGCACGACACCGCAAAATACGTTGCCTGGCTTGGCGTATTTTTCTTTTATCCAGAGTTTGAGGATGTCGACGAGCGGTGTGTCGCCGGTCTTGTCGCCCTGCACTATTTCGCCGGGTGCCTTGTTTACTATAATTATATGGTTGTCCTCGTATACTACTTCCATAAAACCTGATTTTAAAAATCACGGACAACCATCTGTACAGGCTGTCCGTGAGTATAGAGCTAATTGATATGCAGTGATTATTCGATACCGAGGTCTTTCTTGATGGCCGCAATCTTGGCGTCCGCTTCGTTGTTGGCCTTTTCGTAGTCGGCATTTGTCTTCATCACGCCCTTGACTTCAACGTAGAATTTAATCTTGGGCTCTGTTCCTGAAGGACGTACCGAAATCTTTGTGCCGTCTTCGGTGAAATACTGAAGAACGTTGCTTGTGGTCGGCATGTCCATCTTGGTGACTGCTCCCGTGCGGGTATCCTTCATGTTGAGGTCGGCGTAGTCTTTGATGATGACGATGTCGCTTCCTGCCAACTGCTTGGGCGGATTGGCACGGAATTCCTTCATGATGGCCTGAATCTCTTCCGCACCGGTTTTTCCCTTGCGTACAAGCGATACGCCTGCTTCGTGTGAATAGCCGTATTTGATATAGATGTCCTGAAGCATCTGGAGGAAGTTCATGTTCTTGGTCTTTGCCCATGCGAGAGCCTCGGCCATGAGCGAGATTGCCGACACGGCATCCTTGTCGCGGCAGAAGTCTTCCGCAAGGAATCCGTAGCTTTCTTCGCCGCCTCCGAGGTAGCGTCCCACACCTTCGTTTTCGCGGATAACGGCCGCGATCCATTTGAAACCGGTGTAGCAGTCATACATCTTGAATCCGTTCTGGTCGGCGATGGCCTTGATGGTCTCGGTGGTCACGATGGTCTTAACGATATACTCGTTGCCTGTGATACGTCCGAGTTCCTTGTTGCGTGTCATGATGTAGTTGAGAAGGATCATGACAATCTGGTTGCCGTTTATCAGCACGTATTCGCCGTTGTCGTCGCGGAGAACGCATCCGATACGGTCGGCATCGGGGTCGGAAGCAAGAATGAGGTCGGCGCCTACTTCCTTGGCCTTGGCGATAGCCATGGCCATGGCCGGCGGATTTTCGGGGTTAGGCGATTCCACGGTGGGGAAGTCGCCGCTCGTGATGTCCTGTTCGGGAACGTTTATGATGTTGGTGAAACCGTAGTTGCGGAGCGACTGAGGAATCAGTGTTACGCCTGTGCCGTGGATAGGTGTGTAGACAATCTTCAGGTCGTGATACTGCTTGACGGCTTCGGGGCTGAGCTGAAGGCCCTTGATGGCGGCGAGGAACTTGTTGTCGATTTCTTCGCCGATAATCTGGATTTTAGACTTGTCGCCTTCGAACTTGATTTCGTCTACGCCCTTGATTTTGTTTACGTAGTCGATGATGTTGACATCGTGCGGAGATATAATCTGCGCTCCGTCGGCCCAATATGCCTTGTATCCGTTGTATTCTTTCGGGTTGTGTGAAGCTGTGATGTTTACACCGCTCTGGCATCCGAGTTCACGGATGGCGTATGATAATTCGGGAGTCGGGCGGAAGCTGTCGAACAAGTATACTTTAATGCCGTTGGCAGAGAATACGTCAGCTACGATTTCTGCAAATTCACGGCTATGGTTGCGCACGTCGTGTCCTACGGCTACAGATATTTCAGGAAGATCCTTAAATGCGACCTTAAGGTAGTTTGCAAGTCCCTGTGTGGCCGCACCTACTGTATATTTGTTCATGCGGTTGCTTCCGGCACCCATGATGCCGCGCAGGCCGCCTGTGCCGAATTCAAGGTCGCGATAGAAGGAATCAATCAACTCTGTTTTATCTTCAGCGTCAAGCATGCGTTTTACTTCAGCTTTGGTAGCATCGTCGTATCCGTCGCCAAGCCATAGGGTTGCTTTTTCGGTTACGACTTTTATTAAATCTTCATTCTCCATGTTGAAAAAGTTTGGTATTAAGAATTTTGATGTATCAGGCAAAGATAATGCTTTGCTTTTTCTAAAACAAAGGATTTGTTAAAAATATTACCTGATTTTGATTATATAACTCAAATTTTAATTTGTTGGGTTGTCACCAGGTGAAATTTCCGTTGTATTCCGACGTGTTGCCGCATGCATCGGAAACGGTCAGTCTGACAGAATGCTTTTTGCCCTTGCCGAAGCGCGAAGGGTCCATGCGGAACGCCAGACGTCCTGTCTTTCCGTCAAGTTCAAAGAGCGCAAATCGGCCGTCTATCTCGCCGCGGTATGTCTTTATTCCGCTCAGATTGTCGGAGATGAGGAAACTTACGCGACCCCTTTTCCCCCACAGTTCCGGCTTTTCGGCGCGTATTGAGGGCACGGTTGTGTCCGTGGTGACCGCAAACCGCCCCAAGGCGCTTGGCGTGCCGATGATGACTCCGTCTTCATATCGGGAATCGACTGCCGAACGCCGTTTCCCGTTTATTCTGACGAGACAATATTTCGACTTGTCGTCGATGGTGTCGTTTGTCAGCTTTATCTCAAGGGTGTACTCTCCGGTTATAGGAATCGTTTTGTCGGCTACGTCGTAAGCCGGTGTGAGATAGCCGGGAACATCATGTGACGACATGGTGAAGTATATGTCGTCGTAAAAAGTATTGTCGGGGAAGGTTACTCTTACATTTCCGTCGGAATATGTGTTTCGGCCTTCGAACGACATCAGGTTGCCTTTGGGCGATTGCCGGGATATTTCAGCCGGCGAACCTATTATGGTAAACGGCTGGCGCTTGGTGTTGCCGTGCTCGTCGGTGAGAATCCATTCGCATCTGTATTCGCGCTCCTCGTCGATGTCTATGAAGCCGTCGCCGTCCGACTCTATCATTTCATCAAGAGGCCGGGACTGGGGTCTGCGTGTCCACATCATCCATGAACCTGAATTGACCACGCCGGCATAATCGACAAGAGTGTTTACGGCGCGTGTCTCGGCAAAGTCAAACCGGTCTATGTCGCGGCTGTATACCTCCTTCCCGTCAACTTTTAATTTCAGGTGCTTTACCCCGTAAATATTCGTGGTACCTGTCATTTTGTCATAAGCTTTTATGGCGGGAATGACCTTTCCCCACGCTGTGAACGGTTTTTTCAGATTCTCTCCGGCGCGTGTTGCCGAATTGCCGTTGGCACCTGCCACCACTCCTTCTCCCGCTACTTCATACAGGGCCAGTGACCGGACTTGCGGAGCCACATTGTCGTTGATATACTTTTTGAAGTATGGCATCGGGTCAAGAGCCTCTTCGCTTACGGCGTCTCTGACGTCCATGTGAAGGTGCGGACCTCCGGAAGAGCCTGAATTTCCGCTGAGGGCTATTCGCTGGCCTCTTTTAACGGGAATCTCTCCCGGCTGGAATTCCAGGTCCACGCGAAATTCCTCGCGTTCATATTGCTTCTCGCGAACTATTCTGTCTATTTCGTTGCTGAATGAGTCGAGGTGTCCGTACACTGTTGTCAGGCCGAGTTGCGGATGGGTGATGTATACGGCGCGTCCGAAGCCCCACGGCGACACCGATATGCGCGACACGTAGCCGTCGTCGGCCGCATGGATCGGTATGCCTGTACGTCCCTGGGTCTTGAAGTCAAGACCGGAATGGAAATGATTGCTTCGCAATTCGCCGAAATTACCGCTTAGAATCAGCGGTATGTCCATCGGTTTGGCCAGGTCGGGAAGTGCAGACTGGGCATAGGCGGTCGAACCTGACAAGATGATGATAGCAGAGCCGACACGGGTATAATAATGCTTGATTTTGTGTGCGATAATATTTTTCATGGGGCAAAAATAGTCATTTAATTTGTAAAATCAGGCTTGTCGGTTGTTTTAATTGGTGAAGCACTCATGCACATCGTGTGCATGATTTTAGGGCTAACTTTGTGGCCGATAATATGATTTGAGATAAAATTATGGCAAAGTACAATCACATACATAATGAAGAACGCTCTTGTTGCGCTCAACCGCGCTGTGGCAATTGCCATGACGGAGGGATTGGAGTGCGCTACGGAAATGAGATAATCACTCTGGCTTTTATGTTGCTCGGAATGTTGCTCGGACATTATGGCGTGTTTTCGAGTATGGCCATGTCGGCCGGTTTTGGTTCAAGACTGCTTGAAGCTGTCTATTATGTTCTGACGCTTACACCGGTTGGCTTGCCGATATTGTCGGCCACTTTGGCTTCGTGGCGTCAATCTGACTTTTTTAATGAGTTTACGTTGATGGTGCTCGCTTCCGCCGGTGCATTCTTCATCGGCGAATATCCTGAAGGCGTGGCTATACTGCTGTTCTATTCTTTTGGCGAAAAGCTTGAGGATTCAGCCTCGGACAAGGCCCGAAAACGCATAAGTTCGCTTTTGGACAAGATGCCCGGGAAAGTTACTGTAGAGGATGAATCGGGAAAACTTTCCGACGTGAGTCCCGAGAGTGTCGAACCCGGAACCGTGTTCAGGGTGAAGCCGGGAGAGAGAGTTGCGCTTGATGCTGTGCTGTGCGGCAATATGCCGGCTGATTTTGATTCGTCGGCTGTTACGGGTGAGAGTGTGCCCGTTTCGGTGATGTCCGGCGAAAAGGTAAGCTCAGGATTTATTCCCGTTGACCGGGAGGTGCGTCTTAAGTCTTCGGCCTTCTACAAGGACAGCACTATGTCGCGCATAATGGCGATGGTCGAGGAGTCGTTGGCCAAAAAGTCTAATACTGAAACCCTTTTGCGACGTATAACCCGCTGGTATACTCCGGCTGTAATGATTGTAACAGTGTTGCTTTTCTTGGTGCCTTGGCTGATAGGTATGATATCGGACAGCTTTGATTTTGAGTGGTATGTCTGGTTTAAGCGTTGTCTGGTGCTGTTGGTATGCTCTTGTCCGTGCGCACTTGTTGTCAGCATCCCCTTGAGCTATTTTGTGGCCATAGGCAATGCGTCGCGTCTGGGAGTATTGTTCAAGGGCAGTCGCTACCTCGATTCTCTCCGGAGGGTCACGGTGCTTCTGCTTGACAAGACCGGAACGTTGACCACCGGTAAATTTCATGTCGTAGGCGTGACGGCATCTGACGGCGTCAGTCAGGACGACGTGCTGGGCCTTGCCGCCTCGCTCGATAAGCACAGCGCGCATCCGCTGGCTAATGCGATTGTAGATATGGCCAAGGCAAAAAATCTGAAAGTACCCGAAGCCTCCGGCGTGGCTACGGTGCCCCATGGCCTTAAAGGGAATGTTGACGGCCATGATGTGCTCGTCGGGTCAAGGCATCTGATGGCAGATAGCGGTATAGACGTTCCCGACGGCAAATCTGATTCCTCGGAAGTGATTGTCGCCTGCGACGGTGCGTATTACGGATTCATAATGCTGGATGACACAGTGAAGCCGGGGGTGGCCGATACGTTGCGCGACCTTCGCAGGTCTGGAGTGAAGAGAATTGAGATTCTTTCCGGCGACCGTGGCGCCGCGGTGGCAAAGGTGGCTTCGCAGGTTGGAGCTGATTCCTGCCGGGCTGAGTTGCTTCCTGACGAAAAATACAGGATTGTGGAGCGGATCAGGGCTGACGGCGATGTGGTGGCTTTTGTCGGCGACGGAATAAACGATGCGCCGTCATTGGCCATGGCTGACGTAGGCATTGCCATAGGCACAGGTGGCTCGGACGTGGCTATGGAAAGCGCGGATGCTGTGATAATGGGCAATGACCTGAGGCGTTTGGCCGACAGCTTCAGGCTGTCAGGCAGAATTAAGCGGGTAGTGGCTGAAAACGTTTCGCTTGCCATCGGGGTCAAGCTCATTGTGATGGTGCTCGGAGCCTTTGGCGTAGCATCGCTTTGGGCGGCGGTATTTGCCGACACCGGCATAACTCTTCTAACTGTGGGGTCGACGCTTTTTTGCCTGCGGATGAAGGACGGTATGGAATAAATTGGCTAACTTTGTAGTATGGATAAACAAGACATTGAGCGGTTGTTGTCGGATGCCGGGTTAAGGCCTTCGCCCGTGAGGGTGCTGATAATCGGCTTGATGGAGAAAAACCATTATCCTGTCTCGTCGCTTGAGATTGAGACTCGTCTTGAGACCGTTGACCGTTCGTCGATAAGCCGTTCGCTTGCCTTGTTTGCCAAAAACGGCATAGTGCATGTGGTCGATGACGGATCCGGCTCGCTGAAGTATGAGATTTGCCGTTCGACTGACAGACGCGGACATGACGATGACAATCATCCGCATTTCCATTGTGTGGAGTGCGGAGCGACCGTATGCCTTGACGGAGATTCGGTGCCGTCGGTCAGAGTGCCTGACGGCTACGTCGCTGAGTCGGTCAATTATGTCGTCAAGGGTCTTTGTCCGACGTGTGCCCGATTAAGGAACTCAAGAAATGAAACTGACTGATTATGAAGAAATCTATATCTGCCGGCGTCGCACATGGACTGTTTCCGATAACCGGAATGATGTGTGCCGTCTGCTCAGGAACCGTTGAGCATGTGATAGCCTCAGTGCCCGGAGTGGTTGCCGTGGAGGTGAATCTGGCTACTGCCACTGCTTCGATAGAGTGGAACCGTAAGGAGGTGTCGCCTGAAGCAATAGCCGAAAAGGTCAAGGAAGCCGGATACGAAATGATTGTCGCAACCGATGTGGCGCAGGCCGTCGACGAGCAGGAACGTAAAGAATTGCGTACCTACAGGGGATTACAGATAAAGACGCTCATGGCATGGATTCTTACCATCCCGATAGCGGTAATATGCATGGCCCATGTCCATTTCCCTCATTACGAGTTCGTGATAGCGGTGCTTGCCTTGGCTGTAATGGCCGGATGCGGTTTCCGTTTTTATGTTAAGGGCTGGCTGAGTCTGCGTGTCGGTCGTCCGAGCATGGACACCCTTGTCGCATTGTCGACTATGGTCAGCTACATGTTCAGCCTGTTCAACATATTTTATGCGTCATACTGGACTTCACGCGGACTCGGTGCCGACCTGTACTTTGAGGCTTCGGCCATGATAGTTGCTTTCGTGCTTACCGGAAAGCTGATGGAGGCGAGGGCAAAGAGAAACACCGGAAGTGCGCTTCGTGCTTTGATGTGCATGCAACCTGACGAAGCCACACTATGCGGGCCTGACGGTGAGCGTAAAAGTGTGCCCATTTCCGTCCTGCGTCCCGACGATTTGGTTTTGGTCCGTCCCGGAGAGCGTATGCCTGTCGACGGGATTGTGTCGGAAGGTTCGTCGGCTGTAGACGAAAGCATGCTCACCGGAGAGCCGTTGCCGGTAGAGAAATCGGTAGGCGACACTGTATCTGCCGGTACTCTTAACGGTCTCGGCAGTCTGACTGTCCGGGCCACTAAGGTGGGGTCGTCTACTCTGTTGTCGGGCATAATTGACGCGGTGCGCAATGCTCAGGGAAGCAAACCTCCGGTTCAGCGTCTTGCCGACAGAATCAGCTCATACTTTGTTCCGGGAGTCATCGGTATCTCATTGCTGACGTTTGCCATATGGATGTTGGCCGGAGGCGGTGTGCAGATGGCGTTGTTGTCGGCCGTATCGGTACTTGTCATCGCCTGTCCGTGTGCGCTCGGACTTGCTACGCCCACCGCCATTATGGTCGGTATAGGACGCGCGGCGCAGAACCACATATTGATTAAGGATGCCGCGTCGCTCGAGCTTCTGGCCAAAACTAAGGTGCTGGCCTTCGACAAGACCGGGACGCTTACCGAAGGCCGTCCGAAAGTGACGGATGTCGCTTCGGCCGAAGGCGGGAAGCTGTCGGCTGACGATATTGCCGTCATCTACGGTCTGGAGGAGCGTAGCGAGCATCCGCTTGCCGGTGCGCTCGTGGCATGGGCTTCGCTGTCGGATGCCCGTGCCGTTGTTCCCGAACAGTTCACTTACCATCCCGGCATGGGAATCTGTGGACGCATAGGCTCCGATGAATGGTGGGCCGGTTCTATGAGAATGGCGGAAAATAATTGCGGAGCTATACCGGCTTCGATCCGCGATAGGCTGGATGTCTGGAGCGACGAAGGGTCGGGGATAGTGATGTTCGGCAAGAACAGCGAACTCAAGGCGGCGTTCAGGATATCCGATACACTAAAGTCTGAAGCCAAGTCGGTTGTCGGTCAATTGAAGAAGCTTGGAATAAGACCTGTGTTGTTGACCGGCGACTCAGCCAAAGTGGCTGATGCCATAGCGCGTGAGGTCGGTATCGACGATGTTTATGCCGGTGCTTTGCCTGCCGATAAACAGCGCATCGTAGCTGAACTGAAGAGCTCGTACGGCATCGTGGCCATGGTCGGTGACGGCATCAACGACTCACAGGCTCTTGCCGAGGCAGACATATCGGTGGCCATGGGCAGTGGCTCTGACATAGCCATGGATGTGGCCCAGGTGACCGTGGCCGGAGGATTGTTGTCGGCGTTGCCGAAAGCCGTCAGGCTGTCGGGGGCTACAGTGAAGATTATACGCGAAAATTTATTTTGGGCGTTTATATACAATGTCATCGGCATTCCCTTGGCGGCCGGTGCGCTTTATCCCTTTGCGGGCATCCTGCTCAATCCGATGTTTGCATCGGCCGCCATGGCCGCTTCATCGGTGTCGGTGGTGTGCAACTCGTTGAGACTAAAAAATGTAAAAGTAGATTGATATAAAAACAGACAAGTTATGAAATTCAAGACAAATGCAAAATGCGGAGGCTGTACATCGGCCATCATTTCAGCGCTCGCCTCGGTAGCTCCGGCTTCCGACTGGCAGTTTGACCTCACATCGCCCGACAAGACCCTTACATATGTAGGCTCGAACGCCATAGACCGCAATAACGTAGTGGCTCTTGTCGAAAAGGCAGGATTTAAAGTTGAGTCTATCGACTGATTGTCATCTGTTGTCTCCGGTTGTCCGGTGCGACATAATTGTGCCAAATTATGTTGAAACAAATAAATTAGTGTTTCAATATGCATTTTTGGCACAATTATTGTTATATAATAAAGGTGATAAGCATACATCTATGTCTGTCGGTGACAGAATAGCATTTTTGTCACTGTTTTAACTGAATAAAATTGGAGGATTTGATAAATAATGGAGACAAACTTTTCTAATGAATTAAAATACGTGCTGGACCAAAGCCGCGTCGAGGCCACAAGACACAATAGCTCGCTGATAAAGGCGGAGCATTTGTTGCTTGCAATATTGTCGCAGGCAGGGAGCCACGCTTTTAAGGCTCTTCAGAAACTGCTTAACGACGACACTATGTACCAGCTTCGCGACACTTTGGACAGCAGCTTGTTTGAACAGCCTAACTCTTCGAATGTATTGGCCGTCAGTGATTTGGCAAACCGTATAATCAAGCTCAGCGTCCTTGAGGCCCGCATGCTTAAAAGCAATGTGGTCGATTCGGAGCATCTGTTGCTTGCCATCTTCCACAACAGCGAGGTTCAGAACCTTGACATAATGGGCATGTTCCGCGAGGCCGGGGTGACCTATGAATCGCTCTACAAGCTTCTGGCCAACGTAGCCGACGCTCCCACGATGGGCGCCTCGTTCAGCGAGGACGAAGATGAGGACGACGAAGAGGAAGGCTTCGGCCAGTCATCGTCACAGTCGGGCGGACCCGCTTCGCGTCAGGCCGCATCGTCGCGCAGGGGAAATGACACTCCGGTGCTTGACAAATTTGGCAATGACATGACACGCGCGGCAGAAGAAGGACGTCTTGACCCGGTAATCGGCCGTGATGTCGAGATTGAACGTCTGGCTCAGATTCTCAGCCGTCGTAAAAAGAACAACCCCGTGCTTATCGGTGAGCCTGGCGTCGGAAAGTCGGCGATAGTCGAAGGGCTTGCTCTGCGCATAGTCCAGCGCAAGGTATCGCGCATACTTTTCGACAAGCGCGTAATCTCGCTTGACATGGCGTCGATAGTGGCCGGTACGAAATATCGCGGTCAGTTTGAGGAGCGCATAAAGAGCATACTGAACGAACTGTCGAAAAACAAGGATGTCATACTGTTCATCGATGAGCTTCACACAATAGTCGGCGCCGGAAACGCGGCCGGATCAATGGATGCGGCCAATCTGCTTAAGCCTGCGCTTGCACGTGGCGAAATCCAGTGCATCGGAGCAACTACGCTTGACGAATACCGCAAGAATATCGAGAAGGACGGTGCGCTCGAACGCCGTTTCCAGAAGGTCATGGTTGAGCCGACATCGCCTGAAGAGACTCTTGCCATTCTTAACAACATTAAGGACAAATACGAAGAGCATCATAATGTCAACTATACTTCCGAGGCGCTTGAGGCCTGCGTGAAGCTGACCGAGCGTTATGTGTCGGACCGCAACTTCCCGGACAAGGCCATCGACGCCATGGATGAGGCCGGTTCGAGAGTGCATGTGACCAATATCGTCGTTCCAAAAGAGATTGAGGAAATCGAGGAGCAGATAGCCGAAGCCAACTCCAACAAGCTTAAGGCCGCCCAGGCTCAGAACTTTGAAAGCGCGGCTTCATTCCGCGACAAGGAGCATCAGCTGAAGGTGCGTCTTGACGAGGCAAAGAAAAAGTGGGAGGAGGCTCTCAACAACCAGCGCGAGACTGTCGACGAGGACAAGGTGGCTGAAGTCGTAGCCATGATGACGGGCGTGCCCGTACAGCGCATAGCCCAGGCCGAAGGTCTGCGTCTGCGCGAGATGGCTCCGAAGCTTAAGAATGCCATTATCGGTCAGGATCCGGCTATCGATAAGATTGTCAAGGCCATCCAGCGCAACCGTCTGGGGCTTAAGGACCCCAACAAGCCTATCGGGACATTTATGTTCCTCGGACCGACTGGTGTCGGAAAGACCCATCTGGCCAAGAAGCTCGCCGAATATCTGTTTGACTCAGCCGACACTCTTATCAGGATAGACATGAGCGAGTATATGGAGAAGTTTACCGTGTCGCGCCTTGTAGGAGCGCCTCCGGGATATGTCGGTTACGAAGAGGGCGGACAGCTTACCGAGAAAGTCCGTACGCATCCTTACTCCATAGTGTTGCTCGACGAGATCGAGAAGGCTCATCCCGATGTGTTCAACATCTTGCTTCAGGTGCTTGACGAGGGTCGTCTGACAGATAGCCTCGGACGTAAGGTGGACTTCAAGAACACGATAATAATCATGACGTCCAACATCGGTTCGCGACAGCTAAAGGACTTCGGTTCGGGTGTGGGATTCACCACCAAGGCTGTCGACCGCGAGTATTCGCACGGAGTCATACAGAAGGCTCTTAACAAGGCTTTCTCTCCGGAGTTCCTTAACCGTATCGATGACATTGTGATGTTTGACTCGCTCGACCGCGACGCCATATTCAAGATTATCGATATCGAGTTGGCCGGATTCTACAAGCGTGTAGATGCGCTCGGATATAAGCTGACTATCTCGGAGGAGGCCAAGAATTTTGTTGCCTCGAAGGGCTACGACAGCCAGTTCGGTGCCCGTCCGCTGAAGAGAGCCATTCAGAAGTACCTTGAGGACGAACTTGCGGAGTTGATTATCAACGCGTCGGTCCAGCCCGGCAACCACATCCACGTGGACTACGACAAGGATGCCGACAAGATTGTAACAGATATCCGTCAGGATTGATTGATGGAATAGATAAGGACCGGGGGCGGTGCCACACACGGCACCGCCTCGTTCTTTTTATGCAAAAAAAAATTAGGGATGCACCGGCAGGTGCATCCCTAAAGTGTTTATCGGGAATTGTGATTTACTTCTTGAGGTAAGCCTTCACAAGCGCGAGCACTGCGGGAGCTGTGAAGCCGAACTTCTCGTCGAGAATCTTGTAGGGAGCAGAAGCGCCGAAGTGGTCGAGACCGAACACTTCGCCCTTCGGACCAACTACGCCGCGGAGTGTCGAGGGCAGACCTGCGGTAAGACCGAATACCTTGCCGTCGGCGGGGATGATGCTGTCGCGGTATTCTTTAGACTGCCATTCAAACAGACCGATAGAGGGTACAGATACCACGCGGGCTTCGATGCCTTCGTTGGCGAGGATGTCGGCTACCTCTACGAGCAATGACACTTCAGAACCGTTGGCAACGAGTGTCACAGCCGGATTGGCGACATTCTTAACGATGTAGCCACCCTTTTCTGCGCCGAGAGCCTCTTCGTAGCGGTCGCCTGAAGCGGCGGGCAGGTCGGGGATGTCCTGACGGCTGAGGATAAGAGCGGTAGGAGTCTTGGTGTTCTCCATGGCCATCTTCCAGCATACTGAAGTTTCAGCGGCGTCGCCCGGACGAAGAACGAGCATAGAGGGTTCGCCCTTGAAGTTGCGGAGCTCTTCCATGAGGCGGATCTGGGCTTCCTGTTCAACCGGTTCGTGGGTAGGACCGTCTTCGCCTACGCGGAATGCATCGTGTGTCCAGATGTACTTGACGGGAAGTTCCATCAAGGCTGCCATACGTACGGCGGGCTTCATGTAGTCAGAGAACACGAAGAATGTACCGCAGGCTGCGATAAGTCCGCCGTGGAGGGCGATACCGTTCATAAGGGCGGCCATGGTCAGCTCGGCAACACCTGCGTGGAGGAATGCGCCTGAGAAGTCGCCGTGGGTGAGGGGAGTGGTATTCTTCAGGAATGCGTCGGTCTTGTCGGAGTTGGCAAGGTCGGCAGAAGAAACGATCATGTTGCCCACTTTCTTTGCGAGTTCAGCAAGCACGTCGGCAGAAGCCTGGCGTGTAGCGATGTTAGGCTTGTGGGCGATGTTCTTCCAGTCGATTTCAGGAAGCTTGCCGGCAAGATATCCGTCGAGGATGACGGCCTGGTCGGGATTGGCTTCGCGCCATGCCTTTTCTGCAGCGTGGCGTTCGGCTACTTCCTTGCGGAGAGCTTCTGCACGGTCGGCGTAGAGCTTCTTGACATCTTCCCAGACATGGAACGGATCCTTGGGGTCGGCACCGAGGTTTTCGATAGTCTTCTCGTAGCATGCGCCTGACTTGCTCAACGGGTTGCCGTGGGTAGAGCACTTGCCTTCGAAGTTTGCACCGTCGGCAGTGACAGCACCGCGTCCCATCACGGTCTTACCGATGATGAGGGTAGGACGTTTCTTCTCCTCGATAGCCGTTTCGAGAGCGCCGGCCATTGCGATGGGGTCTGTTCCGTCAACTTCGATGACGTTCCAGTGCCATGCGCGGTACTTGGCGGCAGTGTCTTCGGTGGTAACGGCATTGACTTCGGTTGAAAGCTGTATGTCGTTGCTGTCGTAGAACATGATGAGGTTGTTCAAGCCCAGGTAGCCTGCAAGACGGCCTGCGCCCTGCGAGATTTCTTCCTGGATACCGCCGTCAGAGATGAAAGCGTAGGTCTTGTGGGCAATCCAGTCGCCGAAACGGGCCTGGAGGAAGCGTTCTGCGATAGCGCATCCTACTGCCATCACGTGGCCCTGTCCGAGCGGACCTGAAGTATTTTCAACGCCACGTTCGGGATGAACTTCCGGGTGTCCGGGAGTCACGCTTCCCCACTGGCGGAATTCTTTAAGCTCGTCCATGGTGTACTTGCCGGTAAGGGCGAGCACGGCATATAGCATTGACGACATGTGGCCGGGATCAAGGAAGAAGCGGTCACGTGCAATCCAGGTAGGATTGTCAGGGTCGGTCACTAAAAATGAAGAATACAGAACATTGACAAAGTCTGCACCGCCCATGGCGCCGCCCGGATGTCCGGATTTGGCTTTCTCGACCATTGATGCCGCGAGAACACGGATGTTGTCGGCGGCACGGGTCAAAAGGTTTTTGTCCATAAATAAAGTTTTTGATTTGGTTATTATTAGGTGATTATGGTTATGTTACAGAGCATTTTCCACTTCGTCGTCGACGGGTATGTCGCGGTTGACGTTCTTGCATCCTACGAGGCCGAAGAAGAGCAGATAAGCGAGCATTGCCACGATCAGCCAGTAACTTGCCATGTAGCCTGCGGCGCCGGCGATGGCGTTCTGGATAAGGGGCATGATACCGCCGCCGACCACCATCATCATGAAGATGCCTGATGCCTGGGCAGTGTACTTGCCGAGACCTTCGACTGCGAGGTTGAAGATACCGCCCCACATTACTGATGTGCAGAGACCGCAGAGAATGAGCAGGAATGCGCTTACAGGCACGGTGGCACCGCCTGAATAGATGAATTCAGGAACGGGAAGCGTAGACGTTTTGGGGATAAGGATCGCGCACACCACGAGAAGGATGGCTACGGCTGATACGGTAATCATCTGTGCTCTTGTCGATACGGTTCCGCTTATGAAGCCCGACAGTGTGCGTCCGACAAGCATGAACAGCCAGTAGATGGCCACGATGGCTCCGGCTATGGTCGATGCCTCGCCTACCACGCCTGCACCATTGGCGCTCTGGTCGGCAAGATAGAAGTTGAGAGTCCCGGGGATACCGATTTCAATACCTACATAGAAGAAGATGCCGATAACGCCGAACACGGTGTGGCGGAAGTTCCATGGCGAGTGGCTGTATTTGACTTTCTTGCCTATAGCCGACTTGTTGGGTTCGGGAATGGCTACGAACGAGATGATGATGAACGCGGCCACGAACACGCCCATGGCGATGAACAACAGCGGAGCTACGTCGCCCATGGCTGTCTGCGGGGTAAGGGTTCCGATGAGTGCGCCTACGAAGAACGGAGTCAGGGTTCCTGACAGGGAGTTCAGAGCGCCGCCCGACTGGATAAGCTGGTTGCCCTTGTTGCCGCCTCCGCCGAGGAGGTTGAGCATCGGGTTAACGACTGTATTGAGCATACATACGCAGAAACCGCAGATGAATGCGCCAAGCAGATAGACGAAGAAGTTGAGTGTCACTGCGCTTCCGGCAATCTCGCACACTACTGAGTCTGCTCCCACTACGCTTGACAGATATTGAACGAAAAGACCGATCACACCTACGCCCATGGCCCAGAGTGCGGTCTTCTTATAGCCTATTTTGACGAGAAGATTACCGGCCGGAATACCCATGAACAGGTATGCCAGGAAGTTCATCATGTTGCCCATCATGCCGAGCACGCTGTTGCCGGCAAACTTAAATCCCCAGATTGTGCCGATGGGGGCGGCAAGGTTAGTAACGAAAGAAATCATGGCGAACAGGAAGAACATCGCAATGATTGCTATCAACCGACCGTTAGAATTACTTTTTGCTGTTTCCATTGTGGTTAGTTAATTTATTATTTACTGTGATTTTAATGATATTTGGTTAATTCCGTAAAATTAGAGATTTTTTTTCATCTGACACGCAATTATGCTTAAAAACATAATCTTAGCGTGTCCGTTCGGGTGATGTCGGTTAATATTCACGTTCTCCGAATATTGTAGTTCCTATTCTGACCATGTTGCTTCCGCATTCGACGGCCATAAGGTAGTCGTGGCTCATGCCCATGCTTATCGTGTCAAACGCGCCGGCATCGGCCATCGGCCCGTCGGCAAGTGCCTTGAACGCATCGGCTATGTCGAGGAAGTCTCGGCGTATGCGGTTGTCGTCGTCGACATTTGAGGCCATGCCCATGACTCCTCTGACGCGCACTCCGGGCGTGGAGTTCCTGTCCCACTTCGAGGCGAAGTCGATGAGTTCCTCAGGTGTAAATCCGAATTTGGTCTCTTCTTTGGCCACATGTACCTGCAACAGCACGTCGACGACGCGTCCGGCACGTACGGCCTCGTCGCTGACCAGGCGCAGCAGTCGCTCCGAGTCGATGCTTTGTATCAGGCTGACGTAGGGTATTATCATCCTGACCTTGTTGGTCTGAAGGTGGCCGATGAAGTGCCACTCGATGTCCGAAGGCATGGCGAGGGCCTTTTGCTTCAATTCGGTGGCCCTGCTTTCGCCGAAGACCCTCTGTCCGGCTTCGTAAGCTTTCATCACGACATCCACGGGATGGAATTTGCTTACGGCCACGAGAGTCACGCTGTCGGGCAGGCTTGCTTTTATGGAACTGATATGTCCGGCGATGTTTTCCATTAATTCTCGCGGTTAGGCGATGTCGACTCAAGTTTGGCCTTGAACACGTCCATGATGGTCGTTTCGGCTATGGTGTTTATTTCAAAATCGGCCATTGTGCCTTTCATGCCTTCCATAAAGCTGTCGAGAGCTTCGCGGAAATTGTTGGCGGCAACCAATATGTGGGATGTGGTTTTCTTTTCCACGGCAGTCTTCTCGTCGATGGTGATGAAGTTGACTTTTACGTGATACCACTTGTCGGCGGAGTCGTCCCAGAATATTTCAGTGAAGTTGGTGCGCTTGACGGCTGAGATTGAGAAGTCGCCTGAGATGAACGGGGTGATTTCCTCGATGATGCGTGCTTCGGCTTCGGTAAAGCTCAGGGCGTCGACCAGATACGGCTCGTTGACTTTTTTCTGCTTTCCGTCTTCCATCAATTTATCATAGCGTACTTTGCATTCAAACCAATTGCTCATAGATAGTGTATAATCTGTTGTTTATTAATTATTTTGATTAAATCGCATGCGCATTATGCCGTAAGGTGGCGCCTGTGCGGGAAATGCACTATACAAAGTTACGAAAATATTTAGGAGATTCTCTAACTTTTTATCGTCGAAAAACCACCGATACGACTTAAAAGATATAAAAAAGTTAGTGGAATAGTCAAAACTGACTATTCCACTAACCTGATAGCTATGGCCCCTCGAGGGGGTCTGTCAGGACATTAGTCCTTGAGCTTTGCTTTGATGAATTCGCGGTTCAGGCGGGCGATGTTGGAGAGCGAGATGCACTTCGGACATTCGGCGGCGCAGGCACCGGTGTTGGTGCAGTTGCCGAATCCGAGTTCGTCCATCTTTTTCACCATGGCGCGTGCACGGCGTGCGCGTTCGATCTGGCCCTGGGGAAGGAGTGCGAACTGGCTTACCTTGGCCGATACGAACAGCATTGCCGAACCGTTCTTACATGCAGCTACGCAGGCACCGCAACCGATACATGTGGCGGCGTCCATGGCGAGGTCGGCGTTGATCTTGGAGATGGGAAGGTTGTTGGCATCCTGTGCGCCTCCGCAGTTGAACGATACGTAACCGCCGGCCTGCTGAATCTTGTCGAACGCGTTGCGGTCAACCATAAGGTCTTTGATCACGGGGAACGCGGCCGAGCGCCAAGGCTCTACTGTGATAGTCTCGCCGTCTTTGAAACGACGCATGTACAGCTGGCAGGTGGTGGCTCCGGTGGCCGGACCGTGGGGATGTCCGTTGATGTACAGCGAGCACATACCGCAGATACCTTCACGGCAGTCGTGGTCGAATACTATGGGCTCTTCGTGGTTGTTGACGAGCTGTTCGTTAAGTATGTCGAGAGTTTCAAGGAAAGAGGTGTCGGTATCAGTGTCAACCGTATAAGTCTTGAACTCGCCTTTTTCCTTTGGTCCGGCTTGACGCCAAACTTTGAGATTTACAGATATTTTTGACATTTGAGTTTACTTTACTTGTGATGTGAAAGAATTATGACTTATAGTTACGAGTCTGTACCTTGATTGCTTCGTAGTGGAGCGGTTCCTTGATAAGCTCGGGTGCTTTTTCGTCTGATCCTTGGTAATCCCAGCATGCTACGTAGAAGTAGTGTTCGTCGTCGCGCTTGGCTTCGCCTTCTTCAGTCTGGTACTCTTCGCGGAAGTGACCGCCACAGCTTTCGTTGCGGTTGAGTGCGTCGTAAGCCACGAGTTCGCCCATGGTGATGAAGTCTTTCAGACGGAATGCCTTGTCAAGTTCCACATTCATGCCTTCGGCGGCGCCGGGAACGTAGAGGTTGGTCTCGAATTCCTTGCGGAGAGCTTTCAGCTTCTCGAGCGCGGTGGTGAGACTTTCCTTGGTGCGTGCCATACCCACGTACTCCCACATGATGTGGCCGAGTTCCTTGTGGATGGAGTCTACCGAACGCTTGCCCTGAATCTTGAGAAGTTCTGCCTGTGCCTTGATACACTTGGCTTCAGCCTCGTCGAATTCCTTGCCGTCGGTTCCGGGGCAGGGAACTGAAATCTGGTCTGACAGATAGTTCTGGATAGTGTAGGGGAGCACGAAATATCCGTCGGCAAGACCCTGCATGAGGGCGGATGCACCGAGGCGGTTGGCGCCGTGGTCGGAGAAGTTACATTCGCCGATGGCGAACAGACCCTTCAGCGAAGTCTGGAGTTCGTAGTCTACCCAGATACCTCCCATGGTGTAGTGGATAGCCGGGAATATCATCATCGGGTTGTAGTAGTTGTAGCCGTTGATTTCAGCTCCAAGTTCGCCCGGATTGACGTCGGTGATTTCTTCGTACATGTCGAAGAGGTTGCCGTAGCGCTGGCGCACTACGTCGATTCCCAGACGGTTGATGGCGTCGGAGAAGTCGAGGAACACGGCAAGGCCGGTGTTGTTAACGCCGAAGCCTGCGTCGCAACGTTCCTTGGCGGCGCGTGATGCTACGTCGCGGGGAACGAGGTTGCCGAATGCCGGATAACGGCGTTCCAGATAGTAGTCGCGGTCCTCTTCGGGAATCTGCCAGCCCTGGATTTCGCCTGACTGGAGCTTCTTGGCGTCTTCGAGCTTTTTCGGCACCCATATACGTCCGTCGTTACGGAGCGATTCGGACATAAGTGTAAGCTTCGACTGCTGGTCGCCGTGAACGGGGATACATGTCGGGTGAATCTGCACGTAGGCGGGGTTAGCGAAGTAGGCTCCCTTGCGGTAGCAAGCCATGGCGGCCGAACAGTTACAGCCCATGGCGTTGGTTGACAGGAAGTAGGCGTTTCCGTAACCGCCGGTGGCGATTACTACGGCGTGTGCCGAGAAGCGCTCGAACTTGCCTGTGACGAGGTTCTTGGCGATGATACCGCGTGCGCGTCCGTCGATCATGACCACGTCGTGCATCTCGTAGCGGTTGAAGCTCTTCACCTTGCCGAGTTCAATCTGGCGGTTGAGCGAAGAGTATGCGCCGAGAAGAAGTTGCTGTCCGGTCTGACCCTTTGCATAGAATGTACGTGACACCTGTGCGCCTCCGAATGAACGGTTGGCGAGCAGGCCTCCGTATTCGCGGGCGAAGGGAACTCCCTGTGCCACGCACTGGTCGATGATGTTATTTGACACTTCTGCCAGACGGTATACGTTTGCCTCGCGTGCACGGTAGTCGCCACCCTTTACGGTGTCGTAGAAGAGGCGGTACACCGAGTCGCCGTCGTTTTGATAGTTCTTGGCGGCGTTGATACCACCCTGCGCGGCGATGGAGTGGGCGCGGCGGGGTGAATCCTGGATGCAGAAGTTGAGCACATTAAATCCCATTTCAGCCAAAGTCGAAGCTGCTGAAGCTCCGGCAAGACCAGTACCCACGACGATTACGCTCAGACGGCGCTTGTTGGCGGGGTTTACGAGTTTCTGATGAGCCTTGTAGTTGGTCCATTTCTCAGCGATAGGACCTTCCGGTATCTTAGAGTCGGCCGGATTCATCACTTTTACGTTGTCTTTAGTATTTTCCATATCGCTAATTAATTTGCTGGTTGAGTTTCGGTAGGAGTTTCAACGGCTTCGGGAGCCACTGCGGGGGCTTCTGTCTCAGCGTTGGTGCTGTTGAGGTAGTTTGCGAATTTGATTGCCTGGCGGTAGCCTTCAATCATCTTGCGCTGTTGCTGGATCATTTCCGGAGTAGCGCCGTACTGTGCCTGCATGGAGGGGTTGTTTTCAAGTGCCGACAGCTGTTCTTCAGCCTGCTGAAGCTCGTTGTCGGAGGGAAGCGACTCGAAGCTGAAGCGGTCGGCGGGGATGCCTACCTTTTCGCCGATGACTTCCTTGTACTGTGCGCGGAGAGTCGGGTCGTTCTTGTAGTAGTCCGACGAAGCGAGGCAGGTGAACACGATAGCCTGTGCTACGAACAGAATAACCACGATTGAGGTCCACCATGTGGCGATAGTCTTAAGACGGGGAAGCCAGTTGTTGTTGTCCCAACCGATTGACTGGAACATTGACCATACGCCGTGGTTCAGGTGGAACCAGAGGGCTACGAAGCCGATTATATATATAATAGGTGTAGCGATGCAGGAGAATGCTTCCTGGATGAAGAGCGTACCCATCGACGGGGGAATCACGCCTTCGCAACCGCGGATTTCCTCAAGTTGCATCTTTGCCCAGAACTGAATCATGTGAACGGCCAGGAAGGCAAGAACCACGATGCCAAGAACGAGCATGTTCTGTGACGACCATTCAACTGTTGCCGGACGGCTGTTGATGGCATAACGGTCAGTACCGCGGGCTTTGCGGTTCTGGAGGGTCAGCCACACTGCATAGCAGATGTGGAAGATGAACAGAGTGGCGAGACCTATCGAGGCCACCAATGCATACCAGTTAGCTCCGAGGAACTCACAAATGACATTGTAGGCTGCCGGATAGACAATAGCTACTGCGTTCATCAAGCAGTGAAAAGTTACAAATAGGACGAGGCAGAGACCTGTGATGGCCATCACCAGCTTGCGTCCTATAGATGAGCTTGTTAACCACATAGTAGTGTAGAAATTAAAAATTAGATTTATAAATGATTGATTTAAAAATTATCATCAAAACAGTTTGTTATGCAAATTTAAGACAATTTATGCTTCGTCACAAATATTAATCAAAAAAAAGCGAAATTTCTGCGTAGTCATGTTTACGGCCGGAGAATGGGGCATGGACGTCGCACAGGCTGTGGCATTACAAACGTTACATGGCGTTAAGCAGATTTTGTAATGTAACGGCAGTAAAATAATATCGGCGGTAGGGACGCACGGCTCGTGCGTCCGCTTTAGAACCAATGCATCAAGTCGGACGTACGAACCGTACGTCCCTACAGACTGTAGTTAACTGTAGATATGACGAGTGCAGGGATGTGGCGCATTCCCCTTGTCAATAGTCAATGACAGTTTTAGCAAACGTTTGCATATCCGTCAAAGTCGTTACATTACAAAATCTGTGTAACACCCGCTGAAATTCTATGGGGGTAAGGGGGATAAAAGGAAGGCGGTCGATTCTTGCGAACCGACCGCCTTTGCTGGTAGCGGGATCGAGAATTGAACTCGAGACCTCCGGGTTATGAATCCGACGCTCTAACCAACTGAGCTATCCCGCCATTACCGTTTTGCGAGTGCAAAGTTAAGACATAATTTTTAAATATGCAAAATTTGGACCGAATTTTTTTTTGATTGTAGAGTCAACAAGCAAGTGCAAAATTAGCGAAAGTGTTTGATGAATTGTTC
>CAJTSJ010000023.1 GCA_910578785.1 uncultured Muribaculum sp. | reverse complement strand
GCCAAAGGGGGCAAATCAGCCTGGCCCAAGGGGTCATTCGACCCTGGGTTTTCCACCCACTTTTCAAGAGGTTAAAATGTCGCCGATTTTCCGAGAATTGTCTGAGTTGCGTCTTTGGAACTATTTGGCAATGTGGGTATTAGTCTGCTATTAGGCACTATTTAGGCACTAAAACGCAATTTGAAAACTTAGTGCCTGGTTAGTGCCTAAACTATGTCTGGTGAGGTCTTTTTTAGGTCTTATATCGGTCCTCAATCCGATAGGATTAGACACGAAAAAACCTCGGAACTATCTGATAGTCCGAGGTTTGTCTCGTTAAGTCCGATTTAGTTCGGTAGTACATAGTGGAGCTGGAGGGGATTGAACCCTCGTCCAAACGTGGAACTAATGAGCTTTCTACATGCTTATTCGCGACTTGGTTGTAGGGCATCGGCAGGATCACGACCACCAACCGGTACCTTAGCCTTTAAAATTTCGGAAGCCGTCCAAGGCTGTTGGCTCCCTATTCCCGATTTATCTGCACCGCCTTGTCGATCCGTCTCGGGAAAAGGACAATCGGGCGATGTCTTGTCTCCACCACTGTGGCGGAGATTAAGCTAATCTACTGTGCTTCGATTAAGCAGCAAGAGCGTAGTTATTTTCGCCATTTAAATTTTTGATAACGGATATTATAGAGCATTGCTATCATGGCTCTGCATGCTTACACACCACTTCTACACGCTGTCAAAGCCAGTCAGCCCCGTAGATTTCAATGTTTAAGTATGGCAAAGTTAAGCATTTATTCGCGAACTCAAATGCTTTTTTCGTTTTTTAATATATCCCCATATATCTTTTTGCTAAATTCCGCATCATTATTAACAGAGGAGGGCATACAAAAAGCCCCTTCGCTGATAATAATACAATCAAAGATATGGCACTTCTAAAATCAATCATAAAATCCGATTCGTTTGAAAAGGTTTTCTACGAGGAGAAAGAAAGGCTTTTTCAGTATGCAAGCTACCGGATGGCCGACATTGCCGACGCCGAAGACGCCGTGCACGACCTCTTCCTGGCCTTGACCGCAAAAAAGCCGATGCTCGGAAACGTCGACAACATGCGTGCTTATATGTTCAGGTCGCTCATAAACCTTTGCAACAAGCGCATTCGCGCCAAGAACCCGACAGTAAGCATGACGGACTTTCCTGAACTTGACATCCAGGAGCTGTCTCCAACCAATTTCGACGAAGAGTTCCAAATAATCAACCGCCTGCTCGAGCATCTGCCTCCGGAACAGAACGAGACCATCAGGCTCCGCCTGTATGCCGGACTGACATTCGACGAGATAGCACGAACCACTCAAGTCAACACATCGACCGCCAAAGCTCGCTTCCGCTACGGAATCGAGAAACTGCGGGACGGACTTAAAAAACAAAACCTCTTATAATCTCCACGACAATGACAACCAACAACAATCAGTCGGATGCTGAACTGCAGAAAGTAGTCGACATCCTCAAACCGAAGTTTCCCCGCCAACCCAGGGAAAAAGTGACTTATCCGAGGCCCACGTACCGAATCAACAAACCGTTTCTAAAAATCGGAGGCATCGCCGCTATGGTCTGCGTATGCGCCACGATGGCGCTCGGACTGATGTTCTCAGTCAGGAGCAATGCCGTACCGGCCAGCCAGATTGTAGAGCAGTCAATCGCCGAAATGTCCAACGCCGACAGCTACCGGATAGAATTCGACTACAGAGGGCGCATATCTTCCGACGACGAAATTTATCGCTCTGCACCGGATGCAGAGATGGTGTCAGGCACACTTTACATCCTCAATCATGAAGGTGCTCCGCTTACTCGCATCGACTGGAACGACAGCCAGCGTAACTCCGCCATTTGGAACGGAAAGAAGTACATCCACCTGCAGAACGGAAAAGTCGTAAAGACCAAACCCGCGAAACCTCTTGATGAACTATATAAACTCCTTTCGTTTAAAACAATCCCCAACGGCATACTTAAAGATGCCGTAATCGAAGAGTCTGACGGAATAATCAACGCTACATTGAAGACGAAATCAAGCGGGCCGAAACATATCCTTGGTAACGCACAATTTTCACGTGCCAATAAACGCTTGGAAAATGTATCAGTTATTTATCACGACGGAGTCAAAGACCTCGAAGTAATTATAGCCGACTCCATCATTTACGGAATTCCACTGCCCATAGAGATGTTTATGCTCGGACAATAATCAGATTTATATCACCTTCCCAACAAAAGCAGGAGGTCCGTTATCGGACCTCCTGCTTTTGTTTTATCAATCTTCAATAATTATCTCTGCCGGTTGAATTCTCTGGTCACAAACGGCAGACATTTGTACAGAGCCGAATGCCAGTACTCCCAGTCGTGCACTCCGTCGCGCACACGGAACTGGCAAGGTATGCCGGCATTGCGCATGGCCTGATAGAAGTCGATGTTGCGGTCAAGCAGAAAGTCGTCGTCGCCGCAGTCGACAAACCATGCCACGCTCCTAAGGCTGTCCTTACGGGCATCGTCGGCCTCGCGTACATAAGCGACACAACTGTTGTCGACAACCGATTTCGTCAGTTTGGCCAGTTTGCCGTCGGTCGAGGCAGGCTCCGCCTTACCGTAATCAGGGATATCCATCAACGCGCTCATGGCATAAACAGCACCAAACTTGTCGGCATGGCGCTGTCCGTATGATGTAGCGCCGCCACCGCCCATCGACAGTCCGGCCACAGCACGATGCTTCTTGTCGCCAATGACTCTATACATCTCCTCAACGGCAGGCAGAAGCTCCGTAAAGAAAAAATCCTCATAATTCCATCCCGGCATATTGAAATATCCGTTCTGAAACTCCTCCGGATTGCCACCTCCGGCATCTGGCGTAACGACAATCATCTCATCAGCCTCTCCGGAAGCCACCAGACGGTCCATCACGTCCTTCAGATGTCCGCGGCCCGTCCAGTCATCGTTTTTACCCCACATGCCGTGAAGCAGATAGAGCACCGGATACTTTTTAGCCTTATCGACATCGAAACTCGCGGGCAGATACACGTCATACGCACGTGCAACACCCAGAACCTTGCTGTGAATCGTATCAGTCAACACCCGGCTCACCGGCATCTGCTGTGCAAAAGCCAACGTCCCCGACATAACCAGGAACGCCATAAAAGACAAAATCCTATTCTTTATCATGACAATAATTATTTGGTTAAGAACTGCTGCAAATGTAGCAATTCAGCCGAAACAACCATTACGAATCCCACTACAAATTTAGACAAATAGCAGAAATGGAACGTACGAAGAGTTTTTTGAAACATCTTCACCACCGGATGAGACACCGGCAATGATTCATGCTACACAATTGTACACCCATTACAACTTCATGTAAGTATCTTTGCATAGGAACAACATAACTTAACCAAACATTAATACCACAATGACAAAAAAATTATTTTTGGCACGAATTCTTTTAATAGCTGTCGCCCTCTGCTATGGCAACAAGCTTTTCGGATGGGAAGGAATGGCTATGCCAGAACTGCACGTCGACGGACGTTATCTTGTCGACAGCCACGGCAACGTAGTCAACCTGCACGGCTTTGCCCAGACCTACAGTCCCTGGTTCAACGAATTCGGGACCAAATGGACCAACTACGACGTCAGCGGATGTCTGAAATACAACAAAGAGAAAATCGACCAGATTCTGGCCGCAGGCTGGAAGATGAACTTCATCAGACTCCACATGGACCCATATTGGTCAAACCGCCCGGGAGTACATACCACCGGCGAAAACGACATCTCGGCATTCGACTTCGACAGATTCACCAAATACCTCAACCAGGTGTTTATCCCGATGGCCGAATATGCCATCAGCAAGGGACTGTATGTGGTGATGCGCCCACCGGGGGTATGCCCGGAGAAGATAGCCGTAGGCGATGACTACCAGAAATATCTCATAAAAGTATGGCGCCACGTGGCCTCGCACATCAAGCTTAAGAACAATCCGAACGTGATGTTTGAACTCGCCAACGAGCCTATCAACATTCTTGGCACCGACGGCACATATGGAGGAGGCTCGTTGCCGCAATTCGAGAGCGCAAGTAAATATTTCCAGGACATCGTCGACGTGATGCGCGCGCAGGGATGCCACAACATATTGTGGATTCCCGGACTCGGCTACCAGTCCTCATACTCCGGCTACGCCACCTATCCTATCAAAGGCGACAACATCGGCTATGCCGTACACGCCTATCCCGGATGGTACGGAAGCGACGCCGAAGAGCCGAGCCATGAATTAGGAGGCGTGATGGGGGGCGGATACGAAGGATTCCAAAAAGGATGGAACCAACAGATAAAACCCGTATCCGACTTTGCACCGATAATGGTGACGGAGATGGACTGGGCACCCGCAAAATATGACGCATCATGGGGCAAGAGCATAACCGGAACCGAAAAAGGCATCGGATTCGGAGCCAACTTCAAATATATTGCCGACCAGTCGGGCAATGTCAGCTGGCTTCTGTTTACCGGATGCGAATGGCTGGCCAAGTTCAAGGACGACCCCGGCAAAGGCGACACTTTTCTTACCGACCCCGAAGCATGCCCCTGGCCAATATACCATTGGTTCCAGGACTACTCGAACAACAACTATCCGCGTCCCGACTACTCAATGCTCGCCACCAGTGACAACGGCGACGGCACATTCAGCAACCCCGTAATATACGGAGACTTCCCCGACCCCGACGTGATACGCGTAGACAATACATATTATATGGTGTCAACCACGATGCACATATTCCCAGGCGCCACTATATTGAAGTCCAAAGACCTTGTCAATTGGGAATATTGCGCAAATCCGCTCGAACGCATTGCCAACACCGACCCTTACAATCTTGCAGTCGGACTGAACCGCTACGGCCACGGTCAGTGGGCCACAGCCCTACAGTATCGCAACGGAGTGTTCTATATGTTGTTCAACACTCTTGACGAAGGCAGCTTCCTGCTGACTGCTTCCGACCCCGAAGGCGAGTGGAGCATGACCAAGCTGCAGGATGTTTTCTACGACGGCGGACTCATGTTCGACGGCGATGACACATATGTGGCATACGGCATCGGCGACATACACATAGCCAAAGTCAACAGCGACTTCGTAAAAATCGAAGACAAGATTGCTGCAAAAGGCTCGCTCGACACCGGCATGGAGGGATGTCGGCTCTACCACATAGGCGACTACTACTATATATACGCCACATACCCCGGTTGGCCCGGCCGCCAGACCATACTCCGCTCCAAGAACATATGGGGACCGTATGAGGAGAAGATGGTGCTGGCCGACGGTACGGCCACACATCAGGGCGCGTTAGTGCAGACCGACACCGGCGAATGGTGGACCATGCTGTTCCGCGACAACGGAGCGGTGGGCCGCACACCCTATCTGCTTCCGGTGGCCTGGACTGACGGATGGCCCGTAATCGGAACCAATGGAAAGGCGGGCGACAAGTACCCCAAACCGTCGACAGCGACACCAAGCCGCCGCACTCCGCTGCCTGCCACCGACGTATTCCGCCATTACAAGCTTGCGCCGCAATGGGGCTGGAACCACAATGCCGACAAGTCGAAATGGTCGCTTACCGAGAGAGCCGGATACATGCGCCTATATACGGCAAGCGTTACCGACAATCCATATCAGGCACGCAACACTCTCACACAGCGCATACTTTCCTACCGACCCTCGACTCCCTCATACGGAACCGCCGCCATCGACATAACCCACATGGCCGACGGCGACATCTGCGGTGTCGGAGTATTTCAGGACCCGATCGCATTCATCGGAGTGAAAAAGGACGGCAACACCACATCTGTAGTCTATCGAAGCTCATCGCTGACAGGCAAGACAACGACAAGCGAATTGACCGGCGAACAGATTAACGCCGAGACGGTATATCTCAGAGCCGTAGCCGACTTCGAAACAAGCAAAGCACGGTTCTACTACAGTACCGACAACGTGCAGTTCAAGCAATTCGGGCCTGAATTCAAGATGGAGTACGACCTTAGCGTGTTCACCGGCAACAAGTTCGCCATATTCAACTACGCCACCAAAAACCTCGGCGGCTATGTCGACATAGACTGGTTCAGCACAGAGCCGGAGTTCACTGAAGACACGTATTTCGATCCCGTATTTGAAGGATACAGCAAAGAGTCGCTGACCGTAAGCCATCTCGAACTCGACACAGACGAAGATCCGATAACATTGCTTACCGGAGACTCCCGGTCGCTCACTGTATATGCCGTATATATGGACGGACACTCGGAAGACGTCACAATGGGAGCATCCTACGAATCGTCCGATGCTTCAATCGTAAGTCCGGCCAGTGGACGGCTTACCGCCCTGCGCGACGGCAACGCAGTCATCACCATATCATACCGCGGGGGCCTCGGCGAAGCTCAGAGCCTGTCGGTGACAGTCAGCGCCTCTACGTTCCCGTTCGTGACCGGCCTATTCAATCCATCAATATACGAGAGCGGGACATTCGACGAGGACACACACGAAGTCAAAGTCGGGAAGTACGGTTTTGCCGGATGGCACTATTCGGCAGGACTCGACCTGTCGGCATACAAATACTGCGTAGCCAAACTCGGAAGCCCAAACAACGACGGAGTATCGTTCCGGCTGTTCGACATCGACAACTATTGGAGCGACCCGTCTGAAAACGCGTTCAATTCAGACTTGATGTCGGTAGTCAACCTTCAGGAAATGAAGTCAAGCAGAAATCGCGCCATGGATGCCTCGCACATCTATATCGTGGGATTCTGGGGATTCGGCAACAACCCCTTCACAGTCGAAAAAGTCTACCTGACCAATTCCGATGACCTGACGGACGAAATCGAAGAAATAATCTACGATGCCGACCGGAAAGTAGACGTATACACTGTGACCGGAATATTGCTCAAGCGGAATGTCAGACAAGCTGAAGCCACCGAAGGACTGCCCAACGGAATTTACATAGTTGGGCACAAAAAAGTCATTGTCTACTGATAAAATGGCCGGAATGTAACATAGGAAGAGACTTTTGCAACATTTTCGCCGGCACATGAGACATCAGCAAAGATGTGTGTATCATTATGTCACAACATTACGATGCACACATCTTAACTTTGCAGTACAGTCTTAACCACAATTTATTATCACAGATGAACATCAAAAACACCTTGACAGCACTCTTTGCGACAGTCTGCCTGTCACTCGGAACGGAAGCCCTGGCAGAAACCGCACAGATGCAGAATCCCGTCATTTGGGCAGATGCCCCCGACCCCGACGTAATCCGTGTCGGCGACGACTTCTACATGGTGACCACCACCATGCACCTTATGCCCGGCTGTCCTGTGATGCACTCACGCGACCTCGTCAACTGGGAAGTGGCAAGCTACGTATTCGACACCCTCGAAGACACCCCCTTCTACCACATGGAAGGAGGAACAGTATATGGCAAAGGCCAATGGGCAACATCGATCCGCTACCGCAATGGACACTTCTACGTGCTCTTCTCGCCCAACGACCATCCGTATAAATCCTATATATATACCACCACGGACCCCAAAGGTAAATGGGAAATCCTGTCACGTACCGAACATTTCCACGACTCGTCGTTCCTGTTTGACGACGACGGACGCGTCTACGTCTATTCTGGTTCCGGACAGATACGCCTTCGCGAACTTAACGCCGACCTAAGCGACGTCAAAGAGGGAGGCATCGACCAGATAGTTATAGAGCAGGACGAGGACACGGCCGGACTTCACGAAGGCAGCCGCGCCATCAAATACAACGGCAAATATTATGTAATGATAATCAACTGGCCCCCCAACAGGCCTCGCCGACAGCTCTGTTACCGTGCCGACAAAATCACCGGACCCTATGAGAAGCATGTGGTTCTGCAGGACAATTTTGCCGACTTCCCATATGCCGCGCAGGGCACCATAGTCGACGACAGCAAAGGCAACTGGTGGGGAATGATATTCCAGGACCGAGGAGCCGTCGGCCGCGTTCTGACACTCATGCCATGCCGTTGGGTCGACGGATGGCCTATGCTCGGCGACGAAAACGGCAAAATACCGCACACAATGACCTACGACAAGAAAATGCCGGGTACCACCGCCATAGTGTCCTCCGACGATTTCGACTCGCCTACACTCAATCGCAACTGGGAATGGAACCACTGTCCCGACAACGACGCCTGGTCGCTGACCGAACGTCC
Source organism: uncultured Muribaculum sp. (assembly GCA_910578785.1). Classification (GTDB taxonomy): domain Bacteria; phylum Bacteroidota; class Bacteroidia; order Bacteroidales; family Muribaculaceae; genus Muribaculum. The sequence continues at coordinate 36,757 of CAJTSJ010000023.1, read as the reverse complement.
CGGACATCTGCGTCTGAAGACACCTTCACACACGGCTTCCAATATATATGAAGCTCTCAACACCATCAGCCAGCGCATGGAAGGCCCGCAATGCCGCGGTGCCGTATGCATGGACATATCCAACATGAACGACGGCGACGTGGCCGGGTTCGGAGCCTTCAACGGACACTCTACACTGATGTCGGTAAAAAAGACCGACGGAAGGACATATCTCGTAAAGCACAACACGGTTGTCAACTTCAAGCGTGGAGGCAAAATCATCGACAACGTTGAAGATACCGAAGAAGAACGCATCGAAATAACCGGAGGGAAAGTCTACCTTATGGTTGATGCCGACTTCAGGCTAAACCGCGACACCGCCATGTGCTACTACAGCTTCGACGGTAAAAAATGGAAAAATATCGGGTCGGAATATAAGATGCGCTACGACTACACCCGCCTGTTCATGGGCAGCCGTTTTGCCATCTACAACTATGCCACCACAACACCCGGCGGACATGTCGACATAGACTTCTTCGACTATACCAGACATCAGGCCGACTCTGGCGACAAAGAATCTTCATCCACAAAATAGAATAGGTTATAGTAAAAAAGATTGGGTTAGAATATTTAGTTTAGAGCCTTATGGATTCACACACGGGGCAGGGAACTCCGGGAACGAGCCCCCCTGCTCCACTTTTTAACATCAGGCACAACCACTTGATACACAGCGACCATGTTACATACGAAGAGACATAAGTAACATTTAACAATCTTTATGGAACATACTCGAAGAATCCTGAAACATTACTATAACGCTTAAAATCCACTTTAAACGTAAATTCGCACATAAATTAGTATCACGCAATTATTTAATACCGACAATCACATAGCTATGTACAAAAATTTAACACTTCAAGTCCTCTCGGCATCGGTACTGTTCGGAGCCTACGGATGCTCGGCATCAAGGGGCAATGACATCGAACCACAGAGTTCAATGGCGATATTTGAGTCGTTCACCTACAAAGGCACGGACGACTTCTATGCCAACAATCCCCTGCCCGACGCAAGCTCTTTCTACAATCCGGTCCTTGCAGGATGGCACTCCGACCCCACTATCTGCACCAACGGAGAGGGCGACTATTTCTTAGCCACATCGACATTCAGCTATGTGCCGGGAGTGCCCTTGTTCCACAGCCGCGACCTCGTCAACTGGCGTCAGGTCGGACACATTCTCACCCGCGAATCGCAGCTTAACAACTTCCAGCACCAGCATGTCAGCGGAGGCATATTCGCACCCGACCTTAAATACAATCCGGCCAACAAGACCTACTACATGATCACCACCAACGTCGGAGCCGGCAACTTCTTCGTAAAGACCCAGGATCCGTTCGGCGAATGGAGCGACCCCGTATATCTGCCCGAAGTGCAGGGAATCGACCCGTCGTTCTTCTTCGACAATGACGGACGCGCATACATCGTCAACAACGACGACGCTCCCGACGGCAAACCCGAATACTCCGGCCACAGAACAGTGCGCGTGGTAGAATTCGACACAGACACCGAAAAGTGCATCGGCGAACGCAAGATAGTGGTCAATAAAGGATGGCGTCCGCAGGACAAGCCAATCTGGTGCGAAGGCCCGCACATCTACAATATCGACGGAACATACTACCTCATGACGGCTGAAGGCGGCACTGCCGAAGGCCATAGCGAAGTTATCTACAAAGGCAAGACCCCGTTCGGCCCATACATTCCCTGGGAAGGCAACCCCATCCTGACACAGCGCGGACTTGACCCGTCACGTCCCAATCCCGTCACTTGCGCCGGACATGCCGACATGATCCAGACACCCGAAGGAGACTGGTGGGCAGTGTTCCTCGCATGCCGCCCGATTGACGGCGAGTTTGAGAACCTCGGACGCGAGACATTCATGATTCCCGTAAAGTGGACCGACGACAAGTGGCCCTACATGACACGCGACAACGAGACCGTACCTTTGATTCTCAGCCGTGAAGGCGTCACCCGCTCCGACTCCGTCACATTCGGCAACATCGAATACGCTTCCGATTTCGCTTCAGGCACACTCGGACACGAATGGCACACCCTGCGCGGCGATGCCTCGGACATAGTGTCATTAAGCACCAACCCCGGATATCTCACCATAAAATGCCACGACGCCGCCACAAGCGACAAGGACGTGATACCTTTCGTCGGACGCCGTGTGCACAACCACAACTATGAGTGCACAACACGCATGGCATTCAACGCCGAGCACCCCGACCAGAACGCCGGACTCATACTTATGAAAGATGAGGCCCACCAATATCTGCTCGCCAAAGGCTGCGACGCCCAGGGCAAGCACATCGTATTGCGCAAAGTCGGACGCGGCGGTTCAGAAGAACTCGCCAAGAATCCCATCGACGACTCAAACAATTCCGTAGACCTCAAGGTAGTGTCAAAGGGAAAGACTTACGACTTCTACTATTCGCTTGACGGAGGCAACAACTGGAATCTCGTCAAGGATGGAGTCGACGCACGCTACACGTCGACCGCCGAAGCCGGAGGATTCACAGGAACCACCGTAGGCCTTTACGCGTCAAACAAGAAATAAACACGAGATAATTAACTATCATATTTTCTAACTAAAAAACCAAGCTAATCAAACAACCTTAAAAAACAAAAAGAATCATTCAATTAACCTTAAGTAAACCGATGCGCACCTCGCGGCATTGAGGGCTCATCAAAAAACAAAACATTAGTAATCAAAAAAATTAAAACAGAAACAAATGTTAAAGAAACTATTTCGATGCATTTCTTTCCTTACTCTTATAATCTGTAACTTAGGGGGGGGTGAATGCCTTCGCTGATACAGTAAAGGGTACGGTAACTGACGACACCGGCGAACCGCTAATCGGCGCCACCGTCGCTTTGAAAGGCCAGAAAGCAATCGGAACAGCTACTGACTTAGACGGTCGGTACACTCTCAATGTTCCAGACAGCAAAAAGGCAGTTCTCGTCTTCTCATACATCGGAACTCATCCGAGGGAAGTCAAAGTCAATGGCCGCGCGACTGTTGACGTAATCCTTGAAAGCAACACAGCCGAACTTGACGAAGTGGTGGTTGTAGGTTATGGACAGCAAAAGAAAGTATCGGTGGTAGGTGCCATCACGCAGACCACGGGCGAGGTGCTCGAACGCACCGGCGGTGTGTCGAGCGTGGGCGCGGCTCTCACCGGTAACCTTCCCGGTGTCACCACAATGGCCACCAACGGCCGTCCGGGCGACGAAGACCCTGAAATCGTAATCCGTGGTGTCAGCTCCTGGAACGGCAGCGACCCTCTGATTCTGGTCGACGGTATCGAACGACCCATGAGTTCTGTCGACATCGGCTCCGTGAAGTCCGTATCCGTATTGAAAGACGCATCCGCTACCGCAGTATACGGTGTGAAAGGTGCTAACGGTGTCATCCTTATTACCACCAAACGTGGTACCGAAGGACGCGCCAACATTTCCGTAGGCATGAACGTCACCGCAAAGGTCGTTTCGCAGCTTCCCAAGAAGTACGATTCATACGGCGCGCTCTATACCCGCAACCGTGCAATAGAACGCGAACTTGGACTAACTCCTGAATCTTGGACCAAGATTCTCGCCGCCGACATCCTTGACAAGTACCGCAACCCGGCTAATCTCGAAGAAGCGGAGCGTTACCCCAATGTAGACTGGGAAAAAGAGATGTTCAAAAACCATGCGATGAGCTACAATCCCAACGTCAGTATATCCGGCGGTACAAAGAATGTCAAGTATTTTGCGGCACTCGACTATCTGCATGAAGGCGACATCTTCAAGGAATGGGACAACGGACACGGCTATACCGGCGGTTACGGTTTTGACCGTATCAACGTCCGCTCAAACCTTGACTTCCAGATTACACCTTCTACACTGCTGAAAGTCAACCTCTCAGGTTCGCACGGACAGCGCAAAGGTCCGTTCGCTACCGAGATGAACTCATGGTATGAGACTCAACTCTGGCAGGCAGCTTACTCCGCTCCGTCCGACGTGTTCCTGCCTCGTTACAGCGACGGTTCTTGGGGTTGGTATCCGCAAGACACCCAGGGCGCTCCCAACTCCGTTATCGGACTTGCAAAGGCCGGTCAGGGTAAGTTCACCACAACCCGTATCAACACCGACTTCACTCTCGAACAGGACCTCTCATTCATCACAAAAGGCCTTAAGGCCAGCGCTCTCGTATCCTGGGACAACGTGTTCGTTGAAAACCAGCGCGGTATCAGCGATGACACCGGCATACAGTACAAGTGGATTAATCCCGACACCGGCGAAGCCGAGTATGCAGAGAAGCGCAACAGCTACAACAACTTCGACTTCGTCGCTGACCTTAAGCTCAATACCCACGGCGGTAGTATCAACAACGGTGCCACCCAGCGTAACATGTTCTACCAGTTCCAGCTACAGTATGCACGCAAATTCGGTCTGCACGACGTGACCGCAATGGCAGTGTTCAACCGAACCGAACGCGCATGGGGAAGCAACTTCGCCAACTACCGCGAAGACTGGGCATTCCGCGCCACCTATAACTTCGCCGACAAGTACTTTGCCGAATTCAACGGCGCGTACAACGGTTCAGAAAAATTCTCCAAAGACAACCGGTTCGAGTTCTTCCCCTCGGGTGCGGTAGGATGGATGATAAGCCAGGAGAAATTCATGGGATTCTCACGCGGATGGCTCGACCTCCTCAAGGTACGCTACTCTCTCGGTAAGGTCGGCGACGACAATGTAGGTGAACGCTGGCTATATGAGAACCAATGGGGCTACGGAGGCGTCATGAACCTCTCCATAACTCCCGAGCGCAACCGCTCCCCCTATGAGTTCTACTATATGTCCGTGCTCGGAAATCCCAACATCCACTGGGAGACTGCCACCAAGCAGAACATCGGTATCGACTATGGATTCCTCAACAACTTCTTTGCAGGTACGATTGAAATTTTCCGCGAAAACCGCAAGGACATCCTCGTAGCCGGTGGAAACCGTGCCATTCCTTCGTTCTTCGGAGGCAGAGCACCTTACCTCAACATGGGACGTGTAGATTCAAAGGGTTACGAAATCGAGCTCCGAATCAACAAGACAGTCGGCAACGGAGTACACCTTTGGGCTAATCTCAACATGACCCACGCCGAAAACAAAATCAAGACTTTCGACGATCCGGAACTCAAGCCCGCCTACCAGAAGCAGACAGGCTTTGCAATCGGCCAGGATCACGTAATATACGACAACGGATTCGCCCACAACTGGGACGACGTGATTGCCATGACCAAGCACAACACCAATGACAACCAGAAACTCCCCGGTCAGTACTTCACAGTCGACTACAACGGTGACGGCGTCATCGACTCCAACGACTCTACGCCCTACGGTTACACCGGCACCCCCCAGAACAACTTCAATGCCACATTCGGCGTTGACTGGAAAGGATGGAGTGTCTACCTGCAGTTCTACGGCGTAACCAACGTTCAGCGTACAGTTGTGTTCAACTCCCTCGGCGGACACCTCAACACCGTATACGACGAGGGCAGCTATTGGAGCGCATCCAACAAAAACGCCGATGCCCCGATGCCCCGCTGGAACTCGACCCCGTCATATTACACCGGATGGGACAACATCCACAACCACTACGACGGATCATACGTCAGACTCAAGAACGCCGAAATCGCATACACCTGGAACAAAGGCTGGATACGTTCGCTCGGTCTATCGTCGTTACGCGTATACCTCAACGGCAACAACCTCCTGACATGGCACAACATGCCCGACGACCGCGAGTCCAACCACTCAGGTACGGGAAATGCATCTCAGGGTGCCTATCCGACTGTCCGCCGTTTCAACCTCGGATTCAGATTTGAATTATAATTCAAAAACCAAAACAAATGCAAATGAAGAACTTTCGCAAATATATGTATCCGGTAGTGGCCCTCGCCTTCACATTGGGCGCGGCGTCATGTACCGACTACCTGAACAAGGCGCCCGAAGTCGACTTGTCGGAAAAGGACGCATTCTCCGACTTCCGCAGCTTCCAGGGATTTACAGAAGAAATATACGGTTGTATCCCCGACTTCTGCAAGAAGTACTGGACCAACTCGTTCAACTGGGGCGAAGATGAGATACTCAACGTCGGCATCGACTACCACATGACCTACAAAGTCGACAACGGCGACTTCTGGGGATGGCAGGCCGAACACGACGGCTGGGGATCAGGATGGATGGACGTAAATAATTTCAATCCGCGCGGCGACCGTTTCGCAAAAGGTCTATGGCCCGGAGCGTGGTACGGCATCCGCAAGGCTAACCTCGGACTCCAGCACATGGATATGCTCGTCGACGCAACTCAGGAACAGCGCAACTTCATCGAAGGCCAGCTCTACTTCTTCCGCGGATGGTTCCACTTCCAGCTGATTCAGTATTTTGGAGGTCTTCCTTACATCGACAAGGTGCTTGAGGACGAATTCAAGCTTCCGCGCCTGTCATACGCCGAATGTACCGAACTTGCCGTGGCCGACATGCTCAAAGCGGCAAAACTTCTCCCTATCAACTGGGACAAGACCACGACCGGTAATCCGACATTGAACAACAACGACATGCGAATCAATAAAATCATGGCCCTCGGCTATGCGGCAAAAGCCCTTCTATGGGCAGGAAGTCCGCTGATGAACGAGGAGTCGACCGGCTCGGCTACCTACAACCAGGAATTCTGCAACCGCGCCGCAGAGGTGTTCGGTGAAATGCTGACACTCATCGAAAGCGGACAGACACAGTACTCGATGGTACCGTTCAGCGATCTTTCCGAAGTGTTCTACACCAAAGGCAAGTCAAGCATCATGCCAGGTCTTACGGAAGCCATATTCCGCGCGCCCTCCGATCCGGGATGGGGAGCCGCCGTCTGGGGACAGGCCAAAATGTATACTCCGACTCCCCTCTACGGTTCTAACGGAGTCATCCTTCTCCCTACCGCCAACTATGTCAACTACTACGGCATGGCCAACGGTCTGCCTCTCGACGACCCCGAGTCCGGATTTGACCCGACCCACCCGTTCAAAGGCCGCGACCCGCGATTCTATGCCGACATCGCTTACGACGGAGTGCGCATGGTACGCAGCGATTCAGAAGAAGCCGACCACTGCCGTTACGCTTCACTTTACACCGGAGGCTCAATGCGAACAGTTGACAAAGGCAGCCGTACAGGTTATTGCCTGCTTAAGTTCACGGGTATCGGTATGAACGACTACGACCAGGATGATGGTTGGTCGCCGCAATATAACCTCGCAGTGCCCTGGATGCGCATACCTGATGTATATCTCATGTATGCCGAAGCAATCGCACAGGCCAAGGGTACCCCGACCGCCAAGTCGTCGAACTTCTCAAAGAATGCCATTGAAGCTGTCAACGTGATACGCGAACGTGCAGGAGTCGAACCGCTCAATGCCAAGTACACCGGAAGCCTCGACGGATTCATGAGCGAACTCCGCCGCGAACGTGCCGTGGAACTCTCGTTTGAAAGCCACCGCTTCAACGACCTCCGCCGCTGGAAGCTTCTCGACAAGTATCCCTACAACATCAAGACTTCGCAGGAATTCACCCGTGACCCGAATTTCGACCCGGCCAGAGACGATGCCTCCGAAGCACGTGTGATAGGCTGGAGCCAGCAGACCATCCTGACCCGTAACTTCTCTTCTAAGCACTACTGGTTGCCGCTTAAGATTTCCGACGTCACCATCTATCCCGAATTCAAGCAGAATCCCGGATGGTAATGACACCGTTAACTAAACTCTAAATAAGAATACAATGAACAAGAGATATAACTACATGATTCTTGGAGCGTTCATAGCCGCATTGCCATCGGCAGTGACCGCACAGGATGAATTGAACGGCGCCGCCGACTCCATTGCCGACCAGAAGGTACACGTAGCCTTCCGCGAGGTGGACCAAAGCGACCTGATGGGCGGTGTATCGTTCGTCGACATGGAGAATCTATTCGAAAAACGTTACTCCACCTACTCGCTCACCGACATGATGTCGGTCACCACAAGCGACCTTTGGGACATGGGAGGAGGCATAACCCTGGTTGATGGAGTTGAACGTCCCGCCAACGACATCACACCCTCCGAAATCAGTCAGGTAACCTTCCTCAAGGGTGCCCAGGCTGTGGTGCTCTACGGAAGCCGTGCCGCGAAGGGCGCGATACTCATCACCACCAAGCGAGGAACGGACGACGGTCTGCACATCCGTGTCAGCGGCAATGCCGGACTTTACGTACCGAAACGCTATCCCAAATATCTCGCCGGTGCCGAGTATATGACTCTCTACAATGAGGCCCGCGCCAACGACGGACTCGAAGCGGCATTCACCGACGAACAGATATATATGACATCGACGGGAGCCAACCCCTACCGTTATCCCAGCCTCAACTTCTTTTCCGACGAATATCTTAAGAAGCATTATGAACGCTATGAGGGTACGGCTGAGTTCTACGGAGGCGGACGGTTCGCCAAATTCTATGCCAACGTGGGTCTTTACAACACCAACGACCTGATGAACTTCGGCGAAGGGAAGAAGAACCATACCACCCGTCTGAACGTCCGCGGCAACATCGACCTGACCATGAACGACTGGATTGGAGGTTGGATCAACACCAGCGCGACATTCTACGACGGACGCGGCGACCTCTCCAACTTCTGGGGCCGTTCGGCCAACATGCGCCCGACCACTCCCGGTACTTCGCCATTCTCGCCGTTGATTCCCATCGACGCAATCGACCCCAACGACCAGGCTTCGATGGCGCTGGTCAACTCCGCCCGATACCTGATTGACGGCAAATACCTCATCGGCGGTACTCAGCTCGAACAGGACAATCCGTTCGCCGCCATGTACGCCGCAGGCTACAACAAGTTTACCAGCCGTCATCTCAACTTCGACGCCGGAATCAAAATCGGTCTCGACCATCTGGTTCCCGGCCTGAAGTTCCAGACAAAGGTAGCGGTCGACTACGCCACCAGCTACAACACCTCCATCAACAACGAGTATGCCGTATACGAGGCACATTGGTATACCTACAACGGCAAGGACTACATCGGCGGACTTACAAAGTACGGGCAGGACAAGCGCACCGGCACTCAGAACGTAAGCGGTTCATACGAGGAGCAGACCATCATGTGGTCCGGTCAGTTTGACTATGCACGCACCTTCGCCGGCAAACACAATGTCGACGCCATGTTGATTGCAAACGGTTACCAGATTACCTACACCGGTAAGTACCACCGCAACAACAACGCCAACCTCGCCCTCCACGCAGCATACAACTACGACCACAAGTACTATGCCGAATTCAACGGTGCGATGGTTCACTCGTCGAAGCTCGCCCCCGGCCACCGCATAGGACTCTCACCCGTCGGAACCCTCGGCTGGCGCATCAGCCGGGAAGACTTCCTGAAGGATTCCTCATGGCTTAACGAGCTGAAGGTCGACGTCACTTACGGACGCATCAAGCAGGACATCGACCTCGTGGTTGACGGCAACGACATCGACAAGAACTACTACATGTATCAGGGCAACTACAACCCGCAGGGTCCATGGTGGGGATGGAACGAAGTGGCCAACTCGCGCCAGACGTTCGTGTCGCTGCGCGGTGCCAACGACAACCTCGACTTCGTGACCCGCGAAGAGTTCAACGTAGGACTTAACCTCGGACTGTTCAACGACCGCATCCGCGTCAACGCCAACTACTACAACATCATTATCGACGGACTTCCCGTGGAAGCCACAACAGTGTTCCCCAACTATTTCAAGACCTATTGGCCTACAAGCTCGTTCGTACCCTACCTCAACTACAACAAGCAGCGCCACCGCGGTTTTGACGTAGCCCTCAAGCTCAGCGAGCGTTTCGGCGACTTCTCGGCATCGCTCGGAGTCAACGTGGCTTACCACAAGTCGAAGAACCTGAAGATAAGCGAAATCGTGGAATATGAATGGCAACGCTCAGAAGGTCAGTCGGGCAGCGCGCTCCGCGGCTACAAGTGTCTCGGTTTCTTCCAGTCTGAAGAGGAAATTGCCTCCTCGGCATGCGTTGACCGCGCAAACACCAAGCCTGGCGACCTCAAGTATCAGGACATGAACGATGACGGCATCATCGACGGCAAAGACGCGGTGGTTCTCGGCGACTGGAGTGCGCCATGGGCCATGGGTGCCAACATCACCCTCGCCTACAAGGGATTCACCCTCTACGTGGCAGGAAGCGGCAACTTCGGCGGTCAGGGATTCAAGGACAACGACTATATGAAGGCCTACGGCGACCGCAAGTATTCGGAAGTGGCACGCAACCGCTGGACTCCGGAGACTGCCAATACAGCCACCTACCCCCGTCTGACCTCGCGCGACAACAACATGAACTTCCATGCATCCGACTTCTGGATTTACGACACCGACGAGTTCCGTCTGAACACCGTGCAGCTTACCTACACTCTCCCCGGTTCACTGTTCAATGACAAATTCGTAAAGGGACTGCAGGTTTATGTACAGGGCAACGACCTCGCCACCATCTCCAAGCACGCCAAGTATAAGGAAACAAGTATCGGAAGCGCACCGCAGTGCCGCAGCTACAACCTCGGCGTAAAAGTCAATTTCTAATCAATAAGGACTTAAACAATGAAAAAGATAATTTCCATAGCACTATGTTCCTGCGCCATCGCGCTAACCGGTTGCGAAGACATGTTCGACCCGAGTTTCGAGAACACAATGGACATAGACGCCATACACAAAAATCCCAACTACGCGGAGAATTTCCTCGGAAACGCATATACCCGCCTGCCGGGATATTCCTGGAACGACCCTGCCACCGACGACTGCGTGTCGAATGATGCAGGAAACGGCTTCCGCCGCATGGCGGCCGGAACGTGGACTTCGTCGAACAATCCCATCGACGCCTGGTCCAACAGCCGTTCGGCCATACAGTACATAAACATGTTCCTCCAACATGCCGACCAGGTTGAGTGGGCGCAGGACCCCGTGGCAAAAGCCATGTACTGCGACCGCTTCAAAGGTGAGGCTTATGCCTTGAGGGCACTGTTCACATACTACATGTTGCGGGCACACGCCGGCAAGACTGCTGACGGAGAACTGCTCGGTGTTCCCATCCTGACAGAACCGGAGAACGCAAGCTCCAACTTCAACCAGCCCCGCAAGACCTTCATCGAATGTGTCAACGCCATCAAAGAGGATGCCCAAAAGGCTCTCGAACTCCTGCCGCTCGACTACAGCAACACCGCCAACGGCCACCTCGCATCTAAATATCCCGGAGCCGACAACAGCCACGTGGTCCGCGTGTTCGGACAGGTGTTCGCAGGTCGTATCTCCGGACGTATCGTCGAAGCCCTCCTCGCACAGGTGGAACTGCTCGCCGCATCTCCTGCCTACCAGGCCTCCGGTGTGACCTGGGAAAGCGCCGCTAACGCCGCCGCTAAGGTGCTTGACCGCATCAACGGTGTAAACGGCATCGACCCCACCGGCTGGCACTGGTTCATCAACGGCGACGACATCAAGAACCTCGCCGACGGTCTAAACGTACCGGAAATGATCTGGCGTTCGGAGAAGGACAATAGCAACAGCCTTGAAACTGACAACTTCCCGCCGACGCTCTACGGCAGCGGCCGTATCAACCCGACCCAGAACCTCGTCGACGCCTTCCCGATGGCCAACGGCTATCCTATCAGCCACGGGGAGTCCAACTTCGACCCGGCCGACCCCTATACCGGCCGCGACCCGCGTCTGACCACCTATATCCTCTGCAACGGCAAAGAAGCAGGTACAGCCAACAGCATCATCTACACCTCTGTTGACGGAAGCACCAACGACGGACTGAACGTCATAAGCACCTCGACCCGTACAGGCTACTATCTGAAGAAGTTCCTCCGTCAGGATGTGAACTGCAACCCGTCCAACTCAAGCACCCAACAGCACTACACCGCACGTATCCGCTACACCGAGATATTCCTCGACTACGCAGAAGCGGCCAACGAAGCCTGGGGCCCGACAGGATCCGGATCGCACGGATATTCGGCCTATGACGTGATCAAGGCTCTCCGCCAACGTGCAGATGTCGGTGTCGACAACGGCGACCCCTACCTCGAATCGGTCAAGGGCAACAAGGATGCCATGCGCGAGCTCATCCGCAATGAGCGCCGTCTGGAACTTTGCTTCGAAGGATACCGCTTCTGGGATCTCCGTCGCTGGAACGCCGACCTCAACGAGACTGCCAAGGGCGTATCGATTACCGGCACCAACCACACCGTCATCGATGTCGACACCCGTAATTTCAAGGACTACATGATTTACGGGCCTATTCCCAACTCTGAAATCCTTAAGTACAGCGAACTCAAGCAGAATGCCGGATGGTAATTCTAAAACTCTAAAACGAAAAAAGTCATGAAAAAATCACTTTTAACAATGGCAATAGCCGGAATGCTGATGACATCTTCCTGCAAAAACGCAGGCATCGACTTCCCCGACTATATATATCAAACCATTTATTTTGCCCAGCAGACGCCCGTGCGCACTATCGTCATAGGCGACGACGGAGAGTACGACACCGAACTCGACAACAAGCATCAGTTCCAGGCTATGGCTACTCTGGGTGGAATAAACGACAACAACAGCCAACGTTCGGTAGAAGTCAAGATTGCCCCGGAACTGCTGAACGGGCTGACGTTTGCCGACGGACGTCAGATTAAGATGCTTCCGGAAAATTACTATAAGTTTGAGTCCAACCGCATCATAATCCCCAAAGGGAAGGTGCGTGGCGGTACGCTCGTACAGCTGACCGACGCTTTCTTCGAGGATGAGCTATCGGCCGAAGTGACCTACGTACTTCCGATGATTCTCGTCAACGGATCTGACTCAATACTTGAAGGCAAGGCCAAGGAAGGTGTCGAAAATCCACACCGTCTGGCAACCGCAGACTGGGACGTCGTTCCGATGGACTACCAGCTCCTCGCCGTCAAATACAAGAACCGTTACCACGGCGTATGGCTGTCAAAAGGCAAGGACGAAATCAACAACAACGGCACAGTGACCATCAACGACCGCAACCCTCAGTACTGGGAAAAGGCCGACACCTGCTGGATGTCTACAGTCAAGCTGAACATAGGCCGCCGTCAGTTCTATCCCGTCGTAACTACTGTGAACGACCGTGGTGAAGAGGTCGATATGCGTCTGAACTGCACTCTTTACCTGACCTTCAGCGACAACGGCGACATCACAGTGTCGACTCCGACAGAAGGATGCTCCGCTACAGGTTCGGGTAAATGGGAGTACAAAGGCGCCAAAAAGGCTTGGGGCGACCAAGACCGTGACCAGATAACATTGAACTATGAGTACACCATCAACTATACCGCCAACGCTCTCACCGGCCAGACCGGCACTTATAAGGTTAAGCGTGAGGAGACCATGGTGATGCGTGATCGTCAAAGCAAGTTCGAAACGTTCTCTTTCACCTACAATCAGTAATCTTAAACTTGATTAACAATGAAATTATTCAATATTTTTTCTGTTGCAGCCATGTCGTCAATCATATTGACGGCATGCGCTGACACGGACATCACCGACATCGTAGTCGACAAGCCCGCATCAATGGAGACCAACCCCGTTATCGATGCCTACGGTCCGCTGAAGTCCTATATCGACCGCACCGCACACCCCGATTTCAAACTCGGAACAGGCGTAGAGGCCGGCGACTATAACAAAATCGGTATTGTATACCGTCTTGTCAATGAAAACTACGACGAGCTGACTGCCGGCAACCACATGAAGTATAACTTCTGTGTAGGAGCCGACGGAAGCATGAACTTCAACGAAGTCCAGAAGTTTGTCAAAAACGCGGCTACTGCCGGACTTTCCGTCTACGGTCATACCCTTATGTGGCATGCGCAACAGCAGAACGACTATCTCAAGAAACTGATTGCGGACAAGAAGGTTGAGGCAGGTGATCCAAACCATGTGATCCACATCAGCATGCCTAATCCCGACGGCTGGTGGGCAGGCCAATGTTTCGTAGGAATAGGGAAAAGCCTTTCCAGCAGCAAAACTTACACCTGTAAATTCAGAGCCAAAGCCTCAAGAGACTTTACAATGAATGTCCGTTGGTCTAAAGGAACAGGATGGGGCGCCCAGGCGGACGACAACAACCCCGTCGCGCTGAACTTGACCACCGACTGGACTGATCAGGAATTTGATTTCGTCCCCCCCATGGACGGCATGGACAACTTCAAATTCACATTCGGCGATATTGCCGGCGACCTTTACTTCGACGACATCTATGTCTACGAAAAAGGCAGTGAAGAGAACCTGATGTCCAACAGCTCATGCAACAATGCCGACAACTGGGTAAACGGCTACGGACATCAGTTTACCGTGGAAGTCTACAAGGAAGGTGGAGTAGTCATGCTTGAAGAGAATATGTTCAGTACCGACTTCTCCGACGGCCAGCACTTAGGCGGCTGGGGCGACGGCGTGCAGTTCAACCTCGTCGACGGTGTTCTTGAAATAAGCCATCCCAATGAAATGCAGGGATGGGAAGTTCAGGTCAACTACGAAAATGACTTTGAAGAAGGCCAGACTTATTTCCTCGAAATCCGTCTGAAAGGTTCGGTTCCCGGTAATTTCTCAGCTCTACTGCAAAATCCCGATGGATGGAAAGGGTGCGGAGACTTCGCTCCGAATTTTAACGTGACAACCGATTGGAACACAGTGACAGTATCGACCAAATGTAACGGTCCCGGTGCTAAACGCTGTCTGCTCAACATCGGCAACTATACAGGAACTCTATATTTCGACAGCTACCGTATCTATACCCAGAAGGAATCCAATGTTCTCCCGATGACCCCGGAAGAAAAGCATGAAGTGCTCTCCAAGGCCCTTTACGAATGGATTGACGGTATGATGGAGGCTTGTGAAGGCCAGGTTGTGGCTTGGGACGTAACCAACGAGGTTATGTCAGGCTCAGACCGGGACGGTGACGGATTCTATGAACCCTGGAACCACAGCAACACAAGTGCCGAAGACCAGAAAAACAACTTCTATTGGGCCGAACACCTCGGTGCCCTGGACGTTGTACGTCTGCCTGTCAAGTATGCCCGCGAATGCTTCGAAAAGCACGGAGGCGACCCCTCGAAGCTTAAATTGTTTGTCAACGACTACAACCTTGAAAGCTTCTGGGACAACAACGCCAAGGTGAAGTCTTACTCACACTGGATTCAGAAATGGGAAGAGGAAGAAGGCGTATTCATCGACGGTGTGTCGACTCAGATGCACATCAGCTACGAGGAAAATCCTGAAACTCTTGAAAACCGCAAGCTCCACATAAAGCAGATGTTCGAGATTATGGCCGCCACCGGCAAACTCGTCCGCATTTCAGAGCTTGACATGGGCTACAACGACATGAACGGTACATCAATTAAGAGCGTCGACCTTACTGAAGAACAGGACAAGGCCATGGCCGAATACTATAAGTGGATTGTAAAGACCTACTTCGAAGTAGTTCCCGCCAACCAGCAGTACGGCATCTGCCACTGGTGTCCTACCGATTCACCGGAATCTTCAGGATGGAGAGGCGGCGAACCCGTAGGCCTTTGGAATCTCAACTACGAACGTAAGTGGACATTCACCGGTGTTGCCGACGGCCTTGCTGGTAAATAAGAACAGTTTTTAAGGTTTGTTTCCCTATATTAAGGGAAACGCAGAATAAATATTTGTGCATTTCAACATTTAAAGCCCACTGGGAAGTGGGCTTTAAATATTTTTCATTAAATTTACTCACAAAATCATCATCAACACTTATATGAAATTCAAACATATCATATCAACGTTATCGACGATTCTCATTCCGTCACTGATGGCAGTTGCCGAGAATCCGTTTGTCCAGACATGCTTCACAACCGACCCGGCTCCTATGGTCGACGGCGACACGCTCTATGTCTACACCGGCCACGACGAGGACGGCGCCGACTTCTTCTGGATGCAGGAATGGCGCGTGTACTCTACCGCCGACATGGCCAACTGGACCGACCACGGTTCACCCCTCGCGATAGAAGACTTCTCATGGGGCGACGACCGCGCATGGGCGCCCCAGTGCGTGGAGCGCAACGGAAAATACTACTTCTACGTACCCCTCCACTCCAAACTCACTAACGGAATGGCCATCGGCGTGGCCGTTGGCGACTCTCCGACCGGACCGTTCAAGGATGCCATCGGCAAGCCGCTTTTCGACAATGGAAGCTGGGATAATATCGACCCCTCCGTGTTTATCGACGACGACGGTCAGGCATACCTGTACTGGGGAAATCCACGCGTGTACTGCGCACTTCTGAACGACGATATGGTGTCGATCAAGGGCGATGTCATCGAAATGGAGCAGGCCGAAGACTCGTTCGGCGCACCGGCTCCCGACAAACGTGTAAAAGACAAGAAATACCGCGACAATTATACAGAAGGTCCATGGTTTTACAAACGCGACGGCAAATACTATCTGCTCTACGCCGCCGGAGGCGTACCCGAACATATAGCCTACTCCATGAGCGACAGTCCGACCGGACCGTGGAAATATATGGGCGAAATCATGCCTCTGCAGGACACCGGCTCATTTACCAACCACTGCGGCGTGGCAGACTTCAAAGGCCACAGCTACTTCTTCTACCACACCGGCAAGCTCCCCAAGGGCGGAGGCTTTGCGAGAAGCATCGCGGCAGAAGAGTTCAAATATAATCCCGACGGAACATTCCCCGTCATCAACGCCACCGCCGAAGGCGTCAAGGCTATAGGCACCCTCAATCCGTATCGACGTGTGGAAGCCGAGACCATGGCTTTCTCCAATGGCGTAAAGACCGAGCAGAATGCCAAGACAGGCGTGTACGTCTCCGACATCCACAATGGCGACTATGTCAAAGTAGCCAACGTGTCGTTCGGGAACGGCGGTCCGAAGAAGTTCGGTGCGTCTGTGGCAAGCGCGTTGCGCGGAGGGGTGGTTGAAGTGCGCATCGACAGCGTCGACGGTGAGACGGCGGCACGCCTTGAAGTGCCCGGCACAGGAGGCTGGGAGGAATGGACCTACGTTGAGACTCCCGTCATAACCAAGACAACCGGCAACCACGACGTCTACTTCGTGTTCACAGGCCGGAAAGGTCCGAAGCTGTTTAATTTTGATTACTGGAAATTCGAATAAAAAACATAATCATGAAACACTTGAAATCTCTCGTATTAGCATCCTCCATGGTGCTGTCGGCGGCCGCTACGGCCATAGGCGCCCCCGATCCCAACTTCTACATCTACCTGTGCATCGGCCAGTCAAACATGGAAGGCAATGCTTCTATCGAACCGCAGGACCGCATCGACGTTCCCGAAAGGTTCAAGATGATGGCCACTGTCGACTTCGACTACCCGGCCCGCAAGCAAGGCAAATGGGACAAAGCCGTACCGCCGCTTGTTCGTCAATATACAGGCCTGACGCTGATGGACTATTTCGGGCGCACCATGCTTGACAACCTGCCCGAAAATGTCACGGTAGGAGTGGTTCCCGTAGCTATAGGCGGATGTAAAATAGAGCATCTCGACAAAGACTACGACCCGGCGACAGTAGCGAAAGAGGCCGAATGGTTCAAAGGCTTCATGAAAGCCTATGACAACACTCCCTACAAGCGACTGATAGAATGCGCCAAGGAAGCCCAGAAGGACGGGGTGATCAAAGGCATACTTCTCCATCAGGGAGAGTCCAACACAGGCGACCCGCAATGGCCTGCGAAAGTCAACAAAGTGTATACCGACATACTTGGCGACCTCGGCCTGAACGCCGCCGACGTGCCTCTGCTCGCCGGAGAGGTAGTGACGGCAGAAGAGGGAGGACACTGCGCAGCCATGAACCCCATCATCAACACCCTGCCTCAGACCATCGCCAATTCACATGTGATATCGGCCGCCAACATTCCCCAAAAAGGCGACGGACTTCACTTCACCGCCCACGGCTACCGGGTGCTCGGATGCCGCTATGCCACCAAGATGCTCAATCTGATGGGAATCGACAAACCGACCATCAACTACAACGAAGCCGAACCGTTCATTCCCGAGCCCAAGCCGACGAAAGATGATTACGTATTTGACTTCAAGCATTTCAATCCAAACATCAAGGCCGACGGAGCGTTCGACGAGACGACCAACACATTTACCGCAGGCCGATACGTGTTCGGCGGATGGCAGTACGACACTCCGGTCGACCTGTCAGGCTACAAGTATATCGTGGCCGAGCTTGAAGAAAACGATTCCAACGGTGTAGAGTTCAAGGTATTTGACACCGCCGACTATAATGAAGTGCCCTATATGTCAAGATTCAACCGAGGCAAACTCATTGTGGCCGAACTTGACGGAATGATGAAAAATCTTGACTCCGGCATCACTCCATTGAAGACATCGACTATCTACGGTGTAGGATTCATGGGACGCGGAACAGAACCGATACGCATCAAACATGTATTCGCCACCAACACCAACCCTTTCAGCGCAGCTAAAGGAAAGTAGTTAACAATTATCCGAATAATGGTATTACGGCATGGATATATGTCAGTAAATCATTATCTTTTTAACCCCCACATTTCAACTATAAATTATGCAATTCAACAAGCAATTAGTAATCACCTGTATCTCAACCATCTCGCCGTTCATAGCCATGGCCGGCCATCAGCTTACCAGTCCCGACGGCAAGCTTACAGTCGACATCGACGATGCAGGAGGCATACCGGCATATTCAGTCAACTATGACGGAAAGGCCTTTATTCTGCCATCGTCACTCGGCATCAAGACCAACGAAGGCGACTTCACCAAGGGGCTGACATTGAGCGAAGCCACTCCCGTGACCGCCGTCAACGAATCATACACCCTGCCCAACATCAAAAAACGGCATGTTGACGTCAAGGCCAACCGCGCCACTTACTCGTTCAGCAAGGACGGCAAAAAAGTAATGGACGTGACGTTCCACGTAGGCAACAATGACGTAGCGTTCAAGTACACGCTGTTTCCCAAGGGCCAGACAAAGTGCTACGTAATCGAGGAGGAAAACACCGGATTCAAGCTGCCTGAGGGAACCACCACATTCCTCTGCCCCCAAAGCGGACCAATGGGCGGCTTTGCCCGCACATCGCCGAGCTACGAGACCCCCTACACCGTCGACGACACCATGGGCAAGAACGGCTGGGGTGAAGGATATTCGTTCCCCTGTCTGTTCCGCAACGGCGACGAAGGCTGGATTCTCATCTCTGAGACCGGTGTCGACGGATCCTACTGCGCAAGCCGTCTGCTCTGGGACGACAAGGACAAAGAATACGCCATCGGATTTCCGCAGAAAGGAGAAATGAACGGTCTGGGGTCGACCACACCCGGCATCGCCCTGCCCGGCGACACCCCCTGGCGCACCATAACTCTCGGCAACTCTCTTGCTCCGATAGTCGAGACGACAATACCCTTCGACGTGGTAAAGCCCAAATATGAACCCAGCAAACAGTATGAACCCAGCAAAGGCACCTGGAGCTGGATCATAAAGATGGATCCGAGCTGCAACTTCGACGAACAGAAACGCTACATCGACTTCGCCGCCGAACTCGGTTACAACACCGTTCTTGTCGATGCCCTTTGGGACACTCAGATAGGCTATGACCGAATGGAGGAACTCGCCCGCTACGGCAAGTCGAAAAATGTCGACCTCTATCTCTGGTATAACTCCAACGGCTACTGGAACGACGCACCTCAAGGTCCGCGCGGGCACATGGACAACACCGTTGCCCGCCGCAAGGAGATGAAATGGATGCACGACAACGGTATCCGCGGTATAAAGGTCGACTTCTTCGGAGGCGACAAGCAGGAGATGATGCGCATCTATGAAGACATCCTGACCGATGCAAACGACTACGGCATCCAGGTCATATTCCACGGATGCACCCTGCCCCGAGGATGGGAACGCATGTATCCCAACTATGCTTCGTCCGAAGCTGTGCTTGCAAGCGAAAATCTGCACTTCTCGCAGGGAAGCTGCGATGCGGAAGCATTCAACGCCACTCTGCATCCCATAATCCGCAACACTGTCGGCAGCATGGACTTCGGAGGCAGCGCCCTTAACAAATACTATAACGCGAACAACGAACCGCGAGGCTCGAAGCGAATCACATCCGACGTATTCGCTCTCGCCACAGCCGTGCTGTTCCAGTCGGCCGTCCAGCACTTCGCTCTCGCCCCCAACAATCTGACCGACGCTCCTGCATGGGCCATCAACTTCATGAAGGAGGTTCCTTCCGTCTGGGATGAAGTAAAATTCATCGACGGCTATCCCGGCAAATACGTAATCTTGGCACGACGCAACGGCGACAAGTGGTACATCGCAGGAGTCAACGCCCAAAGCGAACCGGTAAAGGCCACATTGTATCTGCCCATGATCAATGCCGGCGACAAAGTGACCGTCTATTCAGACAATGATAAGCTCGAAGGAAAGGTGTCGGAAGAAAAACTCAATAAAAAAGGTGAAATAAAAGTAACGATACCCACTAACGGAGGATTGCTGATTATCGGTGATGCCATCGGTGCTTAAACAAATATAAATACGGTTTTTATAATATGAAAAATTTGCTATCGACAACGACTAAATTCCTTATTATAAGTCTTATTTCAACTCTTGCGCCTGCATATGCCATGGCGCAGGAGTTGAAATTATGGTACGACGAACCCGCCGACAGATGGCTCGAGGCTCTCCCAATAGGCAACTCGCATCTCGGCGCCATGGTTTACGGAGGTATAGACACGGAGACCATACAGCTCAACGAAGAGACATTCTGGTCTGGATCGCCACACAATAATAATTCCCCGGAAGCAAACGAACATCTTAAAGTCGTGCGCGACCTAATCTTCGCAGGAGAAGAGGACAAAGCCCGCAAGCTTACCGACAAATATTTCTTCAAAGGACCTCACGGAATGCGCTACCTGCCTTTAGGCAACGTCAAGCTTTCGTTTTCAGGAATGACCAATCCGTCAGACTACCGTCGCGAGCTTGACCTGTCGACAGCGTTGTCTACCACTGAATACACCGCCGACGGCGTTAAATTCAAACGCACCGCATTTGCATCGCAGGCCGACAATGCCATCATAGTGCATATTACCGCGAGTAAAAAAGGTGCGCTGAACTTCAACGTAGCCTACGACACTCCGCTCGAACACTCCATCACTGTCAGCAACGGCAATCAGCTGACTGTTACGGTAAAGAATGTCGAACAGGAAGGCATTGACCGAGGACTGACAGCACAGTGCGACATCAAAATCGCCACCGACGGTTCTTCGACCAACAGCTCTAACGGAGTGGCTGTAGAACACGCCTCATCTGCCACCATCTACATCGTTGCGGCAACAAACTTCGTCAAGTACGACGACATCAGCGGCAACCCCGCCACAAAGAACCTTGCATCGCTTAAAAGCGTCGAATCAAAACCGTACAAGACACTTCTGGCTGAGCATCTGGAGAAATACACGGACCAGTTTGACCGCGTGACACTTAATCTGCCTGCCACCAAAGCCTCCAAACTGCCCACCGACAAACGTCTTGCTACATTCGCCGAGACCGGCGACGACCTCGCGCTCGTAGCCCTGATGATGCAGTACGGACGCTATCTGCTAATATCCTCATCGCAGCCCGGCGGTCAGCCGGCCAACCTGCAGGGTGTATGGAACGATAAGATGGATGCGCCATGGGACTCAAAATACACCATCAACATCAACGCCGAAATGAACTACTGGCCTGCGCTTGTAGGCAATCTCGTGGAGACCCAGCAACCATTGCTCTCCATGATCCGCGATCTGAGCAAGACAGGTTCACTGACCGCAAAACAGATGTACGGATGCGACGGATGGATGGCCCACCACAACACCGACCTCTGGCGCATAGCCGGGCCTGTCGACGGAACGGAATGGGGTATGTTTCCGACCGGAGGAGCATGGCTCGCAACACACATCTGGCAACAATACCTCTTCACAGGCGACAAGCAGATGCTTGCCGAGAACTATGACGTGCTTAAAGGTGCCGCGGACTTCCTTCTCGACTACCTCCAGATTCACCCTGACTACGGATGGCTGGTGACCAACCCGACAGTATCACCCGAACACGGACCCATGGGAAAAAGCACTACGCTTACAGCCGGCTCTACCATGGACAATCAGATTGTGCTCGACATATTGTCAGCCACGTTGAAGGCATCCGAGATTCTCGGGAAGACCGACTCAGACTACACGACCCGCCTGCGCTCGGCCATAGACAAGCTCCCTCCTATGCAGATCGGCCGCCACGGACAGCTCCAGGAATGGCTTGTCGACGGCGACGACCCCAACGACGAACACCGCCATATATCACATCTCTACGGACTATACCCATCAAACCAGATATCGCCTTATTCGCATCCTGAGCTGTTCACCGCGGCTTCAAACACGCTTAACCAGCGCGGCGACATGGCCACAGGATGGAGCCTGGGATGGAAAATCAACTTCTGGGCGAGAATGCTCGACGGCAACCACGCATTCAAAATCATCAAGAATATGCTCCACATTCTCCCCGACGACTCTCAAGCGCGTAAATATCCGGACGGACGCACTTATCCGAACCTGTTTGACGCACATCCGCCATTCCAGATCGACGGAAACTTCGGATGCGCCGCAGGCGTTTGCGAGATGTTGGTGCAGAGCCACGACGGAGCCTTACACCTGCTTCCGGCCCTACCCGATTCATGGAGCAACGGCGAGGTCAAAGGACTTCTTGCCCGAGGCGGTTTCGTGACCGACCTGGCATGGAAAGACGGCCGTCCGACAAAAGTAACTGTAAAATCAAACATAGGCGGTCCACTGCGCATACGCTCTTACTGGCCTCTGAAAGGTAACGGTCTCGTAAAGGCATCCGGCGACTGTCCGAACCCCTTGATGGCACCTGTAGAGATAAAACAGCCTCTTAAATCAACCGAATTGACTACCTTTGAACAGCTTTCAGTCCGTCCCGTATATGAGTACGATATCGTGACTGAAGCAGGCAAGACTTACACTTTAAAAAAACAATAACCTGATCACATCAATGAAACAACTATTCCTTAGCTCCGCAATCGGGATTGCGATGTCGGCGTGTTGCTTCAGCGCCAACGCTCAGGAGGCTCTGTATCCAAACACATTTCCGCTGACAGACGTATCGCTTCTCGACGGACAATTCAAACACGCCCAGGACCTCAATGTCGACATTCTACTGCAATATGACGTCGACAGGCTCCTGGCTCCGTATCTTAAAGAGGCCGGCCTACCGGCAAAAGCCGAAAGCTTCTCTTGCTGGGATGGACTGGACGGCCACGTCGGAGGCCACTATCTGTCGGCACTGGCCATACACTACGCGGCCACCGGCAATCCGAAACTGAAAGAACGAATGGACTACATGATATCCGAACTTGACCGTTGCCAGAAAGCCAACGGCAACGGATATGTAGGCGGTGTGCCCAACAGCAAAGGTCTTTGGCCGGAGATCAAAAAGGGCAATGTCGGCATAATCTGGAAATACTGGGTTCCCTGGTATAATGTCCACAAAATATATGCCGGACTACGAGACGCATGGCTATATACCGGCAACAACGATGCCAAAAGAATGTTCCTCGCCATGTGCGACTGGGGTATAGACGTAATCGCACCGCTCGACGACAAACAGATGGAAGCCATGCTTGACAACGAATTCGGAGGCATGGACGAAGTATATGCCGATGCATACGCCATTACCGGCGAGCAGAAATATCTCGACGCGGCCAAACGTTTCTCTCATCACTGGCTGCTCGACAGCATGGCCAAAGGTGTAGACAACCTCGACAACAAGCACGCCAACACCCAGGTACCTAAAGTCGTAGGATATCAGCGAATAGCCGAACTGTCAGGCGACAAGACCTACATGGACGCGGCAGACTTCTTCTGGCACACTGTGGTCGACACCCGCTCACTGTCGATCGGAGGAAACAGCCGCCGCGAACATTTCGCCTCGGCAGATGACTGCAAGAGCTATGCCACAGACCGCGAAGGTCCGGAATCGTGCAACACCAATAACATGCTGAAACTGACCGAGGGGCTGTTCAGAATGACCGGCGACTCACAGTTTGCCGACTACTACGAGCGCGCTCTCTACAACCACATCCTGTCAACCCAGCATCCAGAGCACGGCGGATATGTTTACTTCACTTCAGCGCGTCCGGGCCACTACCGCGTATACTCGCAACCTAACAGTGCCATGTGGTGCTGTGTGGGAACCGGGATGGAGAACCATGGAAAGTACGGTCAGTTCATTTATACCCATTCCGGCGACGACCTGCAGGTCAATCTGTTCATACCCTCACGTCTGAACTGGAAGGAAAAAGGCGTGACACTGACGCAAGAAACTCAGTTCCCGGACTCTGAGACAAGCCGCATCACAATCAATACAGAAAAGGGTAAAAGCAAAAAATTTAATCTGAAACTCCGCCATCCTGACTGGACTGACGGCATGACCATAACCGTAAACGGCAAAGAAGTCAAATTTGATGCACAACCTCATAAGTACGTGTCAATTGACCGCAAATGGAAAGACGGCGATGTAGTCGAACTTACCATGCCCATGTCGGTGCGTGTAGAAGAAATGCCTAACGTCCCGGAATATCTTTCTATCATGCGCGGTCCGATCGTGCTTGGAGCAAAGTACAGCACTGACGACCTCAACGGTCTTGTAGGCGACGACAGTCGCTGGGCCCACATAGCCGGCGGTCCGTTAGTATCGGTGTTCGACACTCCCCTGCTTATCGGCGAGCGTAAAGATATCGAGTCGAAACTCCAGAATCTCGTTCCTGTCGAAGGGCGCAAGTCGTGCTACACCGTACCCGGTCTGTTTGAAGACAAATGCAATCTGGTTCTTGAACCGTTCTACCGCATCCATGACTGCCGCTACATGATGTACTGGCTGGCGATGACACCGCAGGAATATGCGCAACACCGCGAAGAGGAAGCCGCCAAGGAAGCCCTTAGGCTTGCTCTCGACCGCCGTACGGTCGATGCAGTCAACACCGGCGAACAACAGCCTGAAGCCGACCACTTCATGACATTTGACCGTTCTGAAAAAGGCAATTATCAGGGTCAACCCTGGCGCAACGCCACAGACGGAGGATTCTTTACGTACAAGATGAAGACCGAATCACATCCGGAGCTGACTCTAATGGTGCGCTACTGGGGCAACGAGCAAGGCAAGCGTAGCTTTGACATCCTTGTCGACAACGAAGTAATCGCCACGGAAAATGTAGCAAACAAGTGGAAGACAGAGGAGTTCGTAGATGTAGAATATAAGATTCCGTCACACCTGCTGGCAGAAAAGGACAACGTAGAACTGACATTCAGAAGCCATCCCGGACACATTGCCGGAAGCGTATATATGGTCAGAATGATTAAGCCTGCCGAGTAGAGCAGGAAGTCGAAGTTTATAAAAAACTTGATGGCCGGGTAATGAAGCCATAAGGCCAAAATTGCCCGGCTATTACTATTTTAGATGGCCGAAGATTGTCGCTTGGTTTCAATCCCCGGCCATCTATTTTTCTATAATTCTTCTTTCTCACCCTCATTCCTTGCACGCTCGGCATACTCCGACGGAGTGACCCCATACAGAAGCTTGAATGACGTGGAAAAGTTATTTGCACTCTTGAATCCAAGCCTCATGGCCACATCAGAGACAGTCAATTTGTGGTCTACTATCATCTTTACCGACAGACGCAGACGCGTATTGCGGATAAATGTACGAGACGACTGATTGGTAATCTCCTTCAGCTTGCGATGCAGATGAGTTCGCGACAAACCGACTTCCGAGGCAAGCATTTCGACCGTCAGATCAGGATTGGAGATATTGTCGTTTATAACCTTCATCACCTTCTCCATCAGCTTTTCATCATAGGACTCCACTTGCAGTTCTGTAATCTTGTCGTCCTGCATTTGCTGACCGCTGAAAGCATTCTTCAGACGCTGATGGCCCTTAATCAAATTAGCGATAGTCGATATGAGTATCTCGATGTTAAACGGCTTTGACATGTAGGCATCAGCCCCGGATTCAAGTCCCTCTATATTGTCCTCATCCCGATTTTTGGCCGAAAGCAAAATAACCGGTATATGGTTCAGATTAATATTATTCTTAATCCGCCGTGTAAGTTCGAGTCCGTCCATCTCCGGCATCATTACATCGCTTATCACCAAATCGGGAATTTTGTGGAGCATCTGCTCATAGGCGGCTTTACCGTTTTCGCATGCTACAGTGCGGTAATTTGCCGACAATTCGCGGCAAAGGTATGACCGAATGTCCTCATCATCTTCCACTATCATCACAACCTCCTTGGGTGTCTGGCGGGAATCTGACGACGGCTCAATATCTTCAGCGCAACATGCCGGAAGTGCCAGTCCACTGTCTTTCAGCGCATTTATCCTGTCAAGTCCATTCTCTTCTGCCACATCCGTCTGAACAATACGTTCGTCAGAAAGGTGGTTGCATCCCAATGGAATCCGAACGGCGAAGCGTGTGCCGGTTCCGGCAGGATTGTCCATGACGGAAATGGTTCCATGATGCAGTCCGACAAGCGATTTGGTAAGATGCAGACCCACACCCGTACCTCCGGCAGTATTGTTGCCGGCCTGGTAGAAACGTTCAAATATATGCTTCTGCTCATCCTTGCTTATTCCAATCCCTGTATCAGTGACGGATATTTCGGCATAGTCGCGCAGAGGACCGGACTCGGACATGTCTGTGCCTTTTGACAATCTAACCTCAACGGTTCCACCTTTTGGAGTGTATTTTATGGCATTGGACAGCAGATTCATGACAATCTTATCAAAATTAGCGACATCGACCCACGCCTTAAGGTCATCACATCCCTCATGCTCAAACGTGAACCGAATATCGCGGGTAGAAGCGGCCTGCTGGAATGTGTCGTACAAGTCTTCAATGAACGGTGTCAACGCTGTCTCTGCAAACGTCAGCTTCAATCGGTTCTTGTCAATCTTTCGGATATCCATAAGCTCGTTGACCAACCGGAGCACTCGGTTGGCGTTGCGGCGGATAAGGCGATAGTTTTTCTGCCGCTCCGGATCGTCGTCGCTGTCCATCATCTTCTGAAGCGGTCCCATCACCAACGACATCGGTGTACGGATTTCGTGCGATATGTTGATGAAGAACTGGAATTTAGCTTCGTTGATCCGCTCACGCTGACGCTGTTCCAGCTCCTGGCGTTTATGGCGCTGGCTAAGCAATACCGAACTATATATACCTAACAACGCAAGAACTATAAGCACGCAATAAATCACACAAGCCCACCAAGTCTCATACCAAGGCCATGCAATATCTATCGTGACCAGCTTTTCATCAGACACTACTCCATTGTCCTCAGCCCGTAGCCTCAACGTGTGCTTGCCGGAATTCAAGTCGCTGAAATTTACCATGTTCGAGCCATGGGCCAATGTTACCCACTTGTCGCCGTCCATCGAATACTGATAGCGCATTGATTCAGGGTTGCCAAATTCGGTTGTAGCAAACTCAATGGAAAATGAATTATCGCTGTCGGACAATTTTATTTCCGACGCACCGTATGGAGGCTCATTGACAATAGTGCGTCCGCCCGACTTCATGCCTCCCTTGACCGGCTTACCGTGCAGATATATGTCGGCAAGTCTAACAGTCCACTTTCTACCCGGCTTGACTACATCGGCCGGATTAAAATATGTGATGCCGTTGATACCTCCGAAATATATTTGTCCGTCGGAATCCTTAAACGATGAATTTTTATAAAACTCATTGCCCTGAAGCCCGTCGTCGACAAAATAATTTGTAAACGTGCCGTTCTTTCTGTTAAACTGCGACAATCCATGGCTTGTGCTTATCCATAATATGCCCATATCGTCCTCCTCAATGCCATAAATGGTGTTCACGGGAAGTCCGTCGGCATCGGTATACACCTCAATTGAATCATTATCGGGATTGAGTCTGACCAGACCGGCCGACGATGCAAACCATACATTGCCGTCGCTCGATTCATTTATCGAGTGTATGATATTTGACGGGACATACTTCTCGACATGGCCGCCGTCGTTTATGTCTTTTATCTTCAATGCACCGTCATAAGTGCCAAGATACAATGTCTTGTTCCTAACGGAATAGTACGCCGAAGTAAACCATTTGTCGCCTGTATGCTTGCCGGCAGACTGCACCTTACGGGTCTGCGGATCATACATAAACAGGCCGCCTCCAAGTGTCGCTATCCAGACATGACCGTATTCGTCTTCGGCAAAATCATAAACACTCACGACTTCGCGGCCATTTTCATCGTACAGATGTATCTTGTTATACTTTTTGCCCTCCGTGTCAAATATACCGCAACCGTCGGTGTACGACCCTATCCATAGATTGTTCTTTGAATCCATAAACATTCCGCTCAGCACCTGCGGTACGGAGTTAATATAGCGATTGGTCGACATAGTCTTCATGTCGAGCTCATACAGGCCGCCGTTGTCGACACCGATCCAAAGCTTGTCGCTATTCTGTTCTTTAAGCAACGCCACGACGCACTCCTCTCCTATCACGTTTTCCGTAAGCGATTTGTGGCCTACATACTTGAACGATGCCGGATGCGACGGCATCAGAACGATGCCTTTTTGGAATATGGCTATCCATAGATTGCCGCCTTTATCTTTAAGCACTGAATGCACCTTCTGATTCTGACAATCCAGAATTCCTTCGCCGAACATCACGTCAGAAAATTCACCGGTCTCAGGACTATACTTTTTCAATCCGCGGCCGTCGGTGGCAAGATAAATGTCATTGCTCTCGTCATCAGGATATATATCCTTAACCAATAAGGACTTACCTCCAGGGTCATTTATCTTTATAAATTTGTCGCCGAGCATGTCATAACGATATAGACCTCCAGTAAAAGCGGCCACGTAAAGAGTGCCGTCTCTCGCCACAGCGGCTTCCAGATTGACCGGATCGTTTATTTCCTTATGCTCTGCCACTATCTCATGCTTGCGGTTAAGCCGATAAAGTCCGTTACGGTCAAAAAGCCACTGAAATCCGGCCACATCACATACTCCATCACCAATATTGAATATCGGCGACGATGAATCTTCCCATCTCTTTACTACCACTCCGTCGTAGTCGGCTTTAACCACCTTTGCCCTGACACTGCTCAGAATCCATATCGAATCTGGCTCCGTCTCAAGCATGCTCGCCGCCGACCATGGATAAACGTTTCCGTCGACGGTGCGTGCAACAGGCGTAAATTTGTCGGTAACAGGATTGTGCATCTGAAGTCCGTGGTGCGTACAAACGAATAAGCGTCCCTTGGAGTCCTCAAACACCATATTGACGTAATTCTGAGACAACGACGTAGAATCTCCGGGAATATTGCGGTATTGAGTGAACTTTGAACCATCGTAACGATTCAGGCCATCCTCCGTGCCGACCCATATCATTCCGTTACGGTCCTGATATATCACATTTATGAGACTACTCGTCAAGTCGTGGTCGGTCGTGAAGAATTGAGGCTTCGCGACCATACGTATAGTTGATGATAATATCAATAAAAATATTAAGGTTCCAATTCGTTTCATGGATTCCACATTCCTTTTTTGGTATTAATTTCCGATTGGCAATTATCGTTCCGAATGTAAATTTAGGCATTTTTCAGCAATCGTGCAAAGCATTTAATACTTTTACAATCAGCGTACAATCAGCGCAAAGCACATAGTTATTCACTTATCTACAATAAGTTGCCACGCAACAAGCTTTAAGTGAAAGCAATAAAAGGGAACGACAAATCAACACCTCCTACAATAATCAAATGTCAAAAACGGGAATTGATTTACGTTTTTCGGCATAAAAAAATCGGATGCGGCATATAATCACCACATCCGACATTCTGATATCTTGATAATCGAAATACCGTTACTCCACGGTAACAGATTTTGCAAGGTTTCGGGGCATGTCCACATCGCAACCCTTCATGATGGCGATATGATAGGCCAGCAGCTGCAGAGGCACCGATACCACCACAGGCGAAACACTTTCGGCCACCGGGGGTATCTCCAATACGTAATCTGCAATTTTTGGAATCTCGGTATCGCCCTTGGTCACGATAGCGATGACAGATCCGCCACGAGCCTTAACCTGCTGTATATTGGAGATGACCTTTTCATGCAGGTCATCGTTCGGTGCTATCACTACCGTAGGAAGCTCCTTGTCAATAAGGGCTATCGGACCATGCTTCATCTCCGCCGCAGGATATCCTTCGGCATGGATATAGCTGATTTCCTTAAGTTTCAGAGCACCTTCAAGCGCGCTCGGATAGTTGTAGCCACGTCCAAGATACAAGAAATTGTGCGCATAAGTAAACGTGCGCGACAGTTTCTCAATCCGGTCGTTAAGTTTCAATGTCTCGCGAATAAGTTCAGGGAGCTTCTTGATGTTGGCTATAGCTTCAAGCAACTGAGACTTGTTGACGGTGCCGCGGAGCTGGCCAATGGCAAGCGCAAGCATCGTAAGCACGGTCACCTGTCCGGTAAATGCCTTGGTTGAAGCCACTCCGATTTCTGGTCCTACATGGATATAAGTACCGGAATCGGTCTCGCGGGCTATTGAGGAACCTACGACATTGCATACTCCATATACGAAAGCGCCTCTTTCTTTGGCAAGCTTAATCGCCGCAAGAGTGTCGGCAGTCTCTCCCGACTGCGAAATGGCTATAACCACATCGCTCGAGGTTATCACCGGATTGGCATAGCGGAATTCGCTTGCGTACTCAACACGCGCAGGTATGCGCGTATAATTTTCTATCAGACGTCCACCTATCAGACCGGCATGCCATGACGTGCCACAAGCCACAATCACGACGCGCGAAGCGTTGATGAAGCGGTCAGGGTGGTCTATGACGCCCGAAAGCTTTATTTCAGTATCGTTGTTGACTATTCGGCCACGTATACAGTCATAGATAGTATTTGGCTGTTCGAATATCTCTTTCAGCATGAAGTGGGGATATCCGCCCTTCTCAAGCTGCGACACGGACAGCTCAAGAGTCTGGACGTCAATCTTAGCCGGAATATTATCATTGTTAATCACCTGCAAAGGAGCGTCACGACGGATAATGGCTATTTCGTCATCGCCCAAATAGACCACCTGATTGGTATAGTCTATAATCGGCGAGGCATCTGAGCCTATAAATGTCTCATGGTCGCCAATTCCCACTACGAGCGGAGAGCTCTTACGGGCCGCGATAATCATGTCGGGATCCTCGCAGTCGACCACAGCGATGGCGTATGCACCGACCACCTGTTTCAGCGCACCTCTGACAGCGTCTACAAGCGAGCAGTCGTTGGTGGACTGGATATACTCGATAAGCTTTACGACAACTTCGGTGTCGGTCTCACTGCGGAATTCACAGTCATGCTCTATGAGAGCCTGCTTGAGTACATTATAATTTTCGATAGTTCCGTTATGCACAATGGCAATCTTTCCGTTTGTGCTGAAGTGCGGATGCGCGTTTATGTCATTAGGCTCACCATGAGTGGCCCATCGTGTGTGCGCTATTCCCACAGTTCCGGACACATCCTTAGTATCACAGAAACGCTCGAGGTCTTCGACTTTTCCGCGGGTCTTGTATACGTTCAATACATTGTCCGGATTCACCAGCGCAACTCCTGCGCTGTCATAACCTCTATACTCCAGACGATGCAAACCTTTTATCAAAATTGGATAAGCCTCCTGACGGCCTATATAACCAACGATTCCACACATAGGTAAAATAGACGATTTTAATGGATATAATGCTTAATGAAATACAAAGATACGAAATTTTCTGTTCAAAACACGCATATTCGCGTATCTTTACCAAAAGTGTACCAAAAGCATGCCATATTTAATGCCGCTTTGCTTAATTCATCAGACATCGGACAGATAATCGACGGATGTCATTTGTTCTCGCCGAAGATGTCCGCGAAGACACGTTCAGTAGCGCCGAGATGCATCTTTATATATTCTCCGGCCTTTTTTCCGGCCGACTCCAGACGAGCCGGGTCGCCGACAAGCGAATCCATCACTGACGCAAACGATTCGCAGTCGCTGAACGAAAACGCGCCGCCGCAATCTATCAAATCGCGCGCCTCCTTGAATTTATGGAAATTCGGGCCGAATACGACAGGCATGTCATACACCGCAGCCTCGTTGACATTATGTATTCCGGTTCCGAATCCCCCGCCTATATACGCGATTTTACCATAGCGATAGGCACTTGACAGCATGCCGTAGCAATCGACTATCAGACAGTCGGCTTCAGTGGCCTCTTCTGGCGTACACTCCGACAGCCGGCACGACGGACGACGCAACTTTTTCTCTATTCCGGCTATTCGCTCCGGGCGCACTTCATGTGGCGCTATGATAAGCTTGACATTGGACCGGCTATTGAAGTACGGCAACAAAAACTCCTCGTCAGGCTCCCACGTGCTACCGGCCACAATAGTCACAGACTTCTTGTCGGCGGTCAGCGCCTCGGCCGGAAGTATATCCACCCGCTGGCGCATTATATCGGTCACTCGGTCAAACCGGGTGTCGCCCGCCACAACGACACTATTCATGCCGATTCCGGCAAGCAATTTGCGCGAATTATCGTCCTGGACAAATATTTTGTCATAACACTTAAGCATCGAACGGAACATACCGCCCCAAGGCTTGAAAAATATCTGCGTCGGGCGGAATATGGCCGAAATAATATAGGTAGGTATGCCGCGGCGGTTAAGCTCCTGCAGATAGTTGCCCCAAAACTCATATTTAACGAATATAGCCATCGACGGGCGCACAATGTCGAGAAACTCACACACCCGGCTTTTGATGTCGAACGGCAGATAGCACACGGCATCGGCCATCGGATAGTCGTGGCGCACCTCGTAGCCTGACGGAGAGAAGAAAGTCAGCAATATCTTTTTGTCAGGGAGCTTGCGCTTAATCATCTCTATAAGCGGCCTGCCCTGCTCGAACTCACCGAGCGAAGCGGCATGAATCCACACATATCCGGCCTTACCGTCGATGTGATCACGAAGATACGGAACCACCTGTTTGTGTCCTTCGATTATCTTCTTAACCTTAGGGTCGCGCAACGAAACCGCCTTAGCGCCCAGGCTCATAATCCGGATACCGATGCTATATAATGGATTCATCCCTCTCTGATGATTTTATGGCAATGGACAGATGTTGTTAATACCTTCTTTTATGCGGCGCACGGTCTCCTCTTTCCCTATCAGTTCGGTTATGTCAAACATGTGCGGGCCTTTGCATTCGCCCACTACCGTCAGACGGAAAGCATTCATAACATTGCCCAGATGATAGCCCTTAGACGCTATCCAGGCCAGTACGATGTCTTCGGAGTTCTTGCTTGAGAAGTCGTCGACACCTTCGAGCACTTCTATAAGTTCGCCCATGATACGAGGCATCTCGTCCGACCAACGCTTCTTGATATCTTTCGGGTTATATTCGTCCGGAGCTTTAAAGAAGAACCGTGCCTGGTCCCAAAGGTCGCGCACGAAATAAATGCGGCCCTTGACCATTCCAACGGCCTTGGCCATATAATCTTTTGAGAATGAATCGGCGTCAATGCCATGCTCCTTAAGCACCGGGATGAAAAGTTCAGCCAACTCTGCATCAGGCTTGCGCTGCAGATACTCGTGGTTGAACCAACGGCCTTTCTCATAGTCGAACTTCGCGCCGGAACGAGAACAATGCTTCAAGTCAAATTTTGCAATAAGCTCATCCATCGACATCAGTTCGCTGTCATCGCCGGGATTCCAGCCCAACAAGGCAAGGAAGTTAACCACGGCTTCAGGCAGATAGCCCGATTCACGATAGCCCGACGACACTTCACCGCCTTCGGGATGCCATTCAAGCGGGAACACGGGAAATCCAAGACGGTCGCCGTCGCGCTTGCTCAGTTTGCCCTTTCCGTCAGGTTTGAGGAGCAACGGCAGATGCACGAATTCAGGAGCGGTGTCGGCCCAACCGAATGCTTCATAGAGCAACACATGAAGCGGAGCCGAAGGCAACCACTCTTCGCCACGAATCACATGCGACACCTCCATCAGATGGTCGTCGACGATGTTGGCGAGGTGGTATGTTGGCAAATCATCGGCACTCTTATACAGCACCTTGTCGTCAAGCACATTGGAATTGATTGTCACCTTTCCGCGCAGGAGGTCGTTGACCTCCACATCGCGTCCCGGCTCTATCTTGAAGCGCACCACATACTTTTCGCCAGAAGCGATAAGCTTCTCAACCTCCTCGGCAGGAAGGCTAAGCGAATTGCGCATGGACAGACGCGTCGATGCGTCATACTGGAAGTTTGGCACCTCGGCGCGCTTCGCTTCAAGCTCGGCAGGAGTGTCAAATGCTATATAAGCCTTTCCGGCATCAAGAAGCATCTTCACATGCTCGCGGTATATGTCGCGACGTTCGCTCTGCTTGTAAGGTCCGTAATTGCCGCCCTCGCGCACACCCTCGTCGATACCGATGCCGAGCCATGCCAGAGCCTCGTTGATATAGTCTTCGGCACCTGGCACAAAACGGTTTGAATCAGTATCTTCGATGCGGAGAATCATGTCTCCGCCGTTCTGACGGGCAAACAAATAATTGTACAGGGCGGTACGAACTCCGCCTATATGCAACGGCCCCGTTGGAGAGGGGGCAAATCTAACTCTTACTCTGCGATTCATCACTTTGTATCAATT
Source organism: uncultured Muribaculum sp. (assembly GCA_910578785.1). GTDB lineage: Bacteria > Bacteroidota > Bacteroidia > Bacteroidales > Muribaculaceae > Muribaculum. Next base: position 1,873 of record CAJTSJ010000023.1, on the reverse strand, counting down.
TTACCACAAAGTTAAAAAATAATATCCGAAAATTACACATTTTTTAACACCAATATCTTAAAATGGCGCATTCCGGCCCGTTTCCACTTCATTCCGGAGAAGAAGCTCCCTGGTACAGGGCCTGCACCTTGCCCAGCGGCAATTTACCTTCAAGCTTGATCGGGATGCGGTTGGCGTCGTCGCTTATCCACGCCGACATGTCGTCGGACACCGGTTTTCCGTCGCGGGTGAAGTTGAACGTCAGATAGCATGTGCGCCATTTCTTTTTATTGGACGTTATCGTTCGCTTACCCTGATATACTATGGTCAGCTCCTCGACATTGGCTCCGGAAAACACATTTAGGCGCACCGACTGTCCCACTTTCATGTTAGGGAAGTCGAGCTGACGCAGATAGTAGAACACCGACAGCATGTCGACCGTAGGCCCCGTGGCGTGAAGCACCGTGTCCGACTTGCTGACAGGACCGTCGTTTTTGCTGCGCAGACGGGTCACATAGCCCGTAACCTTGTCTCCGTCGCGTTCATATACCACCTTGTCGTTTTCATACCGTCCACCTTCGTGTGTACGTTTGTTATACATCAGCGCCTGGCACTCAAACTTTGACATTGTCGACTCAAGGGTGTCGCGCACCTTAAACACCTTATCGGCCCAAGGCAGCGTGCGGGCCGACATCTTGGCATAATAATGGTCGCCGTCGCTCCTAAGCGACAGCACCGCCGACGCGGCATCCTTATTTATAAGGCCCCATTTATATAGAACTATATAGTTAAGATTTTCATCAGGCAGCTCCACAGCTCCGGCCATAAACACAGAGCAGACCGAAAGGAGCAGAGCGCATATCAAATGTTTCATATCACACGACGTTATATTATATACGATGTTATATTATATATAATGCAGCAGGCGTTAAAAAGTTCTAACACAACAACTTTTACCTCGCCATCAGGCCTCTCCGGCTATTCAAGAAACGGAAGTGAATGGCGTATAGACTGCTCTATGCGGTTGTTGCGCCAACACTTACGGCACACGGCTATGTAGCGGTCGTCGCCACCAATCTCCACCTGGTCACCCTCCGTTATAAAGTCGCCGTTGGCATCTATTCGGGCATTGACTATCGTCTTACGGCCGCACGTGCATGTCGACTTGATTTCGTCGATTGTATCGGCTATTTCAAACAGACGACGTGAGCCTTCAAACAGGTGCGTCTGGAAGTCGGTGCGCAGCCCGTAGCATATCACGTTGCTTCCGTAGTCGTCGACTATCCTGGCAAGCTGGTCGACCTGCTCGGCAGTCAGGAACTGCGCCTCGTCAATCAAAAACCAGTCGATGACCGTCATCGTCCGCTCAAACATTTCCTGAGCCATGACATATATGTCCGTGTCATGGTATATCCACGTACATTTACGCTCGATTCCGATGCGGGAACGTATCACATTGTCCTTCTCGCGGGTGTCCACTATTGGTTTAAAGCACGAATATGTCATGCCACGTTCTTCGAAATTATAAGCCGTGGTAAGCAACAGGGCCGTCTTGGCAGAGCCCATCGTGCCGTAGCGGAAATATAGTTTGCCTTTTCGGTTCATACCGGTCAGTGTCTTTATAAGGATGACTAAAGTTTTTTTAACGTGTAAAGGTAAAGATAAATGTTGGATTATACTGTTGGACAGGCGACAAAAGTAAAGGTTTAATAAGCCCCGTATCGAGAATTAAAAATATTTTCGCGCTTTTCTGAATATTTTTCGCCGGAGATATTGCATAATTAAAAAATAACACGTAATTTTGCATCGCAATTTTCGGAGAGCCGATAAACGCAAAAGAGCTTCAATAGCTCAGTCGGTTAGAGCATCTGACTGTTAATCAGAGGGTCGTTGG
>CAJTSJ010000022.1 GCA_910578785.1 uncultured Muribaculum sp. | reverse complement strand
AGTGAACCGAATTTATTTAATTTTAACCACGTCCATTTTTAGTGGACAGTAGTGTATTTGCAAATATAATTATTTTCAGTGGTTTTGCAAGGTGAATTGTTGTAATTCTATTCTCTGTTCCGAGGATTGATTTTAGTTGAATAATCTCTGACTGATGCCTGACTGCCTGCGGGGTTAGTGCATGGTAAGGCCTTTAACCTCCTGTCGGGCAGTGAGGATTGTGCGGTCTGGAGATTTATTGCTATTTTTGTGTATGGAAAATGTTATTGAAACTGACAGACTGGTGTTGAGACGTTGGCTTGACAGCGATGCCGAGTCTCTTTATAAATATGCCGGCGACCCCGATGTGGGGACGGCTGGCGGGTGGCCTGCGCACACGTCGGTCGAAAACAGCCTTGAGGTGATTCGCACGGTCTTTTCCGCTCCTGAAACGTATGCGGTGGTGCTGAAGGACGCGGACGAAGCGGTTGGGTGTTGCGGGCTGGTGCCTCCGGGAGTAAGAGACAGCCCGTACATAAAGGACTGCGACGCGGAGATAGGCTATTGGATAGGGAAGCCGTATTGGGGTATGGGTCTTATCCCTGAGGCTGTCACGGCTCTTGCCGACTACGTCAGGAGCAGTCTCGGCCGTAAGGATTTGTGGATAGCCTTTTTTGACGGCAACGATAAATCGCGCCGTGTGGCCGAGAAGTGTGGATTCGTATATCATCATACTGAAAGCGACGGCGGGTGTACCGAGCATTTTTATGTAAGACGCGGATAGTCCGCCGTGGGCCTGCGGCGGACTATCCGCTCTGTCATGGGTTTCCTTAATGTTTTTTATAAGTTCTTTGATAAACCACTTGTATGCGATGCGTGTTAATAGACTAAAGAAAGTTTCACTTATTATCTGTTAATAATATAAATAAAACGTCATACTGATTTATTATGAGAACTTTAAGACCGTATCTGATTGCTGTTGCAGTGACGTTGCCTATCGTATCGATGGCGCAACTGGCGAGCTGGTGCATAGCTCCTGAATATGACAATGTGGAGCTGATGGGCTCCGACCTTTATAGAACCGAAAAGGATGGGGTGACATCGCTCTGGACTCTCCAGGGAAAGAAGATTTCCGACATGACAGGCTCACAGCTTATGCCGTTCAGCGAGGGGATGGCGGTTGTGGTCGACGTAACGGACCCGACACTGCTTAAGGCTTTGATAGACTCAAAGGGTGTCATGACCGACATGTCGAAATATGGCTACCGTATCAATCCTGACTATCCTTACTATTCCGACGGATATCTTCTGGTGCAGAACCAACAGGACTACGTCTACCTGAACAAGCAGGGCCAGAGCGTGTTCGGTCCGTTTGCCATGGCATATCCGTTTTCTGACGGAGTGGCCAGCGTGAGGGCTTACGCCGGCACTGACCGCAACAACAAGGATTTGTTCTGGGCATACGTGTCGGAGAATTTCCCGTCGTTTCCCGATGACTACAAATTTGACGAGGTGGTGTTCAACTCTTCGTTTTCGGGCGGAAAGGCTGTCGCCATCATCGGCAAGGACGCTTATCTGCTGACCCTCGACTCGGCGATGAACGTGACCACGGCGCCTATTTACTTCTCTGAGGTCCAGGACCCGCAGAATCTTGTGACGGTCACCAAGAAGGACCTTGAAGGAGAGTGGAACAACGGAACTCTGACCATCCAGGGCAAGAACTCGCTTCTTCAGTTTGACAAGAACCTGCGCCCGACGGCTGTGAAGTTCATGGACGCTCCCAACATAACGTTTAATGAGACCAAGGGCGACTCGGTTAAGCTTGCTACCGAACTTGAACCGTTTACCGACACCAATAACAAGAAAGGCATAAAGATGGACGGCACTACCTTCCTGTCGGGCCAGTTTGAGGACGTGGCTTCGTGCTTGGGCAATCAGGCCATCGTCACTACCAAAGACGGCATGAAGGGTGTGGTCCGCATCGACAAGGACGGAGGCATCCAGCTTCGTCTGAACAACGACGACAACATCGGATTCAGCCACCGCTATGCCGTGGTGAAGCTTACCGGTACGTTCCCATCTTATATGGATGTCGACAAGGCCATTCTCGTAAGCTGTTCGCCCGACTGCGAGATACTGTCGGAGACCCGGCGCGAGACGAAGAACGTGGAGTGCAATACGCTGAGCTACGATTGCCGTCTGGAGATACCGGAGAACCTGAGCGATACGCTCCAGAACCACGACTACTTCTATGCGCTGTCCTACAACGGGCTTACATCTGTAAGCCACAAGGTGACCATACCCGAATGGTACATGCAGTTCTATGAAGTAGAATTCGGCAAGACCGCCTTCAAGCTCAACGGGCAGAATTCGCTTAACGTTGACTTCGAGCTTACCAAGTCGGATCTTGCTCCGGCCGACGGAAGCAACTATTTCAAGAGCGTCGAACTGGTGTCGAAGGATTCAGTCTCGGCTCCGTCCCTCAATAAGATTAATGAGAACAGATATTCATTCACACTTCCTGTCGCGGGACGCGACCGTGCAAATCTGGCCGTAAGAATCACTGAAGCCGGCTGTCCGTCGATTGAGTATCCGTTTGTGATAAATCTGTCGAGAAACGAAGGCATGAGCAATGTGAAGATGATGAACTCGGGCGTGGCGCAGAATGCCAAACCCATGGCCCAGTCCCAGATGCCCGTAGCGTCACAGCCGGTACAGCAACCCCAGCAGACCGTGCCCGCACAGCCCCAGCAGGCGGTTCAGCCCCAGCAGATGGCTCAACCACAGCAGGCGGTCCAGCCTCAGACCCAACAGCCTGTCGAGTCGGCTCCGGCGCAGATGGTGAATGTAGAGATTTCGACAGCTTCATGATAAGGTATTGACAACGATATATATGTATGGCGGGAGCCCCTCGGATTCATTTACGGAGGCTCCCGCTTTCTGTGGGCGAATGCTATGTAAAAATATGGATTAATTATTTAAAATTGTGAAAATATTTGCCAGTTATGTTGTCGCGTTGTATATTTGGAACGTGGAATAAGAAAAATCGACACTTTAAATTATATACTTGATATTGTAATCATAAAATGAATGACATAACCGATATCTTTTTGCACTTGATTCGTCAGTATGGAAGTGTGGATATTGCAGATGCCGAGTTTAAGAAGATAATTCATGAGGATTCCGAGCTTCGTGAGCAATATAAGGAATGGTGCAGTGCGGTAGGAAGCTCTGAGAAGATGGGTTTTCTGGACTACTGCGACGAATATCTTGACTCGCAGGAATCGATATACGACACTCTTAATGATTATGATGAATAACGCCGACAGCCACCGCGACGGAGCTGTGCGTCTTCCCGCCGAGTGGGAGCATAACGGGGCCGTGCTGTTGTCATGGCCTCACGAGCACACCGACTGGGCTCCGATTCTTGATGAAGTGACCGAATGCTTTGTCAGCATTGCCTCTGCAATCGCCGACGAAGCCGTAGTCGTAATAGTTGCACCCGATACGTCTGTTCCGAAAGGGCTTATGTCGGGACATCCCAGACAGGACAGGTTCCTGTATCTGGACTGTCCGACCAACGATACGTGGGCCCGTGACTTCGGCCCTATAACCGTACGTGTCGACGGGGGGTATGCCGTAAGCGACTTCAAGTTCAACGGCTGGGGGCTGAAATTTCCTGCCGACAAGGACAATCTGATAACGTCGGCCATGGTGCGCTCGGGTCTGATACAGGCTCCCCGCATCAACCGTCTGGGGTTTGTGCTCGAAGGCGGTTCGATAGAGAGCGACGGCGAAGGCACGTTGCTTACCACGTCGACATGCCTGATGTCGCCCAACCGCAACGGCGACATGTCGCGCGACGAGATTGAGTCGTATCTGAAGTCGGCGTTCGGACTTAAGAAGGTGCTCTGGCTCGACCACGGCGCGCTTGCGGGCGACGATACGGACAGCCATATCGACACGCTGGCTCGTCTGGCTCCGGGCGATACTATAGTTTATACGTCGACCGACGATGCCGACGACGAGCATTATGACGAGTTGCACGCGATGGAGGATGAGCTTAAGGCTTTGCGCACTCCTGACGGGATGCCTTACAATCTGATAGCCCTGCCTCTTCCCGACGCCATCTACGACGACGAGGGTGAGAGGTTGCCGGCCACTTATGCCAACTTCCTGATTCTCGACAGGTCAATCCTGATGCCTTCCTACGGACAAGTGAAAAAAGACCTTCTGGCTTCGCAGATACTCAGGGTGGCGTTTCCCGACCATGAGGTAAGGATGATTGACTGCCGGCCGTTGATTAAGCAACACGGGTCGTTGCATTGCGTCACGATGCAACTGCCTGAAGAAATACTATCGATATGACCAAAATTCTTAATGTAGGAATCATACAGCAGGCCAACACGGCCGACCGCGACTTTAACCGTCGCAGGATAGGGGAGAAAATAGCCGAATTGTCGGCCGGCGGATGCTCGCTGATTGTCAACCAGGAGCTTCACGATTCGCTGTATTTTTGCCAGACGGAGACTGTCGACGGCTGTGACCTGGCGGTCGCCATACCCTCGGAGACCACCGACTTCTATGCCTCGCTGGCTAAGAAGCACGGTGTGGTCATCGTGACCTCGCTTTTCGAGCGCAGGGCTCCAGGACTTTACCACAATACGGCCGTGGTGTTTGAGCGCGACGGTTCGATAGCGGGCAAGTATAGAAAAATGCATATACCCGACGACCCCGCTTACTACGAGAAGTTTTATTTCACCCCGGGCGACCTGGGCTTTGAGCCTATCGACACGTCGGTGGGACGACTTGGCGTGCTTGTGTGCTGGGACCAGTGGTATCCCGAGGCGGCGCGCCTGATGGCCTTGCGGGGAGCACAGCTGTTGATTTACCCGACGGCGATAGGCTGGGAGAGCACCGACGCTGACGACGAAAAGTCGCGTCAGCGCGAAGCGTGGATCACGGTTCAGCGCGGTCATGCCGTGGCCAACGGGCTCCCCGTGGTGGCAGTGAACCGGGTAGGGCATGAAGCCGACCCGTCAGGCGCCACTAACGGCATACAGTTCTGGGGAAGCTCGTTTGTTGCCGGTCCGCAGGGCGAGTTTATTTACCGGGCTTCGGACTGCGAAGAGGAGGCGGTCAAGGTCGAGGTCGACATGGAGCGTTCGGAATCCGTGAGACGCTGGTGGCCTTTCCTGCGCGACAGGCGCATCGACGCTTACCAGGGCATCACTAAACGATTTTTAGACTGACGGACAAGTCAGACGCGCCTACGACGTTGTGGCGTGGATTTGTTTGGCCTGCGCCCCCACGAATGCCATGCGGGCTTTATCGTGTGGATTAACGTATTGTCGCGTCTACGACGCGACATGCCCGTGTGTGTGGGATGCGTCGGAGACGCATGATATGTTAATCCCCATGGATAGGGACTGGAGGTCCCGGTCCATGGGGGAGATTTACTGCCTACTGAGAGGCACATCGTCTTGTGGCCGTGCAATGTTCGGGGAGGCGCTATTTCAGGTTTTGGCGGACTCTGTCGAGATAGTCCTGCATGGCTTCCGAGTCGTGGGACTCGACTATTTTTTGCAGTTCGGCCAGCTTTTCCCGTATCTTTTCAAGCTGTCCGGAGGTGTTGGGATTGAACAGAATCTCGCTGAGCAGGTAGTCGTCTTCGCCCATAAGTCCGTCTGCTATGGCCTTGTGGCGCTTGAATGTGGTGCCCGGAGCCGACTGGTGCTTCATGCAGCTTGCAAACACGAGGGTGGAGGCAAACGGAATGGACAGCGAATAGGCTATGGTCTCGTCATGTTCCTGAAACGTATATTCCTCGATGTGGAGGTTGAGCTGTCGGTATAGGTCCTTGAAGAAGACTTTGCCGAGATGGTCGCCTTCGGCTATTATTATTGCGTTCTCCTGGCTGAGGTTGCTCAGCGATGCGAACGTAGGGCCGAACATGGGGTGGGTCGACACGAACGGATGGCCGCTTTCGCGGTAGAAGTCAGGCAGTCCGGTCTTTACCGAGGCGATGTCGCTCAGGATGCAGTTGTCGGGAACGTAAGGCATTATCCGTCTGAACGCCTGTATGGTGTATTTTACCGTAGCGGCGTTGATGACCATGTCGGGTGTGAATTCTTCAATTTCTTCCATGGTCGAGAACCGCCGGCAGTTGAATGTGAACAGCAAGCGCCGAGGGTCGGTGTCGAATATGGCTACGTCGTGGGTGGTCGACAGCACGTCGCAGAAGAACGACCCCATCTTTCCGGCTCCGAGAATAAGTATCTTCATATGCTGGCAAGGTTTAGCGTGTACGGTCATTGAAAATCTCTATCTGCTGGCGTACGGACTCCTCGTGGATGGCCGAAAGCACTGTGCGCATGAATTCAGCATCCATGCCCATGTCGGTGGCGAGCTTGACGCGCGACTGCATGATTTCGTCGTGGCGCACTATCTGCAGGACGGGCATGCGGTGTTCTTTCTTGTACTGTCCGATTTCGCGCGACACTCTCATTCGCTTGTTGAGCACTTCGAGAAGCTCGTTGTCGAGTTCGTCGATCTGCTGGCGGAGTATTGAGAGGCTTTCGGTGGTCACCGTCGAGTCGCGGTGGACGAGTGTGTTGAGGATGAAGTTGAGCACTTCGGGAGTGACCTGCTGGTCCTTGTCGCTCCATGCGCAGTCGGGCTCGCAGTGGCTCTCGATAATCAGTCCGTCAAATCCCATGTCGAGTGCCTGCTGTGAGAGCGGTGCCACGAGTTCGCGTTTGCCTCCGATGTGGCTCGGGTCGCATATCAACGGCATCTCGGGAAAGCGCCGGCGCAGTTCGATAGGTATGTGCCATTGGGGCAGATTGCGGTAGAGATGCTTGCCGTAGGCGCTGAATCCGCGGTGTATGGCTCCGAGACGACGCACGCCGGCGTTGTAGATGCGCTGTAGCGCGCCGATCCATAGCTCGAGGTCAGGGTTGACGGGATTCTTGACCATCACAGCCACGTCCTTGCCTGAATCCTTGATGGCGTCGGCTATCTCCTGCATGGCAAACGGATTGGCCGATGTGCGCGCTCCTATCCACAGTATGTCGATTCCGGCTTCGAGGGCAAGTTCGACGTGCTGGCGTGTGGCCACCTCGATGGTCAGCAACATGCCGGTCTTCTCCTTTACCTCTTTCAGCCATTCCAGACCTTCGGCTCCGACGCCTTCGAATCCGCCCGGTTTGGTACGGGGTTTCCAGATGCCTGCGCGGAATATTCTGACTCCGTTGCGCGAGAGTTCTTCGGCGGTGGCCATGACTTGTTCTCTGGTTTCGGCACTGCATGGGCCGGCTATAATCATCGGTGTGCCTATTCCGGACGCTTCCGGTACTATCGGCTTTAAATCGTTCATTTCAAAAATATTGTTGATTGTATGATTGTTATAAATTATCTTTTATGCGCTGTAGGGCTTCGCTGAGTTTGTCTTCAGTGGCGCAGAGCGATATGCGTATGTAGCGGTCGCCGTTGCTTCCGAAGATGAATCCGGGAGTTATGAACACGCGGGCGTTGTACAGGGCCTTGTCGGCCAGCGACTCCGACGATTTTTCGGTGTCGGGTATGCGTCCCCAGAGGAACAGTCCACGCTGGTTGCGGTCGAACGTGCATCCGAGCTGTGTCATGATCTGTTCGGCCAGAAGCCTGCGCGACGAGTATGCGGCGTTGAGTTCGCTGTACCATTCCGGGGTTGATTCGAGCGCCTTGACTGCGGCGAGCATCATGGGACGGAACTGTCCGGAATCGATGTTTGACTTCACTTTGAACACCCAGTTGATAAACGTCGGGTTGCTTGCCATCATGGCCATTCGCCAGCCCGCCATGTTGTGCGACTTGCTCAGTGAGTTCAGCTCTATGGCTATCTCCTTGGCTCCTTCGACCTGCAGGAGGCTCAACGGCCGGTCGTTGAGTATGAAGCTGTAGGGATTGTCGTGGGCTATGACGATGCCGTGCTTCTTGCCGAAGGCCACTATCTTTTCAAACAGCTCCAGCGTGGCGGGGGTGCCGGTGGGCATGTGCGGATAGTTGATCCACATCAGTTTTATCTTGTCAAGAGGCAGGGTGCTCTCCATCAGCTCCAGATCGGGCATCCAGCCGTTCTCTTCGAGAAGGTCGTAGTTGAATATCTCGGCCTGGGTCAGTCGGCTTACTGATGTATATGTCGGGTAGCCCGGATTCGGCACCAGCACGCCGTCGCCCGGATTGAGGAACGCCAGGGATATGTGGAGTATGCCCTCTTTTGACCCTATGAGCGGTTGCACCTCCGTTGCCGGGTCGAGCGATACGCCGTACCATCGGCTGTACCAGTCGGCTATGGCCTTGCGGAATTGCGGTATGCCGATTCCCGGCTGATAGCTGTGGTTGCCGGGCTTCTGCACTTCGTCCACCATGGTCTCGATGACGTCTGGGTGGGGCGGTCGGTCGGGCCCGCCTATGCCGAGCGATATTATGTCGGCTCCTCCGGCGTTAAGTCCGGCTATCTCCTTCAGCTTGCGCGAGAAGTAGTATTCCTGGATTGCCGACACTCTGTCGGCCGGTTGTATTGTCTTGTTCATATCTGTTATACTTCTTTTTTACATTCAACGTATTCGCCGAGCACCCTAAGCTCGTTGGTCAGTGGTCTGACGGCTTCGATGGCCTGTCGGTACCTTATGTAACTGTCGAAAGTCAGGTCGGCGTAGAACCGGTATTCCCACTCGCGCCCTACAATAGGCATGGACTGTATCTTTGACAGGTTGATGTCGTAGAACGACAGGATGGTCAGCACCTTTGACAGCGCGCCTTTGGTGTGGGGCAGGGTGAATACTATCGACGATTTGTCGACGTCCTTCTCCGACGGCTTAAGCTCCGGCATGACCGTAGGGTCGGCAAGAATCAGGAACCGCGTGAAGTTGCGCTTGTTGGTCTCGATGCTTCGTTCGAGTATGTTCAGCCCGTATAGCTCCGCGGCGTATTCACCGCACACCGCGGCGTGTCCGGTAAGCTTCTGTTCGGCTATCTCCCTTGCGCTTCCGGCCGTGTCGAACTTCTCGATTCTTTTCATGTTTGGATGCTTCAGCAGAAACTGTTCGCATTGTCTCAATGCCATCGGGTGGGAGTTGACTTCGGTCAGCTCGCTGATTGACTGGCCCGGAAGCGCCGCCAGCGAGTGGCTGATGCGCATCTTTATTTCGCCGATAATTTTGGTCTGGCTGTTTCTGAGCAGTTCGTGGTTCTGAAGCAACGCGCCGGCGATGGTGTTCTCTATGGCCATGATGCCCAGAAGGGCCGGGTCGGCCGACAGTGCGCCGAACATCTCCTCAAACGAGTCGCATGGGACGGTCTCGATATCCTCACTGCTGAAATATAGCCTTGCGGCCGCGTCGTGGTAGCATCCGGCCACGCCTTGTATGGTCACGCGTTTGTTCATCGCTTTTAGTTTTTTACAGATTGTAGTCGTTAAAAAAAAGTAATCCCGCTTCCATCGGCTGAAAGCGGGATTCAAATATCGTTATCGTTTATGCTCTAATTTTACACATACAGACCCGCTTCAATTTCTTCCGAAATAAAAGTAAGAAAAGTAATATGCGTAAAATCGTGTCATATATTCTCTCGTTTATGGCGCAAATTTAGCTGATATGTTTTTAAAATGCAACTTTTTTGCTGATTATTTGCGTAAATCTTAATGATTTATTTTATATTTGCAAATGACACAACAGTTTATCTAATCAAATAACACATATATAATATAATATGAACAAGATGGTCATGTACGGCGAGAACTACGTGATTGCCCGTAAAAGGGAGTTTGTTCCACATTCGGTAAGCCATGAGACGTTGAAGGCGGTCGTGGACTTTGCCTATGAGATGTGCTTCGGCAAGGGACACCACCGGGCCTATCGCACCGGAGGTTCTTTGGTTAGGCATGCGGGGGAGAAGTTCTGCAACACGTTTCAGGGCAAACTTGCGGAGGTGTGCCTGCGCCGTGCGCTTATAGACGCTGGGCTTGAATGCGCCGAGCCGAATTTTGACATCTATGGCGAGGGAGTATGGGACGACACCGACCTGATTGTCAATGGCCGTACGCTCAGCGTGAAGTCGGCCTCGTATTTCTCCAATCTGCTGTTGCTTGAAAGCCGGGATTATGATGCCGAGGGCAATTACATCCCGAATCTGAATGCCGGTGGCACGGCGAGCTACGACTTTTATGTGCTCGTCAGAATCAGCCCGGACATAAAGGGGCTGTTTAAGGGCCGGAGGTTGATGTATTCCGACTCAATTTCCCGCGAGACCATAGATGAGATAATAGGCCACGAGCAATGGAGCTATGATATAGCCGGATGGATAAGCCACGATGAATTCCGCGAGGCGATAGCGGGTAGGTTTGTCATTCCGCGTAACGCGGTGCTTAACGGAAGCATAAGGATGGATGCCACGAACTATTATGTCCAGGCCGGCGACATGTCGGACTTCGCCTCGCTCTGCTCCAGCCTGTCGCACTCCGTTTAGCGTGGTTTCCTTAGATTGCGAAAAAAACTGAACAGACCCTTGGCCGGCGAGCCGAGCTTTAGGTTCTCGGCATATGTCTTGTCGGGGTCGAGTCCGAAGTGATGGAATATTTCGCGTTTAATGTCACGGTTTTGGATTGTTATTTTTAATCACTCCTCAAAAAATGGAGTAAAATTGGGTGGAGGGGTTTTGCGGTTAGGAATAAATTGCGTAACTTTGCGGTCGCATTTTAGCAATACAAAAACCACTTAAATTATTTAACTAAATGGCAACAAAAATCAGATTACAGCGCCGTGGTCACAAGGACTATGCGTTTTATCCTATTGTAATCGCCGATAGCAGGGCACCACGAGATGGTAAATTTATTGAAAGGATAGGTTCTTATAATCCGAACACTAATCCTGCTACAGTAACTTTAAACTTCGAGCGGGCTTTGTATTGGCTTGGTGTAGGTGCTCAACCCACCGACACAGTGCGTTCGATACTTTCTCACGAAGGTGTTCTTATGATGAAGCACCTCATGGGCGGTGTCAAGAAAGGTGCGTTTACTGAAGAAGAAGCTCAGCGCCGTTTCGAGGCCTGGAAGTCTCAGCGTCAGGCCAGCGTAGATGCGGCCAAGGCTACCATCGCTTCCAAGAAGGAGCAGGAGCTTAAGGCTCGCATGGAGGCTGAATCAGCAGTCAACAAGGCTAAGGCTGAAGCCGTAGCCAAGAAGAAGGCTGAACTCGCCGCCGCTAAGGCTGAAGCTGAAGCAGTAGCCGCCGCCGAGCAAGCTGAAGGCGAAGGTGCGGTTGAAGAGGCTCCCGCCGCTGAATAAATCAGATAAGCAACTTACAGGAATGCCCCTTGGCTTAATGGTCAGGGGGCATTTTGTTTTGTTGGTTAATTTGATTAAATTTGTGGTGTAATATTGATTCCGTTAATTATGTCAGACAAGAAGATAATAATTGCCGTCGACGGATATTCTTCGTCGGGCAAGAGTTCGATGGCGCGGGCTTTGGCATCGGCCATAGGATACCGATATATAGACTCCGGCGCCATGTACCGCGCGGTCACATTGTGGGCCATGCGCCACGGCATGGTCGAATCGGGCAATGTCGATGTGGATGCGCTCGTGATGGCCTTGCCGGAGATCCGGATAAACTTCCGTCCGAATCCAGACGGGACGCAGTCGACTATGCTCAACGACGAGGATGTGGAGAGCGAAATCCGCCGTATGGAGGTGTCGAACAATGTCTCGCAGGTGGCTGTCATTCCGGAAGTGCGTCATCGGCTGGTGGCCCTTCAGCAGGACTTCGGACGCGAGAAGGGTATAGTCATGGACGGACGCGACATAGGCACCACGGTGTTTCCTGACGCGGAGATGAAGGTGTTTGTGTCGGCATCGCCGCGCACGCGTGCCGAGCGCCGTTATAAGGAATTGATTGACAAAGGCGTGCCAGCTACATTTGAGGAAGTGCTTGAAAATGTTGTCAAGCGCGACCATATCGACGAGACCCGTGAAGAGAGTCCGCTCAGAAAGGCTGACGATGCGACGGTGCTTGACAATTCGGAGATGTCGGTCGGGGAGCAGAACGAATGGCTCCTGTCACTTTTCAACTCTATCGTAAATGCGGATTGAGATAGACCAGGCATCGGGCTTCTGCAACGGTGTGGTGTCGGCCATACGCAAGGCCGAGTCGGAGCTTGACGAGTCGGGCCGTCTGTATTGCCTCGGCGACATAGTGCACAACAGCGACGAGGTGGACCGGCTGTGCCGCAGGGGGCTGGTCACGATAACCCATGACGACCTCGGTTCGCTCCACGGGGTGAAGGTGCTTCTTAGGGCACACGGCGAACCGCCTTCGACTTATGCCGTGGCAAGGGAACGGGACATAGAAATCATAGATGCCACATGTCCGGTGGTCCTGCATTTGCAGAAGCGTATCAAGGAATCGTATGATACGTTGAATCCGGGTGAGCAGATAGTCATCTACGGTAAGCGCGGTCATGCCGAAGTCAACGGACTTGTCGGCCAGACGCGCGGTGAAGCCATAGTGGCGGAGGATATAGACGGGCTGTCGCAGGTCGACTTCGACCGGGACATAACTCTGTATTCGCAGACCACGAAGTCTATCGACGGATTTAAGGACATGATAGCCGAGATTGAACGGCGCAAGAATCCGTCGACGAGCTTCCGCTATCACGATACTATATGCCGTCAGGTGGCCAACCGTGTTCCGCGTTTGCGTTCGTTCGCGGCGGCGCATCAGGTTGTGCTGTTTGTCAGTGGCAAGAAAAGCAGTAACGGGAAGTTTCTCTATGCCGAGTGTTCGGCTGTGAATCCACGCACCTATCTGATAAGCAATCCGGAGGAAATACGTGCCGAATGGCTCGACGGCGTTGAGTCGTTGGGCATCTGCGGTGCCACATCCACTCCTCGCTGGCTTATGGATAAGGTCAAGGAGCAGGTGACGGCATTAACAACTAAACAATCATGAATATAAAGATATTTTTGGCTCTCGCGTCGTTGGCGCTTGTGGCATGTTCGGACAGCGAACAGCATATGGCCGAGGAATCGTCGAAACTTGGCGAGGCCGACGCACGCAGGTTTGTGGAATCGGCTCCCGGTATGTCGGTCATGCAGATGGAGGGCGCGCTTGTTGAGATACGGGTCAATGAATATGCCTATCGCGAGGCCGGACATGACCGGGCCGCCGATGCATACGTCAGTGCGTTTGAGACTTATCTGAAAGAGAATGCCGACTCGCTGGCAAAATTGATTTTTAATGAATAAACTGCTGTATATGAAGACTCAGAAGGAATACATAGATATAATTAACAAGGCTGTGGCGGAAATCCCGTATCCGGAGTCGCCCCGGGGACTATATGAACCGATAGCTTATACTCTCGACTGCGGTGGCAAGCGTATGCGTCCGATGCTTCTGCTTGCTTCGTGCGAGGCATGCGGCGGACGGATTGACGACGCTGTCTCGCAGGCTTTGGGGCTCGAGATGTTCCACAACTTCACTCTGCTTCACGACGACGTGATGGACCGTGCTGACATGCGCAGGGGCAAACCTACCGTCCATCGTCGCTGGAACGAATCGACGGCCATACTTTCAGGCGACGCCATGCTCACTATGGCCGGACAGCTTATGTCGGTGGCTCCTGACGACAGGCTTGCCGATGTCATGGCGCTGTTCAACGGCACTGCGATGGAGATTTATGAGGGACAGCAGTATGACATGGACTTCGAGTCGCGCCAGGATGTGACCGTGGCGGAGTATATCGAGATGATAAGGCTTAAGACATCCGTGTTGCTCGGGTGTGCGTGCGAGATGGGGGCTTTGATGGCCGGTGCCTCCGACGAGGTGCGAAAGGCGTTTTACCGCTACGGTGTTGCGCTTGGCCTGGCCTTCCAGCTTCAGGACGACTGGCTTGACACTTACGGCGACCCTGCCGTATTTGGCAAAAACATCGGAGGCGACATCCTCAACGACAAGAAAACGTATCTGCTCATAACGGCCATGAACCGCGCCGACGACGAGTCGCGCCACAGGATAGAATCGCTTATCGGCACACGCTCCGACGAAAAAGTGGCCGAGGTGAAGTCCATATATGACCGTCTCGGGGTGGCCGACGAATGCCGTACGCTCATTGAGAGCTATCTTGCCGAGACGCTCAGGGAGCTTGACTCAATCGATATCCCGGCCGATGCAAAGGCTTTCTTCAGGGACTATGCCGAGCGGTCGATAACCCGTCAGTCATGATAGTCGACACACATACTCATCTGTATCTGCCGGAGTTTGACAATCCGGCCGAGGCTGTGCGCCGAGCCGTAGACGCCGGTGTAGGCCACATGATTCTGCCGAATGTCGACCTTACGACCGTTGGACCTATGACGGAGCTTCACCGTCAATTTCCAGAAAACACGTCCATGGCTATGGGGCTTCATCCTACCGAAGTGGACGGTGACTTCCACAAGGCACTTGACGAGGCAGGGCGTCTGCTTGCCGGTATGGACGGCGACGTTGTGGCTGTGGGTGAGATAGGAATTGACCTTTATTGGGACAAGACGTGGCGCAGTGAACAGATGGAGGCGTTCGGCATACAGTGCCGTTGGGCGCTTGAGCGCAATCTGCCCATAATAATACATTGCCGTGAGGGACTTGACGAGGTGCTTGAGGTGCTGTCGTCACTGCCTGAAGTGCCGCGTGGAGTGTTCCACAGCTTCGGGGGCAGTGATTCGGATGTCGACAGAATCCGCTCGGTGGGCGATTTCTACTTCGGCATCAACGGCATCGTGACGTTTAAAAATTCCCGTCTGCGTGACGTGTTGCCTCATATCGGGGTCGACCGATTGCTGTTGGAGACCGACGCTCCGTATCTTGCTCCGGTACCGCACCGTGGCAAGCGCAACGAATCGGCCTATATCATCCATACTATCGCACACGTCGCCTCGTCTATGGGAATCTCTGCCGACGAACTCGCCGACACGACCACCCGCAATGCGCGTGACCTCTTCGGGCTTCAATTGTAAATACTCCCTATTACACGAGGGACTATACGTTAAACCCCACGATAAAGCCATGAACTGCGCCCCAAAAGTTGGGATTCACACATCATGCGTCTATGACGCATCCAGCTATGCCAAAGATGACCGGGCTACCTGTTATTGGGGTCGCAAGGCGGGAAATTAATCCTTTAGTCGACTTATAGTGTCGAGTGTGGCGCGGTTGAGCCGTCGGCGTTCAGAGTCGAAAAACCATCCCCATTTGTTAAAGTAGCGGACCATGTTGATCATGTGTATGCAAAGCATCCTAAAACTGTGGTAGCTGGCGGCGCGGTGGTCGTGGACGACGGTGACTTCCGGCCAAAACATGGTGCGGTAGCGACGGTGCATGCGTCTGGTGATGTCAATGTCTTCCGGATACATGAAAAAACGCTCGTCAAACAGTCCCACCTCTTTCAGCGCCGACATGCGGAAAAACATGAAGCTACCCTGGTGGTAGGGGATGTCGAGCGGGGTCGAGTGATTCCAGAACCGGAGCATATATCGGTTGTCGAGCTTACGGCTCAGCACATCCGGCAAGAATCGGCGTAAGATTAAATCGGCAGGAGTCGGGAGCAGACGCACGGAGTGCTGCAGGCTTCCGTCAGGATAGACCATGTTGGGAATCAGCTGTCCGGTGCCTGGGTTTGCATCCATGTATCTGATGATCGGACCTAAGGTGTCATGTCCGAACCTCACGTCGGAGTTTATCACGAGGTGATATTCCACACCCAGCTCCATGGCTCTACGTATCGCTATGTTGTGGGCCGTGCCGTAGCCGAGATTTTTTCCGTTGTGGATGTATGTCACCGCATTGTTGCCATGCAGAAGGCTCTCAATCTCCCGGCCGGGTGAATTGTCTACGATATATACCATGTCTATTCCGTCGGCCAATAGCGACTTTACGCACAGCGACAACTCTTGGCTGTCAGTCAGATATGTTACTATGGAGGCTGTCGTTTTCATTAGAGTCGTGATACGGCTCCAAATTTAGGGAATTTTTTGTTATCTACCATCTGGATTGATAACTTTTCATAACTTGTGGATAGATGCGTTTGCGGAATAGGGGAGTTGTGTTAACTTTGCGGATGAATTTATAGAATTCTTGTGCTATGAACGATGTAGTCAGACTTTTACCCGATTCGGTGGCCAACCAGATAGCCGCCGGTCAGGTCATTCAGCGCCCGGCGTCCGTGATAAAGGAGCTTGTCGAGAATGCTGTAGACGCGGGTGCCACCAATATAAAGATATATATAAAGGATGCCGGACGTACCATGATACAGGTGGTCGACAACGGTTGTGGAATGTCGCCTACCGATGCCCGTCTGGCCTTTGAACGCCATTCGACATCAAAAATCCAGCAGGCCGAGGATCTGTTCTCGCTCCACACTATGGGCTTCCGAGGCGAGGCTCTCGCATCAATATGCGCTGTCTCGGAAGTTGAGCTGCGCACCATGAGGGCGGGCGACAGTATGGGCACGCGCATAGTCATAAGCGGTTCGAAAGTGGAGGCCCAGGAGCCGGCGGCATGCACTGTGGGAAGCTCAATGACGGTCAAGAAGCTCTTTTTCAACGTGCCTGCTCGGCGTAAATTCCTTAAGAGCGACAACGTCGAGATGAGCCACATCATACATGAGTTCGAGCGTCTGGCTTTGGTCAATCCGCAGATTGAATTTGAACTGCACCACAATGATACGGTAGTGCATCAGCTTCTTAAAGGTTCGTTCAAACAACGGATAGTCGAGCTGTTCGGCAAGTCTCTCGACAAGCAGTTGGTGCCGATTGAGTCGGTCACTTCGCTGGTCAGGATTTCCGGTTTTGTCAGCCGTCCGGAGAATGCAAGAAAGCGTGGGGCGCTTCAGTATCTGATGGTCAACGGACGCAACATGCGCCATCCCTATTTCCACAAGGCGATAATGATGTGCTACGACCAGTTGATTCCATCTGACCATCAGCCTAACTACTTTATTAATTTCGAGGTTGATCCGGAGTCGATAGATGTCAATATCCATCCTACCAAAAACGAGATAAAGTTTGAAAACGAACAGCCAATCTGGCAAATACTTACGGCTACGATAAAAGAGGGTCTCGGTAAGTTTAATGCCGTGCCGTCAATTGACTTCGATATGACGAACGCTCCCGACATACCCGTGTTCAACCCGAATGCAGGCGGACGCCACGGTCTTGACCTGGACCCGACTTACAATCCCTTCAAAAGCGCATCGGGCGGAGGCTCGAAGTATGCGCCTTCGGATGCCGGGCTGAAGTCGATCAGGAGCAATATTCAGGATTGGGACAAGCTTTATGCCGGATTTACCGGCGATGCCGACCATGCGGTCGAGCGGGCGTCGTCGTTGAACGATATGGACTTCCCGTCGGAGACAGCCGGCACGGTCGAGTCGTCGCTCAACCAGATGGTCGACGAGGCTACCGGTGAGATATTGATTGAGGCCGAATCGTCGGCTTCGGCCATGCAATTGAAAAACCGGTACATACTGACTCCTTCCAGCTCCGGGCTGATGGTTATTGACCAGCATCGGGCGCATGTCAGAATTCTGTTTGACAGATATATGGATCTCGCAAAGCTGGATGCTCTGAACAGCCAGCGGAGCATGTTTCCGGAGATGATACAGCTCACCGCTTCGGAAAGTGTGATTATGGAGAAGTTGTCGGAAGAACTTTCAAAACTGGGTTTCGACATATCGTATCTTGGCGATTCGTCGTGGAGCGTCAACGGCATGCCGTCGGTGCTTCAGGAGGTCAATTCCAACGAGCTTGTCATGTCGATGATTGACACGTATACGGCTACCGGAGCGGAGCTTGGAGACAGTCTGCGTTCAAAGATAGCTCTGTCGATGGCAAAGTCTGCGGCGGTCAAGGCTGGCCAGTCGCTGACGGTGGCCGAGATGGAGCATATAGTCAGCGATTTGTTTAAACTGGCGTCGCCGAATTATACACCCGACGGTCATCCGGTGATGTCGATAATCTCGCTCGACGATATCGTGAAACTGTTTAATTAACTTAAATTAATGCATGACGGACGGTATTCGTCTAAATTATGCATTTTTTTGACTTGAAAGTGTCCGAATTTCAAGCACTATCATTAACTTTGTGCTAAAATTAAGATAACATAAAAGACAATTATGAAAAAATATATTCTTGCGTTAGTTGTGTTGCTGGGGCTTGTCGGTTCGTATAACGCTTCCGCTCAGTTTCGTTATGGACCCATGCTCGGTATGACCTTAAGCGACCTGAAGTTTAAGCAAGACCTGATTACAGTGGACAAGGGCACCGGATTCTCTGCCGGTCTGGCCACAGAAATGATGTTCCCCGGAATCGGATTCGGCATGAGCTCGGGCATTTTTTATGAGATGCGCGGCGCGACACTTCACCTTGGCGAAAAGAAAGTATGGGCTTCGCAGGGCTACGGCAACGAGCGCACTTATCTGCACTATATCGAGATTCCTGTCCATCTGCGGTTCAAGTGGACCCGTATGGCCGGAGTCGAGGACTATTGGGCTCCGTTCGTATTCGGCGGACCTACCTTCTCGATATTGGCCGGACACAGCGACATCAAGGCGCTGAAATATGCTTACGGTGAAGTCGGATTGACAGTGGGAGGCGGCTTTGAACTGTTCAAGCGCTGGCAGATTCAGTGCAGTTATACATGGGGTGTGACTTACTCCGAGAAGACCAAGCTACTTGACGACTTCAGTGCCAAAAACCGTACGTTGGATGTGAGAGTGGCCTATTTCTTCTAAGCCGACCTAAGAACTTATATGCGCTTCGGGCAATTCGCTCCGGAGCGCATCTTTTTTTGCCGTCATTCTTAAAAATGATGAAAATATGAGCCATAGGGTGCGAGTTGTGGACGGAATTTGGTAACTTAGCGCGTTATTACTTTACCAAAATCATAAAGTTATGGCAGAAGACACTTTTAAACAGTATGACGAGGCTGAGGCCATTAAGTTTATCCGCAACTATATGCCGGACAACATCAGCAGTCTATACGACGATGACGAGATTCTTAACGTCATCGACATGATATGGGATTTTTATGAGTCGGAAGGCCTGCTTCAGATTCCTGCGCAGGATGATGCCGACGACGATATGGCTCCCGACTACCAGGCAATACTGACTTATGTCAAAAAGATGCTTGCCAAGGACAAGCTTGCCGTGGTGGACGCCGACGATGTGCGCTACATAGTCGAGGGTGAGCTTGAATACGAAAAATCGATAGGACTTGAGGATGGCTATTAAAATTGAACCCAAAGTAGTCCGCAGGCTTGTTCTGTCGGCATTGCTTGCGCTTTCCATGGCTGTAGTTCCGACGGAATCCATGGCTCAGAACATTTTCCAGAAACTGATAGGCAAGGAGTCGGTGGAAAGCCAGAGGCATGCGGCGGAGAGCGGTAAGCAGAAGAAGGACGGCAAGAAAAAGAAGAACCAGACTCCTCCGCCCGACGCTGCCGAACTGTCGCTTGACGAGAATGTGGCTTTGCCGGAAATTCCGTTGAAGCAACAGCCGGCCGTCAAGGAGCACATGTCTGCGCTTGCCAAGAATCTTGCCAAGCGTAAAACGGCGAAAATAGAGACTATGCGCGACGGTGAGGTAGTCGTGGCTACGCTCGGCACCGACCTGATGTTTGCGCCCAACGACACTGTACTGCTTGTGTCGGGCAAAAAGCTTCTGATGCCTTATGCACAGCTGTTGTCCCAGCATCCCGGCTGGTATAAAGTGCTTGTAGTGGTCCATACTGACGATACGGGTTCGGACGAATACACTGACTGGTTGAGCGAGATGCGTGTCGAGGAGGTGTTTCAGGCTATTAGCGGAGGGGTGGAGCCACGCTCGTCGGTGATACCGTATGCACTCGGTGCGACGGAGCCTCGTCTGCCTAATATTTCCAGGTCAAACCGTGCGTTCAACCGACGGGTGGAGATATTTATAGTGCCGGACCAGAAGTTGATTGATCTCGCCAAGTCAAACAAGCTTGTGGCAAAGTGACAATAATGAAATTATATAACAAAGTTTAGAACAACAATCACATTTCCAAATGAAATCATTAATCTATCCCATAATTGGAATCGGAGCTTTGGCAGTTGCCTGCACCGGTCAGCAGACAGGTTCGGCATATAAGGTCAGCGCCTCGACGGCGGAAGAAGACAACGGCAAGATGGCTTATCTTGTAAATTATGACAATGGCGAGAAGATAGACAGCGTCATCATCGCCGACCGCTCAATAGCATTCGACGGCAACGTTGAAAAGCCTGTGATGGTGCGTATGCTCATCGGCGACAAGCGTGCCGGAGTGTTTATCCTTGAAGGGGGCGACATAACGATTGACTCCCTCGGCGTGGCGCAGGGAACCGCGCTCAACATCAAGCTCGCGGAGCTTGACGCTAAAGAAGATTCGCTGGCCACGGTCTATCTGAATCTGACCGACGATTCACTCCGTAACGTCGTGGAGCAGGAACTTGTGGCCATGTATGATTCGGCCATAGGAGCCTGTAACGACAACCCGGTGGGGTACGTGGCTTTTATGAACCGTGCCTATAGCCTTGACCTGAAGCAACTCGACAGCCTTGTGGCCAAGTATCCTTCATATAAGGAGTATGCGAGAGTGCAGAAACTCATGGAGAGCAAGAGGGCTGAGGCAAATACCGCTCCTGGCAAACTGTTTGTGGATTTCACGATAGAGAACGACAGCGTTCAGCAGAAGCTGAGCGACTATGTAGGCAAAGGACGTTATGTGCTGGTTGACTTTTGGGCGAGCTGGTGCGGACCATGCCGACGCGAGATGAAGAACATCAAGGAACTGTATCAGAAGTATCATGCCGATGGACTTGATGTGCTTGGTGTGGCCGTGTGGGATGAGCCTGAGAATTCAAAGACCGCAATGGAACAGCTTGAACTGCCCTGGCCCCAGATACTCAATGCGCAGACCATACCTACCGACATTTATGGCATATCAGGAATTCCACATCTGATTCTGTTTGCCCCGGACGGAACGATAGAGGCCCGCGGAATGCAAGGTGAAGAGTTGAAGTCGGTGGTAGGCCAGGCCATGTATTCGTTCACTCATCCTGCAACCATCGAACAAGTGGCTCCCATACAATAACGACAACTACATAACCTATAATGGCACCGATGACGTCGGCGAGGAAATCATAGATATCCTCGCCGCGTCCCATTTTCATGGCTCCCTGAACCAGCTCTATGGCACCTCCGAACGCGATGGTGCAGAGCAGGGCTATCACGAGGCGGGATTTGGGAGCTACGGCCGACGACAGCGACTTGTGGCGCATCAGGTCGAGCGCGATACACCACATCATTCCCATCATCATTATGGCGTGGACCACCTTGTCTGCACCGGGAAACAGCGGTATGTCCAGTTCTGGCAATGGCCTGGGGACAAGTGTGAGATATAGTATGGCCAACACCACAATTATAGAGAATATCCATGCCGGACATCTATTTATCAGTCGCTTAACGCTCATAGGTAAATCAATTATTATGCAAAATTTACTGCAAATATAATAAATATTCAATAAATAATGACTGATTGTTGTATTTTTAGTAATTTTGCGGTGGAATATCGAATTAATTATGAGCAATAAGGCACAATTTGGCAGTAAAATAGGGCTTATTATCGCCACGGTCGGCTCTGCCGTAGGGCTTGGCAACGTCTGGCGCTTCCCGGCTGAAGCGCAGACCAATGGCGGAGCGGCGTTTCTTCTTTTATACATAGGTTGCGTGTTTTTATTGGGAATTCCCGTCATGCTCGCTGAATTTTCGTTGGGACGCGGACAGCGTACGGATTCTGTGGGGGTGTTTCATAAACTTGCGCCAAAGCGTCCGTGGTGGATTGTGGGCGCTCTTGCTATTCTGGCTTCATACCTTATCCTGTCTTTTTATATGGTGGTGGCCGGATGGACGTTTGAGTATATGTGGCAGTCCATTACCGGCAGTCTGTATGCTCCGGTGGTCGGTATTGACGGCTCTCTGGCGACAGATATGCTTGACCGTCAGTTCCGGACGAAGATGCAGGAATATATCATGCAGGACTGGAAACCTCTGATTCCTACTTATATCATGCTGGCCATAAATCTGGGCATACTCCTGATGGGGGTGCAGAAGGGCATTGAAAAGATGTCGAACATACTGATGCCGATGCTGTTCGTCCTGTTGCTCGTGTTCTGTGGCGTTTCGATGACTTTTCCCAAGGCCATTGACGGATTGGAATTCTTTTTCAGGCCGGATTTCTCGAAAATCACCCCCGGTGTAGTCATAAATGCATTGGGCCAGGCATTCTTCTCCCTGTCGCTCGGTATGGGAATCCTGATAACATACTCAAGCTATTTCCCTAAAGACACCAAGCTCGGCAAAACCGCTGTCACTGTGTCGATGCTCGACCTGCTCGTGGCGGTTATGATGGGCGTCATAATATTCCCGGCCGTAAAGACTTTCGGACTCGACGAGCACGGTCTTGAAGGGGTGACGCTTGTCTTTGTCACGTTGCCCGAGGTTTTCGCCCAGATGCCAGGCACCCAGATATGGTCATCATTGTTTTTCCTGTTGCTGATGGTCGCGGCGCTGACCTCGACAATCTCTCTCGCCGAGGTGTCGATAGCGTTTATGATGGACCGGTTCAGGATGAAGCGCACGGCGGCGTGTCTGACAGTGATATTGCCGTTGTTCGTGCTCAGCACATTATGTTCGTTGTCGCAGGGTTCGTTGTCGTGGCTCAAAATCGCAGGATTGAATATATTTGATTTCCTCGACACGATGGCCACGAATGTGATGCTTCCAGTAGGTGCCATATTCACCTGTCTGTTTGTGGGCTGGTGTGTTCCGAAGGGCTATTTTAAGGATGAAATTACGAATAACGGTACCATCCGGTCGAGAATTTACCGTCCTGGGTTGTTTATAGTTAAGTATGTGGCACCGATTCTGATAGCGGTGGTGCTGATAAGCTCATTTTTATAATCAAAATCAAGTTCCGGTATGTCTGATAATCGCGTACAGTTCGGTACAAAACTCGGTGTAATCGCTACCACCGTAGGCTCTGCAGTTGGTTTGGGAAATATCTGGCGTTTCCCTTATGAGGCCGGCACACACGGTGGCGGTGCGTTTCTGCTGATGTATATATTTTTTATTCTGGTCATTGGCATACCCGTGATCTGTGCCGAGTTCATAATGGGGCGCGGTACGCGGCGCAACATATTCGGCGCATTCAGAATGCTCCATTCTTGCCGACAGTGGGCCTGGATAGGATACATGGGCATCATTGCCTCGATTCTGATACTGTCGTTTTATTCCGTCGTGGCCGGATGGACGCTGGAGTATTTCACGCAGTCGCTTACCGGCGGTATCGCGTCAATGGACTACGGGGTACGGAATCAGTCGTTTGATGAATTTTCTACGGGTTGGCGCCCTGTGATGTGGACTTTGGTGTTCCTTGCCTTCAATGCCGTCATCGTGTTGCGTGGCGTTAGGAAGGGCATAGAGAAGGCTTCAAACATATTGATGCCTATACTTTTTGTCATTCTGATTCTGTTCTGTGTCAACTCGCTTTTCATGCCCGGAGCCAGAGAGGGTCTGGAATTCCTGTTCAAACCCGATTTCTCCAAAGTTGACTCTTCTGTGTTAATCGGGGCGTTGGGCCAGGCTTTCTTTTCTCTGTCGATAGGGCTCGGAACAATGATGATATACTCCAGCTATTTCTCGGAAGAGACTCCGCTGGTGAAGAGCGCCGCCATGACGGCGTCGCTGGACACGCTCGTGGCCATACTTGCGGGAATCATAATTTTTCCGGCGGTGTTTACTTTTGACGCTGAACCGGCGGCCGGACCGAAACTCGTGTTTGAAGTCCTGCCCGACATATTCCACCAGTTGCCCGGCGGAGTCGTATGGTCGACGCTGTTCTTCTTCCTTCTCTTCCTCGCATCGTTGACCTCCACCATCTCCATGAGCGAGATTTGTGTGGCGTTCTTCTGCGAACAGCTCGGCTTGAGCCGAAAGAGAGCCGCGCTCCTTAACACCGGCATAGCTATGACTCTCGGCACTCTGTGTGCTTTGTCTTTTGGCGCGTTGAACGGATTCAGAATATTCGGGCTGACCATATTCGATTTGTTTGACTATGCGTCCAGCAATGTGATGTTGCCGTTGGGCGGAATGCTTATTTCGATTTTTGTCGGGTGGTTTATCGACCGTAATGTAGTCGTCGCGCAGTTAAAAGGCACAGGTACCATACCCGGATGGTTCCTGCGCCTGGTTATATTCTCGTTGAAGTATGTGGCCCCTGCCGGTATCGGCTTGGTGTTCCTTGCCGGACTTGGGGTTATTTAGCTATCTTTTCGTTAAGCCGGTCTATGGCGACTGTTGACTGTTCGCCGGTGGTCATGTCCTTGAGGGTTACGGTGCCTTCGGCCATCTCTGACTCACCGATGATGGCCACGAACGGGACGGCTAGCGCATTGGCATAGGCCATCTGCTTCTTCATCTTCGAGGCATCGGGGTAAAGCTCGGCAGATATGCCGTTTGCCCGTAGCGACTTTATGGCTTTAAGTGAAGCTATGGCTTCTTCGTCGCCCATGTTGAGGAATATTACCTTTGTGGCGTCAGAAGCATCGGCCGGATACAGGTCGAGTGTGTTCAGAACGTCGTAGATGCGGTCGGCTCCGAACGAGATGCCCACGCCTGACACTCCCGGCATGCCGAACACTCCGGTAAGGTTGTCGTAGCGTCCTCCGCCGGTTATTGAGCCTATCTGGACGTCGAGGGCCTTTACCTCGATAATTGAGCCTGTGTAGTAATTGAGACCGCGTGCAAGCGAGACGTCAAGATCGAGCACGGCGTTCAGTCCGAGTTTCTGGGTGGCTTCCGTCACGAATCTGAGCTCTTCGATACCTTTGCGTCCTATCTCCGACGAGGCCAGTATTTCGTCAAGACGGTTAAGGCGTTCTTCGATGGTTCCGTCGATTGAAAGAATCGGACGTAGAGTCTCTACGGCTTCTGCCGACAATCCGCGTTCGAGAAGTTCGGCATTGACGGCATCTATGCCGATTTTGTCGATTTTGTCGATGGCCACGGTGATGTCGACAATTTTCTCCGGAGCTCCGATAAGTTCGGCTATTCCGGCAAGCACCTTGCGGTTGTTAAGTTTGATTGCAATGCGTATGCGCAGGCGGCGGAAGACTTCGTCGATCATCTGCAACAGTTCGACTTCGTTCATCAGCGAGTCGGAACCTACTATGTCGGCATCGCACTGGTAGAATTCACGATATCGGCCTTTCTGCGGTCGGTCGGCTCTCCATACGGGCTGTATCTGGAAGCGTTTGAAGGGGAATTGCAGTTCGGCGCGGTGCATCACCACGTAGCGTGCGAACGGAACGGTCAAGTCATATCGCAGACCTTTTTCGCATAGCTGTGAGGTGAGTCGGCCTGACGGTTCCTCTTCGTCAAGGAGCGCTTTGTCGGCTCCCTTTAGATAGTTTCCGGAATTCAGAATCTTAAACAGAAGCTTGTCGCCTTCTTCGCCATACTTGCCCATGAGGGTCGACAGATTTTCCATGGCCGGGGTTTCAATCTGCTTGAATCCGAACATGTGGAATACGTCGCGTATGGTGTCGAATATGTAGTTGCGCCGTGCCATTTCCACGGGTGAGAAATCGCGCGTGCCTTTAGGTATGGAGGGCTTTTGTGCCATTGTCGCAATAGTTTAATTGATTGTTAAATTATTTCCGAGTGCAAATTTACGGATTAAATCCTCTTTCTAAAAATAATTTGTGAAAAAGGCTTAAAATAAGTACCTTTGTGACATCTATGCGAGTTGGTAATCGCGAAACGGTAGAGGCAAAATCAAATCCGACAGTAAAGTTATATGGACAGTAATAATAAGAAGGTCTACGGCTTGTTTAACGATAGTTTCCCTCCGGTTCTTGACGGAGTCACGCTGACGGTCGAGAATTATGTACGCTGGCTTACTGCGATGGGGCTGAAAACATGTGTGGTCACACCCTGGAATCCGGAGGTTCCCGACCATGATAATTTTGACCTTTATCGGTATTTTTCCCTGTCGATTGCGTCGCGGAAGCCGTACCGCTACGGTTATCCTAAGCTTGACCCGTTTATCTGGAGTAAGTTGCGTAGGGTGCCGTTCGCACTGGTGCACTCCCACTGTCCATTCTCTTCAGGCCGTCTGGCTCTGTATGCGGCGAAAAAGCATGACGTGCCTCTTATCGCTACATTTCATTCAAAATACCGTACCGACCTCGAACATTCGTTGCCACAGTGGCTGGTGAAGAAGATTATGAAGCGCATTATGGCTTTCTTCGAGGCTGCGGACGAAGTCTGGATTCCGCAGGCTCGGGTCGAGGATACGGTAAGGGAGTATGGATATAAGGGGCCCTTGACCGTGGTCGAGAACGGAATAGACCTTGAGATGGAGACTTTTGACGAAATCTTGCGGTTTAAGAGAGTGTCGCGTGCGAGACTTGGAATACGTGATGATGAGATGTTGTTGCTTTTTGTGGGGCAACATATACGCGAGAAAGGTGTGCTCACGATAATCAAGGCAATGAATCTGTTGCGCGACCTTCCGGTGAAAATGGCGTTCGTCGGTACGGGATATGCTGTCGGCGAGATGTCGGAATTGATAAAGAGCCTTGGCCTGGAAGATAGAGTCAGTCTTCATGGAATCATCCAGAACCGTGAAATATTAAAGGAGTATTACGCCGCCGCGAGCTTGTTTTTGTTCCCTTCGTTTTACGACAATGCGCCTTTGGTGGTGCGCGAAGCGGCCATGATGGGTACTCCGTCAGTGTTGCTAAAGGGTGCCACTGCCGCGGAAGTCATAGTCGACGGCATGAATGGTTTTCTAGCGGTCGACACACCGGAGAGCTATGCCGATACTGTCCGGCGTATATATGCCGACGGCGAAACTCTTAACCGGGTGGCTCGGGGTGCATCGTCGACATTGACACGTTCGTGGCGCGATGTCATGGAAGAAGTTTACGATAGATATAAATCAATAATTGACCGACATGGACGAAAATAGCGTTTCACAGGAACCAAAGCCTACCTCGGCGAAATCGATGGCCTTGAAGGTGGTTCTTCCGATATTGATAGGACTCTGTGTTGTGGTCTGGCTGTTTCATAAAGAGTTCAGTGTCGAGTTGTGGAAGTCGATACATTTTGACCATAGGGTAGTGCTGTGCATAGTTCTTGCATGGCTGTTCATGGCCGGTCGCGACTTCGGACTGACATGGCGATTCCGGACATTGACCGACCGGCACCTGACGTGGTGGCAGGCTTTGAAGGTCAATTTCATGTGCGAATTCACTTCATGCGTGACCCCTTCGGCTGTCGGAGGGTCGTCGCTTGGAATGATTTTCATGCATCATGAGGGAATAAACCTCGGACGTGCCACGACTTTGATGTTTACGACTCTGTTTCTTGACGAATTGTTTTTTGTAGTGGCTTGTCCGATAGTGATGTTGCTGATACCCTATGCCGAGCTGTTCGGATTTAAGGACACGCATTTTGAAGTGGGTCTGCGCTGGGTGTTCTGGATAGTTTACGGTGCGATTTTCATATGGACTACGATTTTGTTTTTGGGAATAATAGTCAAGCCTAACGGCATAAGGAGTGGTCTGATATTCATTTTCCGTCTGCCGTTCATCAGACGCTGGCAACCCGCCGTGATAGCTTTGGGCGACAATATGGTGTCCGCGTCAAAGGATTTGCGCACACGTCCGGTAAAATGGTGGGCCGAGACGTTTTTTGCCACGGCGCTTACATGGTCGTCGCGGTTTCTGGTGGTCAATGCGCTTTTCTTCGGTTTTGTGCCTACAGCTGACCAGTTGATAGTGTTTGGGCGGCAGTTCGTGGTATGGGTGGTGCTGATGGTCAGTCCTACTCCCGGCGGAAGCGGTGTCAGCGAATGGCTTTTTACTGAGTATTACGGCGATATGCTCCACAACAGCGGAATGGCTTTGATTATCGCTTTGTTTTGGCGTATTATAACTTATTACATATATTTGTTAGTCGGAATCTTTCTGGCACCGTCGATGCTTGCGCCGAGAAAGGTGTCGCCGGATTCTGAAACAGCTGATAAACAAAAAACTAACATATAATTATGACATTTATAGGAATTATACCTGCCCGTTACGCTTCATCGCGGTTTCCGGGTAAACCGCTTGCCGACATTTGTGGCATGAGCATGATAGAGCGTGTCTACCGTCAGGCCTGCAAGGAGTTGGACGAGGTCTATGTGGCCACTGACGACGACCGGATAGCCGATGCCGTGCGTGGTTTTGGCGGCAGGGTTGTGATGACGTCCACGGAACATCGGAGCGGTACCGACAGATGCTTTGAGGCTTACGTAAATGTTGAAAGTAATGCAGATGTGGTAATAAACATACAGGGCGACGAACCGTTTATCGACCCGGAGCAGATAGCCGAACTTAAGCGTTGTTTCGACGCTCCTGGGACTAAGATAGCGACTCTTGTCCGTGAGTTTGATCCAGAGCTGGGATGGGACGCGCTCTTTGATCCCAACAGGCCCAAGGTAACCTTTGACTCTAAGATGAATGCCATGTATTTCAGCCGTTCGATTATACCTTATGTACGCAATCATCCATGGGAGGAGTGGATACATTCATCGAAATTCTATACGCATGTCGGGATGTATGCCTACAAGGCCGATACACTCTCGGAGATAACCAAACTGCCTCAAAGTTCGCTTGAGCTGGCCGAATCGCTCGAACAGTTGCGCTGGCTGCAGAACGGATATGCAATCAAGGTCGGAATCACGGCTTCGCCTACAATCGGCATCGACACTCCTGAAGATCTGGCCCATGCCATAGAATTTTGCAAGAAGCTTGAAAATAAGCAGTCATGAATGAACCAAACCGCAATATACCGCCTAGGGTAAAGGATTTCGGCAATCTGTCGATTCCTCCTATGCGATGTCTGAAACTTGACAACGGCATCAATGTCAATGTGATAGACCAAAGTTCGTCGCTCGATGTGAGCCGTCTGACCTGTGTGTTCAACGGCGGTATGGCCGAGTGCGGATCGCCTTCCGTGGCAAGAATTGTTCCGAGTCTGATGCTTGAGGGCACGAAATCGTATCCTGACGGCGGTATGGCCGAACTTGTTGAATTCAATGGCGCCCGGCAGGCTTTCTCCGTCGAACCGCACTTTACGTCGATGGTCCTTTACACGCTGAATTCGAAGGCCGGCGATGTATTTCCGCTCTTTCCGCAGACTCTCTTCGACCCGCAGATGTCGGAGCGGGCATTTGAAGTGGTTCTTGACAGGCACGTGCAGAACGTTGAGCTGATGCTTAAGAAGGTCGAATATAATGCTTCGATGCATTTCAATAAACTCACGATGGGAGAGCATCATCCTCTCGCCAGAACCGAGGCTCCGGATGAAATCCGCTCGATAGGGTTGGACGCACTCAAAAAATGGCATTCCGATTTGTTTCGTCCGTCATTGAAGGACATGACTCTATATCTTGCAGGACGCATCTCGCCAAAGATTGAAGATGCCGTAAATGATTCGTTCGGACAGCTGTCCGTGTCTGAATCGGGTTCCGTGAAGCATGTATTGGTTCCTTTTAAAGCCGATGAAGGACTGTCGGTGCGTACGCATGTCGACGGAGCTGTCCAAAGCGCAGTCAGAATGGGCATGCGGACCATCGGCCGTGATCATCCCGACTACATCACTCTCCGCTATCTCGTGATGGCGCTTGGGGGATATTTCGGAAGCAGGCTTATGACCAATATCAGAGAAGACAAGGGTTATACCTACGGCATAAACTCATTCCTGCTCGGACAGCCGGAAGGCGGTACCATGGAGATTGTAGCATCGACCGACACCATAAATGAGCGTCCGCTTATCGATGAGGTTGTGGCTGAAATCAAACGGTTGTATACCGGCGACTTCACTGACGGCGAACTTGACCGACTGCGTAAGCATGCCATGTCGGGACTTGCCTCGACGCTTGACAATGCGTTTGAGATGATGGACTACTACCAGACCCTGCATACTGCGTTTATTCCCGACGGGTACTTTGCCCGCCAGATTGAAACGCTTCATAATCTCACGGCCGACGAACTGACACGTGTTGCGAGGGAGCATCTGCCAGTCGACCGTCTGTGCATATCTGTTGCGGGAATCTGAGCGGATTAGAAATCTGGTTGCGTTTTCTGTTGCCGTATCGCTTTGACGAACGATTCGGGGAGGAGTACATTGTATAGCTTGAGGGCTTCGGCGAAGAGAGGGGCGATGTCGCTGTCGGTTATGCCGGGTATGTCGCATGCTATGCGGGTGACGTAAAACATGGTCTGGTCCCATTCATAGGCCAGCTCAAAAAAGGCTTTGATGTACGGTTTCATCTTTTCGATGTCGCCTTCCATCGTCGGAATGGCGTATGACTGTCCCTGCAGTCCGGAGCTTTGTCCATTTACGGCACCGAAATATTTATAGGCGGTCAATGCATCGCCGTGGTCGTGGATGCCGTCCGGTGTGCTTCCGAACACGAATATGCTGTCTTGGTCGAGATGGGTAAGGTGTTCAGGTGTATAATTCATGATTATTTATTTTTAGAGGCAAACTTCCGGTATGCCCGTGCCAGTCGTTTATGGTAGCCTCGTTTGGCGTATGACTTGCCGTTATAGCGCATTGCAAATCCTGCCCAGTTTTTTGCCTGCAGATAGCCTCCAAGGTCACGGGATATAATGTAGCGGACAAAAAGCTCAAGCTGGTCGCGTTCGGAGGTTGACATCAGTTCTACGAATTCGTCGACGGAACTGCATCCGCATTTCTTCCAGTTGAATCCTCCTATTTGGAACATTCCCCAGAATGTTGCTTCAAGGGCTACTACAGAGTCTATCTCCATACCTGAATTTAAGCGCGCAAACTGAGCTTTCTGCGTGGAGCCGTATTTGCGGCGATTAAGCGGAGCAAACACTACAGGATTGCTTTTCTTGAATTTGGAGAGCTTTATGCCTCTGCGTTTGGCGAACTTCTGGAAAAGGGAGAAGTCAAAGTTGATTATGGGGACGCCTTCTTCCGAGAATCCTTTGCCCGACGGACCTGCCTCTATCTGAACTACAGCTTTTATGGTGGCTACTTCAACTCCTAATTCATTTGCGGCTTTTATGAAGTCGTCTTCTGTCAGTCGGGTCAGCGATGGATGCCGTTCCGGAATCAGCAACGGTGTCCAGGGATGAAATGAGATTAGGGGCGAGAGGCTGTCGGCAAGTTCGATGGCTTCATGCTCGTGAAGAGTCTGGCCCGGTTGCTGAGAACGGGCATTGGCTGTCGGATATGACAGCAGGGCTATCGTTATGATTGTCGTGGAGGCTCTTCGTGGCATTGATTGCAATGTATGTGTATATAGATGTATGTATAATATAAAAGGAGGTGTTGTTGGAGTTGGAAAATTTCAGCAACACCTCCTTATGACAGTGTGGCTTAAGATTAAGCTTTCAGTTCGCCTACTTTCTTAAGTATGAGAGTGAGTTGGTTCCAGAAACGCTCTACGGCAGGTATGTGCATCTTCTCCGAGGGGGAGTGTACACCGCGCAGGGTCGGACCGAACGAAACCATGTCGAGGTGCGGGTATTTGGTCAGGAACAGTCCGCATTCGAGTCCGGCATGTATGGCCTTGATGGCAGGCTTTACGCCGTACAGTTCTTCGTAGGCATCGCTGGCTATCTTCATGATGGTCGATTCCATGTTGGGTGCCCATCCGGGATATCCGTCGCCGTGTGTCACTTTCGCACCTGCGAGTAGGAACAGAGCTTCGAGCTGGCGCGCGATGTCGTATTTCCGGCTTTCGACCGAGCTGCGCTGGCTTGTGGTGACGAGTATTGTCGAATCTGGTTGCATCTTTACGGATGCAAGGTTGGTCGATGTCTCAACGAGGCCTTCGAGGTCGTGGCTCATCGAAATCACGCCGTGAGGGCATGCGTAGAGCGAGCGGATGAGTCGGGTGGTGGTGTCGCTGTCGATGGCATATTCGGGCTTGTCGGCAGTGGCGATGGTTATGTCCATGTTGGGGTCGGTAGCCTTATATTCGTTCTTTGCTTCGGCTACGAATTCGTTGAACGCCACCATTACGTTTTCCTTGCTTGAGGTATGCACACCTACTACGGCATGCGCGGCGCGGGGAATCGCGTTGCGCAGGTTGCCGCCTGATATTTCGCTGAGTGCGATGGTATATTTCTGCGACAGGTTGAAGAGGAAACGTGCGAGAAGCTTGTTGGAGTTGGCACGGCCTTCATGTATGTCGCCTCCGGAATGGCCTCCGCTAAGGTTGGCAAGCTCGATGTCGAACCAATGGTAGTCGACCGGGGCCATTTCACGCTTGTAGTCGAATGTGATGGTGGTGTCGATGCCGCCTGCGCATCCGATAAATATCTCGCCGTCATCTTCCGAGTCGAGGTTGAGAAGTATGGTTCCGTTCATCATGTCGGCGCCGAGGTTGTTGGCTCCGGTCATGCCGGTCTCTTCATCGACTGTGAACAGCGCTTCAATGGGGCCGTGTTCGAGAGTGTCGTCAACCATTACTGCAAGTGAAGCGGCTACTCCGATGCCGTTGTCGGCACCGAGGGTGGTTCCGTCGGCATGAACCCATTCGCCGTCGATGATAGTGGTTATGGGAGTATTCTCAAAGTCGAAATCCTTCTTGTTTGATTCGCACACCATGTCCATGTGGCCCTGCAATATTACTGTCGGAGCGTTTTCGTGGCCGGGAGTGGCCGGTTTGCTCATTACGACATTGCCTACGGCATCGGTCTTGACTGCGATATTGTGTTTGGCCGCGAAGTCAAGCAGGTACTGACGTATCTTCTCCTCCTTTTTAGAAGGGCGGGGCACTTTGGTGATTTCATCGAAAATACCCCAGATGAGTGAGGGCTTAAGATCCTTAATTGTCATTGTCGGATAAAAATTATGTTAGTTTATATTGGTTCAATAAGGGCGAGAACTGTATAAATTTGTTAAATTCTCTGCTTTTTCGCAGTCTAAGTTACAAAATAAATTTTAGATATTACCAAAATTGGAATTGCTTTCTTATATTTGCAGTGCAAAATCGTGACGACACAGTGAAAATACTGATTCTATCCGTGATATTAGTGGCTTTGGCGGTGCTTCTCCTCGGTGTTAAAGTGCTTTTTGTCAAAGGTGGAAAATTCCCGTCAGGGCATGTCCATGACATCCCTGCACTCCGGCAACGGAACATATCATGTGCCGCCCACGATCGTGACAGCGATAGTAAAACATAATTATAACATATCTTACATTATTAAATTACAATGAAGAATTTTGCACTTTGTGCCAAGTCACTTATGCTTATTTTCGCGCTGTTTGCCGCATCATGTACTAATTCAAATGATTCGGCTAACTCAAGCGCACCGACTGCGACAGCCGACCAGCCCGTAGCCATGATTAATATCCGCTACATTGACGCTGACTCAATCGCGGCTCACTACAACCTCGCCAAGGACTTCAAAGAAGCTCAGATGCGTCAGGTAAGCAAAATTGACAATGCCCAGCGCTCTCGCGGTGCTGAAATCCAGAAGCTTGCCAATCAGATTCAGCAGAAGATCAACTCAAACGGTTATCTTTCGCAGGAAAGCTTCAATTCTGACCAGGAACTTCTCAACAAGAAGAACACCGAAGCTCAGAACTATCTGGCTTCCCTTCAGCGTGAAGCTGAACAGGAGATGATTCAGCAGCAGATGCAGCTCAACGACTCGATTGAGGCTTTCATCAAGGAATATAACAAGACCCGCGGTTACGACGCAATTCTTTACAAGGCTGTAGGCGTATATTTCAATCCGGCTCTCGACATCACCGACGAGGTAATCAAAGGACTGAATGCCCGCTACAACAAAGTAGCCGAGTAACCATTGACGTTAACATAACAAAGAGACCGTCCGCAAACATTCAATTTGCGGACGGTCTCTTTGTTATGCTACATCATGCCGGACACAACGGTGCTCTATATATCTACCAACATATTTTCTCGTCCTAACGATGAATTTCCATTTGACGGCATGCTTTCATTAAGCGACGGCTCGAACTACAGACGTCCAAAGAGAAAATGGGACCACTCCATCCATATCCGTATATAGAACAGCACCTTCCTAACAACCAAGTCATCGTAGCAGATGTTCGGCTACTCATTTTCCCAAATGCTCTCAAAGTGTCCGTCACGGAGCATCTCTAACGGCTCCTTCCTGCTAAATTATTTCGGTATTGCCAAATTTCTGCTATGCCTAAACCTCGCTTTGTTTTTTTGTTGCAACAAAAAAGTACTGCACCCCAAAAGTTAGACACAAAACTTTTGGGGTGCAGTGTTTTAGGGTTGTTTCAATCCTTTTACGACACAACCGGCGTTATTTGCTTTGGCCGATTATTAGCGGGGTAGTGTCGAGTAGTCGCGCGAGTAGCGGAGCATCTGGGGTGCGTAATCTTCGGTGTAGCTTATTGTGACATCGATTACGTTGCCGTCAGAGTCTTTTTCGAGCGTGTAAACGGGATTGACGAATCCTTTGTATGGAGCTATGTCGAGGGTGGCGTAGCGGTCGAGAATCTCCTTGTGGATGGCCGGATCGACTTTCACTGCATATTTTTCAACCAACGCTGCGCCTGCTGCGTAGTCGCCTTCACTCTTTATGCGCTGTATCTCGCCGAGTAGCTGGCCGAAGAGGTCGCGCAGTTTGTTGTAATCGTTGATTTTGATGTAGGTCTTGCCGTCGCGTTTTACATATTCGATTACGTTGTCGGCCTTTCCGTGCTCATAAGCCCATTCGGATATGAGTTTTCGGTTGCGCATGTGGGCTTCTTCAACATCTTTGCCCGGTTCGATGCGCATGAGCTGAGTCATGAGTCCGTTGAGGATATATTTGTAGTATTCGGCTTTGTATGCGTCGGGGTTGTCGAGCAGACCGAGTTCAATAAGTTTTGGGTCGGCGAGATAGTAGAGGGCAAACAGGTCGGCGCGGGCTTCTTCGAGAGTTGAGCCATGGGCTTTGAGTGCGTCGGGGTCAACTCCCGGCAGAAGCTGTCCGGATGCATGTCCGAGACACTCGTGGAGGTCGGTGTGCAGGTTGTCGGTTATGAAGAGGTACTTGTCCATTAGGTCGGAAGTCTCCTGGTCGATGACGAATTCGGCATTAAATCCGTCGCCGTGCGACGCCGCATCATAGGCTTGGGTTATGTTCTCGAGAGTGACTGACTTTGATCCGTGTGCGGCGCGAATCCAGTTGGCGTTGGGGAGATTGATGCCGATGGGAGTTGCGGGATATGCGTCGCCGGCGAGAATCGCGGCGGTGATGACCTTAGCCGATACGCCTTTCACTTTTTCTTTGCGGAAGCGCGGATCGACCGGGCTGTGGTCTTCAAACCACTGTGCGTTGCCGCTGATAGTCTCAGTGCGGTTGGATGCCGCGATGTTCTTGAAGTTGACGATTGACTCCCAGTTGCCTGTCATGCCCAGCGGGTCGTCGTATGACTCGATGAATCCGTTGATGAAGTCAACCTGCGAAGCGGTGTCTTCCGCCCATAGAATTGAATATTCGTCAAATGTACGGAGGTCGCCGGTGGTATAGTATTCAATAAGTTTGTCGATGTAAGCCTTTTGTGCATCGTTTTCGGCATATTTGGATGCTTCTTTGAGTTCTCCAACGATTCTTTCGATGGCTTCGGTGTAGAGTCCTCCGACTTTGTAGGGCTGTTCGACAACTTTGCCGTCAATCTTCACTTTGCGAGTGTTGAGTCCGTAGGATATGGGGGTGGTGTCTGTGGTGTCCTTAAGTGCGGCGTAGTAGGCTTCGACTTCTGCTTGGTTGACACCTTCGTAGATGTTGGTGGAAGATGTGAGTATCAAATCCTGACCTTCTGCCTGGTTTACCTTTTTAGGCGATACGGAGGGGTCGAATATGAGGGCAAGAAGAGTTTCTCGGTCTTTGGGTTGTTTGTCTTCAGGGAGCGCATTGATCTGTTCGATGAGGAATTCTTTGGAAAATCCGGGAGTGAATTTGTCCATAGAATAATGATGGTGAAGTCCATTGGCAAACCATATCTGCTTCAGGTACTTCTCAAATGCTTTGTAGTCCTGGGAGTCTTTTGCTCCGTTGTAATTGAGATAGATATTCTCCATCATGTCGCGGACGGCAAGATTGTGCTTGCCGTTCTGGTCCCAGAGAATGTCGCGCCCGGCAATGGCAGCTTCCGTAAGATGGTATACGAGCATCTTCTGCTGGAGCGACAGACTGTCGAATTCAGGAACTTGATAGCGCAGAACTTCAATGTCGGCAAATCGGTCGACCACATAGTCGAAGTCTGACGGATTGGATTCGGTACTATTGGACGAGCATGAGCATGCCACTACGGCGATAGCCATGCAACCTGCAAAGTGATTTAATCGGTTCATTTTGTATGGATAAAAATTTATGGATTATTCAGAGATTATTCAACATATAGTATAAGCCCTTTGAGGTATTCGCCTTCAGGGTGATATATGTTGACGGGATGGTCGGCCGGCTGAGTGAGCTGATGGAGTATGCGGACTCTGCGACGGCTTTGCGCGGCTGCGGAAAATACTGCCAGACGGAACTGTTCGCGACTTACTGCCTGCGAACACGAGAATGTGAAGAGGATTCCGCCGGGGGCTATGCGCTCGAATGCCTTGGCGTTTAGTTTGCGGTAGCCTATCAGTGCGTTTTTGAGCGCGCTCCGATGTTTGGCGAACGCCGGCGGGTCAAGTATAATAAGGTCATAGGCGTCGTTGTCTATAGATCCTATATATTTGAAGGCATCTTCCGCAAATGCTCTATGACGGGTGTCGTCGGGGAAATTCAGTTTGACGTTGGCCTCCGTCAGAGTAACGGCTTTGGCCGAACTGTCGACTGAATGCACCAGCTCTGCTCCTCCGCGCAAGGCATATACAGAGAATCCTCCTGTGTAGCAGAACATGTTGAGCACCTTGCGTCCACGTGAATAGCTCTCGAGCAAGGAGCGGTTGTCACGCTGGTCAACGAAAAATCCTGTTTTCTGTCCTTTCAGCCAGTCGACATGGAATTTAAGGCCATTTTCCATTGCGATGTTGGTGGAATAGTCGCCGATGATATATTCGTTCTGGGGGTCTAAGTGGGCTTTGTAGGGGAGAGTGGTCTCGGATTTGTAGTAGACATTTTTTATTCCGGCATCATTGAGGTCTACCAGACTTTGAGCAATTGTGTCGCGGAAAAAATGCATGCCCGGTGAGTGGGCCTGAAGAACAGCCGTATCGCCGTATATGTCGACTACGAGTCCGGGCAGGAAGTCGCCTTCGCCATGTACAAGCCGGAATGCATTGTTGTCGTGACGAATCAGTCCCAATGCCCGGCGTACACGGTATGCTTCTTTAAGACGCGTGGCGAAGAATTGCCCGTCGATTACGGCATCACCCCATTCAAGTATGCGCACTGTGATGCTGCCTACCTGATAATCGCCGACGCCGATTAATTTGCCGTCAGACGAATATACACTCACGATGTCGCCTTCTTCAATATTGTCAGGGAGTTGGGCTACCGCCCCGGAAAATACCCACGGGTGCAGTCGTTGTAAGGACTGCTCTTTGCCTCTACGAAGTACGATTCGAGGATATGATGACATATTTTTTCGTATTTGGTTGTGATTTACTTTAAGAAAAAGCGATATAGGTCGTTACCGTTTGCATAAATCAGTAACAAGAATAAGAAGCACATGCCGGCTATCTGGGCGTACTCCATGAATTTTTCGCTCGGTTTACGTCGGGTGATAATCTCATAAAAGAGGAACATGATATGTCCGCCGTCCAAAGCCGGAATCGGAAGGATATTCATGAATGCAAGCGCTACCGACAGGAAGGCTGTAATCTCCCAGAACGACAGCCAATTCCATTTCTCAGGGAACAGGCTTCCGATAGCTCCGAAGCCTCCGAGGCTTTTTGCTCCTTCGGCGGTAGCCACATACTTCATCGAACCTACATACGATGACAATCTGTCAGTACCCATTTCCCAGCCTTTGGGAATGGATTGCAGCAAACTGTAGTTGCGCACCTCTACCGGATATATTTCGGTGATTGGCTTTAATTGTATGCCAATCTTGCCTCCTTCTGTGGGAGTTATGTCGATGTTCATGTGCTTGCCGTCGCGTTCTATGCCCATAACGACCTCTTTACCGCCTTTGCGCGCAAGTTCGGCAGTGAATTCCGAGTACGCGCGCGTCGGTACGGAGTCAATGCTTATGATTTTGTCGCCGACTTGCAGACCTGACTTAATGGCCGGCTCTCCGTTTACGAGGTTGCCCACAACTACGGGTAATCGATATGTGAAAAATCCTTTATCGTCGTTCACACGGAAAATGAAGTTGTCGGGTATGGCTATATTTACATAGTCGGTATGGTTGCGTAATACAGTGATGGTATCGGCCTCGACCATGTCAATGAGATGGTTGGAGTCGGCGACATCAATCTTCTTGCCATCGGCGAGCAGTGGAATGTCGCCGTTGCGGAAACCGGCTTTAATAGCGGCCGGAGCAAATTCCATACCTTCGTAAGCCTGGTCGTAAGGTATATACTTTTCGCCCCAGTGAAAGGCAATGCCGGCATATATCAGGATGGCAAGGACGAAGTTCATCAATACTCCGGCTACCATGACGAGCAGACGCTGATAGGCGGGTTTGGACCGGAATTCCCATGGCTGTGCGGGTTTAGCCATCTGCTCCTTGTCCATGGATTCGTCAATCATGCCTGCGATTTTTACATATCCGCCCAACGGTATCCATCCAATTCCGTATTCAGTATCTCGCCAAGATGCTTTTTCGTTCCCGTCTTTGTCGTATTTCGGCTTCTTTTTCTTGGGCTTGAATTTAATAAGCGAGAACCAGGGGTCAAAAAACATATAGAATTTCTCGACTTTTATTCCGAATATACGTGCAAATATGTAGTGCCCGAATTCGTGTATGATTACCAGCAGGGCGAACGCCGCTATCAGCTGTGCGGCTTTTATTAAGAATGATTCCATTAAAAAGTTGATTGTAGACTTAGATAGATGTTAATATGGATGTCGCAAACTCTCGTGTGGCTGAATTGGTAGCCACATAGTCGTCGTAAGTCGGATTTGCGATGAACTGGATTTTTTCAAGAGAACGTTCGATGACCTTGCGTATGTCAAGATATCCGATCTGGCCATGTAGGAATGCGGCCACGGCTATCTCGTTTGCCGCATTTATGATGCAGGCCGTGTTTCCCTCATTGCGCAAAGCATAATATGCGAGATTTATCATCGGGAATTTTTCTGTGTCAGGCTTGTAGAATTCCAGATGCGAATAGTCTGTGATTGACAGGCTGCGTTCGGAAGTCGGAAGTCGCGATGAATCGCCCAATGCAAAACGTATGGGAAGATGCATGTCGGGAAGTCCTAACTGGGCTTTAACCGCACCGTCGACAAATTCGACCATCGAATGGACTATTGATTGTGGGTGCACAACGGCTTCGATACGGTCCGGTTCGATGCCGAAAAGCCATCGGGCTTCGATTATTTCGAATGCCTTGTTGAGCATCGTTGCGGAGTCGATGGTGATTTTTGCCCCCATCGACCAATTGGGATGAGAGAGTGCATCTTTTACGGTGACTTTCTCAAGCTCTTCAATAGATTTAGTCCTGAACGGACCACCGGATGCCGTGATCAGCAGTTTGCGGATGGACTTATTGTTTTCCCCCATCAAGCATTGGTATATAGCCGAATGTTCTGA
Source organism: uncultured Muribaculum sp. (assembly GCA_910578785.1). Classification (GTDB taxonomy): domain Bacteria; phylum Bacteroidota; class Bacteroidia; order Bacteroidales; family Muribaculaceae; genus Muribaculum. The sequence continues at coordinate 5,807 of CAJTSJ010000022.1, read as the reverse complement.
ATCGACGGGTATGACCTTGGACTTTGAATGGGTCAATAATTGTGTGACTAATTCGCCTGCCACAACCAGTGTCTCTTTATTGGCCAATGCGATGTCTTTATTGGCCTTGATGGCTCTGATTGTCGGTTCAAGGCCGCTGTAGCCTACAGTGGCTGTGACTACAGTATCGATCTGGGGTAACTCCATGGCATCGGCTACGGCATCGGAACCGCACGCAACGGCAATGCCGAATGGGGAGAGTGCATTCTGCAGAATCTGATATCGCGATGGATCTGCTATTATGGCTAAGTCCGGTCTGTGTTTAATTGATTGCTCAATCAATCGTTCGACATTGGATCCGGCCACAAGTACAGAGGCGCGGAACATGCCGGGATATTCTGATATGATATCGAGAGTCTGGACTCCTATGGAGCCAGTACTTCCGAGTACTGCTATTCGTTTTGGTAGGGTCACTTGGCTAAATTTGATGTTTACCTTAATATAATGTGCAAATTTAGTTCAAATTCCTCTATTATAAAAATATGTGTTGATTTAAAAGCCTGCGTACCTCGATTAAAACATTATCTTGGCGCTTATTCCCATTGCAGGTAATCCTGCGGATTCAGCTTTGTGCCTTTATTCCAGATTTCAATTGTGAGCAATGTTTCCGGCCGATTTGTGGTTGATGCCATTATTCCGACTGATGTGCCGGACGAGACTTTGGTTCCCTTTTCAACAAATATTGAAGATATTCCCGAGTATTTGGACAGGAGTCCGTCGGGGTGTTGGATGGTGACTGTATGTCCGTCTCCTATGCTGTGGTATGTGTCGATTACGGTGCCCTCGTGCATTGCTAATACTGGCACTCTATTTGGGGTTAGAAGTGTGAATTCTTCGTTGCCTTGTTGCTTGGAGACTATGGTTGCGGTAGATGCCGGATTGTGAAGCGACAGGCCTTCTGCCGCGATTGATGACAGTATGTTTACGTTGTAGCGGTTGCTCGCGTCATATTGTTTTATAAACTGCCTCTCTGATTCAGACTGCGGGGTCATTGAGTCGAGTAGGGCGGATGTGTTTTCGGCCATTGCTGCAACGGGCTTGATGTCGATGCTGTCGAGCAGTATTTTTTTGAAATTGTCTGCGTAAGCGTCAATCACGCGCAATTGGGTTATCATCGAATCGACTCGCATGGAATTTACCATGTATTCCTGCCTTTGTGACTGCTTCAGATATCCTGGAAGCAATGTTTTCAAAGGTGTGAACACAATTAATGTGGCAATCATACTGCCTAATGCCACTATCAGCAGAGTTATTAAGGCTATGACCTTTCGTTGGGACAGTCTTATTGTCCAAATCTCATTGAAGGTGTTTTCATTGATAAATGAAAGCCTGAAGCGGCGCCTTGTCCTTAACGGATGCTTCTTGCGGGAATTCGATTTGTTGTTTATATTTGACATGTCTTATGTTCGTTTTTGTCTGTTTTGCAAATATACTTATAATTTTCGATTTATTCTCCTGTTGATTAATTTACTAAAAATGTCGGATGTGGAGCCAAATAAATCAAATAATTGGACTATAAGTCGAATCCATTTAACAAACTGCTGTTAAATTATGTCCAAAAAAGTTGCAAGATATTCAACAAAACTATACCTTTGTGAAAAAATTATTTGAACAAACTCCGGCTATAGGACGTTAATATATCAAAATTCCGGCAGATGTGACAGAGCAATAACATAGAACATTTGCTTATTTAGAAGACGAAGGGTTTAATAATTTGTATAAATTAAAATTTAAAGAAGAATGAAAAAGAACATCCTTTTCGGTTTTGCTGCATGTGGTGCTATGCTCCTTTCAGCAAACATCGCTTCAGCACAGGAAGCTGTTGTGATTGAAGAAGCCGTTATTTCAGAGACTGAGGTAGAGTGTGGTGACCACTACTACGCAGGTAAGGGCGACAATTGGTTTATCCAGATCGGTGCCGGTATGGAACTCCCTATCGTAGAGCACTTCCCCACTGACGCAAAACGTCATATCACAGCTGCTTACGGTGTTGGTTTCGGTAAATGGTTCTCTCCGTATTTGGCATGGCGCGTGTCTGGTCAGATGGCCGCTTACCATTTTGATGCCTCAAACAGCTATAGAAAGGCTAAATTCATCAATGGTAACTTCGACTTGATGTGGGACATGTTCAACAGCTTCGAAGTTAACACCAAGCGTATTTTCAGCGTGGTTCCTTTCGTAGGTGTTGGCGTTTCTTACTCTTACGACATGACTCCCGGCAACATCGCTATAAACGGTGGCCACATTAAGACTAAGTGCTGGCAGGTGCCTGTATCTGTAGGTATGCAGCTCCGCTTCCGTCTTAGCAAGACTGTTGACTTCTTCGCAGAAGGCCGTTATTCTTTCTACGGCGATACTTTCGACAACATCGCTTACGGTAGCGAATCTATCGACATGAACTTGACCGCTATGGGTGGTTTCACTTTCAACATCGGTGGAAGAAGCTTCAAGAAGTTCAATCCTTGCACTTACATCGGTTATATCAACCAACTTAACGGTCAGGTTAACGACCTCCGCGGTGCACTCGCTACTTGTGGCGCAGCTCTCGCAGCCGCTGAAGCTAAGGAATGCCCCGAAGTTGTTGCTGTTGAATGCCCCGATGTACAGGCTCCTTTGATGTCAACCGTACGCTTCACTATCAACTCGGCTAAGGTTACCGATAAGGAAATGGTTAACGTATACAACATCGCACAGTGGATGAAGGCTAATCCCGAAGCTAACGTAGTTATCAAGGGTTATGCTGACAAGAACACCGGTACAGCAGCTTACAACATGAAGCTTTCTGAACGTCGTGCTCAGAGCGTATACAATATCCTTACTAAGGAATACGGTATCAATCCTGACCGTCTGACTATGAAGGCTGAAGGTAGCGATTCTCAGGTTTACGACACTAACAACTGGAACCGTATCGTAATCTTCTCTCAGGACTAATACTTAGACTAATTTAGATATAATTAGAAAACTCTTTGTTCCCTGCCGGTAAAAATTATCGGCAGGGATTTTTTTGGCATACAATTTGCTTGTATATTTGTTATAAGAAAATAACGACAATTAGATACATACTATGCCCGTAGCCACATCCGCCGACGCTGTTCGGAAGATTAATAATTATATCAGTCAGCATCGCCTTCGCGATGCTTTCCGCGAATTGCGGTGTTATTCTGCCAAACTTGGTGATTGGCGGATTACCGATGAGATTGACGGTATTGAACAGTCATATTCGATGATGCTTAAATATGCGTCAAGCGGAGCAGACGATCCGTCGCAGAAGTCCATATATGAGTCCATTGTGGCAAAGATGCTAAGGGTAATGGATTCCATATCCCGTCGTATGGAACAGTCGTCGTCGCCGATTTTGTATTATTCTACACTACGTTACGAGGCGATGGATAAAGGCTGTTCTTTGTCGTCTTTGTTCTCGGATTATTATAAATCGCAGGACAATGCGTCATTGCTGAATATGATTGTAGATGAAAATGTTCACGTTAATGCATCTATAAAGGAGCGTGAGAATCTTGAACGGAGAATATTTAATAGGCTTTGGGTGACATATCCGCTTTCTGCCGAAAGTGACGATGTCGTTCGGGGTGCTTTTGAATCAGATGCGTTGCCTGTTCATTTTAAGGAATTGCTCATATCTTCGTTGCTTTTGGGATTGACGTTCTTCTACGACGAGCGCAGATTGTGCATACTGCTTGATGTCTATGGGTCAGCCACGTCGCCGAGGTTGCAGATGAAAGCTTTGTGCGCGGCATTAATGGCTATGTATGTGAACAGAAGTAGACTCGAAAGTGATAAACTTCGTAAGCGGATAGACTCTTTGCGAGATACTACATCGTGGCATGACGATGTGAGACTCGTATTTTTGCAGTTTATACGTTCCCGCGATACAGAAAGAATTAACCGCAGGATGAACGAGGAGCTGATTCCTCAGATGATGAAATTACGTCCTGACATAACTCGACGTTTGAACGACATGACATCCATGTCAGACATGGATGATCTTGCAGAGAACCCGGAATGGCAGGAATTGCTTGACAAATCAGGCATAACTGATAAGATTAAGGAATTGACCAAGATGCAGGAAGAGGGGGGAGATGTATTTATGTCCACTTTCTCCAATCTGAAGTCATTCCCGTTCTTTTCCGATGTGGCCAATTGGTTTGTTACGTTCCGTGCCGATTGTTCGTTGGTTAAGGATTCGTTAGGGGAGTCGGATGGCCTGAAGCTCGGACCGATTATCGAGGCATCGCAGTTTTTGTGTGACGGCGACAAGTATTCTTTTCTACTGGCTTTGTCGGCTGTCCCGGAAGCGCAGCGCAAATTGATGATGTCGCAGTTCGATGCTCAGCGTTTTAACGAATTGGAGTTAAGGGGGTCTTTGCTCAATCCGGAATCGGATTCTCGAGACAATATCGCCGGTAAGTATGTGCAGAATATTTATCGTTTCTTTAAGTTGTTTCGTAGAAGGGGAGAATTTAATGACCCGTTTTCACGTCCGTTGAATCTGCTGTTGCTTGATTTGCTTGCTCCGGACCTTACCGACTCGGAGACACTTGCTTTAGTAAGCGAGTTCTATTTTAACCGAGGCTATTACGAGGATGCGTTCAAAGTCTACGAGATGCTGAGTGAAAAGTCAATACCTGATGCACAGTTGTTCCAAAAGTTGGGATATTGCAGGCAACAGAGTGGTGATATCCACGGTGCGTTGCAATATTATGAGCAGGCAGAACTTCTTAACGCCGACAGCCTTTGGACTCAACGTCGTCTTGGCCTGTGCTACAAATTGCTTGGCCGTTATAACGAAGCAATCAGCCATTATAAGCTTGTTGAGGCAAAACGTCCTGAAGATTTGAGCCTTAGTATGAATATAGGGCATTGCTATCTGCAGTTGAATCAACCGGAAGAAGCTCTCAGATATTACTACAAGGTGGAGTTTCTTGACGAAAAATCCTCTCGTTCGTGGAGGCCTATAGCATGGTGTTTGTTTTTGATGAAGGATTTCGGCCACAGCGAGGAATATTATAAGCGGGTATTCCGGGACTCCCCGAAGTCGATAGATTACCTTAATATGGGGCACGTCCAGCTCGCTCTCGGCAATATTAAAGAAGCCTTGAACAATTATGGGCTTTCGATAGATATGGGCGACGGAGATGCAGAGACGTTTATTTCGAATTTTAACGCCGACAGGGACTTCCTGATTTCCGCCGGTATAAAGCCGGAGGTGTTGCCGTTGATTGTTGATGCCTTGTTATATTCAAGGGATTGATCTTGGATTAGACACTTTGTGGATGCTCCAAACTCATTTGAGGCGGGCAAAAAACTTGAGCTTTCAAAATCGGAGTGCAAAAACTTAGATGAAAGTTTGCATTATAAAAAACTTATTCATAACTTTGCACTGCAAAAGTCAATAAGACCACTGCAAACGATAGGGGGAGAAATCCTTATCGGACAAAAGGAGAGGTGGGTGAGTGGCTGAAACCACCAGTTTGCTAAACTGACGTAGGAGCAATCCTACCACGAGTTCGAATCTCGTCCTCTCCGCAATAAAGCCTGATTATCAGGCTTTTGTTGTATATACACCCAATTTTGCACCCAAAACGGTCAAAGTTGGGTGTTTTTATATATTCTTAACCTTCGGTTAAGCGCCAAGGCGATGACTTAACTGTATCGGCTGGTCAAAAAAGAAACGGCATTAACATTTCAGGTATAGTGGGTCAGCGGATTTTTCCGGTGGGCGGCAGGTGATGTCAAGAATATAGTGTAGA
>CAJTSJ010000021.1 GCA_910578785.1 uncultured Muribaculum sp. | reverse complement strand
TATTTCATGTATCTTCATTCATCGAAATTTTTGCACTTCGATTTTGAAAGTACATCCGGAATGTTTTCCCGAATCCACCTCTATTTTCCCATGCCGCTTCGTCGATTATTTGTCGAGGCTATGGACTATAGCCTGGTTGGCTTCTCTGATTTTGTCGACATTGACCTTCACTTTTTTACGGTCGTAGGTCATTAGTCCGTTTACTTCCACTTCCACGTCGGTAGTCTGTGTGTAGACGGCAGCTGTAAATCCTTTGCTGATCAGGTCCATAAGAATTTTGGCATACCTGATGTATTCTTCAGTAACTTCATCCTCGTTTTTAAACTGAACATATCCCCAGTTGCGGTCAGGCATCCAGAGATGGCCTTCAAGTGCCAGACCTATACCTCCGTACTCGCCCATGACGTTGGCTCGATCGGGGTCGCTAAGATACATGTCCGGTGCAGGATAGTTGTGGAGGTCAAGTATGTCGCCGCACTTATAGAAGTTGCCTCCACTTGCCGGATTGACCAGACGGGTGGGGTCGTATTCTTTGGTCCAGTCGGTAATCTCTTCGGTCTTAAATTGTCCCCATGCCTCATTGAACGGTACCCAGGTTCCTATGCAGGGATTGTTGTGGAGATAGTCGATGATTTCCTTCCACTCTCTACGGAAGTTTTCTTCGCTTTCCTTGGAGCGTACAATCTCGGTGCCATTGAAGTATTCGTGGTTCAGCCATTTGGGGCTTTTGTCGCCGCTTGGCATGTCCTGCCAAACAATCATTCCTATTTTGTCGCAGTGGGTATACCATACCGCCGGTTTAACCTTCACGTGTTTACGGATCATATTGTAGCCGAGCTCCTTGGTCTTGTCGATGTCGTAGACGAGGGCTTCAGGCGACGGAGCCGTGTAAAGCCCGTCGGGCCACCATCCCTGGTCCAGAGGTCCAAACTGGAAGAGGTCTTTGTCGTTAAGTTGCATTCGGACAAATCCGTTCTCATCACGTTTTGTCGAAAATTTGCGCATGGCCGTATAACTATCGGCTGTATCGACAAGTTTGCCGTTATGATAGAGGGACACGGTCATGTCATAAAGGGAAGGGGAGTCCGGCGACCATAACTTTACGTCGGACGGCATGCCTACCTCTATCGGCTGTCCGTTGATAGACTTCCCTTCAGCTACGATGGTCCCATTTTCTTTTACTTCGACTTTGGCCATGACGTTGTCTGTAGATATTTCAGAGGGAACGACGTTGACCGTTATGATATTTTTATCTATGTCGGGTACGGTCTTTATTGTCTTTATATGCATTGGATTGACCGGTTCAAGCCAGACTGTCTGCCATATTCCAGTCACCGGCGTATACCAGATGCCTCCTGGACGCTCCACCTGTTTGCCTCGTGGTTGGTAGCCTCTGTTGGTGGGGTCGTATACTCTGACTGCAAGTGTATTGTCTCCCTTGCGATTAAGCGCGTCTGTTATGTTTAAGCTAAATGGGGTATAGCCGCCTGTGTGCGACCCAACTTTTATGTCGTTGACCCATACGTCACACTTCCAGTCGACAGCTCCGAAATTCAACATTATGTCCTTTCCCTTCCATGTCGAGGGTATGCTGAACGTACGCTTATACCATAAGTTCTTTTCATTTCCGACAGTTTTTCCTACTCCTGACAGGCTGGATTCCACGGGGAACGGCACCAGTATTTTTCCATCATATTTATCGGGCATGTTTTGCTTTGTGTCAACTATAGCATAATCCCAAAGGCCATTGAGATTTTTCCATTCCGAGCGTTGCATCAGAGGGCGTGGATATAAATCCCATACATTGTCGGGTGTAATTTGTTCTGCCCATTTGGTTTTAATCTTATCTCCGACAGGGGCGTATTGGGCCGATGAATATCCTGCTGAAAGGGCCAGGATGAGTCCGATGGCTAATTTGAGTCTCATTTAGTATGTGATATTAAAGTGGTTTAAGTCTATTCTGCTAATTTAAGGATTATTTCTGTTTCCCGACTATTTTTATGCAAAATAAAACCGCCATTCCGAATAAATCAGTGGAACGGCGGTCGTTATTGAGATGCGTTTTATAAAGCAAAATTGTTTATCTGAGTTTAAGTCGCTGACCTACCGACAGGTTGTCGCTCTTAAGTCCGTTCAGGCGCTTTATAGCGGCTACGGTTGTCCCGTATTTGCGGGCTATCTTTCCAAGATTGTCGCCTTTCCGTACCTTATAAGTGGAAGCGGATGCCGATACAGAGGTAGTGCTCTTTTTACGCGAAGGTGCGTAGTTGCGATCCTGCGTATAGGTGCTCTTGTTGAATGTGTATGTATCTGTATGCGTTGTCTTGTTTTCAAAGTCAAATATGGCGGCCGGGTTAATGGCATAGCCCATATAGCGGGTCTCGAAATGAAGGTGGGGGCCTGTGGAACGTCCTGTATTTCCTCCGAGCGCTATCGGATCGCCGGCTTTCACATACTGACCCGGTTCAACGAGGAATTTTGACAAGTGGCCGTAAATCGTCTCAAATCCACTTTTGTGGCTCAATACAACATAGTAGCCATATCCCTTTCTTAATCCTTCTAATTTAGTCAGGCGGACATATCCAGAGAAAGCCGCTTTGATAGTGTCGCCTATCTGCACCTTGAGGTCGATGCCCTTGTGCATTCTGCGGAAACGTCTGCGATAGCCATAGGGCGAGGTTACATAGCCCATTGTCGGCATGCAGAATTCACTTACGTCAATTGAGGCTGTTTCCGGCACGATTGCATTTTGGAACGGATTGACCGTCTGGTCATCCTTATACTGTTCGTACAAGTCATATTCCGGAGCTTCTTCTTCCTTGAAGAAGTCATCCATATATTCGAGGGTTTCCTTTAGTTTAATTTCATCAGAAACGGATTTTTGCATAGCCAGCAAGTCCTGATGGTTGGCGTCGTGCTGGGCAGGACGGGGAAGATTTAAATCCTGGGCATTAAGACCTGCTATTGCGAATAATCCGAATAGAGTTGAAGTTGCTAATTTTACTATATTGAGTCGCATCTGGTGTTTAATGGTTTTGGAAGAGTTGGTTATTTGGATTCGTCAGGGGCATAGAAGAATCGAATGTCCGAGGGAACGTAGTTGAATATCTCGCCGGGTTTGAAGAATCGGGCCAACTCTATCTGACCGTTTTCTACACTGTCAGATGCGTGGACTATATTTTCCTGTCCGCTCATTGCGAAATCGCCGCGTATAGTTCCGGGAAGTGCCTTGCGTCCGTTGGTAGCTCCAGTCATGAGACGTACTACTTCGACACAATCTTTGCCTTCAAGACACATAACAATGACAGGAGTGGACATCATTGATTCAAGAAGCGAGGGAAAAAATGGTTTGTCGACCAGATGTGCATAATGCTCGCGCAAGATGGGTTCGTCAAGCTGCATCATTTTCATGCCGGTTATTATCAACCCCTTTTCTTGAAAGCGGTTTATGATTTTGCCCACAAGGGCGCGGTGTATTGCTGATGGTTTTAAAATTACTAAGGTTTGTTCCATTGTTATGACTTTTTAACAGTTATGAAGAATGTCCTACAAATATACTGAAAATGTGTCATTAATAATAGATTTTGAAATATAAATTGTGTAAAAAGTATGGGTGTTTTTTGTGTTGTTATGTGTAATAGATTGTATTATAGTGATTTAGATGAAATGTTAAATAGGCTGAAAAAGCAATATAACCGCAGGTTCACGATTGATGAGCACCTGTATGTGTTAAAAAAAGTGTCGATTGACAATGTTAACTTATTCGGGACCAATCTATAGTGTTGGCTCTTTGTAAGCGTAATTCACTTACAAGCGGAGCGTTTTCCGGCAACTTCAGTTCGGGGTCGTTGTCCAATATCATCTCAACGGTGTCGCGGGCCAACTGGACTATTTGGCCGTCAGAGGCTAAATTTGCAATCTTCAGGTCGAACGCCATGCCGCTCTGAAGAGTTCCTTCCATATCGCCCGGACCGCGCATCTTAAGGTCGGCTTCTGCTATAACGAATCCGTCGGTGGTCGAAGTCATCACTTCAAGTCGCTGACGGGTCTCTTTGGTTATTTTGTAGTGAGTCATCAGGATGCAGTAGCTTTGCTCAGCGCCACGTCCGACACGCCCGCGCAACTGATGGAGCTGTGAAAGTCCGAACCGCTCGGCATTTTCTATAATCATGACAGATGCGTTCGGTACATTAACTCCTACCTCGATTACAGTAGTCGCTACCATTATGTCAGCTTCACCACTGACGAAAAGTTGCATTTGATGCTCTTTTTCCGCGGGCTTCATTTTACCGTGGACATAGCATACCTTATATTGTGGAAAAGTTTCGCGAATAAGAGCGTAGCCTTCTTCAAGACTCTTTAGGTCAAGCTTTTCATTCTCTTCAATCAGAGGATGGACTATGTAGACCTGTCGTCCGGCTTTGATTTGCGCATTTACGGCTTGATATACCTTCATGCGGTTTTCATCGTAGCGCAGAAGGGTGGTGACAGGCTTTCTGCCGGGTGGAAGTTCGTCGATAACAGATACACTAAGGTCTCCGTAGATAGTCATGGCGAGCGTTCTTGGTATGGGGGTTGCAGTCATGACAAGAATGTGCGGTGGGGTTATGTTTTTGTTCCATAGCCTGGCTCTCTGAGCCACTCCGAATCGATGTTGTTCATCTATGACTACGAAGCCGAGATTACAGAACTGAACATTTTCTTCAATGACCGCGTGGGTGCCGATAAGTATGTGAAGGCTTCCGTCAATCAGTTGCTGATGTATTAAATCCCGGTCTTTTTTCTTAGTTGAACCGGTAAGCAATTTGACGTTGATGCCAATGGGCGATGCCAATTTGGATATGGTCTCGAAATGCTGGGAAGCAAGAATCTCGGTAGGAGCCATGAGGCACGCCTGGGTGTCATTGTCGAGGGCGATTAGCATACACAACAGGGCTACAAGAGTCTTGCCGCTTCCGACATCGCCTTGAAGCAGACGGTTCATCTGACGACCGGAACCCATATCGGCGCGTATTTCCTTAATGACGCGTTTTTGAGCTCCGGTAAGTTCAAACGGAAGTTGTTCGAAATAGAATCTATTGAAATATTGTCCGACCCGTGAAAATTTGAAGCCCAAGAGCTTGCTGTTGCGCATTCGTGTGTGGCGCTGAATGTCGAGCTGCAGATAGAACAGTTCCTCAAATTTAAGACGTAGGCGCGCGCGTTGAAGGTCATCGTTGGATTTGGGGTTGTGTATGTTTATAAGCGCATCCCTTATGGACATCAGCTTGAGTCTGCCGATGATGTAACTTGGCAGGGTCTCGATGATGTTCTGTGCGGAATTAAGCACCGTCTGTGTCCACGTAAAAAGTTGCTTTGAACCGATATTCTGATTGCGCAGTGTGTCAGTCAGCGGATATATGCCACGCAGTCCTTGTGATGCTCCGACGGAGTTAACTCCGTCAACCTCCGGATGTACCATGCTCCAGCGGTTGTTGAAAAGTTCCGGTTTGCCGAACAATATGTAGTCAATACCAGTGTGATATGCATCGCGTACCTGTTTGATTTTCCGGAACCATACCACTTCCATAGTAGTGCTTCCGTCGGTAAAGACACCGACAAGGCGTGTCTTCGCACCCTCGCCCTGCACTGAAAAGGCGACAAAACGGCCTTTAATCTGCACCATCGGCATGTCGCCCCTGAAATCACGAATCTTGTAGATGGAGGATCGGTCGACATATTTTACCGGGAAATGGTAGAGTAAATCGCGGTAGCTTCTGATTCCAAGCTGTTTCGCCAGAACTTCTGCGCGTTTTGGACCTATGCCTTTGATGAATTTTATGTCGGTGTTACGAAGCCGGTTCATCTTGCAGGTATATGGAGGCAATTTTTAAATCTGACGGTAATGTAATCTTTATGTTGTGCGGATTTCCTTCAGACATGCGGATGTCGGTGTAGCCTGCCTCGGCCATTACCGATGCATCGTCGGTGAATGTCGGTTTGTAGGGAAGCAGGTAAGCATTGATGAGCCGGTCAGCCGGAAATGCCTGCGGTGTCTGGACGGCACGTATGGTCGCTCTGTCCAATGGATGCGATGCGCCGGAAGCCTTGTCTATCTGACGAAGCGAGTCTACTACGGCTACTGCCGGAATGCATCCGTCGCCGTCGCTTATGCCATTAATTACATCCGTATAAAGTTTTGCATCAATCAGAGGTCTTGCTCCATCATGAACCGTAATTACGGCTGAGCCGAAGTCCACAATGTTATTGTCACGGATGTATTCAACGGCATTTTTAACTGATTCCCATCTTGAAGCCCCGCCTATAATTATTGTGTGCGGAGGTATTGGAAATTCCGAACAAATATCGTTCCATAGCTCCAAATGGTGTTCACTTAGCACCAATAAGGTTTTGGCTTCGTATTCGGCTGTTAACAGGTTGTTCGTAAATATATCGTCAAGCCTTTGAAGGGTTATGGCTAAAACTGGAGTATTGCCTATTTTGCAAAATTGTTTGGGCAAGTCAGAACCGAAACGGCTTCCTTTTCCTGCCGCCACGACTATATTGTATATTTGAGTTTTCATCAGTCAGACTATGCTCTATTTATTCGTCAGAAGCTAATTTTGACAACCTATGTTCAAGATCGGTAGATGACAGTCGGCTTATAATCTTTCCACGATGGGCAAATGAGATTGATCCGGTCTCTTCGCTGACAACAACCGCCGCCGCATCTGTTGCCTGGCTTATGCCAAGTGCCGAGCGGTGGCGGAGTCCCATCGAACGCGGAATGTTGGTGTCGTGGCTCACAGGAAGTATACATCCGGCGGCTTTGATTCGGTCGTGGGCTATTATCATTGCTCCGTCGTGTAACGGAGAATTTTTGAAGAAAATGTTTTCAATCAAACGCGAATTTATTGTGGCATCTATCATGTCGCCGGTTTTTTCATACAGTTCAAGCGGAATGCCTTGCTCAATTACAATCAGGGCTCCAGTCTTTGATTTTGACATTGACATACATGCATATACTATCGGTATGACCCATCTGTGCGACTCTTCGTCGCGATTTTTTTGTCCGTGGTTGTGTTTAAACAGGTTTTTCAGAAATCTCCATCGGTTATGGTTTCCCAGTTCGACCAAAAATCTCTTAATCTGGTCCTGGAACAGAATTACAAGGATTATAAGTCCTATGGACATCACCTTGTCGAGAATTGTTCCGATTAGACGCATCTCAAGAATTTCGGATGCTACCACCCAGACAACTATAAACGACAGGATTCCGAAAAATATGTTGATGGTGCCGGACTCTTTCATTATTCTATATAGGTAGAATAACAATAGGGCCACAATTACTATGTCAAGAGCGTCTTTTAAGCCGAATGGTGTCATCTGAATTAAGAATTTAGGGTTAAATTAACCAATTTTACTGCATCCGAAGCTTCACGGGCATCGTGTACGCGGAGTATGGAAGCGCCTTGCAAAAGCGAGATGGTATTTAGTACAGTAGTTCCCGTCAATGCGTCTTCTGGATTACGGTCAATGGCTTTATAAATCATGGATTTTCGCGAAATTCCTATGAGCAACGGGCGACCAAGCACGTGAAACAGTTCGAGATTTCTCATTAGTCTGTAGTTCTGTTCCAGGGTCTTGGCAAATCCGAAGCCGGGATCGACAATTACATCGTTTATTCCGTAGTCATTCAGGATGGATAATTTGCGGGCAAGATCGGCTAATACGTCAGCCGTGACATCTTCATATTCTGTCATGGATTGCATTGAAGACGGGGTGCCTCGCATGTGCATCAATATGTATGGAGCGCCAAGCGATGCAACGGTAGCATACATGTTTTTGTCAAGGTCTCCTCCTGATATGTCGTTTATTATGTCAGCCCCGAATTCCTCGATTGCAATTCGCGCGGCTTCTGACCTGAAAGTGTCGATGCTTATTATGACACTGTCCGAAACCTTTTCCCGTATTGTCCTTATGCCCAATTCCAATCGTGCTATTTCTTCCTTTTCAGTCACTTCGTCAGCTCCGGGTCTTGACGAGTAGGCTCCGAGATCTATCATGTCGGCGCCGTTTGCAATCATGCATTCTGCATAGCTTGCAATGGAATCGGCATCAAATTGGCGCGATGCGGCATAAAATGAATCAGGCGTTACATTGAGAATACCCATGATTTGTGGTCTGGTGAATTCCACCAGATGTCCGCGAAGATTCAGTGAAAAAGGAACGAATTTACGCATGATGATAAGATTGCTATAACCACAATTGTATCTGCGAAAATACTCAAAAACCTTCAGTTATCCAAATTAAGCGTCATATGAGCCATGTTTTTTTATCCGTAATGCATTTTAAGTGAGACCCGACGGAAATTAATAGTAAATTAATCATAGTGTTAACTTTAAATTTATGCCGTGTCGTTAAATTTGTATCGCTTGACTTGCATGGGATTTGCTCCTGAAGAAAGATTGAAATCTGAATGCGTTTTCTATTTTTAATATAACCAAAATAAATAATTATGAACCATAAATCATTCGTCGTTGCACTGCTTATAGCGACAGGATGTGCCGGAATGTGTGCTCATGAACCTTTGTATCTGGATGAATCTGCTCCAATAAAAGCTCGAGTGGACGATTTGCTTGGGAGAATGACCGTAGAAGAGAAAATAAGTTTGTTAAGAGCGACCTCGCCCGGTATTCCCCGATTGGGGATTCCTAAATATTATCATGGCAATGAGGCGTTGCATGGAGTGGTACGACCTGGACGTTTTACCGTGTTTCCTCAAGCCATTGCACTTGCCTCATCTTGGAATCCTGGGCTTATGCAAGAAATATCGGCTGCAATATCCGATGAAGCACGGGCCCGATGGAATGAGCTTGACCAAGGACGTCTTCAGACTGAGCAATTCAGCGATGTACTTACATTTTGGTCTCCTACTGTGAACATGGCACGAGACCCACGATGGGGACGAACTCCCGAGACTTATGGCGAGGATCCTTATCTGTCCGGAGTGATGGGTACAGCTTTCGTCAAAGGACTCCAGGGTAATGATCCCCGTTATTTAAAAGTTGTATCCACTCCAAAACACTTCGCCGCCAATAACGAGGAACATAACAGATTTGAATGCAATCCGCAGATATCTGAAAAACAGCTTCGGGAATATTATTTGCCTGCATTTGAAGCTTGTATTAAAGATGGCAAAGCCGCGTCGATAATGTCGGCATACAATGCAGTCAATAATGTGCCGTGCACATGCAATCCGTGGTTGCTTACACATGTATTGCGCGATGATTGGGGATTCGATGGTTATGTTGTGTCAGATTGCGGAGGTCCGTCGTTGCTCTTGTCGGGTCATAAATATGTAAAGACAAAGGAGGCCGCCGCTACACTGTCGATCAAGGCCGGGTTGGATCTGGAATGTGGAGACGATGTTTATGAAACTCCTCTGTTGAATGCGTATAAACAATATATGGTGACTGATGCCGATATTGATTCGGCCGCAAGTAGAGTATTGACAGCCCGTATGCGTCTTGGCTTGTTTGACAAGAATGGAGGTAAGAGTAATCCTTATACTAAGATACCTGTGTCTGTGATTGGAAGTAAGAAACATCAACAGATAGCTTTGCAGGCTGCGCGTGAGGGCATCGTGTTGCTTAAAAATGAGAAAAATGCGCTTCCGATTAATGACAAAAAGATAAAATCCATCGCTGTGGTGGGAATCAATGCCGGACAATGTGAATTTGGCGATTATAGCGGCGCGCCGCTTAATGAACCAGTGTCAATATTGGATGGTATACGACGACGTGCCGGAGACAAAATAAAAGTATCTTATGCACCTTGGGTGTCGGCTTCAGACGGTATGGAACTGATCGGTGCCGCAAATTTTCCTGAAGGGCTTAAGGTGGAGTATTATGAAGGTACGAAGCTGGGAGGTGAGCCAAAAACACGAGTTGAACATTGGATTAATTTTGAACCGGTCAATCAGGCTCCGGATCCATTCCTTCCCAAATCTCCGCTGTCTGTGCGTTGGTCTGGTAAGTTGCGCCCGACAGTTTCTGGAGAATATGTGTTAAATTTGACGAGTGATGACGGAGCACGTCTGAGTATTGACGGGAAAAAGGTGATTGACAGTTGGGCTGGACATCCAGTCAGAACAGATTCTGCGAAAATATACCTTGAAGCCGGACATGACTATAATTTGGTGGCAGAATATTACGACAATCGAGACTATGCTGTAAATCGCTTGAAGTGGAGGGTGCCTAAGGTTGAGAAGTCAACTCGCCTTGGACTATATGGCGATGCTGAAAAGATTGTAGGTAAAAGCGATATGGTAGTTGCCGTGATGGGTATTAATAAGTCTATTGAACGTGAAGGCCAGGATCGTGAGAGTATAGAATTACCTGCCGACCAGCAGGAATTTCTTAAAGAGATATATAAGGTTAATCCTAACATCGTTCTTGTACTTGTAGCAGGTAGCTCTTTGGCTATAAACTGGGAGGACGAGCATATCCCTGCAATAGTTGATGCTTGGTATGCAGGTGAACAAGGCGGCACTGCTGTTGCTGAAGTTTTGTTTGGTGACTATAATCCAGGAGGAAGGCTCCCGTTGACGTTTTATAAATCATTGGCAGATCTGCCGGCTTTTGACGATTACGACATAACGAACAATCGTACTTACAGGTATTTTGACGGCGAGGTATTGTATCCGTTCGGGTACGGACTAAGTTATACTAAATTCAAGTATAGCGACATAGATGTAAAAGATGCCGGCGATTATCTGGAAGTGTCTTTCTCGCTTAAGAACATCGGAAAGTATGACGGAGACGAAGTTGCACAGGTATATGTAAATCTTCCTGAGTATGAAGGTTTAGCTCCCCAAAGAGAGCTTAAAGGATTCCGACGCGTAGCACTCAAAAGGGGAGAATCAAAGCGCGTAACGATTCCTTTAGATAAAAAGCAACTTAGATATTGGAGTGTCAAGGATTCGAAATTTATTATTCCGGAAGGTGATTACTTAATATCTGTAGGTGGCTCATCGAAAGATTTGAATACATATAAAATTTACACTTTAACCCGGGAATAACGAATTGGTTAAACAAAGCACCCACTAAAGTTTATTAAACAACTATTGGTGGGTGCTTTTGAATTTATGGTGTTATTTTAGTTGTCCCAGAGTTTGTCGTCTTGGTCGAGTTTGTAGTAGTGCGCAAGCATTGCAACGAAACGGGATATTTGTGTCAGAGCGTTTTGTGTATCCGGAGATATATTTTTGCCTTTGAGTTTCATCATAAGAGTTCCATAAAGAGCAGTGAAGCATGTCTCGAGTTCGCCTAGCTTCTCATCGCCTTGCTTTGCTCTCAGCTCGACAATGAAGGGTAGTGTGCGGTAGAACTCCGCGCCATATTGAGGGTACTTGGGACTTTTGAGTAATTCGTGGTGTAGGTCGTTAAGCTGAATAAGTACATTCTTGTTTAGTTGGATATGCCCTGATTTTTCAACGCCTTCGCGTCGCATCATGTCGATTAATGAGTCATACCATCCGACCATTTCGTTGCGCTGTTCTGGCGATAATTGATACTTATCAATTATATTTGATTTGACGTTGTCGATGTCTAGTCCGTTGGCACGAATAAGATCTTCAATCTGCCACATATACAGCAGATATTCAGCGATGTTTTCTTTGCGTTTGGTTGATGCGATATACATAATCCTTTTTCTGAATATAACATGGCAAAGGTAGTCAAAGATTTCCGAATTTAGTAGGTTTATAAATGAAAAACGGCACAGAATTTTCATCCTATGCCGTATGTTTAGGTTTGGTTTTATATGTTGCGGATTAGAACGGCTCCCGTTCCTCTATGTAGGGATCGGTCTTCACTGCGGTCTTTTCAGCATAAGTCTCTTTGATGAAGAAAACGCTGAATCCTCCGATTATGAGCAATATGCCGGCGAGAATAATCATGTTGACTTGATGGTGTCCACCGAGCATAGAGAATATCACTCCGCCTAAAGCGGCGGCTACAATCTGCGGGATGGTAATAGTTCCATTAAACAGCCCCAAATATGCGCCCATGTGTTTTCCGCTGATTGAGTTGGTGAGGATTGTGAAAGGCATTGCGAGCATTGCGGCCCATGCAGTACCAACCATAAGATAGCTTATAAACAGCAACCACTTGTCGTGGAAGAACATAGTAGATATAAAACCTATTCCTCCGATTAAAAGACTGATGCAGTACGCCATCTTGCGGTTTTTGAACTGAGGAAGTATGGCGGCCCAAATCACTGAGCCTATGGCCTGTACTGCAAAGAGTATTCCGCTCCAGTTTGCCGCCTCATTATAGTTGACCGTTTGGGTGCCTTGATCGGATGACCATCCGAATGCCAGTTCGGCTACTGCCCCGGTATTGTATGTCCACATGTACATGAATGCGGCCCAGCAAAAGAATTGAACTAGCCCTACAGTCCAGAACACTTTTGGAGCATTGACGAGAAGAGATGCGAAATTGCTTTTCTCCTTATTCTGCTCTTGGGTAATACCATGATATGCGGCATATTCTTTTGGTGGCATTTCTTTGACTTTAAGAAAAGTATATATGACGCATATGATTAAAATGGCGACTCCACCGTAGAACGAATAAGTTACCGAATCCGGAACTTTGTTCCCTTCTGCTATATTGCTCACGCCAATCCATGCAAGTACAAACGGGAATATGAATCCGACAACCGAGCCCGCATTACATAAAAAGCTTTGAATGGAATATGCAAGACCCTTTTGCTTTTCATTCACCATATCTCCTACAAGCATCTTAAACGGTTGCATCGATATGTTTATTGATAAATCGAGGAACATTAGAGCGATGGCTCCGAATATCAGTGCGGCCCCGACGGCAAAATGAAAACTGCCAGCATTAGGCAACAATGCCATTACGATTACCGCGAGTATAGACCCGAATAGAAGATAGGGTAGTCTTCTTCCGAAACGGTTCCAGGTTCGGTCGCTAAGTGTACCGATGATAGGCTGTATTATCAAGCCTGCGAGGGGAGGTAATATCCAAAAGTAACTTAATTCATGCGGGTCCGCGCCCAAAGTGGCAAATATTCGTGAAATATTAGCACTCTGGAGGGCGTACGCAATCTGTACTCCGAAAAATCCGAAGCTAAGATTCCATAATTGCCAGAATCCTAAATCTGCTTTTTTGATGGGTGAATTCATTTCGTGAACTTTGTATGCTTTGTTTTTTTATTCAGTAAATTATTTCTCTCGACCCAGGATTAATGCCGATCGAGGAGCTACCATCAAACGGCCTCCTTTGCTTTCGCCAAGCCCCTCTGCGTCAAGCTGCCCGTCTTCAGCGACTACAATCCAGTTAGCTTTGGGAATCTTGATGTATTTGGGGCCGTCGGATCCGTTGAATACTACCTTGATTTCTTTCCATACATCGCCATTGGCATTGTTCTTCAAGGAGTAAGATATCAATCCGGATTCACCCTTTACGTCGTCAAAAACAAGATTTTTAGCCACATCTTCAGACGATGTCATCCTGAATGCCGGATGCGATTTGCGCAATTTAATAAGCTCTTTGTAGTAATTGAACAAGTCGGCGTTTTCATGTTTCATATTCCAATCGATGGCATTAATCGAGTCCGGAGACTTATACGAGTTATGAACGCCTTTTTTATCACGAAAAACTTCCTCGCCTGCGAACATAAACGGAGTGCCTTGTGATGTAAATACTATGGTTTGTGCCAGCTTGGCAGCGCGCTGACGAGCTTTTATGTCGTCTTCAGGCAATGATTTTGCCAGTTTGTCGGTCAGAGTAAGATCGTCGTGGCATGACACGTAGTTAATCACCTGTTTAGGACTATTGGCATACGGTTTCTTCGAATTGTTGCCTTTACTATAATCTACCTGAGGATGATTGGTAGCACCGACGATTCCTATTTTGACAGTTTCTTCAAGTCCGGGTTTCCCTGTTGCGAAGCCTCTGTCGGATTCGTCTGTATAGTGCCCTTTTATCGCATCGCGGATGTCGTCGCTGAAAACCGCTATGTCCGGTATGGCTGAAACATTGTCTTTAAGGGCTCGCTGACCAACTGGCAGAGGTGAATCTCCGGCAGTCCAACCTTCACCATACACAAATATGTTAGGATTAATTTCTTTGAGCGTCTTAGCTACTTCGTTCATGGTGGTTGTGTCATGTATGGCCATTAAGTCAAAACGGAATCCATCGATATGATATTCTTCAGCCCAATATTTTACAGAGTTTATTATGTAGTCGCGCATCTGCTGACGTTCGGATGCCGTTTCATTCCCACAACCCGAAGCATCGCTGTAAGAACCGTCTTCTCTGTGGCGATAATAATATCCTGGTGCCGTCAACGAAAAGTTTGAGTCGTCATTCTGTGCGGTATGGTTATACACTACGTCCATCACGACTCCTATTCCCGCGTCATGGAGCGACTTGACCATCTCTTTCATCTCCTTGATTCTTGTTGACGGATCTGAAGGATTAGTGGAGTAGGAACCTTCCGGAGCGTTGTAATTATACGGGTCATATCCCCAGTTGTACTGATTGCTCGGAAGCTGGGTTTCATCTACACTGTTGTAGTCGTAAGAGGGCAATATGTGTACGTGGGTAATTCCCAACTCCTTAAGATGGTCAATGCCGGTCTTGTCGCCGAAGGTATTTGTTGTGCCCTGTTCAGTAAGAGCGAGGAATTTACCTTTATTGGCAATACCTGAATTAGGATGAACCGAAAAGTCTCGATGATGCATCTCGTAAAGTACGGCGTCGTTAATATTTTTTAATTCAGGGCCTTTGTCGGAATCCCATCCTTCTGGATTGGTGTTTGCAAAGTCTATTATGGCTGCACGCTTACCATTTATGCCGACGGCTTTTGCCCATACGCCCGGAGTTTCATCAAGCCACTTACCGTCATACTTTATCTGGAATGTGTAGAACTTGCCATACAGTTGTCCAGGTACCGATGCGCGCCACGTGCCATGTTCGCTTTTGTTCATGCCGATTGTCTGGATAGGCGTTGAATTTCGACCGGAGTCGTATATCAAAACCTTTGCCGCTTCTGCTTTCGGCGACCAAATGGTGAAATGAGTGCCAGAATTATCAACTGTCAGTTCCAAATCTTGACCGTCATAAGTCTCATAAGTTGAGTAGATTTCATCGGGAGACGTGGCTTGTGCATCTCCTGCACTATAAATGATTGCGGTTGCCATCATCGTGCCAGTGCATAGTTTCATTAGATTTAAATTCATGTTATGCTATAAGACAATTAAAAATACAATTATGTATATAGAATGTGAAAACGTGGCAATATGTTTCCACAAACAATGATTTATTTAAATGTAAAACAAATACGCTATTAGCGCACAACTATCTTTTTTGACCAGCTCTCGCACTTGACAATATAGCATCCTTGAGGAAGATCGACGACGGTAGTTTCTGACAAAGTAATTGACTTTACCATCTGGCCGGTAATTGAATAGATATAGAAATCGTGTTTGGCTTCATCGTTAATGGTTATTTCAATTCCGCCGGATACAGATTTGAGTGCGGGCCCCGCATTTATTACGGTTATTGAATCTTCTTCAAACGAATGATAACTTCCGATGGCCGACGTGCTGACGGTCATGGTTGCCACAATTGCTGTTATCAGAAGAAACTTTTTCATTCTCATACTATTTCGTGCAAATTTACCTCAAATTAATGATATGTGCAATATGGGACAAGCAAAAAATTCAAAAAAAATATTAGTCGACACAATAAAACGGTAAATATTTCGATACGGAGAACGTATCTGCCGGTTAAGTTGATGAATATTACCAAATTGTTTGGTTGGCTCTTGAAGTAGATGCATACCGTAATAAAAATTGCAACAATAGGACATCGCCAATATGAACACCATAATGTTATGTGGAACTTTTTTAGTAACTTTGCATCCTGAAACAAACAACATTAATTTTAAGATGATAGCGGTCAATAATTTAGGTCAGCAATTCGGCAAAAGGGTATTGTTCCAGGACGTGAATCTGAAGTTTACCCCGGGCAATTGCTATGGTATAATAGGTGCCAACGGTGCAGGAAAATCAACTTTAATGCGTATACTCAGCGATGAACTTACTCCAACCCACGGCAATGTTACCCAAGGTCCTGGAGAGCGCATGTCTGTACTTGAACAGGACCACTTTAAATTCGACCAATGCACCGTAATGGACACGGTGCTTCAGGGGCATACTGTCCTTTGGGATATTATGAAGGAAAAAGATGCGATATATCTGAAAGAGGACTTTTCTGATGCGGACGGTGTACGCGCCGCAGAGCTTGAAGAAAAGTTTGCCGAACTGGAAGGATGGAATGCCGAGAGCGATGCCGCGGCATTGCTCAGCGGCTTGGGCATAAAGGAAGACAAGCATTATATGCTCATGAAAGACCTTAGCGGTAATGAAAAGGTCCGGGTGTTACTTGCAAAGGCGCTGTTCGGTAATCCTGACAACCTTTTGCTTGATGAGCCCACAAACGACCTTGACCTTGAAACAGTGGCATGGCTTGAAGATTACCTTTCTAAATTTGAGAATACGGTGCTTGTCGTGTCTCACGACCGCCACTTCCTTGATTCGGTGTGCACTCACACATTGGATATCGATTACAATAAAGTTACTCTGTTTGCCGGTAACTACAGCTTCTGGTATGAATCGTCACAGCTTGCATTGCGCCAGCAGCAGCAACAGAACAAGAAGGCTGAAGAGAAGCGAAAGGAGCTATTGGAGTTTATTCAGCGATTTTCTGCCAATGTGGCCAAATCCAAACAGACCACCTCGCGCAAGAAAATGCTTGAAAAACTCAATGTGGAAGAGATTCAGCCGTCGTCACGTCGTTATCCAGGCATCATATTTACTCCTAATCGCGAACCCGGCAACAAGATTCTTGAAGTCCATGGTTTGACAGCTTCTGTAGATGGAGAGCTACTGTTTAAGGATGTGAATTTTGCGATTGAAAAGGATGATAAGGTTGCGTTCCTAAGTCATGACCCGCGTGCGATGACCGCATTGTTTGAGATAATCACAGGCAACCGTAAGCCAGACGAAGGAAGTTACGACTGGGGCCAGACCATAACCACAGCTTACCTGCCACTTGATAATTCTGATTTCTTCAACACCGACCTTAACCTTGTGGACTGGCTCTGCCAATGGAGCAATGATTCAAGCGAAATATATTTGAAGGGATTCCTTGGCAAGATGCTTTTCTCCGGTGAAGAGGTGCTTAAAAAAGCCTCGGTGCTCTCCGGAGGCGAGAAAATGCGATGCATGATAGCCCGAATGATGCTTAAGGATGCCAATACTCTCATTCTTGACTCTCCGACCAACCACCTTGACCTTGAGTCGATTCAGGCTTTTAACAATACGTTGCAGTCGTTTAAGGGCAATGTGCTTTTCGCATCGCATGACCATGAGTTCATCCAGACGGTGGCCAACCGTATTATAGAACTTACGCCAAATGGAATCATTGACAAGATGATGGACTACGACGACTATATCACTGACGAACGTGTCGCAAATGCACGTGAACGTCTATATGCAAAATAAATATTGACATGGTTAAACATATTGTAATGTTCAAGCTCCAGGGTTCGGTAGAAGAACGCCTGAACGTTGCACGCAGATTTAAAGATGCGCTGCTTGCCTTGCCTGATGTTATCGACGTGTTGCACTCGATGGAGGTGGGCATAAATGAAAATCCCGTTGAAAGCTGGGATGTTGTGCTCACAGCTGTGGTGGACAATATGGAAGATGTGGCTGTATATGCCAACCATCCGGCCCATGTCGCCGCCGCGGGACTTCTTGCCGGACATAAGGAATTGCGTGCCTGCGTGGACTACGAATTCTAAAATTATTCCAAAGCAGTTTTAAAGGGCGATGTGGTGCATCATATCGCGAAGCTGTTTCTGCGTACACATAACGGTAAATTCGTCGCCTGTCTCAAGCTCAATGTCGGGCGACGGATTTTCTATTATCTTTGGAAGTTCGCTTGCTATTCCAAGCATGTTGCGCGATTTTGTGAGACGGGAAAGAGCCACCAGTTTTATGTTGAACTTCTTTTCGAGATCGACATCTCCGAGCTTCAGCCCCACGAAATAATTAGGAATCTTAAACTTAAGAATGAAGTTGTCTTTGTCGATGCGCATGGCATCGACATTGGCTCCCATGGCGAGTTCTAGGGTAAGCTCTTTCGCGGCCCGTTGTTCAGGTATCAATATGCGTTCAACCTTAAATCCCTGAAGTATGGTCTCATGGATTTCGTCCACCGCGCGTGCATAGATGTTTTTTACGCCCAATTTCCTAAGTAGAGCTACGGTCTTTATGCTTGCGCCAAAGTTCTCGCCGATAGTCACAATTACAAGATCTACAGTCTTAAGCGGCAATACTGACAGAGCGGATTCGTCGGTTGAGTCTACGATATATGCTGTAGACACTTTGTCCTTGATTGATTCCACAAGCGTATTATTGCTGTCTGCCACAATCACCTCATGGCCCATATCGGTAAGATCTGTTGCCAAATTTGACCCGTATATTCCTAATCCTATGAGAAGAATCTTCATAATGTATATAAATCAGTTTATAATTATGTCGTCTGTCGGATATTCCACCGGTTTGTCGCTATGATTTCCGGCAATTCCTATAAGTAGCGATATTATTCCGATACGGCCTATAAACATCGCCGTAGACAGTAGTATTTTAGAACCGGTAGAAAGGTCGGACGTAATGCCGAGCGAGGATCCTACGGTGAACAGCGCAGAGCACGATTCGAACAGCAGGCTTCGCGCAGGAAGGTCAGGCTCGAGCGACAACAATATGGCCGAATAAAACAGATATGTAATTATCGACAGTATTATCACGGCGCCTGCACGCCTTATAGAACCTTGCGAGATTGTGCGGTTGAAAGCTGTCACCTTTTCCTGCCCGAGCACTATAGCCCTAAGATTGATCATCGATGCACACAGCGTGTTGACTTTTATGCCTCCGGCAGTCGACTGCGAGGCTCCTCCTATCCACATCAAAAACATTGTGAATATCAATGTGATGTTAAGAAACGATGCGGGATTGACCGATACGAATCCTGAGCTTCTGGGAGTGGTGGCATTGAATATAGACTGCAGTATCTGGTCTCTAAAACAAAAACCAGCGAGAGTATTGTTGCGTTCAAATACCCAAAAGAGCACGGCGCTGATTAGGAAAATAATCAGCGTTGCATATAGTGAGAGCTTGGTGTTTACATTATATAAATGTACTTTACGTCCGATAATGCGGCAACCTTTTATTCGGGCCCAGGTCCTATGTACATATTCCACAAACGCGTCACGAAAATTGACCAACACCGGAAAACCAATAGAGCCTGCCATGACTATAACGCTTATAATGAGATATATCCATTGACCGGAGTTCATGAGCGAGGGATTTGCCATGCCTCCATTAATGTTGGAGAATCCGGCATTGCAGAATGCCGACACTGAATGAAATGCCGAAAAGACCACTTGTTCCTTAAATCCGATGTCGAGCACATCGTGGATTGAGAGCCAAATGAACACAGCCCCGATAGCTTCAACAGATATGGTAAACAGAAATATATAGAGCAGCGTTGGAAGCAGTGCATTGATTGACTTGGTGTAAATCATATCTTTTACCAAAAGTTGACTGTAGACAGAGGTGTTACCACTGAAGAACAGGGCGAAAAAGCTTGTAAACGTCATTACACCGAGGCCGCCTATCTGAATCAGCAAGGCCAGTATGAGAAGTCCGAGCGGTGTGAATGTAGAAGCCACGTCCACTGAGGTCAATCCGGTTATGCATACTGCGCTTGTTGATACAAACAGAGAGTCCACATACGACAAAGGCACATAAGTGCATTTGGGCATCATGAGTAGAAACGAACCAACGACTATGAAAAGGAGGAAGCTCGATGCCAGCATAAACGACGGATTGGTGCGTCGCCCCATAAGTTTCATTACAGCGTAACTCAACGTCACTGTGGCGTATGCAACAAGTATTCCTGCGAAAAACTTATTGCTGTACATCAGTGTATCCAGCCAGCCAATCCAAGGATGGTCCGGGCGAGGGCATAATGTCGGTAATACCGTTGTGAAAAGCGCTACGTCGACAATCCATTTAATCGGCCGGGTAGTCATAACGGTGCGTTTGAAGTTAAAAATGAAGTCAAAAAGCAAATTCACCACAAACACGGCCTGTATTATCCTGAAACATCGCAAAATGCCTCGTATTTCCTCCGCACTTCGCTCGTAACCGAGATAAGCTATCAGGCACAGTAGGCATCCTATTGATGCCAGAATCGTGAACCCACCCATAAACATGCTTATGAGGCGTATGGCCACAACGCCGTGGGCGACACCCGAATGCCACTCTTTTGACAGCTTGTGTGCCAGATATCTCAGATTTACCAGCCTATGTCGGTCATTACTCATGATACGTATAACATCTAACGGTGCTTTATGTTAGTGCTTAAAGCCCATAAATGCGCTGTAAGGCTTCTGCCAGAGTGTAAAGATAAAGCTTTTATGCGATAAAGACAATTTTTGTCCGCCATTTTCAGAAGAATAAAAAGATTATCATTAACTTTGCATATAAAACAATTCACTACATATTTTGCTATGGCAGAAATGACAGAAGAAATTAATGAAGAGAAAGGTGGCCTCAACTTTGTTGAGCAGATGGTAAGTGACGACTTGGCGGCCGGCAAGAACGGCGGACGCCTGAACACCCGCTTCCCGCCCGAGCCTAACGGCTATCTTCATATCGGGCATGCCAAAGCTATATGCATGGACTTCGGTGTGGCTGAAAAGTTCGGCGGAACATGCAACCTTCGCTTTGACGATACCAATCCGACCAAGGAAGACGTAGAATATGTCGACTCAATACGCGATGATATCCATTGGCTCGGTTTTGACTGGGGCGACAGAGAATACTACGCGAGCGACTATTTCCCTCAGCTTTATGATTTGGCGATAAGAATGATAAAAGAGGGCAAGGCATATGTCGACCACCAGACCTCAGAAGAGATAGCGCGCCAGAAAGGTACACCCACACAGCCCGGTATCAACAGTCCTTACCGTGACCGTCCTGTAGAGGAGAATCTCGATTTATTCCAACGCATGAATGCGGGCGAATTTGACGAAGGCACATACGTGTTGCGTGCCAAAATTGATATGGCATCGCCTAATATGCACTTCCGAGATCCAATCATGTACCGAATCATCAAGCATCCGCACCACCGCACAGGAACTACCTGGAAAGTGTATCCGATGTATGATTTCGCGCACGGTCAGAGCGATTATTTCGAGGGTGTCACTCACTCTATCTGCACTCTTGAGTTCGTGCCTCACCGTCCGCTCTACGAATACTTCGTCAAGGAACTTGCAGATGAGAGCTATTGCCCGCGCCAGATTGAATTCAATCGACTGAACCTTACATATACGGTTATGAGTAAACGCAAGTTGCTCCAGCTCGTTAAAGAAGGTCTTGTAGCCGGTTGGGATGACCCGCGCATGCCTACCATATCCGGTATGCGACGTAGAGGATTCACTCCGCAGTCTATCAAGAATTTCATCAACATGATTGGCTACACTAAGTTTGAGGCTCTCAACAGCATCTCACTTCTTGAACATGCAGTGCGTGAGGACTTGAATAAAACGGCGACCCGTGTGATGGCCGTGGTCAATCCGGTTAAAGTGGTCATCACCAACTATCCTGAAGGGCAGACCGAAATGGTTGAAATGGAAAACAATCCGGAAGATTCGACATCAGGAACCCATCAGATGCCGTTCGGACGCGAGATTTATATCGAACGTGACGACTTTATGGAGAATCCACCCAAGAAATTCTTCCGACTGGCTCCGGAGGGCGAAGTTCGTCTGAAGGGTGCATATATAATCAAATGCACCGGAGTTAAGAAGGATGCCGACGGAAACATCGAAGAGATATACTGCACTTACGACCCGGATACTCGCAGCGGACTTCCCGGAAGCATGCGCAAAGTCAAAGGCACGCTACATTGGGTATCGGCCAAGGACGCCAAGGATGTGACCGTACGTCTTTATGACCGTCTGTTCTCGGTAGAAAATCCTGCTGAAGAGAAGGACAAGGACTTCCGCGAAATGCTTAACCCCGAATCCCTTAAAGTGGTTGAAGGAGTAAAGATCGAACCGTACCTTGCTTCGGTTGCCAAGGTGGGCGGACATTTCCAGTTCCAGCGTATCGGCTACTTTACCCTTGACCCGGATTCTACGTCAGAGAACATGGTATTCAACCGCACTATGCAGTTGAAGGACACATGGGAGAAGATTCAGAAGAAGTAATCAATCTTTCTCTGCAAAGCTAATAACCAGGTTTTGGGGGGACTATAGCCTCCAAAACCTGCTTTTTAATTAAAAGGACACGGACATTTTGACCCAAACTTTTTATGGACCAGGAACAGAAAAGACGAGAACGCCTATATAAAACATTTAAACACAACGTCACGCAAGGTAACACCCAATCGGAGTTTGATGAAAATGATCTGATTGACATCTATGACTACGCCAACGATGTCAACGATGAATTCATACAGCTTGAGGTAATACTCAATGCCGTGCGATACTTTCCGGAAAGCAATGACCTCGCACAGCGCAGAGCTTACTTCCTGCTTGACAATCTGTCGATGTCCGAAGGTGCTGAGATGATGGCCAGGCAGCATGCGCAAGAGTCTGCTCTTTGGGACATACTTACATTGCTGGTAAAGCGTCCTGAACAGGCCGAGGCCAAGAAAGGTTTCAACGAAATTCTGCAACGCTATGCCAATTACGATGACGAGACTATAATCCAATTTGTGGGAGCCTCCTCGGAACTCGGACTATACGACTGGCTTTGGGAAAACAAGGACGAGATACTTAAGCGGTGTGAATATCCCGACACGTTTCTGTATGAACTATCACAGG
Organism: uncultured Muribaculum sp.; assembly: GCA_910578785.1. GTDB lineage: Bacteria > Bacteroidota > Bacteroidia > Bacteroidales > Muribaculaceae > Muribaculum. Next base: position 25,990 of record CAJTSJ010000021.1, on the reverse strand, counting down.
AAGCTTATGAGCGCGGTGACTTCAGGAAGTCGGCTGATGCTCTTGACGAGCTGACTACGACAGAGGCGTTCAATGCTTCGTACTGGCACATGCTTGCCCAAGCATACGTCCATCTTGACAATTATGAAGAAGCCCTTCAAGCTATAGAATATGCGCTCGCCATCGATCCGTCGTCGACAGATGTGCTCATTACGAAGGCTCAGATTATGTTTGACATGAAGAAAGACAGAGAAGAAGCGCTGGCCATAGTCAGGGGAGTACTCGGTACTAATCCCGACAATACAATCGCCTGCCATACACTTGTCGCCATGGATCTGATTCTTGGCAACGTGGATGAAGCGCAAGAAGTGCTGGCTTCGTTTCTTGCCACGCATCCAGCCGACACTGAGGCGGTCGAACACAGCATGTATCTTCCTGATCCTGCATTCTCGATACTATACCTTAAAAAGTATCTACGAACTACCGGCCTGGACGAATCAGAGTGGATGGCCTGGGCTAAATCCTGTTATGAGCGCGGTGAATACCGCCAGTGTTCTGATATACTTCTGGCTTGGCTGTACGAAAACGAAACTTTGCCCGAATGGGCCCAACTGGTCGAATCTCTCTATCATCAGAGCCGTTTGGCGGAGCTGATAGCCGTATACCACAACTATATATCTGACAAGAACGTCACTCTCGGTCCACTTGAAGCCTATCTGCTAATGAGCGCCCTGTTTGAGACCAAAGATGTCAAGGAATCACTTAAAGTGGCCGAGCGGATTACGAAATTCGATTTAAGCGAAATGCCAAGAATGGACATGAGACTTATGGCTGTAGGCGCCATGGAACGGGCCTCAAAGCTGGTAGCACTCGTAAATTCATCTGTAAAATGAAAAGAACCGTACTGTCTTTAAGCATACTTATGGTTGGTGCAATGTCCATGCCTTTGCGAAGCCTGGCGCAGGACAATTCCGCCAACATCGGCACGCCTGAAGCGGAAGATGACGGAACCACCGTACTGTCATCTTCGCAGGCCGGGCTTGTTCCTCCATACGCATGGACCATACTGCCGCCTCTTGGACTCCACGAACCGGCCGACATAGACACGAGTTATGTCAACTACGCTCAACGGTTTGTCCCATCGGCCGTATCAACAGCCTATGCTACTACCGGTAACTACGGAGCTTCGGGCATGAATCTGATATACTTCGAACGCAAGCCCATGAGCGACTTCTTTTTCACCGACGCAGTTAGAGCCTGGACTCCGACGCTGGAGACTACGAAGTTCTACAACACCTATATGCCCATGACGTTGCTATCTTACAATACTGCCGGTGGTAAGGAAAACGAACAGAGCCGTCTGCACGGCATATTCTCCGGCAATATCAATTCAAGAGCGCAGGTTGGGGCCATGATTGACTATCTCTATTCCAAGGGTTGTTACGACTATCAGGCTGTAAAAGATTTAAGCTGGGGCTTCTCCGGATCTTACATGGGCGACCGTTACGAGATGCAGGCGTTTCTTAATCACTGGAACATGCTTCAGAAAGAGAACGGCGGTATCACGAACGACCTGTACATCACGGATCCCGCGCAACTTCAAGGAGGACAGACCTCAATACAGCCTAAGGCTATTCCAACTAACTTGACAGGCGCATTCAGCCGAGTGGTAGGCACCCAGTTGTATGTCAACAACACATATAAGGTGGGATTCTGGAAAGAAGAAGAGATTGACGACACCACTACGGTAAAGACCTATATCCCCGTGTCGAAATTCATCTGGACTCTGGAATACCGTGACGGACGGCATACTTTCCGTGACAATGTTCGTGACGACAATAAATTTTGGGAAAACACTTACCTGTCACTCGACGGCTCGGACGACCACAATTCGTATTGGTCGCTGTCAAATACGTTAGGAGTGTCGTTGCTTGAAGAGTTCAACAAGTTCGCTAAATTCGGACTGTCGGCTTTCGTCACCCATCAAGTGAGGTCCTACACCCAGGCCACGGATACCATTGACCGTGTGATTCCGCTTCCTGAAGGTTTGACACCTTACCCTGTCGGTAAAGTACCGCACGGAGTGAAACAAAATCTGCTCTGGGTGGGCGGACAGCTTACTAAGCAACAGGGATCATTGCTGACCTATGAAGTGACGGGGCGGTTCGGCCTTATCGGGCCGGTAGTGGCAGACCTTAACGTCAACGGACATATCACAACCAAAATTAAGCTTCTCGGCGATACGGTAAATATCACCGGATATGGACATTTCCGCAACGAAGAGGCTCCATATTTGATGAAGCATTATGTATCAAACCACTTCATCTGGAACAACGACTTCGGCAAGACACGCAGTCTGCGTCTTGGCGGTTACGTCAACATTCCGCACACACGCTCATACGTAAATGTCGGAGTGGAAAATGTGCAGAATCTCATATACTTCAATTCAAAGTCTATGCCCGTACAGCATGGTGGCAGCGTTCAGATACTTAATGCATCGTTCCATCAGGACTTTAAGTTCGGACCTCTCTATTGGGCAAACAAAGTTACTTATCAGACATCGTCCAATGAGGGAGTTTTACCGTTGCCCAAATTGTCGATTTATTCTAATCTTTCGCTTAATTTTAAAGTGGCCCGTGTGCTTGATGTGCAGTTGGGTGTAGATTGCGACTATTATACTAAGTATAAGTCGATTAACTATCAACCCGCCACTATGACATTCTATAATCAGAGTGAGATTGAGTGCGGAAACTATCCTTTCATGAACGCTTTTGTCAATATGAAATTGAGCAAAGTGCGTTTTTATGTGTTATTTAGTCATATAAATCAAGGAATGACCGGTGAGAATTATTTCTCAATGCCTCACTATCCTTTAAATCCGAGGAGGTTCCAGTTCGGACTGTCGGTCGACTTCCCTGATTAGTTGACATGACTAAATTTACCATGTAATGAAGCCGTTTAAGCTTAAGATAGGAAACGTCGTAGTCTATGTATCGTTGCTGTGCCTGGCCATACTTGCCATGTACAGCATGCACCGTTGTTCGATGTCTGCCGACAAGGAGGCGCTTCCGTCTTCGTCCGGAGGAGACACTATTGACGTGGCCATTGAGTATTCACCGCTGTCGTTTTATACCTACAACGACACTCTCGGAGGTTTCAACTACGACTTACTTAAGCTTTTGGCAGAAAAACACGGACTTGTGTTAAAATTTCATCCGGTGGTATCACTGTCAAACGCCCTTAAGCATATAGACAAAAACACATATGATATTTTGGCGGCGGAGCTTCCTGTAACATCTGACTACAAAGACCGTTATTCACTGCTCGAACCGGTGCTGCTCGATAAGCGTGTGCTTGTACAACTCAAGGATTCAGTCACTGGTGATGTCCGCATTAAATCTCAGTTGGATTTGGCAAATGATTCTGTATGGATAGTTGACGGGTCGTCGGTTAAAGGGCGCATTGAGAATCTGGGGCGCGAGATAGGCGACACTATCTATATCAAATCCGACCCTGAATACGGTTCGGAGTATTTGTTTTTAATGACAGCCCTCGGCGAAATTAAGCAGGCTGTAATCAGCGAAAGGGTTGCAAAAGCCATGGCTGATGAATATCCCCAAGTAGATGTATCGACAGGTATTTCATTTAACCAGTTTCAGTCGTGGGTTGCCAGCAACAAACGCCCGGAATTAAAGGATAGCCTTAATCGGTGGATAGCTGACATTAAATTTACACCGGAATATAAAGAGCTTGAACGTCGCTATCTTAGCGAGTGATTTTAACTTTATTGTTTAAGCAAAAGACAGGAGGATGGTATTATGCCATCCTCCTGTCTGATTATCTAATGTTCGAGCATTAGGCTTATTTTGCCTGATTCTGCTTGTTTGTAGTGATTAGGATTACACCGTTGGCTCCTGCATCGCCATACATCTGTTTGGCCTTGTCGTCTTTAAGCACAGTAATTGACTCTATGTCATCGGGCTTGATATCGTTGATGTTGCGAGGAGTCCCGTCGACAATTGCGAGAGGCTTGCGGTCGGAATCGGAACGAAGAACAAATGTTGTCTCATTTTTAGTTTGACTTTCGTCTTTACTTCCGGAGAGTTTGAAGGATATCGGAAGAGTATACCAAGAAGCTACCGGATTGCCATCGAGCTTGGCAGGAATGAAATCCGGAAGTGTACTTACGACACGTATGGCTTCGCGGTCGAGTTCCGGACTGACGCTACGAACTACTTTGATGTCGCCGACTTTGCCGGTTTTACCGATGGTAAACTGTGTGACTACCCGGCCCTCTACATTCTGTTCCATGGCCTCCTTTGGATATATGATATTTTTGGCAAGGTATTCCATTAGCTTAATTTCGCCACCGGGGAATTGCGCAATTGTGCCTCTTGAAGGATCGATGGTTTCAGATGGAGCGGACTTGTCGGTGTCAGTTTTGTCGTCTTCAGACAATCGGAAGGTGATTGGAAGCACATACCATACACTGACCGGATTGCCGTTGACTTTCCCGGGGATAAAGTCGGGGAGTGCCTTTACCGCGTCTATGGCGGACTGATTGAGCAAGTCGTTACCACGGACTATCTCCACCTGACCAATCTTGCCTGTTCTCGTAACTACAAATCTTACAATCACCCGACCTTGGATATTCTGTTCCATGGCTTCCTTCGGGTAGTGTATGTTGTGTGCAATGCATTTCATCAACTCACCTTCACCACCGGGGAAACGTGGCATCTCTTCGGCAGAACTTAGCACTTCTTCATCCGAATGGGACGTTTCGGCGGGAGCGGGCACATGTGCCACCAATTGCAGTTCAGATGAAGGCTGCTCTTGCACGGATGAAATGTAATTAGTAACTTTGATGTCGGACAGGCTGTTGGTGGTGTCGGCCACGACATCGACATTTAACACTAAGGCACTGACGGCCACTGCGGGCACGACTGCTATCGCACGCCAGCCCGGCTTTCTTGATGAATCTTTACGTAACATCATTTTTATTCGTTTTGATAAATTTGATTGTTCCAGGCTGTTGGTAATGGACGGCAATCTACCACCGACAGCCTTTTTTATGATTAATAACTGATATTTCTTAATATTGATTCCGCTCTTTATCACGGCTTCGTCAGCTTCATATTCGTGAATGGTCTGAAGCTCATTTTTCAATAACCATCCTGCCGGATTGTACCAGATGAACAGCGACATGAATTCGGCAAACAGCAGGTCAATCCAATGGCGTGAATCAAGGTGTCGGCTTTCATGAGTTATGATGATATCACCGTCTTCGTCATAATCAATACGTGACATGACGATGATGTTGCGCCAACTGAATGGCGACATGTCATTACGGTCGTGCAATAACAGGCGACGGCCATCGGAAAGGCTCACACATCGGCATCCTTTGAGCGAATTGCGGAGCCTTATCCAAGAACAGACTTCGCGTATAAGGCAAAACAGTAGACCGGCAAAATACAGTGCGACTATGACGAGTAAGGATATCTCGCGAAAGCTCAATGCTCTGCTATCGACATCGTCTATGTCTGTAACCACGATGCCTGCAGGAGACGGCATCTCAATCTCAATGTGAGGTATAGTGGCTCCGTGTATTGAGACCATGGCGGGAATGAGCAGAGCTATAGCGTAGCTTGACAGAATGACTGTCCGATTGAATCCCGGACGGACATAATCAGAGAGGAAAAGCTTAACGATTAGATATAGCGGAACCAGCGCTACGCCTGTCATTACCGAATAGCTGACTATACTTCCCATCAGGACTGACGTTTTTCTGATTGTTCAACTTCCCGCAATAGTTCTCTCAGTTCATCGGCACTGATATCTTCGTTCTTTACAAGCGTAGACACTACTCCAAGGTAGGAATTCTTGAAATATCGTCCTACAATGGATTTAATCGATTTTGCTCCCATTTCGTGCTCAGAGATGATGGGGTAGTACTGGTAGGTCTTCCCATGGGCGTTATGCGAAAGGAAGCCTTTCTCTTCGAGCCCTCGCACTATGGTGGAGATAGTGTTGAAGTGCGGACGCGGGTCTTCGTACTTGGCGACAATATCCTTTACATACATTGGGCCTTCTTTCCAGAAGAAAGCCATGATTTCTTCTTCTTTTGCTGTTAGCTCTTTCATTACTCTATAGCAGTTTATTTATGATACCGCAAATATAACTATATATTTTAGTTTAAACTATGCGTTGTAGTTATTTAACCTTTGTTAATTCTTATGCCGACTAAGAGCATAGCTATACTATATCGGCTTTGCGGCTAACTGCCAGTAGTTTTCAATAAATTAAAATGCTGAAAGAACAGGCAATATTAAAGCCGGGCAAATCGGTACGCTTAATGCGACTTCATTGTCCGGCCACTAATGATATCAGAATCGGCATCAGATTATGCCTATTATCTCATTTATATCGGCTATGTCGTGGCGATAGCAGTAGTCGTTGATTTCATCTATAATTTTTACTGTGACAGCCGGATCAATAAAATTAGCTGTGCCTACTTCAACAGCTTTTGCTCCGGCCATTAGGAATTCGAGTGCGTCACGTCCGTTCATGATACCGCCAAGTCCTATTACCGGGATATTTACTGCATGCGCTACTTGCCAAACCATGCGCACTGCTACAGGGCGTACAGCCGGTCCGGAAAGTCCGCCTGTTATGGTCGACAGGTAGGGACGTCGCCGTTCGACATCGATGGCCATTCCAAGAAGAGTATTGATGAGCGACACCGAGTCGGCACCTTCGGCCTCGACCGCTTTGGCAATGTCTACGATACTAGTGACGTTTGGAGACAATTTTATGATAAGCGTCTTGGGGAAGGCTTTGCGGACTGCTTTGGTGACTTCAGAGGCTCCAGAGCATGTGGTTCCGAAAGCCATTCCGCCTTGCTTGACATTGGGGCATGAGATGTTGACTTCGATGGCGTTGATGCGGTCGAGCGACGCGAGCTTTTCGCATACGGCCACATAGTCGTCTATTGTAGCTCCGGATACATTGACTATAACGTGGGTGTCAAGGTCCTTTATGCGTGGATATATATTGTCAATAAAGTAGTCGACGCCTTTGTTCTGTAGCCCTACGGCATTAAGCATACCCGACGGAGTCTCGGCCATGCGAGGATAGGGGTTGCCCTCTCGGTGGTTAAGGGTTGTCCCCTTGACTATGAATCCTCCGAGGCGGTTAAGGTCGATGAAGTCTGAAAATTCCTCGCCGTAACCGAATGTCCCGGATGCGGTCAGTACGGGGTTCTTCAGATGAAGGTTCGCTATGTTTACGTCTAATTTTGCCATGTCAACTCATTTATATTAAAAATTGGACCTTCGGTACAAACACAGACATTACCCTTGACCGTGTTTTCAACACAACAAAGGCACGCCCCAAGGCCGCAGGCCATCATGTTTTCAAGAGACACTTCGCATTGCGCCCCCATGGAAGTTGCTACGCGGGCCACAGCTTTCATCATCGGAGCGGGTCCACAGCAATAGATGCGGTCCCATTTGCGCTCTAAAACGCTATTCGTGGTCACGAGACCTTTCTCTCCCAATGATCCGTCTTCGGTGGATATGTGGACTGTGCCGATTTTTTTGAATTCTTCAAGTTCGAGTACGTCCATAGCCGAACGTGCACCCAGTAGGAACTCAGGTTCGAAGCCGTTGTCACGAAGCACCTTTCCCCAATAAAGCATAGGGGCGACCCCGACACCACCTCCTGTCAGGAGCACCTTCTCGTCACTGGCTGGTAACAGGAAGTAATTGCCGAGAGGAAGCACAAGATTGACCGTGTCGCCGGCCGACTTTTGGAGTAGGGCGCTTGTGCCGTCGCCGGCCTTGCGCACAAGTAACCACAGATGGCCGAGTTCCTTGTCGACATAGTTTACGGAAATCGGACGACGCAGAAATGTGGTCTTGGAATTGTCGACAGCGACCTGGACAAATTGCCCCGGCATAATTTCAGGCAAATGTCCGTCGGAAGGCGACAATATTAATAATGAGTACAGGTCATGAAGATGGCGGTTCTCAATGACCGTGAAGTCAAGAATAAATTTTTTCATAAACACTACTATTGCATATATGCGATGGTGCAAAGGTAGTGAATTTATTGTTAATTCCTATATCCCTTTGGGAACGAATGTCTCAAAGCTCTTGTCCGAATAGAATACCATGATGTTGACCACGCGCCGCGAATTGTCGACGTTGAGCGATATCGAGGACGGCTGATGATCTGAAGTTGGTTGGTGTGTCTGCGCTCTTTGGGCGGGAATTTCTTCGACAGTTTTGCGATTTAGGTTCGCTCTCTCTTGCGTTTGTGTAGATGAATCCTGTCGGCCGACATCGAAAATAGAGCCAAATGAGGGAATAACGTCCTGTTCATCAGTATATTCTTCGCCGGGAATTGATGAATCCAGTGTATTTTGAGGCTCTGAGATTTCGATATTTCCGTCAACCGTCATATCTCCTTCACCAAACATAAGCCACAGCACAGATAGATTAGGATATGCTTCATGAATTTTGCCAATCACTTCGTCGCTGACCTTCTTGTTCCTCCCGTTGAGGAGCTGAGACAGGGATGGACGAGGTATGCCACACGTATCCGCAAATTGAGAATTGGGAATTCCGAGCGTATCAAGAAAAATTTTTATGCGAGATGCGATATCCATAACCTATTTAGTTTTGCAATTATCAGTGTGCAAATGTAATTAATAAAATTGTAAACTCCAAATTTTATATTTTAAATTCTTAATTGTCATTTGTAAATATAGTGGAGTGTTCATTTGCAAAAGGCAATTAATGGGCTCTGGTTTTATTGTAGTATTACTTTAATAAAGCAATTCAATATATATGATTAACAGCGTGTTATGATGATAAGATATGGCAAATAAGCAACCTAAAGCCTGATTTGTGTATATTCCTAAATAAACAATTTAACTTTTATTTATAAATAATATGGGGAACAGCATGTTATAAATGATGTATTTAAAGGTTAATTGCCAAAATTGGCTTTCGTAAATCCATTATTAACGTAATTAATCTTCCTATGAAATATTAAATTCATAGGAAATTGTGTTTGCAACTGCATCAACATTTTTGGTTTTATTTGCAATCTTTATTCTCAAAACCACATTTGCAAATGTAAAATCGTATCAATTATTTAATTTTCGCATTACAAATGTTCAAATGCAAATTGTAAATACGCTTAGCTGTAATTCTATTATGTAAACGTTATGGATTAAAATTAAGATTAACCAATTTGGCTACTTTAACACCCTAAACACTTGTTTTTATGCATTTTAACTCTATCTTACATTTATCTCAATACATTAAGTTAAAATGCAAATTTACAACTATGTTTTACAGCATATTTTCCTTGGCGTAAATTGAGAAATCTTTGGTGTCTTCCTGAAAAAAACAGACGGAACACTCGTTATGAGTCTTCCGTCACATTAAGGATTGTCGTATCTGACTTTATATCAACTTATTTCGATAATTCATCGTAAATAAATCGTGCTGTCGGCGAACTGCCTTTCGCTATTTCTGGCGGAGTACCCTCTGCGATGATTTCCCCTCCGTTTTTACCCCCTTCGGGGCCCATGTCGATTATATAATCAGCGCACTTGAGCACATCGAGATTATGCTCAATCACCAAAACGGTATTACCCTTCTCGACAAGGCGGTTCAGTACGCCAAGAAGCACATTAATATCTTCAAAGTGTAGTCCGGTAGTCGGTTCGTCAAGAATGAACAGAGTTTTCCCTGTATCCTTTTTCGCAAGTTCGGTGGCAAGCTTTACGCGCTGATTTTCTCCTCCGGACAATGTGCTTGAAGGCTGCCCAAGCTTTATGTAGCCAAGACCGATGTCCTGAAGCACCTTTATTTTCTTTAGTATGTTCGGTATACCGGCAAAGAATTCTACGGCTTGGGTTATGGTCATATCGAGTACATCGGCGATGGATTTACCCTTAAATCGCACCTCCAATGTTTCGCGGTTGTAGCGCTTGCCTCCGCATACTTCGCACGGCACAAGTACATCTGGCAGGAAATTCATCTCAATGGTTTTGTAGCCGTTTCCGTTGCAGGCTTCGCATCGTCCGCCTGCGACGTTAAATGAAAACCGTCCGGGCTTGTATCCTCTAATCTTGGCTTCCGGAAGATTGACATAAAGGTTGCGAATATCAGAGAATACTCCGGTATAGGTGGCCGGATTAGAGCGTGGCGAACGACCTAACGGCGATTGGTCGACAGTCACCACCTTATCGATATATTCGATTCCCTCGATACTTTCGTAGGGCAATGGTTTTTGGTTGGAGTGATAGAAGTGTTGGCTAAGTATAGGTTGCAACGTGGAGTTTATCAAACTTGATTTTCCGCTGCCTGAAACCCCGGCCACGCACACAAATCTTCCGAGAGGCAGATTGAGTGTCACATTCTTCAGATTGTGCCCTGTGCATCCATTAAGGCGCAACCATTTCCCGTTGCCTGTGCGGTTTTCGGCTGGAGGCAGAATTGCCTTTTTGCCATTAAGATATTCGGCAGTCAGCGTATCGGTGCGCAACATTTCCTCCGGAGTTCCCTCAAACACGACATTGCCCCCTTTACGTCCGGCTTTCGGACCGATATCGACAATGTAGTCGGCTTCAAGCATAATGTCCTTGTCGTGTTCAACGACTATAATGGAGTTGCTGGCGTCGCGTAGACGTTTGAGCGAATCTATCAGCCTGCGGTTGTCGCGCTGATGTAGCCCGATGCTTGGCTCGTCAAGTATATACAGGACGTTGACAAGCTGTGAGCCCAGCTGCGTGGCAAGACGTATGCGCTGGCTCTCTCCGCCCGACAGTGTGGCTGAATTGCGGTTGAGCGAAAGATATTCAAGGCCGACTTCTACAAGAAACTGAAGCCGGGATCGAATCTCCTTGATTATTTCCGAGCCGATAAGCTTCTGTTGAGGATTGAGGCGGGTCTCGATGCTTTTAGACCACTCATAAAGATCTGATATATCCATTGAGGCAAGGTCGGCTATGCTTTTACCGTCAATGAAGAAGTGCAGAGCCTCTTTGTTGAGACGCTGACCTCCGCATTCCGGGCACACAGCTCTGGAGTAAAACTGTCCGCTCCATTTCTGGGCTTTTGCCGATGCATCCTCGCTTTGTTGAATTTCAAGATACTTTATCAGGCCTTCGTATTCGCGGAAATAGCCGAATGTATTCTGCGATTCAGTCTTTATGGTCAATCGTTCATTAGTACCGTTTAAGATGTCGTTTAAGGCTTCTTCGCCCAAATCCTTTATGGGCGTCTTCAGTGTATGCCCATATTTCTCACAGATGGCTGAAATCTGCCAGAAAATCATGGTGTTCTTATAGCTTCCAAGCGCCACTATGCCACCTTCATGTATAGACATCGAATCGTTGGGTATAAGCTTCCCGCGGTCGACTATGTTGACGTATCCGAGGCCTTTGCATGCCGGACACGCTCCTTGTGGGGAGTTGAACGAGAAGTTATGTGGTGCAGGCTCTCTATAGGAGATACCGCTAACGGGATCCATGAGCAATTGGCTATAATGGCCAACAGTATCGTTGTCGACATCGTAAATCATAAGCTGTTTTGACCCTTGTTGCAGAGCTTTGTTTACGGAGTCGCGCAAGCGTTCTACATCTTTTCTATTGACTTTGAGTTTGTCTATTACGAGCTCGATGGAGTGGTTCTTATATCGGTCAAGCTTCATGCCGAATGCTATTTCCTTCAGTTCTCCATCGACTCTGACTGTCAGGAATCCTTTTTTTCTCAGCTGTTCGAAGAGTTCCTTGTAGTGACCCTTGCGATTTTTTATTACAGGCGAGAGTATGTAGATTTTATGGTCGGCATATTTTTCTCCGATCATATCCACTATTTTTTCTTCTGTGTATTTCACCATCGGCTCACCCGACAGGTAGCTCACGGCTTCTCCGATTCTGGCATAGAGCAAACGCAGATAGTCGTACACTTCGGTTGTTGTGCCGATGGTGCTTCGTGGGTTTTTGTTTACGGTTTTCTGTTCGATGGCAATCACCGGACTTAACCCCGAAATATTATCCACATCTGGGCGCTCGAGGGTTCCGAGCATGTTGCGTGCGTAAGATGAGAACGTCTCGATGTAGCGTCGCTGTCCTTCGGCAAATATTGTGTCGAAAGCCAATGAAGACTTCCCGCTTCCGCTCAATCCGGTAATCACAGTAAGTGAATTGTGCGGTATTTCCACATCGATATTTTTCAGGTTGTGTACACGGGCACCGAGAACAGAAAGTTTATCTTTACGGTCTGTTATTGACATGCAGTTAATCTGTTTTTTTGTGAATCAGTAGGACGACGGAGCAAATCAGTAGACCCAGTTCTTATTGTAGACTATTTTCTTTTGGGTCGAACGCTTAAGGTCGTCTTTGTTGGGAATCTTGATTTTATACATCTTCCCGGTCTTGTTGGGAAGCGATTTTGCACGTATCCAAGGATTGTATTCACGCAACGTCATGAAGTTGATTCCATGTTGCTTAGCCCATGTCGGCCAATCTTCGACGGGTCCGTTCACCGTTACGGTCTCAGTCCTTACCGGCTGGTACAGCTGGTCGCTCTGGAGAATAAAACCGTATTCTCGAGGATTCTCCATTATAAGCTTCATTGCCAACAATCGGAACATATATCGCGAAGTCTCGTCAACGAGATACAGGTCGTAAGCCGTTGTGGCATTCTGAGATGCAAGTTCTTTGGTGATTCGAGCCATTCCTCCGTTATATGATGCGGCCACAGACTCCCAGTTGCCGTATTTCTTATATGCATCCTTAAGGTAACGACAAGCTGCCGCGGTGGCCTTTTCGGTGTTGTACCGCTCATCGACAAACTCGTTTACTTCAAGTCCGTAATGCTTTGCCGTCGATGCGATAAATTGCCATAATCCGGCTGCTTTAGCTACGGAATATGCCCTTGGATTCAGCGTACTCTCAATGCATGCGAGATAAACGATGTCTTCGGGAACTCCATTTTTCTTGAGAATAGGAATTATTTCCGGGAAATATCTGTTGGCTCTTTTAAACAAGAGAAGTGTGTTGCCGTGCGTGTAGGTCATGGCCGTAAGTTCTCGGTCAAGACGTTCGTACATGTCGATTCGGTCTAAATCAATTTTTGTTCCGGCAAACAATACCGAAGCTGGAATCACAGGGCTCTGTACAACGGAGTTTCCGTCGGCACCAGTGAGAGGGAAGCCTGCTGTCAGATTCTGGACTGATACCGTGGCCATGGATGCCACTGCAAAAAGAGTAAGAAGATATTTTTTTGTCGATTTCATTTTATTTGGTTTTGTGGTTGGTTAGTTGGCGGGATTGCCCGACGAAGTCTGTCTGCGCTTAAAGTTGATGATGTTAATGTCGCCCTTAAGCTTATAGTTTTTGCCGTCAGCGCCTTTTGCATTGATGACATAATAATAGACTCCGGCCGGAACCAGCTTCCCGTTGTATTTTCCATCCCATCCGTCGGCGGGATTGTTGAAAGATGCCACTTTTACTCCCCATCTGTTGAAAATGTAGCATTCGAAACTGACTATTGACTTATAGCTGACTTTCCATACGTCATTGACCCCTTCTGACGAACCCGGAGAAAACGCGTTAGGACATTTAATGTCTGATTCTCCGATTGACACTTCGTATGTCGGGCTGTAGTAGTCACAGTTTCCTGAGGCATTGCTCGCCATAAAACGGACATAGGTCATTCCTGCGTCACGGAAAGTATATTCAAAGTCGAGATTAGTTTCGCGATAATCAATAATGTCGAAGTTCATGTCGCGCGACATCTGCCATTCAGTGAACACTGCGGCATCCGTGGTGACTGCGCTGAAAATTATATCGGCAGGAGCCGATCCACCCAATTCTCCTTTCGAACCCGATGACTGTTCGTTGTCGATCTCTTCGCGGTTTTGGGTCGCAGCAGTGGTAGCTTGAATCGAGGGCGTGACATAAGTTGGGGTAGATGCCTCTTGTGGCATATTCCATTTTTGCAGGAATCGGTCGCCTACAAGAGTAAAGTCTGTATTGCAAAGCGGAGAATCGATAAACAGTGTAGCAGAGATGTGGTCAAATGTCGCAGTAGTCTCTTTTGGAGCATACAGGTTCATGTCTGTGTCAAATTCCAGGGTGTTATATTTCAATGCAATCTCACGACTAAGTTCCTTGCCCTGTCCGTTTATGGTATAATAACGGATTATATCGCCACCGGAACCGTTGAACGACAATGCCACCGTCTGACAGTCGCTTTCGTCGGACACTGATATGCCGCCGATGTGAAACGCATGGCGGGAATAATCAACCACCCAGAAGCATACAGTCTTTGAGCCGTCGCGGATTATGTAACCCATATCGCCCTTTACGTTGGTCAGTGTTGACATTGGTCCCTCATACACTATTTCGTTAATCGGTTCGGCGTAACCGCCTCCGAGATTACTATATCTGGACCATTCTGCTTTTGCGCCTGAGTTTTGCGACGTGTACGAAATTGAAACACCTGCAACGGAATAGACAACATATATGTTGTCAAGCCCGGTACTTGACTCGGGCCTGACCGTTATTACTTCGTTTTCAACTCCGTTGAAAGTCACCTGGCAGAATCCGGGCAACAATATGTTTGCAGCAACTATAGTGGTCAGAATCTTCTTCATAAGGAGTCGGTTTGACCTACAAAGTTACAAAATAATAATCATATTATCTACTATGTCAGTTTGCTGAAGATGTGTTTGAAGAATTTTTAACTATATTGGATGACTTGCTGTCCTTCATGTCCTTCTTTGTCAATGCATTCGTTATATATACTGTAAATATGGGGAATAGTATAAGCCCCTCTGCCGCAAGAATGACCGCAAGCACTTTGCCGGTAGGTGTAATTGCATTAATGTTGCATCCGACTGTGGTCACATCCATGAAAGACCACCAAAGCGCCGACCAATACGAAGTGACTCCGGGATTGATGTAGTGCTCTTCGATGAAAAACATCAGACTTGCAAAATAAACTGTCGACACAAGGAGTCCGATATATACAGAGAACAGGCTTGAAATCTTGTCACTCGACAGGACCCCCATAACAATCATAAGTACATAGGCTGCTCGTATCATAGGGATGAATCGTGTGAGATACTGCATTTCAGGCGACATCTGGACATTGAAATATGTCAGGATGTTGAGATATGGAATACTGACAAGGAAAAAGAAAATGTGCGTGGCTAGGTATAGTCCCTTCTTGGGATACATAAAGAATTCCACAATACAGTCAAACATGAAGAATAGACAGATCCATAACTGAATGTTCAGATACGTGTCATTGGCTATGAACGAAATGTTGTGGAATGCATCCCACGATATTAAAACAATCAATGCCAAAGAGGCTATAAGGACCAATGTGTGCATGGTTCGCAATATCGTACGTTTTGCCGGCATGTTTTGTTTTACGGCATCGTTTGCCTTGGTAGAATCGCCAGACATAGTTATACAAGTTGAAACGTTCATGACTATAACATTTTGTTTGGGATATCAGTTCATCTATATGTAAAAACTGATTATAATGATTTTGAATACTTAAATTAATAAGCTACCTTTGCCATGCTTACATGAAACATATAAAATATATTCATATATTATGCGAAAACTAATGTTTGCAACAGTGCTATTGCTCAGTTCCGCACTAACCAGGCTTCAAGCCATACCTACGCCTGATAATATCGGCAAACTAATCTCAGATCTTAAAATTGAGTTGGCCAATTCGACGACTCCCGATGATAGTATCAAAATACTTGAGCGCATTTCCGACCTGAAGGATGCTCCACAGCGCGTCGAAGTGTTGTCTAGTATTTATGATATTGCGTTGCGGACAAAGGATTATAAAAAAGCATGTGACGTTTTGCGCAAACAGGCCAACATAGAAATGCGTTCAGATTCCATGCTGGTCAATCTGTTGAATAAAACTTTGGAATTGCCTCAGTCGGAATACAGGGATGAAACGGAGGCCTTTATCAGAATCACACGCACAAGCCAGAAGTTGCGCTACGGGAGTTCGCTTGACAAGCAAATGCGATTAAATGAACTGCTTGAGCGATTGACTACCGATCCGCCATCTAACATTTATGACCATATCGTATTGCTTCATGCCGTATGTTCTTATGTCAGTGACAGCTCCCAGGGAGAGCTTCTATCCAAATATATGGATTCACTCGGCACACTTGTCGAAAAACTGCCCAAGGAAGCTTATTCCATTCGAAACACCTACTATATACAGGCGGCTCTTGCTTATGCCGAGAATGATGAACCTGAAAAATCAATAGATGCCGACAAGCACATGCTCGAGCTTATCGACAGTCTGGAGATGAATTACAAACGCGAAGGTCGTGTCTATCGTGACTTTGACGGAAACAGGTTTGTTATATATTCTCGAATGCTGTCAAACTACGAATCGTTGACAAGAAGGGAGATAGAAGATTACTACGCGAAAGCAAAAGAATTGGTTAAGACCAATGCACGCGCGGCTTCTACATATAAGTATTCACCGCAAATCGACATCTATTATGCGATGTTCAACAAGAATTATCCTGAGGCGTTGGCTTTGCTTAAAAATTGTATAGACGACGATTTCCACAAACCGAAGAAACGTCTGTTGCTTAAGCACATGATTAAAGCGGCAAAGGAAGTTGGCGATGAAAAGGCATTGTTAAGAGCATCTACGGAGTATAATGACATTCTGGAAGACCATCTTGACAAGAAATATCAAGAACGATATAAAGAGCTTCAGGTAGTTTACGATGTATATAAAATGAAGAATGAGTACATGCAGCTCCAGGAATCTAAACATGCATCGGAGAACTCATTAAATAAGAACATCATACTGATTTCTTGTATATCGTGTGCCATATTGGTAATCCTACTGATTGTCTTGATTTCTTTAAACCGCAAGACAAAGCGCCTTGCCAAAACACTTGCTGAATCAAACTCTGCACTAAAAATTGAAAGCGACAATCTCCGTCGTATGAGAGCAGAGTCCGTGAGGGCTCGCGATCAGGCCAAGAAGGCCAACAGCCTGAAAACTGACTTTATAAAAAACATGTCGCGCGAGGTCAATGTGCCATTGCAGGCAATAACGGAGTATTCGGGACTGATTGTAGATTGCGCGGAATCGAGCCACAAGAAGTATCTTGAACGTTTCTGCCATATGGTCGAATTGAACAGCGAACTGCTCAGTACTATGGTGAACGACATGCTAAGTCTTGCTGATCTTGATAGTTCGGCTTCTGCGATTATAATCAATCGAAAGTCCGTTAATCTTTACGACTTATGTAATATGGCCGTAGATACAACCCGCCACCGTGTGGAGAGCGGGGTAGAGATGAAGTTTCTCCCGGGCAATCAGCAGGATGTAAGCCTATACGTTGACCCGCAACGCATTCAACAGATATTAATCAACTTATTGCTGAATGCCGCGAAATTTACAAATGAGGGACATATAAATTTAATTCCTAAATTGTCGGGTGACAAATCCGACATAGTTTTCACAGTCGAAGATACCGGCATCGGTATACCTCCCGAACGAAAAGAACAGATATTTGAACGGTTCTACAAATTAAACAAAGAATCGCAGGGAGCCGGGCTTGGTCTGACCATTTCACGGATGCTGGCAAATCTGCTTGGAGGAACACTGGAACTTGACACTTCTTATAAATTGGGAGCGAGATTTGTGCTCACCGTGCCTCTAACATTAAAAGAAGAATAGGGAAGTGACTAAAAAGAGTGTGCGGGGCTCTCACGAGTCCCGCACACTCCATTCATCACATTATGCTTAAAAGTGCTATAGTCGGTTTTGCGCTTATTGCGCGTATTTTTGGAAGTCTATTTTTTCTTTGAATATCGGCTGCAGACTACGTCCCAGTCGATTATGTCCCATAACTTATGGAGCTGGTCGGCTCTTCTGTTTTGATAGTCAAGGTAATAAGCATGCTCCCATACGTCAAAAGTTAAAATAGGAGTTAGACCTTGAGTCAGCGGGTTAGACGCATTAGCTCCCTGTGTTATGAACAATCTGCCATCCTTATCCTGTGACAACCATACCCATCCTGACCCAAAAAGTCCTGTTCCGGCTTCTTCAAAAAGTTTTTTAAACTCTTCGAAACCACCGAATTCCCGGTTGATGGCTTCCAATAAGTCTCCTGTCGGTTCACCACCGCCATCTGGAGAGAATGAGAAGAAATAGAATATATGGTTCCAAGCCTGAGATGCATTGTTGAACAAGGAGCCGGACGCAGTTCTGATTACATCCTCAAGAGGAGTGTCCTCCCATTCGGTGTTTTTAATCATCTTATTGAGATTATCAATGTAGGCTTTTTCGTGTTTTCCCCAATGATAACTTATTGTCTCAGCGCTTATGACCGGTTCGAGAGCGTCAAGTGCATAAGGCAGTTTTGGTTGTAGATATGTGTTAGTCTCCATATTAAATAATGTTTTAATTCAGTGTTTCCAAATTTTGTATATGACTTAAACGCGTTGCTGTGACAAAAGTTTTGGAAATAACAAATTTTCAGAGCATTTGAATATTCTAAATATTTCCCATAATATACATTATGTTAAATTATGCAAGAACACAATCTGGACTATAGGCCCACTCCGTGGATTAATTGGGATCCAATGTGTGACGCTATATAATTCCTAATCCAATTAAAGCATTTTGAATTCCATCTTCATCTACAGATGTTGTAACATAGTCGGCCACATTTTTAACATTGCCGGATGCATTTCCCATTGCAACTCCGATTCCGGCTTCAATCAACATGGGAATATCATTACCTCCATCTCCAAATGCTACCGTGTCCTTCATCGCTACTCCGCAATACTCAGCCATAACCCTTATGCCATGAGCCTTGGTATTGCCTTTTGCAGTTAAATCAACAAATGTCGGATACCAGCGGTTAAACTCACAGCTTGGAAGTTGTTGTGATATCTCCAGCTCAACATCTTCCTTGAAAAATACAGTCATTTGATAAATCTCAGATTTGATTGCTTCTGAGAATGTAGTTTCAGGCATTTTGTCTATGTGTAGAAAATCGTAAAAAATATGACGCACCTCCTCATCCGGTATGCATACCTTCATGCTGTTTTCAGATACGAAAATCGACGGATACCCTTCCCTTTCGGCAATTTCTGCCATTAATTCCACTTCGCTATGAGGTATTGCACTTTTGAAGAGAACTTTTTCGCCGATAAAACAGTAAGCTCCGTTCATAGTGACATATCCGTCGATTAATCCTGCATCTTGAAGCTCTTTCAAGTTGTTGATTATCACGTAAGGACGACCTGTTGATATAAATATGAAATTCCCGTTGGATTTTGCCTTGCGCAAGGCTTCAACCGTCGATTCCGGCACTTTATGAGTATTGAAGCTTACCAAAGTACCATCTATATCAAAAAAAAGCGCACGCTTGGTTGAATTTTTCATAAACTACGCATTTTTCTCCTAATTAACAATTCCGTACTACACTATGCCTGCCTCTGCAAATATACGAAAACACGATATTACCGTTATCGAGAAGGAGGACAAACCTAAGTTCACCCTCCTTCTCGATAACTGTCTACATGCTTAAGTTAATCTTAACACAAGCCCTTGTCCTGCCCGTGCTTAAGAACAGCTTCACAGATAAAATCAGTAATGCTGTCCACTTGCTGTAGAACCGCATGTACAGGTGCAGGCGCATTGAAGCCGTAACGCTTTACTGTTGACTTCTTTCTTCCTGCTCCTGGACGTCTTCCGCCTCTTTTCTTTGCAAAGTTTTCCATAATTTCGCCTAAATCTAATAGCACAATTAACTTAATAAAATTTGGTGTCGTTTAAACAGATACCAGAAAACATATGCAAATTTACAAAAAAGAAGATATGATGTTAACTTTTTAATATATTTTTTATCTTAAAAACTTTACATAGATGATTTTAAGCAAATGCAATCTCCTATTTTTAGAATTATTATGATTGCGCTGCAATATATTTGCTGTAATTTCAATGAAAATGGCAAATAAATTTGGCTTAAGGGTTAAGAATATCGTTATTTCTAAATTGTATAATCTCAAGCGTATGTTCTATAAGCTCCCTTGGCGTGCTGTTGGGGTTAAGACTATCAGCAATAATGTAATCATTGAGCGCGCTCTTAAAGTCTCCTTCTCTCCAGTAATGCTTGCCTCTTTCCATGTAAGCCTGCCAACACGAACCATCGGCTTCAATCATTTTCGATAATTCAACAATAGAGTTACCAGTATTGTTATTATTAATAATATGTGAATTTTTTTTAATAATGTCCATTTTTTATCTTACTTTTGGGACTGCAAAAATATAAACAAATGAAATTACAGACTCTATCTTTTGCCATTTTTTTTAGTGTTGCGGTAACAGCCACGGCAATAAATCCGACTTCTACCAACTATTCTGCCGATCAATGCCAAGGTAGCGCTATGCCCTATCCTGCTGTAGATCCAGTGCTTACGGCGTTTCCTGATTCGCTGTCTCCAGTTATGATAAATCATGTCGGACGCCACGGCGCCAGATACGCATCATCTGCTAAGCGTTCCAATAAATTGAAAACGTTTCTGTTAAAAGCAGATTCCGCGAAAACTATAACACCTGATGGTAAAAAGCTGCTTAGCTTGGTTGATTATGTAATTGCTATAAGTGACCGTAAGTGGGGAGCACTTGATTCTCTTGGGATGGCTGAACAGCGGGGTATCGCGTCAAGAATGTATTTAAGGTATCCCGGTATATTCACACAGGGAAAAGTTGCGGCATTATCATCTTATGCGCCACGTTGTATCATGAGTATGTACTCATTCACACACCAATTGGCACGACTTAATAATAAGGTAAAAATTTACACCAATTCGGGCCGACAGAATTCACCTCTCGTTAGACCCTTTGATTTGGACCAAGACTACATTGACTATCGCAAAACTGAACCATATGAAAGTGTCTATAGGAGCTATTTGACTGAGAACGTTCCAGTTGCTCCGGTAACAAGGGTTTTAGGCGAAAAATTTGATATTTCAAAAGATGAGGCAATAGATCTGTCACAGACTATGTATGGCTTCTTGTCAGGAATGAGTGCCATCGGATTAAGCAACGAACTTCCATCATACTTTACGCCTGAAGAATACAATAAGCTTTGGGCTTGTAATAATCTTGGGCAGTATCTTGAACGCACTGCCAATACAGTATCAACAGTCCCGGCAGACATAACCACCGACTTGCTGATTAATCTGATAACAACGACTGACGATGTAATCAGCGGCAAGTCAAATGAATATGTCCAGCTCCGTTTTGGCCATGCAGAGACTTTAATGCCGCTACTGTCGCTAATGCATTTAAAAGGATGTTATTACTTGACTAATTATTTTGATTCGGTTGGACTTCACTGGCGCAATTTCCATGTTGTACCAATGGCTTCTAATCTTCAATTAGTAATATTTAAGAGTAAGAGAGGCCGTTATTATGTACGAGCCGAACTTAACGAAGTCCCCACCCCGCTGATTCCCGGAAATGAGAATATTTATGTTGAATGGGGGGTGGCGAAGGACTATCTACAGCGCTGTCTTCCAATTGACAAACAGCTTTGGACAGATTTATAAACTTCCGATCGAATAAATTTATTAGCATTCCGCTAAACAGACAGCCGGCTTATGTGTTATAGTCTTTAGTGACATGTAAAGGTGACAATTTGTCCTTTTGTGTGACGGAAATGTGAATTGGCACGGAATGTGCTTAGTTAATCATTGGATTTAATATCCAAATTTAGAATATACAACATTAATTTTAAAGTCATAAAATCATGAATATTAAACCATTGGCAGATAGAGTGTTGATTAAGCCCACTCCTGCTGAAGAAAAGACCCTCTCAGGTATTATAATTCCCGATTCTGCTAAAGAAAAGCCTCTTCGTGGCACAGTATTGGCAGTAGGCAACGGTACCAAGGACGAGGAGATGGTAGTGAAAGTTAATGATATAGTTATGTTCGGCAAATATGCCGGTACAGAAATAGAACTTGATGGAGAGAAACTTCTCATCATGCGTCAATCTGACATTTTGGCAATAATCAACGATTAAAGCAATTATAATCATGGCAAAAGAAATAAAATTCGACATTAAAGCTCGTGAAGAACTTAAAAAGGGCGTTGACGCTTTGGCCGATGCCGTAAAAGTAACTCTCGGCCCGAAAGGTCGCAATGTGATTATCGATAAAAAATTTGGAGCTCCACACATTACTAAAGATGGTGTCAGTGTAGCCCGCGAAG
The DNA here is from genome assembly GCA_910578785.1 of uncultured Muribaculum sp. Classification (GTDB taxonomy): domain Bacteria; phylum Bacteroidota; class Bacteroidia; order Bacteroidales; family Muribaculaceae; genus Muribaculum. Next base: position 3,689 of record CAJTSJ010000021.1, on the reverse strand, counting down.
TTGAGCTTGAAGATCCCTTCCAGAATATGGGAGCTCAGCTGGTGAAAGAAGTTGCATCGAAGACCGGTGATGACGCCGGTGACGGTACTACTACGGCGACCGTTCTTGCCCAGGCTATCATAAACGTAGGCCTTAAGAACGTTGCCGCTGGAGCAAATCCTATGGATATCAAACGCGGTATTGACAAGGCTGTTGCCGCCGTAGTTGAAAATATTAAGTCGCAGGCTGAAGAAGTTGGCGATGACCTGAAGAAGATTGAAGACGTTGCCCGTGTATCTGCAAATAATGATGCCGAAATCGGCAAACTTATAGCAGAAGCAATGCGCAAGGTAAAGAAAGAAGGTGTGATAACCGTCGACGAGGCTAAGGGAACTGAAACCACTGTAGACATAGTGGAAGGCATGCAGTTTGACCGAGGTTACATATCACCCTACTTCGTAACCAATACTGAGAAGATGGAGTGCGAAATGGATCATCCATATGTACTTATCTATGACAAGAAGATATCTTCTCTAAAGGAAATGCTGCCTATCCTGGAGGCAACCGCACAGAGTGGACGTCCGTTGCTTATCATTGCAGAAGATGTTGACCAGGAGGCTCTTGCCACTCTCGTTGTCAACCGTCTCCGCGGTTCTCTTAAGATTTGCGCAGTCAAAGCTCCTGGATTCGGCGACCGCCGTAAGGAAATGCTTGAGGACATCGCAGTTCTTACCGGCGGCACTGTCATCTCACAGGAGAAGGGCATGAATCTTGAGGCCGCTACTATTGATTACCTTGGTCAAGCTGAGACTATCACTGTAAATAAGGAAAATACTACAATTGTCAACGGCGCAGGAAGCAAGGAGTCTATTGCTAATCGTGTTGCCCAGATTAAGGCTCAGATTGAGACTTCTACCAGTGACTATGATAAGGAGAAGTTGCACGAACGTCTGGCCAAGCTTGCCGGAGGTGTAGCTGTACTCCATATCGGTGCTCCTTCGGAAGTAGAGATGAAGGAGAAGAAAGACCGCGTAGACGATGCATTAAGCGCAACACGCGCGGCAATAGCGGAAGGTATTGTCCCCGGTGGCGGTGTGGCATATATCCGCAGCATCAGCTCGTTGGAGAACCTTAAGGGTGACAACGACGACGAAAATACCGGTATCGCCATAATTAAACGTGCCATCGAAGAGCCTTTGCGTCAGATTGTCGCAAATGCCGGAGTTGAAGGTGCAGTTGTCATTCAGAAGATTAAGGAAAGCGAAGGCGACTATGGCTATAATGCACGCACAGGTGAGTACGAGCACTTGTTCCAGACTGGTGTTATCGATCCCGCCAAAGTAACACGCGTCGCTCTTGAAAACGCAGCTTCCATTGCCGGAATGTTCCTTACTACCGAATGCGTAATTGCAGAAAAGAAGGAAGACAACCCTGCTCCCGCCATGCCTGCAGGCGGTATGGGAGGAATGGGTGGCATGATGTAAAATGTTCACAGACTCTAAAACCATAAGAAAAAGCTTCGGATATGATATCCGGAGCTTTTTCTCATTTCAGATATTTTTTGCGGTACAACTCCATATATTTCGAAATAAATAGCTATATTCGTTTCCGGTATTCACTTTATATAATTACATTGCATAATGGACACTGCCAAACGCCAAATAGATCAGCTTCGCAAAGAGCTCAACAAACATAATTACAATTATTATGTATTAAATCAGCCGACCATCTCTGACTATGATTTTGACATGAAGATGAAAGAGCTGGAACGCCTCGAACAGGCACATCCCGAGTTTGACGATCCATACTCCCCGACTCATAGAGTCGGCAGCGACATTTCCAAAGGCTTTGTCCAATGGGTACATAAACGCTCAATGCTGTCACTGAGCAATACCTATTCAATATCCGAAGTAGAAGACTTTATCAGGCGCGTCAATGAAGGATTGATGGGTGAACCTTTTCAAATTGTCGGCGAAATGAAGTATGACGGCACATCAATATCGCTGACTTACGAGCATGGTCGTCTGGTCAGAGCGGTAACGCGTGGTGATGGCACACAGGGCGATGTCGTTACTGACAATGTTATAACTATACGCAGTATTCCACTTCAGCTTCAGGGTGAAGGCTGGCCCGACGAGTTTGAGATTAGGGGCGAGATAGTATTGCCTTGGAACGCATTCGACCGCCTTAATGCCGAACGAGAATTCAATGAAGAGCCACTGTTTGCTAATCCTCGAAATGCCGCGGCCGGCACTCTTAAACTACAAAATTCCGCTGAGGTTGCGCGACGCGGGCTTGATGCTGTATTTTATTATCTGCTTGGCGACAATCTGCCTGCCGACAATCATTATGACAACATGATGGCAGCACGTTCATGGGGATTTAAGATTGCGCCGGTCATGTCGCTGATGACTACTATAAAAGAAGTTGATGAATTCATTGAATACTGGGACGTAAAACGTAAAGAACTGCCTATGGCTACTGACGGACTGGTATTCAAAATCAACAGTTTGCGTCAACAACTGAATCTTGGATTCACTGCAAAATCTCCCCGATGGGCCACCGCATATAAATTTCAGGCCGAACGGGCACTGACCAAGTTGAAATTCGTATCGTTCGAGGTCGGAAGAACCGGAGTAGTGACACCGGTAGCCAATCTTGAGCCGGTTCTGCTGTCCGGGACCATTGTGAAGCGTGCATCGCTCCACAATGAAGACATCATACGCCAACTCGACATTCATGAAGACGACATGCTTTATGTAGAAAAAGGCGGTGAGATTATACCTAAGATTACCGGAGTGGACATGGCTCAGCGTCAACCCGGATCAAACATAGTGGAATTCGTAAAAGCATGTCCGGTATGCGGCACCAAACTGGTACGCATGGAGGGAGAAGCCGCATGGATGTGTCCCAACAAATTCGGATGTGCACCGCAGATAAGCGGCAGAATTGAACATTTTGTCGGTCGGCGCATGATGAATATCGACGGTATAGGGGAAGAAATGGCTGTTATTCTTTACAAAAACGGTTGGGTATGTGATCCCGCCGACTTATATGAATTAGACCGACACCGTGAATCGATGCTTAAATTGCAGGGAATGGGACCTCGAACCATTGAGCGAATGCTTGAAGGTATCAAGGCATCAAAGCAGGTCCCGTTTGACCGAGTTCTTTACGCTTTGTCGATACCATATCTTGGAGAAACGAGTTCAAAAAAGGTGGCTCGTTCGTTACGTAATATTGATGCAGTCATAAGCGCCGATGTCGACACTCTATGCGCAATTGAGGATATAGGACCGCGAATAGCACAAAGCATCATTGATTATTTCAACAATCCGGTTAACAGGGTCATCGTTGACAGATTGCGGAATGCAGGACTTCAGATGGCAATGCCCGAAAGTGCCCAATCAGGACAAGGCAATCTTTTTGCTGGTAAATCCATTGTCATAAGCGGAACTTTCAGTATGCATTCGCGTGATGAATATAAGGAGATGATTGAACGATACGGAGGCAAGAATGTCGGATCCGTCTCAAAAAAGACCGATTTTATACTTGCAGGCGAGAATATGGGACCATCGAAACTCGAAAAGGCCAAAAGCCTTGGCGTGCAACTTATCGATGAAGAAACATTTCTTAGCATGCTCTCAAATAATGCTTGTACTTTCAAAATCGAAGTGCAAAAATTTCGATGAATGAAGATACATGAAATA
>CAJTSJ010000020.1 GCA_910578785.1 uncultured Muribaculum sp. | reverse complement strand
CGAAAAGCGAGTGCAAAGGTAGAGACTTTTTCCGTTACCTCCAAATATTTTCCGAACTTTTTTCTCAAAAATTTTCAAAAACCTCCCTGACAAGGAAAATTTCGGTGGGGAAATGATCGGAATAACCGTTCAGGAACTCCTTGCCAGAGAAGGTTCTATGAGGATAATTGTGGTACTTTCCACCTTTTGTACGCAAAAACTCATGATTATGCACAGTAGCCTTCCAATACTGCAATCCAGAACGCGTGCCCTTAAGTAAATTTTCGGACACCACAATCTGGTCAAACAAATTCCACTCCCCTTTATAGCATAGCGTTCCGACGCCATTATCAAGTATCCACCAAAAAGGGTTATAAAATCCTCCGGGCACAACATCCTCAGGATTGCGCACAGCACCGAACGATACAGCACACGACTTATTCTGTGGATCATCGTTCAAATCGCCCATCATCACGACTCCCATATCGGGGTCAACTTCCAACAGCGAATCAGCAATATGCTTAGACAACGCCCCCGCGGCCTCACGAAGATAACTCGACTCCTCCTGTCCGCCAAGGCGAGAAGGCCAATGATTGACGATAAATCCCATCGGAGCATCAAGCATCATACCGGACACGCACAGCTGGTCGCGAGTAAGGAACTCAGGCTCGTCAGGAATGACAAGACGATGATTGGTCACATTGCCAACCTGAAAATACAGAGGGTTATATAGCAAGCCCACATCAATGCCACGCCTGTCGGGCGAATCATGGTGAACGACCTGCAGATTCCAGGGCTCCTTACCTTCCGACAGCAAAATCTCATCGACTTTTCTGACCAGATCATCGACCACTCCCCTATTCTCCACCTCGCTGATGCCGATGACACCAGGTCCGAAAGGGGTCTCCGGCGTAGACATGGCCACGATAGCCCTTGCCAGATTTGACAATTTCTTTTCATACTTTTCGGCATTCCACATGCGAGCGCCCTCGGGAGAAAATTCAAGGTCATATTTACCATTATTATTAATGGTGTCAAAAAGATTTTCAAGATTATAGAATGCCACTCCGACCACAAGGCACTTCTTTCCCGCCGATTCACTCTCAGCATTAGCTCTGCCAGTACAACAAAAAGCAATCGACAAGATGGCCAACAACGGGAGCAAGAATAATTTACGCATAGCTCATTTAATTAAAATGCAATACACACAATTAGGTTAACCTTGTAAAATTAGTGATTATCTTCGTGACTCGGCAAAATATTCGCCAAAAAAATCGTAAATTTGCCACCTACAACCCATATAGACAATGAACATAACCATAATAAACGGCCCGAACCTCAACCTGCTCGGCACACGCGAACCGGGGATATACGGCAACAGCAGTTTTGAGTCCGTGCTTCAGCAACTCCGCAAAAAATACGGAAATGTCAACATCACATACTTCCAAAGCAACCATGAAGGCGACATAATAGACCGTCTTCAGGAAATCGGCTTTGGCGATGCCGACGGAATCATATTAAACGCAGGAGCATATACCCACACTTCACTTGCCATAGCCGACTGCATCGCAGCCATAAAAACTCCGGTAGTGGAAGTACATATATCTAATGTACACGCGCGAGAAGAAATCAGGCACCATTCAATGATCTCACGAGTGTGCAAAGGTATAATAATCGGTTTCGGCACCGACGTATACCGTCTCGCCATAGAATCCTTTTTATCGGAATAAGGCTAATGCCGACCGCCAAGGGGCTCAACAATCCAAGCATTTCAGACATTAGCGGCCTTGAGCTCCCGAAAGGACTGCAATTATAGTCCAAAACATTGAATATAAATTCTGGAATCAACTTCACTTATGAAAAAATTCACTAAAATTGTTGCAACAATATCCGACCGCAGATGCGATGTCGAATTCATACGCACCCTATACGAAAACGGGCTTGACGTAGTAAGAATGAACTCCGCGCACCTGAGCCGCGAAGGATTTGAAAAAATCATCAACAACGTCAGAGCCGTATCGCCGTCAATCGGCATAATGATGGACACCAAGGGCCCGGAAATCAGAACCACCACAAACATCGACGACCAGCCCCTAAAATTCAACACCGGCGACAAGGTAGCATTCACAGGCAACCCTACGGGAACAACCACAAACGATACTATCTGCCTGTCGTACCCCAACATAGCCAACGACGTATTTCCCGGAGCGCATATATTAATCGACGACGGCGAAATCGACTTCTTGATCGAACGTATAGAAGGCGACACGATACACGCCACAGCCGCCAACCAAGGCACACTCGGCTCAAGAAAAAGCGTCAATATACCGGGCGTACAGGTAGCGCTTCCGTCAGTCACTGAGCGAGACAGAGCGAACATCCTTATAGCCATTGAATTAGGCGTAGACTTCATAGCACATTCCTTCGTCAGAAGCGATAAAGACGTGCACGCCGTACAGGAAATCCTCGACGCCAACAACAGCAACATAAAGATAATCTCAAAAATAGAGAACCAAGAGGGCGTCGACAACTTCGACCAGATACTCGACGCATCATACGGCATAATGGTGGCCCGCGGCGACCTGGGAATAGAAGTGCCTGCCGAGAAAATTCCAGGTATACAGAACATGATTATCCAAAAGTGCATCCTGAAACACAAGCCCGTCATCGTGGCCACGCAGATGCTGCACTCCATGATTGAGAATCCGCGCCCCACCAGAGCGGAAGTCAGCGACATAGCCAATGCCGTAAACCAGCACACCGACGCACTGATGCTAAGCGGAGAGACCGCCAACGGCAAATATCCGATAGAGGCCATCGCCACCATGTCAAAGGTAGCCGCAGAAGTCGAACAATCGCTCGCCAACCAGCGTCCGGTACCGGCATTCGAAGCTGACACTACTTCGTTCTTATCGCGCCAGGCAGTCGCATCCACCATCGTTCTCGGCACAAAGGCCATATTTACCGACAGCTATTCCGGCCGAACCGCAAGATACATCTCCTCATACAGAGCCAACTATCCCACCGTAGCTCTTTGCTACCGACACTCCACCGTCAGAGTGCTTGCCCTGTCATACGGAGTCATGCCTATGTATGAAGAGGGAGTGACATCGACCCGCAAATACCTGCTTCTGGCATTGAAACGCATGATCAACAACAAAAAACTGTCGCGCACAGACTCGATAGCATACCTTGGCGGCACACTCGGCGAAGGCCACGGAACGTCGTTTCTCGAAATCAATAACGCAGGGGAAATAATGGACAACTACAGCACGTTCCATCTTCCCAATTTAGAACAGCCCATAAAATAGATGACAGAAGAGTTAGAAAATTACATCCTGGAGCATATCGACCCAGAACCGGAACTGCTTCGCCGCGTCAACCGCGACACGCATGTCATGTGCCTGTACTCAAACATGTGTTCGGGGCATCTTCAAGGAAGACTGCTGAAGATGCTGACCCGCATGATACGTCCGCACCGCATACTTGAGCTCGGCACATTCACCGGCTATTCAGCCCTGTGCTTCGCCGAAGGAATGCCGGAAGATGCCGAACTACATACCGTCGAAATCAATGATGAGCTTGCCGACTTTATCCAGGGACACTTCGACTCCTCGCCCCGCGCAGAGCAAATACACCTCCACATCGGCGACGCTCAAGAGATAGTGCCGGCAATAGGAGGCCCGTGGGACCTCGTGTTCATCGACGCCAACAAACGCACCTACAAAGAATACTACGAGATGATTCTTCCCGATGTCAGACCGGGCGGATTCATAATAGCCGACAACACCTTGTGGTACGGCAAAGTATCCGATGCGAAATGCCACGACGCACAGACACTCGGCATACTGTCTTTTAACGACCACGTCAGCAACGACCCTCGGGTAGAAAAAGCCATACTGCCGTTGCGCGACGGACTGACAATCATCTACAAAAAGCCCGAATTTGCATAGTCGGACTTTGATAAGTAACTTTGTAGCCGGTAAAGCGTTATAATAATATATAACCAAAAATCAAAATTCAATTATGGAAACAACCCGCCAAGCAAAAATCGCACGACTGCTTCAAAAGGAATTAAGCGAAATATTCCGTCTACAGACGGCAAAGACACATGGCGTACTCATTTCGGTCAGCACCGTAAGAGTGTCGCCCGACCTGAGCATAGCCAGGGCATACCTGTCAGTGTTTCCGTCAGACAAGAGCAAAGAGATACTCGACAACGTCAACCGAAGCGCAAAGACCATCCGCTACGAATTGGCCCAGCGCGTCCGCTATCAGTTGCGCAAGACACCTGAACTTTCGTTCTTCCTCGACGATTCGCTGGACTATCTTGAAAACATCGACACCCTATTAGCCAAAGACCAGGCAGCCCACCCGGGACACCCTGAGAACAACGACGAAGCACAGCTGTAGGGCCACCATCCGGAACATGGTGGAAGAGACCGCATTTAACACAATGATTTCCTTGAAGATAGCACTGCGCTATCTCTTTTCAAAGAAGACCCACAGCGCAGTAAACGTCATTTCTTTCATTTCAGTAGCCGGGGTGGCACTCGCCACCACGGCTATAGTCTGTGTATTGTCTGTATTCAACGGATTCTCAGACCTGGCCTACAATCAGATATCGGCACTCGCTCCCGACCTCAGAATAGAGCCCGTCGACGGCAAAGTCATAGCAAACGCAGATTCACTTATCGGCATAATACGCCAACAACCCGATGTGGAGGAAGCCGAACCCACCATCGAAGAGCGCGCCCTCGCCATATACGAAGGACGCCAGATGCCGGTCAGGGCAAAAGGCGTCACCGATTCATATCCAAGCCTTTCGTCAATAGACCGACTGACCAAGGAAGACGGTGCCTTCATGCTTGAAGATTCAACTTTAGGAGCCTTTGCCACCATCAGCGTCGGAGTGGCTCTGAGCCTTGAGGCGCGTCCGGGATTCGTCTCGCCGATGGAACTTTACGTACCGCGCAGAAAAGGGAAAATCAACCCGGCAAACCCGGCAAGGTCATTCCGCTCCGACACATTGCTCGTCGGAGGTGTATTCCAGATGGACCAGGCCGAATTTGACACGGATGTCGTGATCGTGCCGTTGACGACCATGCGCCGGCTGCTCGACTATCCGTCAGAGGCTACAGCAATCGAAATCAAAGTTTCCGACGGCTCAGACATTAACGCCCTTCAACGCCGGCTCCAGGAGCTGTCAGGCGACGGACTGTCGGTAAAAACCAGACTGCAGCAACAGGAACAGTCGTTCAAAATGATAGAAGTGGAAAAGTGGATCACCTTCCTGCTGTTGGCATTCATACTGCTGATAGCCTCGTTCAACGTGATATCCACCCTCTCGATGCTGGTAATCGAGAAAGAGGACAGCATCAGGACGCTCTTTGCCCATGGAGCCTCAAAAAAACTGATTTCAAGAATATTCTTCCTTGAAGGATGGCTCATATCGCTGTTCGGAGGATTGGCCGGAATCATTGCAGGCGTCATATTGTGCATATCGCAGAGCACCTTCGGGTTTATCAAGCTCGGAGGCAACCACGACATGATGACCACCGACATATACCCTGTCAGAGTCGAGTTTATCGACCTCGCGGCAGTGCTCTGCTTAGTCGCCATAATAGGATGGATTACATCGACGGCCACATCGCTTTTCACCAGCAAACGGATTAAAAACGGCGCCGACAACTGTTAATTTAATTTAAAATCAGCAATCAAAATGTTAACGCACAAGTGCACGAGCGGTGTGCAGTTGCACTTTGCATAATATTATTGTATCTTTGCATACAGATTCACGAATCGGAGGGGGCGCAAGTCCCCTCCGATTCGTATAATGACATACTAACTTTTCAATCACCGTCGAATGATAGACAAAACGCTTCTCACAGAGACCGTAGAACAAGCCATCGCCGGCACATCGATTTTCCTTGTCGACGTGCAGGTCAATCCCGGCAACGCAATTGTCGTGGAAATCGACAGCCCGGAAGGCATCGACATAGACACCTGCGCCGACATCACACGCAAAATCGAAAGCGTGTTTGACCGCGACAAGGAAGACTATGAACTCGAAGTCGGATCAGCAGGACTGACATCGCCATTCAAAGTCAAGGGCCAATATCTCAAGAACATCGGCAACCAGGTAGAAATACTGACCAAAGACGGCCGCAAACTCAAGGGCACACTTCTGTCAGTCGACGACGATTCATTCACTGTCGAGATAACCAAGAAGGTAAAAGAGCCCGGCAAGAAAAAGCCGGTGGAAGTTGCCGAACCCGAGACATTGGATATGGACAACTGTAAATACGTAAAATACTTAATAGATTTCAAATAAACCCCGAACTATATTATGGCTAAAAAAGAAGAAGCCACCAATATGGTGGAACGATTTGCCGAATTCAAGGAACTAAAGCATATCGACAAAACCACAATGATTTCAGTACTCGAAGAGTCTTTCCGCAATGTGCTGGCAAAGATGTTCGGTACCGACGAGAATCTTGACGTAATCATGAACCCGGACAAAGGCGACGTGCAGATATTCCAAAATCTCGAAGTTGTTCCCGACGGGGAAGTGACCAACCCATACACTCAGATTTCTCTCAGCGAGGCACGCGCCGACCAGAATCCCGACGTGGAAATCGGCGACGAGCACACACGTGAAATAATATTCGAGAAATTCGGACGCCGCGCCATCCTCAATCTTCGCCAGACACTGCAGTCGAAGATTCTTGACCTGCAGAAAGAAGCCATCTTCTCGCAGTTCAAAGGCCGTGAAGGCGAACTCGTGTCAGGAGAAGTATACCAGACATGGAGCAAAGAGACCCTGCTCCTCGACTCTGAAGACAACGAGATGATTCTGCCGAAGACAGAAGCCATTCCCGGCGACTTCTTCCGCAAAGGCGAGACCATCAGAGCCGTCATTCTTAAAGTTGACAACAAAAACAACAACATCAAAATCACCGTATCCCGCACATCGGAAGACTTTATGCGCCGTCTGTTCGAGCTTGAAGTTCCCGAAATCCACGACGGACTCATCAACATCCGTGCAGTAGCCCGAATCCCGGGCGAACGCGCCAAGATAGCAGTAGAGAGCTACGACGACCGCATCGACCCCGTAGGAGCATGTGTGGGCGTCAAGGGTTCACGTATCCACGGCATCGTACGCGAGCTGCGCAACGAGAACATAGACGTCATCAACTACACATCCAATCCGGAACTGTTCATACAGCGCGCATTAAGCCCGGCGAAAGTATCGTCCATCCGACTCAACCAGGAAGAAAAGCGCGCCGAAGTGTTCCTACGCCCCGAAGAAGTGCCTTTGGCCATCGGTAAGGGAGCGCTCAACATCAAGCTTGCCTCCAAGCTGACCGGATATCTGATTGACGTATACCGCGACACCGGCGAAGAATTCAACGACGACATCTATTTGGACGAATTCAAGGACGAAATCGACACTTGGGTTATTGATGCGCTGAAAAACATTGGCTGTATCACAGCCAAGAATGTACTTGCCACTCCCCGAGAACTCCTCATCGAGAAAGCAGACCTTGAAGAGAGCACCGTAGACAACGTACTCTCAATACTCAAGGCTGAATTTGAAGACTAATAGACCGTCTAATTTCGACAACCCCAATTCATAACATGGCGAGATATAAAACAAGCAAAGTAGCAAAAGAATTAAACATCGGCCTGTCCACAGCGGTCGAGTTCCTCCAGTCAAAAGGTATAAGCGTGGATATGAACCCGAACTCTCATATCGACGAAGACGCATACCGTTTGCTGAAGGCCGAATACGACAAGGACAAGGACCTCAAAATAAAGTCGGAACAGATCTCTTCCGGACGCCAGAAAGAAAGAGTGAAAACAAACGTTCCACAAGAAGACCAGGAAATCAAACTTGGCACCACTCTCCGCCCTACCGTCGTTGGCCACATCGACCTTGACGACAAGGGCCAGCCCACCAAAAAAGCTCCTCAGGCACAGCCCAAAGAGGCAGTAAAGCCCAAGGAACAGCCCAAACCGCAGCCTGAAGTGCAGGCGCCGGTCAAGGAGAAGGCAGAAAAGCCGGGGTTGAAAGCCGTAGAAACCGAACAGACCGAACATCCCAAACCGGAAGCACGGTCTGAGGCTCCGCAAACAGCACAGGCCCCCACCGCTCCCGAAAAGCCGGAGGAAAAGGTTAAAGAGACCAAGCAGAAGCCTGTCGCAACCGAAAAGCCACAGCCGAAACCCGAGCCGCAGAAAGCCGCCGAACCGGCCGTAGTCGCCGAAAAGAAGGCCGAGCCCAAAGAGGCCGTCAAGAAAGAAGCCACGGAAACGGCTCCCGCCGTTCAGCCAGCCAAAGAAGAACCGGAAATCTTCACTACGGAACTTCCCAAAAATGGTCCGCAGCTAAACGTCATCGGCAAAATCGACCTTTCGGCAATCAACCAGCAGACCCGCCCCAAGAAAAAGTCGAAAGAAGAACGACGCAACGAGCGCATAGCTAAAGACAAGGCACAACAGGGCCAGGGTCAAGGCGCGTCGGCTCCGGGCCAGGGCGACCGCAAGAAGCGCCGCCGCATAGGCAAGGAGAAGGTCGACATTGAAAAGACCTCCAACCAGCAGCCGGCAGACCGCAAGGGTTCAGGCAACGACAACCGCAACAACTCGCAACAGAACGGCAATCAGCGCCGCGACCACGACAAGGGTCCGCGCTCGAAAGAACGCAACAAGCGTCCTGTAGCCGCTCCTATCAGCGAAGAAGACGTACAGAAGCAGGTAAAAGAGACTTTAGCCCGCCTTATAAACAAGGACAAAGGCCAGAAGAAGGGCGTCAAATGGCGCAAGGAAAAACGCGAGGCGTTCCACTCACGCGAGCGTGAAGCCGCAGAGATGGAAGCCGCAGAAAGCAAGATTCTGAAGCTTACTGAATTCGTTACCGCCAATGACCTTGCGGTGATGATGGACGTTCCGGTCAACAACGTCATAGCAACGTGCATGAACCTTGGCGTAATGGTTTCAATCAACCAGCGCCTTGATGCCGAGACCATCAACATCGTAGCCGATGAATTCGGCTACAAGACCGAATTCGTATCGGCAGAAGTAGTCGAAGCCATACACCAGGAAGAAGACGAAGAGGACGACCTCGTGACACGCCCGCCGATTGTCACGGTAATGGGACACGTCGACCACGGTAAGACTTCATTGCTCGACTACATCCGAAACGCCAATGTCATAGCCGGTGAAGCGGGCGGTATAACCCAGCACATCGGAGCCTACAATGTCAAGCTCGAAGACGGCCGACGCATCACATTCCTCGACACCCCCGGACACGAAGCGTTTACAGCGATGCGTGCCCGCGGAGCGAAAGTCACCGACCTGTGTATCATCATCGTGGCGGCCGACGACAACGTCATGCCTCAGACCGTCGAGGCGATCAATCATGCTTCAGCGGCAGGTGTGCCCATCGTGTTTGCCATCAACAAGATAGACAAACCCACCGCCAACCCCGACAAGATAAAGGAAGAACTGGCGGCCATGAACTACCTCGTAGAGGACTGGGGCGGCAAATACCAGTCACAGGACATCTCGGCCAAGAAGGGCCTCGGCGTAAAAGAGCTTATGGAGAAGGTGCTTCTCGAAGCGGAAATGCTCGACCTTAAAGCCAATCCGTCAAGACTCGCCACCGGTTCAATCATCGAATCGTCACTCGACAAGGGACGAGGCTACATAGCCACAGTGCTTGTCAACAACGGAACACTACGCATAGGCGACATAGTGCTTGCCGGTACCCACTACGGCAAGATTAAAGCGATGTTCAACGAACGCAACCAGCGCATCAAAGAGGCAGGCCCTGCAACTCCGGTACTCGTGCTCGGACTGAACGGTGCTCCTACGGCCGGCGACACGTTCAATGTGCTTGAGACCGAGCAGGAAGCCCGCGAAATCGCCAACAAGCGCGAACAGCTCCAGCGCGAACTCGGACTCCGCACCAACAAGCGAATGACCCTCGAGGAGATAGGACGCCGCCGAGCCATCGGCAACTTCCACGAACTGAACATCATCGTCAAGGGCGACGTCGACGGTTCAATCGAAGCGCTCTCCGACTCGCTCATAAAACTGTCGACCGAAGAAGTCCAGGTCAATGTGCTTCACAAGGCAGTCGGCGCCATATCGGAAAGCGACGTGACATTGGCAGCCGCATCCGACGCCATCATAATCGGATTCCAGGTGCGCCCGTCGCTCGCCGCCCGGCGTGCCGCCGAACGCGACGGAGTCGAAATACGCCTTTACTCTGTCATCTACCAGGCCATCGAAGAGGTCAAGGACGCCATGGCCGGTATGCTTGCCCCCGAAATCAAGGAGGAGGTTGTCGGCACTGCAGAAGTGCTCCAGACATACCGCATCTCCAAGGTCGGAACCATCGCCGGCGCAATCGTCCGCGAAGGCAAAATCAAGCGCTCCTGCAAAGTGCGCCTGATCCGCGACGGCATCGTGCGCTACACCGGCGACCTTGGTTCGCTCAAGCGTTTCAAGGACGATGTCAAGGAAGTGCTTTCAGGCTATGACTGCGGTCTGAGCATCGCAGGCTACAACGACCTGCAGGAAGGCGACCTTATCGAAGCCTTCGAAGAAGTTGAAGTAAAAAAGACTCTGTAAGGACTCTCAATAGAAACGGAATATGTCCGTAGCCTACATCAACATAGGCTCAAATCAGGGCGACAGCCATGCCGTAATCGAGCAGGCTATCGCCCTGATTGAGTTTTATAGCCGAAGCGCCGCCGTCCGCTCCGACTATATCACCACAGCCCCGTGGGGATTCGAATCGCAGAACGAGTTCCAGAACATCGGCATCGCAATAGACTGGGACAAGAGCCCTTTGGAACTGCTTGACACCCTTCAGAGAATCGAACGCACCATATCACCATCGCCTCACCGCGACGCCGACGGCCTCTACATAGACCGGGTCATCGACATCGACATAATAGCCATTGACGAGGAGATTATCAACACAGAACGCCTGACTGTGCCCCATCCACGGATGCACCTACGCGAATTTGTGCTTAAACCCATGTACCAGATAGCTCCCGGCTGGCGCCATCCTATGCTCGCGGCATCGCCTAAAGAGCTAATCGAAAGACTGGGATGTTAAAACTTAGTTACAATCATAATTTTCCCTTTAATAAATTTTGCCAATCAAAATATGATAACTACTTTTGTTGCGAAATGAAACACATACGTTTCATTTCGCATTCACAAACAGTCAAACGATATAATTCAATCATACCATAGTTTTTAATAACATATACTATACCTCAAATGTAAATACCATACATTAGTCTTCGTGATTATGGATATCGGACAAGAATTTTTCCTTTTACCCTAACAAGTTGTAACAGTGTATACAGGCGATTTGATTAAGCCAAACAATTAATTTTCTAACCTAAAATGAAATCAACCGCGCTTCTTATCCTTTCGTTTTTATCATTCTCGGCCATCCATGGAGCCGAGACAGAGCAGATACGCCCTCTATCAGGACGCAATCTGGCCGGACGAGTGACAGTCGACGGAAAGCCGAGGCAAGGCGTAGTAGTCAGTGACGGAGTCAACGTAGTAGCCACAGACGACAACGGAGTATATCAGATGAACACGTCAGGCCGTCAGCATGTATTCGTGTCGGTGCCATCAGACTGCGAGATTCCGATTGAAAACGGTAAACCCAAGATATATGAAGAAATCGACTTCGGCGACCGCAAGACCCCCCTTCAGATAGACTTCAACCTCAAAAGCCAACCGAAAGCCACAAAATTCCAGTTGATGGCCATGGCCGACATACAGCCCGGCGATCTGGTGGAAATAGCCATGCTCGACGAGCAGATAATGCCCGGGATGATAGAATTCGCCAACACTTTAAGCGGCAATGTCTATGGAATAAGCCTCGGCGACATCGTATGGAACAATCCAGGCCTGTACGATTCATACAACACCCACATATCGCGCATGGGTATACCCGTGTTCCCCGTTATCGGCAACCACGACCACAACGAATTTGTTCACGACGACACCATGTCGGACAAAGACTTCCGCGACTTCTTCGGACCCACATACTACTCATGCAACATCGGCGACTGGCACCTCGTGGCACTCGACGACGTACTTATGAGCGGAATACGCGGGCGCGGCGACTACACCGGCGAAATAACGCCACAACAGCTTGACTGGCTGAAAAAAGACCTGTCATACGTCGATAAAGACAAGTCGCTGATAGTGGCCATGCACATACCTACCAAACGACGCAATGCGCCGGCGCATATAAACAACGCCGACCAGCTGTATGAACTGCTCAAGGACTTCAACGACGTAAGGATACTCACCGGACACACCCACTACAACTTCAAGACCGATATAGCCCCCAACATAACCGAACAGACGCTTGCGTCAATGATGGGAGCTTTCTGGAACGGCGACATATGCGACGACGGAAGTCCCCGAGGATTTGCCATGTATGAATTTGACGGAAACAAGATAGTCAACAATTACTATAAGGGTTCTGCCACGCCGCGCGATTACCAGATTAAGATATATCAGCCCTATGAAGCATCTTACCGATTCGGGAAGGACAAAGACGGCAAACCCGAAAAGATAGACAACGACAGCATTCTCGTCAACGTATTCTTCTGGCATACCGACTGGAAGGTCGAACTTAAAGAGGACAACGGCGAATGGGTCACACTAAACAACGAATTCATTCTCGACCCGCAGGCAGTCAAACTGCTTCAGGGCAAAAACCCATGGGAGAAACGGCCAAGCGCAGAACCTACGAAACGAAACGACCACATGTTTCTTTACAAACCATCGAAACGCAAATGGAAGACGATAACCGTACGCGCCACCGACACATACGGCAACGTATACACTACCACTGAAAAGCGCAAATAGCCCGCTGACAACCAGCTATTTACAATTCAACGGACTGACGGCGACTGACCGCATCCGCTGAAAGATGTCAAGATAAGAGTGTGTTTAACAACTATTTGCCAACACGCTCTTATCTATTTATATATATTAAAATAATGAATCCGCGCAAACCATTTTACCCAAAAAATGTTGTAGCGCGAAAAATTTATGTCATATTATTTTGACAAGACGCAAACAGCAATTACCTTTGTTTCGAAATGAAACATAAACCTATCATAAACGGTTATCGTCCCTCAATCCTAATCTAATTTCGGAGATTTAATTCGACAATCTCTAATACATTATTTTTACAATTTAAACCTTAACTTAAAATTCAACCACTACAATTTCTCAATGAAAATGCTCAATTACCTTGCGCGACTCTCAGGCCTAGCCCTTTTGCTTTCAACAGCGGCTTGTGGAGTAGAAGATCAGGCAGATGAGGCCGGCCCGCGACTGTCAGTCGACAAGTCGCAAGTCGAAATCACTCGCAATGGCCAGCTATCCACCGGATCCGACGCCACTATTCTTGTCGTAGCCAACAAAGGATACGAAATCTTAAGCGACCAATCTTGGCTTTCTGTCAACAAACCAACCGGCGAAGGTTACCAATGGGTAACTATCAAAGCCGAATCCAACGACACGGAAGCGCCCCGCACGGGCAATCTTACAGTAAGGAGCCATCACCTTGTGGAGAATATCAAAGTGACCCAGACCTTAGCCGAATTAGATCTTGCACGGGTATTCTACGCCGAATCGTTTGACTGGGCCATACCTATCGCCAAACCGGGTTCAGACCCTGTAGCGGCCGGAGCCGGCAACAGCAACAGATGGAACATCTACTCCGACGACAAAGGCAAAGAGGCATGGACGGCAAACAGCAAGCTCACCGACTGGAATCCCGAGCGAAAAAGCATCAACCTCTACATGCACTACATCCACTTCAACTCCAACTCCAACTTTGACACCGGAGTTATCCTGCCCGCCATCGACGCCGAAGGCAATGTCAACGCCAGACTGTCGTTCGACACCTGTGCAGACGGCGGAGGCAACGGCGACACAGTTCCTGTGGTAGTAGAAATAATCGAAGGCCCCGGAACCATCGCCACAACAGGCAAACCGATAAGCGACGCGATGATTCCTACAGAAAGATGGACCTGGAACCCGATGGAAGTGAATCTTATAGGCATCTCTTCCGAGACCAAGATCAGCATACATACGAACGGCGAAGGCGCCAACAAGTATTGCCGCTGGTTCCTCGACAACATTCAGCTCAAAGAAGTTCCCACCAACTAAGCAAACAACACCTTGACATGAATCTAAGAAACAAATTCACATACATAGCACTCAGCGCGGCCCTGTTCTGCGGACAGATGGTCATCACCGGATGCGACAACGAAAAGGAACTTCCGCCTTACATCGACGCCACCGAGACCGAACTGGTACTTGAAGACAACGGCTTAACCGCCGACGGATCGGCCGCCACGTTCCAGCTCGGAGCAAACGACGGATGGAAAGTGGCCTACGCACCCGAATGGGTACACATCAACTATGAGAGCGGCGACCGCGGACGCATCACGATACACGTCACCGCCGACGAAAACTTCACCGGCGAAGAGCGCAAAGGAGTCATCGAGTTCCAGCTCAACGGAGGCAAACCCGAACAAGTGGGCGTCACCCAGAAGATGAAAGCCATAGAAATGGCAATCTCAACGGTCTCGATTCCCCTCAGCAAAGAGGGTGCCGATATATTCGGGGCCTCGCCTTCTTTCACAGTGGAGACCAACTATACATGGTCTATGGTCGTGCCCGAAGGATGCGACTGGATATCGGCCGATGCAAAATCAGGAGAGCCCGGGCTTACAACGGTGAAACTGAACATCAGCCCAAACACCACCAACTCACCACGCAAAGCCGACATCGTCATCCTGGCCGGAAAGACCGAATACCCGATAGCAGTAAGACAGCAGGGCACATATACTCCCGACGGCATGACAGCGGGCCACGTCTACTTCACCGAAGTGTTTGACTGGGCACACCAGATAGCTTTACAGTTCCCCGACAAATGCCAGGACCAGGTAGGCAGCATCAACGGTAAGAACGGCAAGACCCTCCCGATATACGGCGGCGGCAACGAACAGATCCGCGAAATCTTCGGCAGCACCCTGATAGACCTCAACCCGACAGGAAGCTGTCTGTACGTGGCCGACGGATATATCAAGATGGGCAAGAGCAGCAACCAGACAGGAGTGTGCATAAAGAATCCGCTTGACATTCCCGAAGGACAGATGGCCGATATAGAGCTGTCATTCTCCATCGCCAAAAACGGCACCGACAAAGTCACCGTATCTGTTGAAATCGAAGGCGACGGCGCAATGGCACAAGGTGAAAATTCCATACTCAGCCTGCCGCTCGAACCCATCGACAACTCAGACAAGACCATCAACTGGCAGTGGAAGAACGAATCCGTCATCATCAAAGGCGTAACTGCCGACACCCGTATAATGATTCGCTCCACACAGTTCGGACTCAATTCCGGCTACTACCGCTGGTTCCTTGACAACATCAAAGTTACACGCATCCAAACATCAAACTAATATCACAACGAAAATACTATGACATCCAGATTTGCTGACGCAATAAATCTGAATAAGATAATTTGCATATTACTCATGTGCATGGTGTCGGGAGGACTCTCCTCGGCCATAGCGCAGATTACAGGAACCGTGACCGATTCCACCGGCGAGCCCCTTATCGGAGCCACCGTGATGATCAGCGGAACCTCGACCGGAACTTCGGCCGACCTCGACGGCAACTTCTCCATCGACGCGAAAAAAGGCCAGGAACTGCGAATCTCCTCAGTGGGCTACGAGACAGCCCTTGTAAAGATCGGCGACCAGACCCATATAGACGTTGTCCTCAAAGAAAGCTCCACAATGCTTAAAGACGTTGTGGTAGTAGGCTACGGAACCATGGAAAAGAAGCGAGTGACTTCGTCAATCACCTCCATCAAGGGCGACAACCTCATCTCAGGGCTCGGAGGCTCGACCATCGCCACCGCCCTACAGGGCAAGGTGTCAGGCCTGACCATCTCCGGAAGCGCCAGCCCCAACGCCTCCAATGACTATCAGCTCCGCGGTGTGGCTTCGGTCAACGCCGGACAGGGTCCGCTCGTAGTCATCGACGGAGTGCCCGGAGGCGACCTCCGCGCCATCAACCAGGAAGACATCGAGTCAATCGACGTGCTTAAGGACGCATCGGCAGGCGCCATCTACGGTACACGTGCGGCGGCAGGCGTAATCCTCGTCACCACAAAGCGCGCCAAGGAAGGCAAAACCCAGGTGAACTACTCGGTAGAACTCTCCACCGAAAGCGTGCGTAAGCATCTCGACCTGCTCTCTTCGCAGGAATACGTCGAATACGGCATCGGCCAGGACTACGGCTCAGACACCGACTGGTACCGCGAGCTGTGCCGTTCAAATCCCTTCTCGCAGCGCCACTCGCTGTCAATCTCCGGAGGCACGAAGTCGCTCCAGCTCTACTCTTCACTTGTTTATCAGAACCAGGAAGGTGTGGTCATCGGCGACGGACGTGAAGACTTCTCAGGACGTATCAACGGACGTTACCAGATGTGGGACGGCAAAGTGGAAATATCCATGAAGGCCCAGTACCGTCAGGCTGACCGCGACCGCCGCAACGGCTCCTATACTTTCCAGAAAGCCATCGAGCTGAACCCCACCATCCCTTTGATGGACCCCAACAATCCTAAGAAGTACAATGTCAACACCATCGGATTCTCGGGAACCGACTGGAACCCCGTGGCCGACATAGAATATCAGGACTACAGCGGCAAGGACCAGTGGTTATTGGCCGACGCAACTCTCAAGATAACCCTGCTCGACGGACTCTGGATCCAAGGCACAATGGGTGTCGACCAGCGCCAGTACCAGAAGTATCTGTACTTCAACCAGAGCCACCGCAACAGCATTGATTCAAGCAAGCGCGGACAGGCCGAGCACTCCTTCTCGAAGACCACCAACTATTCATTCGAGGCTTATGCCACCTTCATGCGCGACTTCGGACGCGACCACCGCTTCGACGCAGTGGCAGGATGGAGCTTCTATGAAGAAAACGGCGAGGCATTCAGCATGACCAACGCCAACTTCACCGTTGACGGAATCGGAGGATGGGACATGTCGGCAGGAACCGACCTTTCCGACGGATATGCCACAATGACCTCACGCAAGGATCCCCGCGAACGCCTTCTGGCTATCTTCGGACGCGCCAATTACTCGTTCCGCGACACTTATATGGCCACTGTGAGCTACCGCCGCGAAGGCAGCTCCAAGTTCGGACCCAACAACCGCTGGGGCAACTTCTGGTCAATCTCGGGCGGATGGCGCATCAGCAACGAGAAGTTCCTTGAAGACGTAGAGTGGCTCAACGACCTCAAAATCCGCGTAGGCTACGGCGTCACCGGAAACAACGACTTCGGCTCAGGCTACACCGTGCGTACATATAAGTCAAATGACCTCTGGCCTACCCTCGGAATCTGGCAGCCCGGTTACGGTTCGACCCGCAACATCAATCCCGACCTCAAGTGGGAGGAAAAGAAAGAGTTCAACGTAGGTATAGATTACTCGTTCTTCAACAACCGCCTTTACGGTAAGTTTGACATCTACCACCGCCAGGTCGACGACATGCTCTTTGAAGTTCCCGCACCGGTGCCACCGATGCTCTATGACACCATCATGAAGAACGTCGGCAACCTCACCAACGACGGTTGGGAATTTGAAATCGGAGGCGATATCATAAAGACCCGCGACTTCTCCTGGTCGGCCACATTCCGCGCTTCGCAGAACTCGTCGAAGATCAAGAACCTCGGCGCCGCCAACTCCTACCTCTACGGTGATGCATTCCCGGCTTCAATGGGCTACGCAAGCAAGATTGTCAACGGCTCCACCATCGGACAGTTCTGGGTGTTCAAGCACGCCGGACTCGATGCCGACGGCAAATGGCTCATCTACGACAAGGACATGAACGTGGTTCCGGCACGCGACGGAGCTGTCAACAACCTCGTTGACGAGAACAAGCACTACGTAGGCAACGCCGTGCCGAAGTTCATCCTGTCAATGGACCACACATTCCGCTACCGCAACTTCGACCTCGGAATCTCGCTGCGCTCCTGGCTCGACTACGACGCTTTCAGCCAGATCAACCTTTACCACGGTCTTAAGTCGTCATCGCAGCAGAATGTGCTGAAGATAGCCTATACCGACAATAAAGCCATCAATGATACCCGAATCACTTCGGACTACTTCATCTCCGACGCTTCGTTCCTTAAGATTGACGCCCTCACATTAGGCTACACTATCGACACTTCGCGTTGGAACAAATACCTCACCCGCGCCCGTCTGTACGTGACAGCCCGCGACCTCGCCTGCTTCACCAAATACAACGGTTACAATCCGGAAGTAAACATCAACGGACTCTTCCCAGGATTCGAATACGTAAGAAGTGCCACAAGCATGTATCCGCAGACCACCCGCTGGACATTCGGCGCTCAATTAACTTTCTAATATCCAAATCTGAATACTAACGAAATTAAACATGAAGAAGAACCTGAAATATACATTGCTGGCTTTATTCGGAGCCGTGACCCTCAACTCCTGCGACCTTAACGAGGAGTATTACTCAAGCGTCACCCCCGACACATTCATAACCTGCCCGGAGAACACCTATGCCATCCTCTGCCGTCCTTTCACCCACTGGAAGTGGTATGTAGGAGCCGACCGCTGGTATCTCCAGGAGCTGACCACCGACGAGATGACCTGCCCCACCCGTGGATCGGACTTCTACAACAACGGCGAGTATCTCCGTCTGCAGTACCACACCTGGGTCCCCAACGACCGATTCGTTGACAACACCTACACCGGTACGGTCCAGGGCGTGGCACGCGCTCTCGAAGCCTATGAAGACCTCGCAGGCGTAAACTACAATGCAATCGGCCTCGACGACAAAGTCAAGGCCGACCACCTCAACCAGCTCAACTCAATCATGGCATACTACTATATGCGCGGGCTGGACTTCTTCGGAGGAATGGCTATATACCGCTCGGTCAACGATGCAGTGACCAGCCGCTCAACGGCACAGGAGACATTTGATTTCATCGAGGGTCTGCTCAAGGATGCCATCCCGCAGCTCAACAAGAAAGAAGTGCTCGGAGCCAGCGAAGACGGCTACATCAAGCAGGGAGCCGCGGCCGCGATGCTCGCCCAGCTCTACTTCAACTCTGAAGCCTACACAGGCGTGAAGCGCTATGCCGACGCGGCCAAGATCTGCCAGGACATCATCAACGGAGTCTACGGCAAGTATGACCTCGACCCCACCTGGTACGGCCCCCACTCGTTCGACAACGACAAGTCGCCGGAAGCCATCTGGAATGTACCTTCGGAAAATGCCAAGCTCGAATGGAACTGGTACTACCGCTACTTCTACAGCCAGCAGGCCCGCGACTACTTCGACGTATCGTTCCCCGCGTCCATCTACAACGGCTTCTGCCTCACTCCGTCACGCGAATCTGAAGGCAGCCCCGTATACTCGCAGTGGAAACTCGGCAACCCCTACGAGAAGTTCCACGACAAGGACCTCCGCAAAAAGCCTTACGTATATCTCGGAGGCAAGAAGTACCAGGGAATGTTCTGCGTAGGCGAACAGAAGAACCCTCTGACCGGAAAGACCGTAAAAGGCATGAAGGACAAGGCCGGACAGGACATCGTGCTTAAAGACTACATCAACGTGACCGGTAAAGAATCAAACATGCTGGCCGGTTCGGAAGACTCCGGCGTAAGATTAGTCAAGGCTCCTATTCCCAATAACGCGGATATTCAGTATCTTTGGAATCCCGATTGCCCGGCAATCCGTCTGACCGAAATCTACTACATGCTCGCCGAATGCCTCTGGCGCGACGGCAACAAAAGTGAAGCCGCCAAGCTCATCAACAAGGTACGCGAACGCAACTTCGCAGGCAACGTCGATCCGGACCCCGTTCCCGACAACTTCAACGTTTACCGTCTGGCCGATGAATGGATGATTGAATTTCTGGGCGAAGGCCGCCGCCGCACCGACCTCATCCGCCTCGGACTCTGGGACACCGAAGCCTGGTGGGACCACGAACCTTCCGATGCCACAAAGCGTATCTTCCCCCTTCCGAGCACGGCTATCGCCGGCAATCCGTTGCTGACCCAGAACCCCGGTTACTAAACTTTTATCACAACCTAATACAAAAAAACGATTAACACCTTACTATAAATGAAACTATTTAAATATCTGACATATTCCGCCCTGGCAACCATCATGTTGACATCTTGTGAAGACAACAAGGTGGCACACCGCGACGGCGTTGAAAACGAAGACCTCACCATCCAGCATCGTCCCGGCATGAACGTTGTCGGGAGGGTGACTGTCGACGGAGTGCCCCGCCAGGGAGTTGTGGTCAGTGACGGAATCAACGTCATTGCCACCGACGAGAACGGCGAATACCAAATGCGCTCCTCAGGACGCCAGCACATCTTCGTGTCGGTTCCCGCCGACTGCGCCATCCCGGAAGAGAGCGGCCTGCCCAAGATATACAAGACCCTGCGCTTCGACGAGGACGCGGTGATTCAGATGGACTTCAAGCTTAAGAGCCGTCCGGTGTCGCAGGGATTCAAACTGTTCACCATCGCCGACCCGCAGATAGGCGACAACGTGGACATAGCCATCTGGAACGACGACATCATGGGCAACATGGTCGACTTCGCGGCTTCGCTCACCGGCAATGTCTACGGCATATCGCTCGGCGACCTCGTATGGAACAAGCCCGACCTGTTCCCGACCTATAAGCGCATGGTGGCACAGCCCGGAATACCAATGTTCTCTGTAATCGGCAACCACGACCACAACGAGACCGTCAAGAACGACACCGAGTCAGACCGCGAATTCCGCGATGCCCTCGGCCCGACATACTATTCCTGCAACATCGGCCAATGGCACCTCGTAGTGCTCGACGATGTTCTCTACCGTGGCGTATCAGACCGTAACGACTATTCGGCCACCATCACCGACCAGCAACTTGAATGGCTTGCAAAAGACCTTGAGCATGTCGGCAAAGACAAGTCAATTCTCATCGCCACCCACATCCCTACCATGCGCCGTAACAACCCCGGCAACCATGTGACCAACAACCAGGCGCTTTACAACCTGGTAAAGGACTATCCCCAGGTACAGATTCTGTCAGGCCACTCGCACAACAACTATATCACAACGATAGCCGACAACATCAACGAGACCACCATAGGCGCCGTCATGGGAGCATACTGGAACGGTGTCATCTGCAACGACGGCAGCCCCCGGGGCTATGCAGTGCTGGAGTTTGACGGCAATAAGGTCGTAGACAAATATTACATCGGTTCGGAGACACCACGCGACTACCAGATCAAGATATACTTGCCCGAAGACGCCACCTACCGCGCAGGCCGTGACAAAGACTCCGGACTTCCTCTGATCAACGACAACGAGTCGCTTCTCGTCAACGTGTTCTTCTGGCATACCGACTGGACCGTGGAGCTCCAGGAAGACGGCGGTTCATGGACCGAGCTTAGGAACACCAAGACACTCGACCCCGAAGCCGTGAAGACCCTGCAGTGGGACAATCCCTGGGAAAAGCGTCCGTCGGCCGAACCGGAAACCAACAACGACCACATGTTCCTCTATAAGCCCGCAAAGGCCGACTGGCAGACCATC
Organism: uncultured Muribaculum sp.; assembly: GCA_910578785.1. GTDB lineage: Bacteria > Bacteroidota > Bacteroidia > Bacteroidales > Muribaculaceae > Muribaculum. The sequence goes on along the minus strand of CAJTSJ010000020.1, from coordinate 27,770 downwards.
ACCGTCCGCGCATCCGACCCCTACGGCAACGTATACACCGCATCAGTTAACAATAACCAATAAATTCAGTACCTCCACATGTTTAATCGAGTATTTTCAATCTTACTGCTGCTGACTCTCGGGTTCTCGTCAGCGACAGCCGGCACGAACGCTAAAGGCAATCCTTTAGTGTTCGGGAATGCCCGTATGACCATCATCACCCCGACCCTGCTGCGCCTTGAATATGCCAACGACGGCAAATTCATTGATGAGCCCACCATGTTCGCCTACGACAGGTCAAATACCCTTGACCCGGATTCAATCACAGTGACCCCACTTGAAGGCGACTGGTATGAAATCACAACTCCCGCACTGCGCATCCGCTACCACAACGACGGCTTCCCCTTCTCTACAGCCAATCTCAATGTGTTCTACACGCTTGACGGCAAGGAGAAGAAGTTTACCAACCGATTCATCACCAAAAACAATCTTGGCGGACCGGTGGAGACACTTGACCGCGTCACCAAGGAGATTCCTATGGACGACGGCCTGCTGAGCACCGACGGCTGGTATATGATTGACGACGGACGCGCCGACCTGCTTGTCGACGGCTGGATTCAGCCCCGCGACACCAAGAACCACATCCAGGACCAGTACTGCTTCATCTACGGCAACGACTACAAGGCCGCGCTTGCCTCGCTGGGCGCCATCAGCGGCAAGGTCCCGATGACCCGAAAATATATACATGGAGTATGGTACTGCCGCTATTGGGACTATACCTCCGACGAATTCCTTGACATCATAAAGGGCTACGACGAAAACGACTTTCCTCTTGACAATATAGTGTTCGATATGGGCTGGCACACCAACGACGCCACCGTCGGCACCGGCCACAACGGACACCTGAACTGGAACGGCTACACATGGAACCGCGAACTGATTCCAGACCCCGCCGCCCTGCTCGACTCGATACACAGCCGCGGCATCACGGTGTCGCTCAACGACCATCCCCACGACGGCATACGCCCACACGAGGAAAACTATGCGGCATTTGCCAAGGCCGTCGGCGCTAAGGACGGAGAAGTGCCCCTGTTCAATCCCGGCGACCCCGAGTACATGAAGCAATTCTTTGAATACGCCCACCACCCGTCGGAAAACATCGGCGTTGACTTCTGGTGGCTCGACTGGCAACAGAACTATCTGTACCCATACGTGCCGGGCACCAACACCACCACCCTGGCGTGGATCAACGAGCTGTACTACCGCAACTCCATGCGCAAGAACAAGCGCGGCGCGGGTTACTCGCGCTGGGCCGGATGGGGCGACCACCGTCATCCAATCCAATTCTCCGGCGACGCTCAGGCCAACTGGGACATGCTTGCATTTGAAGTCAAGCTGACTTCCGGAAGCGGCAACGGCGGATGCTACTACTGGGCACATGACATCGGCGGATTCCGCGGGGAACCGAATCCTGAACTTACAGCCCGCTGGACACAGTTCGGAGCACTTTCGGCCGCCCTCAGAGTACACTCTACCAAGGATGCACGTCTGGACCGCCGTCCATGGATCAGCGGCGACCGCGAAACCAAAGCCATGCGCCGCATGTACCACATGCGTTCAGAGTTGATGCCCTACATCTACAGCAGCGTATGGCAGACACACAACACCATGCTGCCGCTCAACAGAAGCATGTATATCGACTACGGACATGAAAAGGAATCGTTCTCCTGTCCGCAGGAGTTCACATTCGGCGACCTCATTCTTGCAGCTCCTATAAGCACTCCGGGTAAAGGACCCGACAAAATCGCATCGCAGACCGTATGGTTCCCGTCAAACGAAGTATGGTACGACTACTTTACCCATGAGAAAATCGACGGCGGACAGACCCTCTATATCAGCAAGAGTCTTGACGAATTTCCGATGTATCTGAAGGGCGGATGGATTCTGCCGACACAGCCCTATACTCCGCGTCCGGCAACTGCAGACCTCACCACCCTCGTCATGCGCGTATATCCCGCAGCCGGCGATGTGAGCAACACATATTCACTCTATGAGGACGACGGTCTGACCCTTGACTATCAGAAAGGCATCTACGCCACTACCGACCTGACCTACACCCAGAACGGCAACAAGGCCACCGTCACTGTAGCTCCTACCGAAGGCTCATATCCCGGACAGGTGACCAAGCGCGACTACCGCCTGCTGCTTCCCGGACTTAAGGACACCGCATCGGTGAAAGTCAACGGCAAGAAAGCCCGCGTCGAAATAGACACCGACAAAAATTGTCCGGTAGTCATCGTACCATCAACCGACATCCGTAAGGCTGTCACCATCACGTACTCAATCTGATTATCGTTCCCGTCCACATATAAAAAGGAGGCTCCGAGGCCTCCTTTTTTATTATATCATCGCCACCATCTGCACGCTATTCCACCTTCCATACTCTCAGATGGACACACCCGTTGTCGAATCCTATCGGACGGCACACAAACACATGATTGTTAAGCCAATCATAGGCAGACTCCCTGCCGACCTCAAATTTAGGAGTGGTCGTAAAATAAAATCCTTCGTCATTCTGCCGGCTGACCCCTTCGTTGGTCACGTTGACCAAAACCGAATCAGCTGTCATGAAGGTGTAGACAGCCTTGTACTCCACTCTGCCGTCTGACTCGTCGACCAACTGATAGTCGGCTCCGCCGGGGAGAATTGAGGCTGTAATGCCACCGTCGACATATCCTCCGGTTATCGGAATCATAACCCGTTTGCCATGCGGGACATCGCCGGACACCAATGCCGGAGCGCACTCGGCATGTATGTCAAACACATGTTTAAGTGCAGGCGCCTGCGCCGACATCAATAACGTGGCCGACACACATAGCATCGTCCAGAAAGCCCTTCGGGGGGCAACATTAACATATTTTTTCATATTATCCATCATACTATAATTCACTCAAAAATACAAAAAAGTCGACACATCCATATCATCTATCAACGACAATAGTCCATTTGCATTACATAAGTTTGTCAAAGGCATTCCAACATCAGAAATTCACGTAGCGTAAGATGCTTCACACCCTTGCAGTCCTGAGGCTTGACCATCGGATTCATAGACACCACATATTTAGGATAATTGTCTTGAATCTTCAAAAGGTTACCGAACTCACGTTCAATCGTCTTGTCATCAGTTATCAGATACGCAACCTGCAAATAGACCGGAGTTCCCCCTTTCACTGCAACGAAATCTATTTCGCCGTTCGGCAATGTTCCTACGTTTATCTTATAGCCAAGATTTTTCAGATGAAGGTATACCGCATTTTCAATCACCTTCTCAATATCCCCGGTGCGGTTTGTTCCGACGAGCATATTGCGCAGACCGATATCCTCAAAATAGTATTTGTCATTAGTCTCAAGCAGGCGCTTCCCATGTATATCATATCGTGCTACTTTATTTATTATATATGCATTAGAGGCGGCCTTAAGATAATTGATAGCCGACAACGGCGTAAGTTCCACACGTTGAGATTTCAGATACTTCGATAAAGATGTTGCCGATACAAGCTGACCGACATTGTCACTTACATACGTTATCAGATTCTCAAACAGCGTCACATTGCGTAAACCTTCCCTAATTACAACATCTTTCAAGACAATCGTATTGTATATGTTTTGGATGTATTCCCACACCATATCCTCATTTTCAAGTCCAAGACGATGCAAATGCGGCAACCCTCCAAACCCAAGATATTTATGCAAACTTTCATCCGAATCAACGATTTTATGAAAAGTCAAAAACTCCCCATAAGACAAACTCTGTATATGAATCTCGATGTATCGACCACCAAGATAGGTCGACAACTCGGAAGAAAGCATCTTCGCGTTACTTCCCGTTATGACAATCTGACACTCTTCATCGGCATTAAGACTCCGCAAAATATTTTCAAATCCTTCAATGTCCTGTACTTCGTCAATCAACAGATAATTATCGCCGCCTTCTGCAAATTTGCCTTCAAGAAAACGCGACAAATCATCATCATTTTTGATGTCGGCAAACTTTTTCTTTTCCTTATTTATATAAACTATATTGGCATCGGGATTTAGCGATTTCAACTCGACCAAAAGTTGCCGCATCACATAACTTTTACCTACACGACGCTGTCCGGTAAGGGCAATTATCATGCCCTTGCCTATATATTTCAAAATATGGTCAACATATTGTTGTCTCGATATAATTTCCATGGTTCAAATATAGACAATTTTATTAATCGTACCAAATAAACTGTAGGAATATCCAATCATATTTGTCATAGCAAACAAAAAAAATGAGATTAAGACAAAATTTGTTAGCCATAATTAAAGTTCATTTAATTCATTCAAAAATACCAAAAAGTCGATATATCCATCTCTATTACATAATATTTTTAGTTACTTTGCAACCTTACATGATTAAACCTACCGATATGTACAAAATCGCATTAACCTTAGCCTTTATCGCTGCGATCTGCGCATACTCCTGCCGTTCCTACCGCCCGGCACCATTATTAAGCGAATCGCAGGATACTTCCGCTTCATACGGAGAAGAGGGTGCCGTACAGGAACCGGCATGGACTTACTACGAACGGCTTTCACTGGCCCTCGGATGCGATTCCAGCAGCATCGGCATAAGCTCCGACATGACATTACCCGACTGGTACTCCGGATGCTTCGTAAACGACAACGACAGGCTGACCATCAACGTAATCGGCGATTCGCTCCAACTCAGGCAAATGCTTGAAAACATGCTTAATGGAAACGAATTTGACATGGGCATGGGATTATACAGCTGGAATGAACAACGCGCCGTGACCGACTCTCTTCTAAACGCAGTGGAACACTCTCCAATCCGCTTAAACATGAGCTGCGGCTCTAATGTCGACGGGACCATAGACGTCACCCTTGAAGCCACTGACGACTCTGCAATAGAGTCTTTCAGGAAAGAGGTGTTCGACTCTCCGCTCCTACGGTTCAGCCGAGCCGACAGAGTAGGTATCATACTTGACAAGGAAGAAATAGAAGTCCAGGAAAAGCGTCCTGACGAGCAGTCATATATGGAATATGAGATTCCTCCGCAGTTCCCGGGCGGAGACGGAGCCATGATAAAGTACATCTACGACAATCTACGCTATCCGCAAAAAGCATTTGACAACGAGTATCAAGGACGCGTGGCAGTCATGTTTCATGTAAACAAAGACGGATATGTAGACTCGGCCAAAGTGGTAAAAAGCAAAGATTTGGAACTCGATGCAGAAGCGCTGAGAATCATAAAATCATTTCCTCGATTTACTCCGGCTTCAGTCAACGGAGCGGATACTGCATGGTGGATGGCCATTCCCGTGATGTTTAAAATATCCGATTTCGAAGCCCGCAGGTCGACACACTATAAAGCCTACCGATTTGACAACGGCCCGGACTATCCGAGCGAAGGGCTATACCGCATCGTGGACGACAACGGGCTTATAGGATATGCCGACGAACAAGGGAACACCGTGATAACCCCACGGTTCAAATTCGGGTTCCCGTTCAAGGACGGACACGCAAAGGTCACAGACTCAGGACACTTGGAGGAAGTGGCAGGTTCGGGTGGCGAATACCACCAATGGCATAGCTCCGACTGGTACTTCATCGACCCCACCGGCCGTAAAATCGACTGACTTACTTCGTGAGTTCGTATATCTCGACACGGTCATCATCGGTCGGGAAAATCATTATTGCCCGGCTTGGACCAATTTTATAGACAGTGCCAACCACCGAGTTTGAACTGCCGTAAGCAGTCTGCGGATCGTCGTTGACCGACCATCCGCCAAGGAAAATCAAAGACTCGGGACTGTTCTGATAAATATATCCCGACTTACGCTGACTGCCTGTAGTCTTCTCAAAAAACACCCTTCCGCCCGATTTATTAAAACGGCATCTGAAATACGGATATGAGAAGATGCCATCGCGTGCATCGATCTGAATGGAACGGACCCGCTTGAATCCAATCATATCTTCCGGAGTGACAGGATAAACCTTTGCATTAAGCAATTTCTCAACATCACCTTTCTCGGAATAACCATAGGCTTTCGGAGAAATGGTCGACAGGGCATCCCAAACAATATCCCGACAATTCGCCAACACTCCATAATCAGAGGAGTCTATGATATCTTCAAGCTGATGATTCAGATTTTCCGGCATAATCGGTTTCTGCTTGATAAATTCGGTGCTTCCGCTAAAGTACCACTCTTCACCGGGATAACCCATGGTCAGTGTTCCAGACAGACGGTCGGCGGACTCAATACGAAGCCTGCCTTCAAAAGGACTGTCCACATCGTTTGCCTTAATTATCAGGGAATCGCCTTTTATAGTCGCAGCGACATCTACCCATCCAAAAGTCCTAAATATGCCACAATCACAAACGCTGATCCGGCTATCCGGAACTTCACAGATATTTACCATCAAATCCTTAGGTCCCTTCCATGCTCCGATAAGATCCGAAGCGACATCGGCATAAGCCGGAATCAGCGTCACGATAATCAGCGACGCGGCCAACAACAATTTTGACATTGCTCTCATACTTATAAAGGTATTTATGTAAATGGCAAATGGGAAGTCAAGCACCATGCTTAACTTCCCATTTTGCTGTTGTCTTACCAGGATTCGAACCTAGACAGGCAGAACCAAAAACTGCAGTGCTACCATTACACCATAAGACAATCCTCGTCGCCCAAGCCCTCAGGCCTAAGGCTGTGCAAAGTTATGCACTTTTTTTGAGTTGTGCAATAGACTTTGCTATTTTTTCATAGCCGTCAGGATTCAGCCCCTAACGCCCTACTGACTATTCAGCTATCAGAAGATAGTATTGTTTTTTGCCTTTCTGGACCAGGATGTACTTGTCGGCAAGCAACAGACCGGCTTCAGCCGGGGCATTGACATCGGTCACTTTCTCCTTATTGATCGAAAGGCCGTTCTGCTGGGCAAGCTTGCGGAGTTCGCCCTTGCTCGGGAACACGGGTGCGGTCTCGGTCAACAGATCAATAAGCTTCACTGAACCGCCGAGCGATGCACGCGGAATATTGTAGGTGTCGACGCCTTCAAAGATGTCAAGCAACGTAACCTCGTCGACCTTTCTGAGCTGTTCGGCGGCATTCTTGCTGAACAAAATCTGCGAAGCCTCGACAGCGGCCTCGTAAGCCTCGGCGGAATGTACCATAGTGGTCACTTCCTTGGCCAGACGCTTCTGTATAGGACGCAATCCCGGATCCTTGCGCTGTTCCTCAATCAATGCCTCAATCTCCTCACGTGGAAGGTCGGTGAATATCTTGATATAGCGTTCGGCATCGGCATCGCTCACATTCATCCAGAACTGATAGAACTTATAAGGCGATGTATATTCCGGATTCAGCCATACGTTGCCAGACTCGGTCTTACCGAATTTACCGCCGTCAGCCTTTGTGATCAGAGGGCAGGTCAACGCATACGCTTCACCGCCGTTGGTGCGACGTATAAGTTCCGAACCTGTAGTAATGTTGCCCCACTGGTCCGATCCGCCCATCTGAAGCTTACATCCCTTGGTCTCGTACAGATGGAGGAAGTCATAGCCTTGAAGGAGCTGATATGTGAATTCAGTAAACGACAGGCCGTCGCGCGCCTCGCCGTTAAGACGCTTCTTTACTGAGTCCTTTGCCATCATGTAGTTGACAGTGATGTGCTTACCGATCTCACGGGCAAAATCAAGGAAAGTATAGTCCTTCATCCAGTCATAGTTGTTGACAAGCTCAGCCTTGTTGGGTTCGTTCGATTCAAAATCAAGGAACTTGCTGAGCTGCTTCTTCATACCGGCGATGTTACGCTGAAGAGTCTCTTCGTTAAGGAGATTACGCTCAGCCGACTTTCCCGACGGGTCACCGATCATACCTGTGGCACCTCCGATAAGCGCCAGAGGTTTATGGCCGCAACGCTGGAAATGGCGTAAAATCATCACACTGCACAAATGTCCGATATGGAGTGAGTCAGCAGTCGGATCAAAGCCGATATATGCGGTGACCTTCTCTTTGTTAAGAAGTTCTTCGGTTCCGGGCATCATGTCGTGGAGCATACCGCGCCAACGCAATTCTTCTACAAAATTCATCGAATGATAAAGTAAATGTTGGATTTATTTTAATTGATATGCAAAATTAATCATTTCCACCGACATTGCCATTTTTTGCAGGAAAAAACGTAATTGTGCGCACGGATGTACCTGTTTCGACGCGGGATTTAGTTAAAAAATGTATAATCGCTCTGTGCCGCAATGCATTCTTGCAATCAGTCGGATAGATTTTAGTAAATTTGGATGATTGATATTTAGTAACGCATGAAACGTCTACGTTTAGCTCTCATATTACTGACCCTTATGGCCTGTAACAGCAATAAGACCAAGGCCGTCGGCGACGCCCCGGTGCAAAAGTCGCCGGAAAAGGTTGAATTCAATGCCGACAGCGCTTATAAATATGTCGGCGCACAGGTGGGATTCGGGCCAAGAGTTCCCGGAACCAAAGGGCATTCGGACTGCGGTCAATATATCATCGACCGTTTAAACGCGTTCGGAGCGGACACCATAATCGAGTACCGCACTACAGCCGAAAACTTCAAAGGCGAACAGCTTCAGCTTAACAACATAATGGCAAGATTCAATCCCGACGCCAAGCGCAGGGTGCTTCTGCTTGCCCACTGGGACACACGTCCGTGGGCCGACAACGACCCCGATCCCGACAACCACACCAAACCAGTCCCCGGAGCCAACGACGGAGCCAGCGGCACAGGAGTGTTGCTTGAGCTGGCACGCATATTCGGCCGGGAACGGCCACAAATCGGTGTCGACCTTCTGTTTGTCGACGGAGAAGATTCCGGAGCCGAATCGCAGGACATGAGCTGGTGTCTCGGAACCCAGAAATGGATATCACAGATGCCATACAAGGCATCTGACAAGCCCGTCTACGGAATCCTGCTCGACATGGTGGGTGGACGCGATGCAAGGTTCACGAGAGAGTATGTCTCCGAACAGTTTGCGCCGTCGGTCAACGACCGCGTGTGGGCCATGGCCAATGCGTCAGGCTACGGCGATCGGTTTGTCAACCGCCGGGCAGGCGCAGTGGTCGACGACCACATGTTCATCAACCGCGCCGGCATTCCCTGCATCGACATCATAGAGTGCGCCAACGAATCGACAGGTTCGTTTCACCCGTCGTGGCACACCGTCAACGATGACATGGACAATATCGACTCCGCGACGCTCAAAGCCGTAGGCCAGACCGTAGCCAACGTTATATATAATGAACAGCCACAACATTAATATTCCAAGATATGACAATCAACGAGATACAGGACGAACTGATTGAAGAATTCAACGACATAGACGACTGGATGGACCGCTATGCCTACATCATCGACATGGGCAACGCGCTCGATCCAATGCCCGAAGAGTATAAAACCCCGCAATACCTTATCGAAGGATGCCAGAGCCGCGCCTGGCTGCACGCCGACCTCAATCAGGAAGGCACGGTAGTGTTCAAGGCCGACAGCGACGCCATCATCGTAAAGGGCATAATAAGCATGCTCCTCAGAGTTCTGAGCGGCCACACTCCGGCAGAGATCGCCGATGCCGACCTCTACTTCGTAGACAAAATCGGACTGGCCGAAAATCTGTCGCCTACACGAAGCAACGGACTTGCAGCGCTGGTTAAGCAGATGAAGCTATATGCGCTCGCCTACAAAGCCAAACTCGAAGCGGAAGGCAAAAACTGACGAGAAAACAATTAAAAACCAATTAATTATAAGCTATGTTTAAAAATCAACCCAATGGTCTGTACGTACTGGCGCTCGCCAATACCGGCGAACGATTCGGCTACTACACCATGCTTGCCATCTTCCTGTTCTACCTTCAGGCTAAATTTGGCTTCGACGCCACCTGGACCGGACAGATTTTCTCAATTTTCCTTGCGTTGGTTTACTTCATGCCGCTCGTAGGCGGATGGCTGGCCGACAAGTGGAGTTTCTCAAAATGCGTTGTCTCGGGTATCGCCGTGATGTTTGTAGGCTACGCGCTTATCTCAGCTCCGACCCCGGTGCGCTCCAACACCTCAATGATGATTCTTTTCGCGGCCCTGTTGCTCATATCGGTGGGTACCGGTCTGTTCAAGGGCAACCTGCAGGTGATGGTCGGCGACCTTTACAACGACCCCAGATACAGCGAACGCCGTGACGCGGCCTTCTCTCTGTTCTACATGGCCATCAACCTCGGTTCGATGTTTGCCCCCATGGCGGCCATCGGCCTTAAGAACCTCGCGCTCTCAAAAGCCGGATTCCTGACCAACAATCCGATGGCGGCGACCGTGTGCAACTGGTGTATCGACACCAATAGCTTCACCAACATGCCCGCCGATCCGGAGAAAATCAAGACCATGACCGAATTTGCCACACAGAACGGCATGCAGGCCGGCGGCGACCTCCCGGCATTCCTTACCCAATATCTCACCAACTTTGCAGGTGAATGCGGATGGTCGTCAGACGCGCTCCTGAATTTTGCCAACGAGTATATCTCCACATTCTCCACAGGATGCTCCTACGCATTCGCGCTTGCCTGCGTATCGCTAATAGTCAGCTTCCTCATCTACACCCTCGGACGCCGCACTTATGCCCACATAATTACCGACAAAAAAGCCGCCGACACCAAAAAGACCGCTGTCAAAGCCGCCAAGGAGCTTACGCCCGAGCAGACCAAACAGCGCGTCGTGGCCCTTCTTCTTGTGTTTGCAGTAGTTATCTTCTTCTGGATGGTATTCCACCAGAACGGTCAGACACTAACTGAGTTTGCCAAGAGCTGCACATCGCCGGACGCTACAGGCTGGACCCGCATCGGATTCAACATCTGGGCGCTCGTGGCCATCGCGGCAGGTGTATATGCACTGTTCGGAATGATTCAGAGCACCACCGCCAAAGGACGCACCATCTGCGGTGTGATTCTTCTGGCGCTCGCCGGGCTTGTATGGTACATCTACTCAATCACTCCGGAAGTGGTAGAAGGCGTAGACCCCGCGGTATACCAGCAGTTCAACCCGTTCTATGTAGTTGCATTGACACCGTTCTCGATGGCCCTGTTCGCATGGCTTGCCAAGAAGGGAAAAGAGCCTTCCGCTCCGCGCAAGATCGGCTACGGTATGGTGATGGCCGCCGCAGCCTACGGCGTGATGGTGTTTGCCTCGCTCAACCTCGTCGGAACCAACGGTGCCGTATCGTCCAACTGGCTGATATCCACCTATCTGCTCCTCACCTTCGCTGAACTTCTTCTGTCGCCGATGGGCATATCGTTCGTCAGCAAGGTAGCGCCTCCGAAGCTGAAAGGCTCGATGATGGGCGGCTGGTTTGCGGCTACAGCAATCGGCAACTACCTCGTGTCCATACCGATGCTCCTCTGGGGCAAGATTTCGGTAGCTGTCATCTGGGGCATACTCATCTGTATCTGTCTGCTGTCGGCAGCATTCATCTTCTCCATCATGAAGAAGCTTGAAGCCGCTACATCCGACGAACCCGCACCCGAATCAATTGAAAACATAGAAGACGACGCCATCTAATCGCCGCTTCGCGAAATAACCAGCAGGGCCGTGCCGCAGAATTCTGCGGCACGGCCCTGCTTATTTATCTTGTCTACAAATTATGTCAGATACGGTCGAGCACAGTCGCTATGAGGTCGCGTATCGCGGTCTTGTAGTTAGGCGTAGCGTTTGTCGACACCCGGTTGGCGATTATCGAACATACCGTCATGGCCTTATGGCCGAGCATAAGTGAAAGTCCCTGGAGCGGCGCACTCTCCATTTCGTAGTTAGTGACAGGCTCACCCTGATAGCGGAACGATTCGATGCGGCGGTTAAGGTCGGGGTTGGCCAACGGAAGCCGAAGCTCACGGCCCTGAGGTCCATAAAAGCCTACGGCCGAAATAGTATGGCCGCGCACCATGTCGTCACGTCCGATGCGCTCCACAAGCTCCTTGTCGGCAGAAACTACATAAGGCGCAGCCCAAAGGGCATTCCAGCCGACATATTCACAGAATGCACGCTCATAGTCGAGGTCGCATACACTGTTGCGCCCCGCATAGAAGTTCAGCACTCCGTCAAAACCTATGGCATGCGAAGCGATTACCGGCGTGCCTACTATCAGCTCCGGCTGGAGGGCACCCGACGTACCTATGCGCACCATGGTCAGCGTGCGGTGATGCTCCTTGACCTGGCGGGTATTAAAGTCGATGTTGGCCAGCGCATCGAGTTCGTTGACGACAATGTCGATGTTGTCGGGACCTATGCCGTGGCTCAGACACATTATAGGCTTCCCTTTATATGTGCCGCCGATGGTATGAAATTCACGCGACGACACCTCGAAGGTCTTTGTGTCGAAAAACTCGGCCACCATATTGACTCTGCCCGGGTCACCCACAAGTATGATGCGGTCAGTCAGCTGTTCCGGAAGCAGATGAAGATGGAATATTGTACCGTCGGGATTGATTATCATCTCCGATGCCTGAATAGTGCGTTGTGCCATATTACGTATACTTTATTTTGGTTATGAGGTTATATTATAATTAACGCCGGGGAGATTTTAAAAGTTGACCGCTCAGGCCAACCTGTATTTACCACCCGGATAAGTGAGGATAAGACCTTTGAACTCCATGTCGACCAGCAACGGCATAAGCCTGTTGAGCGGAATGCCGAGTTTGACACACAGCCCGTTGAGCGAAGCCTCGCCCGATTCACCCAGACAGCCCATCACTTTCGATTCGTCGGGCGACAGGTCGAGCGACAGCAGCTGCTGTTCGCCTTCAGTCTCCACCGCAGTCCAGCGCATGCACCTGATTACATCGTCGGCACACTCAACCAACTGCGCCACATTGCGGGCAATCAGCTTGTTACAGCCACGGCTGTACTTGTCTGAACTACGGCCGGGAAGCGCCATCACGTCGCGGTTATACTCAGAAGCTATGTTTGCCGTCACCAGCGCTCCGCCCTTTTCGGCGGATTCGGCCACTATGAGGCAGTCGGCAAGCCCCGCCACTATGCGGTTTCGTGCCAGAAAATTGCCTTTATGCATCGAGGTCTGCGACATATAGTCGGTAACCAGCATTCCACCCCGATGCACCATATCGGCGGCTACCTGCCGGTGTGAAGCCGGATAAATCGTGTTGAGTCCATGTGCAAGCACTCCCACTGTCGGTACACCGTAGTTCATCGAAGCCTTATGCGCAGCCACGTCTATGCCGTAGGCCAGACCGCTTACCACGACCAGACCGGGAATCTTCGCCGACAGTTCTTTTACAATTCCGTCAACAAAGGCAAGCCCGTAGGGAGTGGCATGGCGCGTACCTACGATACTGACCACATGCGATGAATTAAGATTGGCCGAACCGAGTCCGTAGAGCAGCAACGGTGCATCGTCGCACTCCGCGAGCCTTGCCGGGTAGTCATCGTCGGCGAAGTAATGCGACTTGATGCCGTTAGACGCCATGAAGTCAAGTTCGCGCCTTGCCTTCTCAAGCAGTTCGCGCCTGTAATCCACGGAAAACAGACTGTTACGGCACGACATTCTGTGAGTCAGTTCCTGTTCGGAAGCTTCAAAAAAGTTTTGTTCAGAGCCTATACGGCCCAATATCTCTTGGGCGAGCCGCCGGGTGATACCGCGGAGAGAGGCAAACGCCAACCGGTAAACATCGACCATTATGTATAATTATAGGAATTTTTCAAAACAATGGGCTATCTCGTCGCCACGTGTCAGACGCCCGTCGACCATCGTCACACAACTGACTTCGGCCTTGGCCACGAGGTCGCCCTTCATGTTGTAGATGTCCTGATAAAACATGAACCGTGGTCCCTTGCGGGCTATGTTAAGACAGCTTTTGAACCTTTCGCCAAGGCCGAGCGGCACCTTGTATTCTATAGTGACCTTGTTAAGCACGGGAAATATTCCCCTACTGCACATGTCACGGAAAGTCATGCCGGCCCACTCGCAAAACTCATGGCGGGTATGCTCCATATAGTGAAGATAACGCGCATTGTTGACTATGCCTTCGGCATCCACCTCATAGTCGCGCACCTTCATTTCCAGTTCAAATATGTATTTCTTTTCCATATAGCAAATATACGAATTAGCGTGCGATTTAAGAGTGTGTTTGAATTTTTTCTTCACGATTTTTATGGCCTGACTGGAAATTCCGTTGACATTATTTGGCCTTATTTCACTATTTACCGACAAACCCGAAGCTATATGGATATGTTTATATGACAAAATAAGATGATTCTCTAATATTATGAACTAGACACACGTTCCATAGCACTCAAAGGAGTCGGCTCCACACCAGGAGGTGCCGACTCCTTTTCTATTACTCAATTATTTTACGTATTTTTGTATCGACAACATATCATATACGAAAAAAGCATGAAACGTCTATATCCTTTATTTGCCTTGTCGCTGGCTATGCTGTGCACAGTTCCTACAGATGCCGAAGAGGTAATAATCAAGCTTCTGCAAACGAGCGATGTCCACGGCAACTATTTCCCTACCAATTTCATCACTCGCCAGCCGGCCAAAGGTAGCCTGGCCAGAGTCTACGCCGCCGTAAAAGAGATGCGCGAAGCCTACGACGGAAATGTAATCCTGCTCGACAACGGCGACTTTCTGCAAGGCCAGCCGACCGTCTACTACTATAACTATATGGACACCGTGGCACCGCACGTCGGAGCGCAGGTGCTTAACTTCATGGGCTATGATGCAGGCAACGTCGGAAACCACGACGTGGAGACCGGACGCAAGGTGCTCGACCGCTGGGCCTCGCAGTGTGAAATGCCCATTCTCGGAGCCAACATCATTGACACGGCCACGGGCGAACCGCACTTCCCGCCTTATAGGGTGATTGAGCATGACGGAGTCAAAGTGGCGGTGCTCGGCATGATCACTCCGGCCATCCCCGCATGGCTGCCCGAATCGCTCTGGCAAGGGCTGCGTTTTGACGACATGGAGGCCACAGCGCGAAAGTGGCTACCGATAATAAAGGAGAAGGAACATCCTGACGCAATAGTGGGCATATTCCACGCAGGGCAGTCGGCCTACGACCTTGCCGGCACACGCGAAAATGCCTCGCTCGAAGTGGCACAACGCGTACCGGGCTTCGACATAGTGCTCATGGGCCACGACCACCGGCGCGCCGACATGAAGGTGGTCAACATCGAGGGCGACACTGTGCTTGTGATGAATCCGGCCAACAACGGAGTGATGCTTACCGACATAACCATGACCTTTGATGTAGACAATGACGGGCGCGTGGTCGGCAAGTATTTCGACGGCAAACTGACCGCCGCCGATGCATATCAACCCGATCCGGAACTCATGTCAACGTTTGAACCGCAGATGCGCACCATCAACGAGTTTGTCAACAACCCTATCGGCACAATGGCCGAGTCAATCACCACACGCGACGCCTATTTCGGCCCGTCGAAATTCGTCGACCTCATCCACGAGCTTCAGCTCGGACTGACCGGCGCCGACATTTCGTTCGCCGCCCCGCTCTCCTACGATGCCACCATTGCCGAAGGGCCGATAATGATGAGCGACATGTTCAATCTATATAAATATGAGAACATGCTGTATGTCATGGAACTGACCGGACAGGAAATCAAAGACTACCTCGAATATGCCTATTCCATCTGGACCAATCAGATGAAGTCGGCCGACGACCATCTGCTTCTTTTTAAGGAACAGGCCACCGAGGGCGACGAAAGCCGTTCGACACTCCGCTATCCGAGCTACAACTTCGACTCCGCGGCCGGAATCATCTATGAAGTCGACGTCACCAAACCGGCAGGCGAAAAGGTCTCCATCAAGAGCATGGCCGACGGATCGGCGTTCAACCCCTCGAAAAAGTACCGCGTAGCTCTTAACTCCTATCGTGGAAACGGAGGAGGAGAACTGCTTACCAAGGGGGCCGGAATACCCCAGGAAGAGCTTTCGGGGCGCATAGCCTACTCTACCGACCGCGATCTGCGCTACTACCTGACCGACTATATCAAACGCCTCGGCAAACTGAATCCGCGCAGACTCAACCAATGGAAATTCGTTCCCGAAAATCTTGCGGTTCCGGCCGCCGAACGCGACTACCGTATACTCTTCCCAGCTAAATAGCACACGTCACAAAGACATAAACAAAGATGTCCGGCGCGACCTCCATTGACGCACCGGACATCTTTGTTTTCATCTTACAGGAAATATTACTTTTTTACAGGAGTGACCGACATTGCAAATCCTCCGCCCCTGGCCATGTCCATAGGACATCGTGATTCCGAAGTCACCGTCTGCTTCGATATTGTGTAAGCTTCAGGATTCGTATCATAATCGGCATCCGGGGCATCGGCATAGATTGTGGCCTCATAATCCGCGCCGGGGTCGAGGAACGAGAAGTCTACCACGATTGTGCGTTTATCGCCATTGGTGACTCCGCCAACGTACCAATCGTCACTGTTTTTGTCCTTGCGCGCAACCACGATGAACTCGCCCGGTTCGGCATCGAGATAGATGCTTTTCCGCCAGTCGACCGGCACGGCCTTGATAAATTCAAAAGCATCGGCTTTCTCAGCATAATGTTCGGGCATATCGGCGGCCATCTGGAGGGGTGAATACATAGTCAGATAAAGTGCCAGCTGATTAGCCACAGTGGCCTTTTTACGCTCGTTTGATCCGGGGACAAAGGAACCGATGTCCATCCGGAAAATTCCGGGAGTGAAGTCCATCGGCCCACCCTTCAGTCTGGTAAAAGGCAGGATTGTCACATGTCCGGGCGACATGTTGCGGTATTCGGTACCCATGGCGCTCTCATTTCCCACAAGATTCGGATAAGTGCGCGCCAGTCCGGTCGGCCGCACGGCCTCATGCGCATTGACCATTATCTTATGGTCGGCCGCTCTCTTCACAGCGTCAAGATAATGGTTCACTGAATTCTGGTTATAATGGTTTTCGCCCTTCGGCAGGATATTTCCCACGTAGCCGCTTTTTACGGCGTCATAGCCATATCGGTTCATCAAAGAATAGGCCTGGTCCATGTGGCGTTCGTAGTTCGGTATCGAGCCGGAGGTCTCATGGTGCATCATCAGTTTGATTCCTTTTGAACGGGCGTAATCATTGAGTGCCTTGACGTCAAAGTCGGGATAAGGAGTAACGAAGTCAAACACATAGTCCTTCTCCTTTCCAAGCCAGTCTTCCCAGCCGACATTCCATCCCTCTACGAGCAACTGGTCAAATCCGTTTTCGGCGGCGAAGTCAATATAGCGGCGCACGTTAGCATTGTTGGCGCCATGACGGCCGTTAGGACGGGCCTTTGAATAGTCGAATGTAGCGAGGTCAAAATCTTCGGCATCGGTATAGGCCCAGTCCGACTTACCGGTAATCATCTCCCACCATACTCCCATATATTTGGTCGGATGTATCCACGACGTATCGTCAAGGGCATTAGGTTCGTTAAGATTATATATAAGATTCGAGGCAAGAATGTCAGTAGCCTTGTCGCTCACCATCACCGCACGCCACGGAGTCGAGAACGGAAGCTTTATCTCGGCCTTGTCGCCATTGCGGTTAGGAGTCAGCCATGAGGTAAAAGTCATGGCGGTGTCGTTATATTCGAGATGCATGGCAGGGAAGTCGACCAATGCGGCCTCGTGCAGGTTGACATACAGTCCGTCGTCGCTCTTAAGCATGAGCGATGTCTGCACGCCTGTAGGCGAGAACGATGTCTGCGATACATTGCCGATCTTGTCATCCTGATTATATGAGCGGATTTCGCTCAGACGCGATTTCACGTACTCATATTCCTGCGTGTCGTAGTCGCCGGGAATCCACCAGGCCGTCATGTCGGATGGCATTGCAAATTGAGTGCATTCTTCCTTCACGGTCAGCGAGTCGCCGTCCGAGGCCGGGAATCTGTAGCGGAATCCCATTCCGTCGTCATACGCACGGAAATCGATATCCATCTCAAACTCCTTTCCGTCGACAGTCTTGGAAAGACTTACGGTCATGGCATTATAATTGTCCTCAATCACGTCATTTTCGCCCCACACGGGAGTCCATGTACCCCTCTCCTCTGAGCGCGATACATTCTTGACCTTGAAGCCGGACGCGGCATCAAGTGTCTTAAACTCAAAACCCATCCCGGAAGTGTTTATGACCGGACGGCCATCGAACTTGACGGAATACACCGGACAACCCGTTCCGTCGACTTCAAAATCCACAGTTAGCCGACCGTCGGGCGACTTCAACGATTCGCTGTCCGACTTACACGCGGTCAAGACACAGCAAGCCACAATAGCTGCGGCAGTGAAAAATCTACTGTACATAAAATGATGTTTACACAAATTTATTTAAGACAAACTTATCTAAAACGCGCTGAACCAACGCGTTTTGCAAAAATAGTAAAATTTGTCAAATATCCCGCGCTCAAATATTAATTTGTACAGAAATCGTCGAAATCACCCGGAAAAATCGTTTTGCCTGCACGGCTACCGACTTCTCGTCACATTAAACACGGCAGAGGCGCGGAAAACATGTTTTCCGCGCCTCTGTCTTTATGAGAAAATTATTTATCGTCCGTTTAAATCAGATACTGAGATGAGATCGACTGATTTTCGTGAACTCGGCGGATAGTGTCGGCAAACAAGTGGGCCACCGACAGGATGGTGCACTTCTTGCAGTTGCCCTTGTAAGGGATACTGTTGGTGAAAATCATCTCTACTACCGAGCAGTCGTCGACGCGCTGGCTGGCGGGATCGCTCATGATGGCGTGAGAGCAAAGGGCGCGTACGCTCTTGGCTCCTTCCGACATCATCAGGTCGGCGGCCTTGGTGATTGTGCCAGCGGTGTCGACCATGTCGTCGATGAGTATAACATTCTTATCCTTCACATCGCCGATTACGGTCATCGAAGCAACCACGTTGGCCTTGGCGCGCTGTTTGTGGCAAAGTACCAGAGGCACATCGAAATATTTAGCGTAGTTGTTGGCACGCTTTGCTCCTCCTACGTCCGGAGTGGCTATGACCATATTGTCCAGATGGAGCGACTCGATATAAGGGATGAACACCGACGAAGCGTAAAGGTGGTCGACGGGAACGTTGAAGAATCCCTGAATCTGGTCGGCGTGCAGGTCCATACAGATCACGCGGTTCACACCGGCAGTGCTAAGCAGGTCGGCTACGAGCTTGGCGGCTATCGACACACGGGGCTTGTCCTTGCGGTCCTGGCGGGCCCATCCGAAATAGGGCATTACGGCTATAATCGAAGCGGCCGAAGCGCGCTTGGCGGCATCAATCATCAGCAACAGCTCCATGAGATTGTCGCAGTTGGGGAAAGTCGACTGCACCAGATACACTTCACATCCGCGGATTGACTCTTCGAAAGAAACTTCAAACTCGCCGTCGGCAAAGTGCTGGATGTTCATTTTACCGAGTTCCACACCCAAGTCTTCACATATTTCCTTGGCCATGTACTCCGACTTTGTTCCGGCAAAAATCTTAAAAGGAGGTAACATTACAAATACTGATTTAGTAAGTTCAGAAATTTTCTACAAAATTATGCTTTTTTGACTTGACTTCGCCTATCTGAAGCACTTTTTTTATCGTCGGGCAACACATTTTTGTGTTTAATCTTCCAGACAACTGCATCGTGGGGCGCGATTTCGGTCACAAACGGCTTGTCGGGCGACAACGACTTGCGCATCATGTCGCGGGTGAGAAGCTCTACGGCCACGCAGTCGCCCTGGGGCATGCCCAGCACCTCAAAGGCGTGGAGCGGTATGTTGACATGCAGATTGCAGGTCGACGATCCGAAATTGACGGCTATCAGAAGCGTCTCGTCGTCGCAGCTGCGCAGGAACACGTATTGACGGTGCGGATTCAGAGTGGGATTGTCATAGTTGACATACATCAGATCGAAGAAGCGTCCGCGGGCTATCGACTTCTCGGTGTTGCACAGGCGCAGTATAGTCTTATATTTGTTACGAAGCCACACTTCCCGGCTTGTCAGCTTCTCGGCGTCACACTTGCCGCCGTTGAACCAACGGCGCACAGTAGGGATGCTCCAATAATCGAATATGGTGGTGCGTCCGTCAAGCCCGCTGAACCCTTCGGCGTCGAGGGCACGTTCGCCAAGTTCCTGACCCGCATATATCATCATCGGGCCGGTGTTGAAGAACGCGCTGACCACCAGCGACGGGATAACCAACGACGGGTCGCCGGCATACTGAGGCGAACCAAACCGCTGTTCGTCGTGGTTCTCAAGGAAGTTGAGCATGTGCGGAGCCACGCTTTCGACCGTCTGCCAGCAGTTGGTAAGCTGGGCGGCCGACACGTTCCAGCACTGTATGCCCCGGAGAGTATCGTACAGATTGACCTTGTCATACAGATAGTCGAATCCGCCGTATTTCACAAATGCGGGATATAGCGACACATCGTAAATCTCGGCTATGAACACCACGTGCGGATAGCGTTCGCGCACATTGGTCAGCGCCCACGACCAGAATTCCAACGGCACCATGTGGGCCATGTCGCATCGGAACGCATCAACACCCTTCGACGCCCAGAAGCGCAGAATGTCAAGCATCTGGAACCAGGTTTTCGGCACAGGATAGAAATGGTGCGAACCGTCGCCGTAGTCCACTCCGTAGTTGAGCTTCACGGTCTCATACCAGTCGTTGACCGTAGGGAAAGCATTGAAGCAGTCGTTGCCCGACGCTTTTGCCGGAAATTCGACGTATGCGTCAGCCCCCTCGCCCAGGTCAAAATTGGGAGCGAAGAGCTGATGGGGTATGTAGTAGAAGTTGTTGTCGCGGTCAAAGAAGCGGTTCTTATCGTCGCCTTCGCCGAAGTCCGACACGTGGGGCGGACGGGCATCCGACACATACTGGCGCGACACGTGGTTGGGGACAAAATCAATTATCACCTTCATTCCGGCGTCATGCGTACGCTCTATCAACGCCTCGAATTCCTTCATGCGCTCCTTGACATTGACGGCTATGTCCGGATCAACGTCGTAATAATCCTTTATGGCATACGGCGATCCGGCTTTGCCTTTGACCACATGCGGATTGTCGCGGTGTATGCCGTACTTGCTGTAGTCCGTCTGGTGTGAATGCTCAATCACACCGGTGAACCACACGTGGGTAGCTCCAAGTTCCTTTATAGAGCGGAGTACACGGGTGGTTATGTCGTTCATTTTTCCACTTCCGTTCTGCTCGATGGTGCCGTTAGGCACGCATGTGTCGCACATGTTGGCGAACAGACGGGGCAATAGTTGATAAATGACCGGTTTTTCGTTATTCATTGTCTCTTTACTTATTTCTTAAATATATGCACATTCCATCAATTTCACTAACTGCCGGAGTCATTTACACAGCTTCGATTCCAACAGTACCTTCTTTGCGGCCTTATAGCCGCTCTTGAACATCTTGTCCTTGTCGTGCATGTTAAACACGTTGACATCCGAAATGGAGTCGGTGGAGATGACCGTGTCGCACAACTTCATGTCCTGGACAGAATTGGCCCGAGCCATCAGGTGGTATGAGCGGGTGGCTATGTCGATTATCGAACTCGACATCTCGTCAATGGCGTTGAGCGGACTGACGTTCACCCCTATCAGATGCTCGCACTCGCCCTTTATGGCCCATGCGGGCAGATTATGAAGCACTCCGCCGTCGACATAGCTGACTCCGCCAATCTTCACCGGCTTGAAAACTATCGGAATCGAGCACGACGCCATGACGCGCTCGGCTATCTTACCCTGGCGCCACTGCACCGGGACGGCGTTGAATATGTCCGTGGCGCATATAGCCAGCGGAATCGGGCAGTCCTCGATATTTTTTACCAACAGATTCGACTCCATAAACCCTTTGAACCCTTCCATACGGAGAAATCCGTCCTTCGGAACGGCAAATTCGCAAAAGTCCGAGACCTTCACCTTCATGAACCGCTTCAGAATCTCCAGCGGAGGCAATCCGGCGCCGTAGAGCGAAGCCACGATTGAGCCCGCGCTTACTCCGGCTATGATGTCGGGCTTTATGCCAAGCTCGTCCATAGCGTAAAGCGCACCCAGGTGGGCGAACCCCCTGGCTCCGCCACCGCTTAAAGCCAAGCCTATCTTATATGGTTTCTTATTCAGCCAAAACATTTCTGCACAAAATTACAACCGAAAAGCGAATCATACAAACTTCGCTTAAAATATTAACACATAACCATGGCCAAAGCCTCGACTTGCAAGTTAAAAAAGGTTAACGCCAAATATTTGATTAAAATTAAACTTATATTTGCAAAAATAAATTATTTTACTTATAAACAATGGAACAAATACATTTAAACGACACGTCCCAAAATATCGAAGACATATTAGCAGGGACATTGGAAGATGACAATTACATAATAATATCATGTTCCGTAGGCGGAAGCGCATCATGTAGTGAATCATGTAAAGACGGGTGCAAAGAGGACAGCAAAAGCGGAACAGACTGTTCAAATTCCTGTAAAGAAGGATGTAGCGATGGATGCAAGAGCTACTGCAAAGAAGGATGCAAAGAGTCGAATAAAGGTTCTTACTAGAAATGTTTGTCCGACTTAATCCCAACTATTGGTTAAGACAAGATGGGAATAGAGTCATTCTATTAGGTGAGAAAAATGATAATTGGGAATCACAAGAATGGCTTTCGTTCATCCATCCTTATCACGCAATAATGTTTTCTTTTTTTAAAGGAGAATTGCCTTTTGAAAAAGAATTAGAAAATTGTGCCACTTTTTTCAATCTTCCCATAAATCGCACAAGACAAATAGTATCACAATATCTTAACAACCCTAACAGCATCAAAATACGCCAAAAAGATGGTGAGACAATCGGATTTCCAAAAAATGTACTTTTATCATCTTATTCTAAATTTGACAACCTATTAAACACAGCAAAATATAGCACTTCAGATTTTGAGATCAATGGGACACCGGATTATAATAGACTAAGACTTCAGTTCCCAATCAATATTAATTTTGAACTCACGATGAAATGCTACGCAGATTGTTGCTACTGCTATGCTAACAGGCAACTTCGAGACCGGGCCATGGTCAGTTTTGATGTTATAAAAAATCTGATTAAGGAAGCTAAAGATAATCGAGCTTATAAGTTTGATATAAACGGAGGCGAAGTCCTTTTGCACCCCAATATAAAAGAAATCCTATCAGAGCTAACACGTAATGGTTATATGCCATTAGTATCGACGAAGATGCCTATAAATCATGACATGCTGAATCATCTAAAAGATGTCGGGCTCAAAAAATTCCAAATATCATTGGATTCCATAGATGAAAACATCTTGAAAAAAATGATTTGTGTGCCATCAGGCTATTTAGAAAAGATATACAACACAATTAATTATGCACAATCTATCGGACTTGAAATCGAAGTCAACACTGTTATTACCCGATACAATTCAGAATCCCACATTCTAGAACAATTGATTGAAAAACTTTCAGGCTTTAAAAACATTCATACTCTAAGATTAAGTCCTTACGGCTATTCTATTTATAAAAAGAATTTCAACGAATTGTCCCCATCAAAAAATCAACTTCAATTAATAGAAAGCACATACCACGAATGGAGCAAAAAATATTCTCTTGACATTCGGTTTTCTTCTTATGAGGACGCCAATAGTTATATTCCTGAAAACAGGACCAAAATCTTTAACAGAAGAGCCATATGCACCGGTAACGTCTGGGGTGTAGTAATTCTACCAAATGGGGATGTGACAATTTGTGAAGAACTATATGACCATCCGGCATTTATACTTGGGAATATAACCCGAAACAGTTTAAAAGAAATATGGAATAGCCCAAAAGCCATTGAGTTATACGAAAATCCCCTAAAAAATATCAGCTCGAGTCGCTGCAAGAACTGCAATTCATACAACGAATGCCGTACAGGTGCGGGAGTCTGCTGGAAAACCGTCATAATGGCTTACGGAGAAGATAATTGGCACTATCCAGACCCGCGTTGTCCAAATGCACCAGAGTTTATAAACAATTTTTGCTATTAACCATAAAACAGAAAACATGCATCGCCCAAAATCACTTCTGCTCGCAATATTCGCAATATGCCTGTCGCAGACTATTGCGATTCAGGCAAAAAACGTCCATCTATACGATTCACGACGGCCGTTGCCTATAGACGGAGCGCTCATTGTAGGGAAAAGCCATGACGGAAACACCTTATTCAAATTGGTGTCTAACGAAGACGGACGCTTCACCATAGCGGACGAAAACTGCACCGACTCGCCGTTGACCCTCTCCATACGCAGGACAGGCTACCGCGATTTATCGTTTAACGTCGAATCATGCCATAAATTGGCCGATACGCTCCGTATGCACTCCGACGCAAACCTGAACGAAGTGGTGGTCAGTCAAAAGCGACCACTCTATACTGTAAAGCCCGACAAATTCATTTATGATGTAGCTTCGGACTCCACGGCCCGTCTTAAAAATTCATTGGAAATCATGGAAAATCTGCCGATGATAGATGTGCGCCGAAACGGAGCCATTTCATCCATGACAGACAAAAGAATCACATTCAAACTAAACGGACTTAAGGATCCGATACTCGGCAACGGCGTCAGCGAAACCCTGATGGCCATTCCGGCATACGCACTAAAACAAATCGAAGTAAAAGAGAAAAATGAAGGCGACAGCGGAGAAATAGTAGAGATAAACATCATAACCAAAGGCCGACTAGAGGGCTATCTTGGGAAACTCGTATCAGAAGCAGGAGATTCGCAATGGCGCAATATGCTGTGGGGTCTGACAAAAATCAAGAATCTGTGTATAAACGGCAATTATGCACCGATTTGGTTCTACGGACACAAGCGGACATCAGACTTGGACGAATACCGTTATGACTCCGACGAGTTGTTCAATTACAAGGAACACAACTACTCGTCTGGATACAAATGTTTAGGGCACAGCTTTGAACTTTCGACATCATACGACATCGACGACGCGTCGATGCTGTCAGTACGCGGAAGAGTCATCATAAAGCCAAACCCTCATTGGTCAGACTCAAGGACTACCGAAATTTTTAACCGCACAGGTAAGCAGACGGCAGGATATACCAACAACACCGTAAACCATCCCGACGACGCAGAATATCAAGCAAACGTATCATACCAGACAGACCACAAGAAGAGCAATACTCCTTGGTATTTCTATCTCGGATATGAATTTTACAGCCGCCCCACCACTCTGAAGGAGGACTCCGAATACATAATTGACAGCGGACTTGAGACCGCGCCGGAACTGATTGAAAACCTATATGACTACGAAAGGCGCGAAAAACAAGGGTATGTTACCCATACCGTAGCGACCAATTACAACATTACATTCAACAATAAGCACACCATCAATGTCGACGGCCAATACCGCTACAGAGACGAATCATACGACAACCGGCAAACTAATTACTATAACCTCGCGCCGAACCCTTACGAGAAAACTATCACGTATAATACGGCATTGAAAGAGTCGTATGCCTACGGCAATTTATCTTACGCTTTCACATCTTCACAATGGTATGCAACCGCCGGCGGTCTGATGCAGTTTTATAATCATAAAATAACGACCTCCGACGAATCGCGCAACGTAGACAGGAATCAGCTGTATTTCAGCCCTTGGGCCTCACTGTCATACGTCAACAGCCACAACACCAAATGGCAGATAGGCTATTCATTCAGACATTCGGTAGCCGGTCTCGGAGCAATGAACCCATATATCCAAAGAAACATCGCCGGACAGATAAAATATGGAAATCCTGACATAAAAGCCCAATCGGCACACTCCATAGAAATGACTGTAAGCGGAAGAATCAAAAAATTCAATACCGGACTTACAGTCGGTTATTCTTATGCAGACAATATGATTCTTCAACACCGGTTCCTTAAAGACGGCATTCTTAACATAACTTACGGCAACCTTGCCGACCGTAATATGATGTGGCTTTCGGGCTACACTTCGGCCCGCATTTCGCGAAACACATTTGTGCGTCTAAGGGCAAAATTGGAACAAATCAGATACAATGCTCCCAGACTCAACCAGAAGAACAACGGATGGATATTTTCGGCAAACGGCTATATCGAACAGGAACTGCCGTTAGACTTAACGCTTGAAGTCACGGGAGGATTCAACACGCCATGGATATATCTGCAAGGCAAAGGAGGACGCAACTTCAACTACGGACTGTCGCTTTATCGGTCATTCCTTAAACGGAAATTAAGCGTCTCAGCATCGGCCTACAGCTTCATTCCCATATATTACAACCGCAGATACGTCACTTCAACCGACAATTATACCTGCACGACAATCAACCGGGGATTCCATGCATCATTTGAGCTGACTCTACGCTATACGTTCGGACGGCTTAATGTACGAGTAAAAGAACCCAAAAAGTCCATATCAAATGACGACATCAAATCAAGCTATGACAACTGATTACATCGAATCGGTAATAAAACATGAATTGAATCGAATCAATGCATCACCAGACCCATTCATTCAACATGGACTGATGGGCATATGCATATTCTTATTTTGGTATAGCAGACACTCTAATAATAGTAAATTTTATGATTTGGCGGTTAAATTATTGGAGAGGAACCTAAGGTTCCTCTCCAATAATCATTATCTCGAATTTAACAACGGAATGACAGGTATTGGCCTTGCATTGCAATATTTAAATGAAAATGGATATATCAAAGAGGATATTGGAACATTATTAAAGGAAGTTGATGACCATATATATAAAGAATCATTAAAAGGCATATCTAATGATGTTCACGGACACGAAAACACATTTTTAGATATAACTATATACTTTCTATATAGGATAGACAAACATTCCTTTGAAGAAAAAGATGAAATTATATATGAAGGATTAACAAAAACAATTCTGAACTACCTATACATGACCCATAACTTTGATTTTTGGTCAGAACCAATTCCTTCAAGCTCAAAATATAATTTATTTAAATTCCTATTTGCGCTATATAAATCCTATAATCTAACAGACTATAAATACCGGGCATATAATATCCTCATGGAATTAGAGCCTACAATTTTATCAATTATCCCATACAATACGATTAATCGACTATTGTACTATGGGGTACTTCAGAAAGTAATAATCAGATACAAATTAGGGCCACGCTGGATTGAACATTTAAACCTCGTTAAGAAGTCTATTGATTTATCAACAATGATAACAGAATTGAAATCAAACAACATGTCTGCATCGCGAGGACTAATCAAAATATATCTAACGTTGAAGTATCTGATTAATGATTCTCAAATTTTTATCATTGACAAAGAAGCTATAATAAAAAAACTAGAAGATTCCGATTTATTTTTGTTAAATCCGACTGAAATTTCTAAGAACAAGAATTATTGGGGCTTAGATGGAATTTTGGGCTTTATAATGCTATACTTAACCATTCAAAATGAATAAAAGATATAATCTCGAGGATATAACTTTCCTCATACCTGTTCGGATAGATTCTATAGAACGGTTAGAAAATATACTGACAAACGTTAGTTCCCTGTTAAAAGTATCCCATACTAACATTATAGTTCTTGAAGCAGATAATTATAATAATAGGATTTTGGAGCGTCTACTTCCCTCTGTGGTTAAGTATATTTTCCGAAGAAATG
>CAJTSJ010000019.1 GCA_910578785.1 uncultured Muribaculum sp. | reverse complement strand
GATTAAGAGCTTGTTTAATAATAAATGTTTCCGCCAGGGTCGTATATCTTGAGACGATTTTCGACATGTGACGAAGGAGTGTACTTTATGTACATGACTGAGGAACAGGGCGAAAAGCGGCCAAGATATACGAGACAACCGGTAATCTTACAATCATTCAATCTCTTGCTGATTTTTGAAACAAATGCAAAAATATATCAACGATATGAAACAAATTACCTTCCGTCGGTCATTAGCCGGCATCTTTCCGCCTGCTCTTCGGTCGTTATGGAACCCCATAACTCCCTCATCACATGCGAAAATCTGCTCGGCGAATGACCGCCCTGACAGTAACATTTATTATTAAACAAGCTCTAAACCATTCAAAACGACAAACTGTTTTGTCTTAAATCATTAGAACAATAGTTCCATCCAGTAAAAATGAAATCTATAAAAAATCCGATTGCCTGGTTGCCCTTGGTCATTGCCGTGTCAGTGGCTGCCGGCATTTGGGTCGGAATGGAGTTTGACGGTCGCCGCAACCTGTCGACGGCCCATCAGAAGTTTTCCGACATTCTTAGTCTGATTCAGAATGAATATGTTGATGATGTTGATCTTGACTCGATAATCGAGACAACGCTTCCCGATCTGGTGTCCAACCTCGACCCACACTCCGTCTATATCCCGGCATCGGCCCTGCAGGCTGTTAATGAGGATCTTGACGGTTCGTTCAGCGGGATAGGAATATCGTTTACGATGTTCACCGACACCGCTACCGTCAACGAGGTAATACCCGGCGGGCCGTCGGAGAAGGCCGGCCTTATGCCCGGCGACCGCATAGTGACGGTCGACGACTCGCTTGTGGCCGGCGCGGATATTCCCGACCGCGACCTGGTCAAGATGCTCCGCGGTGATAAAGGCACCGTCGTGAAGCTCGGTATAAAGCGTGCCACAAGCAAGAAGCTGCTCAACTTCGAGGTGGTGCGCGGCGACATCCCCGTCAACACTGTCGACGCTGCATATATGATATCGGACGACACCGGATATCTTAAAGTCAATAAGTTCGGCCGGACCACGTACAACGAGTTCCTGACAGGCATGACCAAGCTCATGAACCAGGGTGCTAAGCGGTTTGTGGTCGACCTGCGCGGCAATACGGGCGGATTCATGGAGATGGCCGTGCTGATGGCCAACGAGTTTCTGCCGGCCAATGCTCCCATAGTCTTCACGCGTGGACGCACCGATATGGACAATTCGTCGTTGTTCAGCGACGGCACAGGGTCGTTCCGCGATGCCGAGCTGGTGGTGCTTCTCGACGAGTATTCGGCCAGTGCGAGCGAGATATTTGCCGGTGCCATGCAGGACAATGACCGGGCGCTCATCGTCGGCCGCCGTTCGTTCGGCAAAGGACTGGTTCAGCGCCAGACCACGCTGCCCGACAGCAGCGCCGTTCGTCTGACGGTGTCGCGCTACTATACCCCCTCCGGACGTTGCATCCAGAAGGATTATGAGCTTGGAAAGCGTGGCGACTACGACATGGACATCCTCAACCGCTATGACCATGGCGAATTTTACGATTCAGACAGCATCAAGCTCAACCTTGAGCTTGAATACCGCACCATCGGAGGCCGAAAGGTCTATGGCGGCGGCGGAATCATGCCCGACGTGTTTGTGCCTAACGACACATCCGACATAACCAACTATTATATCAATGTGCTTAATGCCGGCCTGATTCAGAAGTTTGCGTTCGAGTACAGCGACCGCAACCGCGAGGCGCTCTCCAAGGCCAAGGATCTGAAGCAGTTCCTGGCCATACTCCCGTCTGACGACGAACTGCTCCAACAGTTCGTCGGATATGCCTCCCAGAAGGGCATACCTGCGCGGTGGTACTACATCAACATTTCCCATAAGTTGATTGTTAACTATCTGAAAGCCCTGATCACAAGCGACATATTGGGACGCGAGTACTACTATCAGGTGATGGGCACCAAAGATGCCACCATACGTAGGGCCATGAAGGAACTTCAGGACGGCAACGCCGCGGTT
This sequence comes from uncultured Muribaculum sp., assembly GCA_910578785.1. Classification (GTDB taxonomy): domain Bacteria; phylum Bacteroidota; class Bacteroidia; order Bacteroidales; family Muribaculaceae; genus Muribaculum. The sequence goes on along the minus strand of CAJTSJ010000019.1, from coordinate 52,535 downwards.
CCGATAGCGTCGAAAGAGCTTGTCGAGGGGCATAATTTACCAGAAAACCTCTAAACAAGATGAAGAAGGAAGATATCCGTAGCCGTGTAAAAGCCCATAAGGCCTTGCTGTCCGATGCCGAACGCCGTTCGGCCGCCGAGGCGGTGTTCAGCATGCTTGAACAGACTGCCGCATTCATGATGTCGGACAGGATTTTGATGTATCATTCGTTGCCCGACGAATTGTCGACGCTCGAATTCATCGACAAGTGGCATGGCCGCAAACACTTCTTCCTTCCTAGGGTCAACGGAGTCAACCTCGACATACTCCCTTACGACAAGAGCCGCCTGAAGTACGGGGCTTTCCATATCGAGGAGCCTGCGGGCGACGACGTTCGCGACATCGCCGATATCGAGCTTGTCGTGGTTCCGGCCGTGGCCTATGACCGCAAAGGCAACAGGGTAGGGCGCGGCCGGGGCTACTACGACCGTTTGCTCGGCTCGACCAAGGCGCTTAAGATAGGTGTGGGCTACGACTTCCAGCTGGTGGATTTTGTCGAGGCCGAACCGCATGACATTCCGGTCGACATCGTTATCACCCAGTCGGAGGTGGTCTACGTCAAGCGCCGTTAGTATGGCCTGACAGTAACATTTATTATTAAACAAGCTCTAAATATACTTGCATTATTAAGTAACTATGCCGTTGATATATACCGACACCCGGCTTTGCGACGTTGTGCGTCAGGAGCCCTCTGTCATACCCGTCATCAACCGCTTCGGAGTCGACCTCGGGGTCGGCGACTATTCGATACATGACGTCTGCCGTTCGCATGGCATCGACGAGGACTTCTTCCTCGCCATACTCAACACGTTTATAAACGAAAATTATTTTCCTGAAAAGACCCTCCGGTCGTTCAATGTCGGCGAACTTGTCGGCTATATGGCCAAGACCAATGCCTATTATTCCCACTTTCAGCTCCCCAACATTGAGCGTCATTTCAATCTGCTGTTGAAAAGCGCCAACGACGCCAACAGCAATCTAGAGCTGATGCTGCGCTTCTTCGAGGGGTTGAAGCAGGACCTTCTCGACCGCATCGCCCTGGACGACAATGAGCTGTTTCCGGCCATCATGGCGGGTCGCGGAATCTCGGCCGACAGCCGTGCCGTCGGTCTTGACAGCGTTATAGAAGACAAACTCGGCGACCTGAAGAGCATGTTTATCAAGCATCTTGCCGGCCGTTACGACCAGAATCTGTGCTATGGCGTGGTGGTGGCTATTGTGACGCTGGAGAAGGATATGCGCCAGAACAACCGCATACGCAGGCATATCCTGCTTCCGCTTGTGTCGGTAAATCCCGGTCTTGACTTATGAATGTCGTCCTGTTCATAGACGATGTGGCCCGCAGAATCGGGTTGAGGTACCTGTTGTGTGAATATTTCGACATGGAGGTGACTTTTGTATCGGATGTCGGTGACATGGAGGGCACTGACGACAGCTCCACATTGTATATAACCGCCCCCGACAAGTTCTGCGGCTATCCCGACTTCTTTATACCGCGCAGGGGCCGGACGCTTGTGGTCGGCGGCGGGGAGGGGATGCTCGACCTGTGCCAGAGCGAGACGGATGTTGTAGAACAGCTACGTGCGAGGATTGAGCTTCACAGGACCAAATCGCAGGCAGGACCGATGCCCGACCTGTCACAAAGGGAGGTCGACGTGCTCCGCCTGGTGGCGATGGGCTATATCAACAAGGAGATTGCCGACCGTCTCGATATCAGTTTCAACACGGTGCTCTCACACCGCAAGAACATAACGGCCAAGCTCGGCATCAAGAGCGTCAGCGGTCTGGGCGTGTATGCCCTGATGAACGGCATTGTCGCCGAGTCCGACCTTAACCGGTGACATTTATAGATACTGTCCATCCCTGTTTTTGGGGCGATGCTTCGTTAAATTTGGTTAAATAGCCTGCTGTCTGTTTGGCTGTTACGAACAAAATCGTATATTTGCAAAACAAATCGGATGCCAAGGGAAACAGATATCCTTTTCGTAGCCAATACGGCTTGGCAGTCCGATGACATCCGTTATCGGATTCTTTTTATTTATATTAGCAACAACAAATAAGTGAATCATAGGTTAGAAATCCGGCCGCGCGAGAGCGTATCCGGATTTTGTTTTTTTTACCCTCCCCCCTTGACTTTCTCTGTCGCACATCTCCGACGTGCGGTGTGATTGGGGCATCACCGAGGCCCCACGTACCGGGGACTGCGCCCCCTGAACGTGGGGATTCACACATTATGCGTCTTCGACGCATCTCATTACGCATACCGGCATGACTGCGGCGGCGTGCCGGATTCTGAACGTGGGGATTCACTCATCGTGCGTCTTCGGCGCATCCCATTACGCATACCGTCCCGGACACCCGCATGGCTGCGGCGGCGTGCTTGAATCCTGCACGTGGGGATTCACACATTATGCGTCTTCGGCGCATCCCATTACGCATACCGTCCCGGACACCCGCATGGCTGCGGCGGCGTGCTTGAATCCTGCACGTGGGGATTCACACATTATGCGTCTTCGGCGCATCCCATTACGCATACCGCCCCGGACGCCCGCATGGTTGCGGCGGCGTGCTTGAATCCTGTACGTGGCGCGCCGGAGGTGCGACTATATGTTTAACCTCACGATAAAGCCACGACAGTGGCGTTCGTGGGGGAGAGGCGGGGAATAAAAGAAACCCACAACGTCGTAGACGTTGCACGTTACGGACTCTCTCTGTCGCGCATCTCCGACGTGCGGTGTGATTGGGGCATCACCGAGGCCCCACGTACCGGGGACTGCGCCCCCTGAACGTGGGGATTCACACATCATGCGTCTTCGACGCATCTCATTACGCATCCCGGCATGACTGCGGCGACGTGCCGAATCCTGCACGTGGCGCGCCGGAGGTGCGACTATATGTTTAACCTCACGATAAAGCCACGACAGTGGCGTTCGTGGGGGAGAGGCGGGGAATAAAAGAAACCCACAACGTCGTAGACGTTGCACGTTACGGACTCTCTCTGTCGCACATCTTATGAGTGAGGGGATGTAACCCGTCGAGGCGGTCCGCGGGAAATATTCAAAAATGGCCTGTTTTGCTGGCAAAATGCACTGAAAAAGCGCAATTTTAACATTTTGTGCCACTATAAATGCGTTTTTCCGCAAATACCACATTTATTTTTAAAATTTATTTTCTTTTTGTGGCTTAATGTTTGCTTATGTCAACGCGATAATGTATTTTTGCAAAATCTAATGTTATATATTGCAATAAATAATGTCACATTTGTTTAAGAAAGTTCTGTTATCCTCTGCTCTGATTGCCATTTCAGGCGCTGTAGTGCATGGTGTGCCTGCGAAACCGGGTTTTTTGACCATGACTCAGGCCGATGGTTCCGAGTTGACCGTACAGTTGAAGGGCGACGAACGCCACCACTTCTATCTGTCGGAGGATGGTTATATGCTTTTGGAAGATAAAGGCAGCTTTTATTACGCCGATGTCGATGCTTCGGGCTTTACCGTGAACAGCCATATACAGGCCGCGCCTGTAGGCTCGCGTTCGGCCGAAGCCGAGGCTTTCCTGTCGAAGGTCGATATGGAGCGCGTATTCTCCGTGATGGAGAGCCGGGCAAATGTGGCACGCAACAGCATGTTGATGAATATGCCGCCGATGTATCAGTCCGGGTCGACCAATATCGACAAGGGGCTCTTCCCCGATGCCAACTTCCCGGTCCATGGCGAGCAGAAAGCGATTGTGATTATTGTAGAATACTCTGATGTGAAATTTTCGCTCTCCGATCCGAAAGACTATTTTACCCGTATGCTTAATGAGGAGGGCTTCAGCGACTATGGCGGTACGGGCTCCGCAAAGGATTTCTTTACATTGTGCTCGTCGGGCAAGTTTGTCCCCGACTTTGACGTCTACGGACCGGTGACTTTGCCGCAACCGCAGGCTTATTATGGAGGCAACGACTGGAGCGGCAACGATAAAAATCCGGAGCAGATGGCGGTCCACGCATGCAACATACTCGATGACGAAGTCGACTTCTCGCAGTATGACCGCGACGGCGACGGCGTCATCGACAACGTGTTCATATTCTACGCCGGCCGCGGAGAGGCTTCCGGCGGTGCCGCAAATACGGTATGGCCTCATTCATGGAACGTCACCGCAGGCGACTATACCCCTCACTATTACGACGGTGTGCTGCTCGACCGTTACGCATGCTCCAACGAGTGGGAAGGCTCGCGTCCCGACGGCGTAGGCACGTTCGTTCATGAGTTCTCGCATGTGATGGGACTGCCCGACCTCTACGCCACGTCCTACACTTCGTCGTTCACCCCCGGCTCATGGTCGGCCATGGACTACGGCCCCTATAACAACGGAGGCTGTACGCCGCCGCTTTACGGCGCGTTTGAGCGCTACGCTCTCGGATGGATGGAGCCGCGCGAGATTTCCGATGCTTTGTCTGCCACGCTGCATCCGATTTCAGAAAATGTGGCCGGTGTTATCAACACTCCGGAGCCTAACGAGTTCTTCCTGCTCGAAAACCGCCAGCAGGAAGGCTGGGACAAATATCTGCCGGGTCATGGGATGCTTATCTGGCATGTACATTATGATCCGTCGGTGTGGTCGCGCAACGTGGTCAACAACACACCCTCGCACCAGTATGTCGACATAGAGGAGGCCGACGGCACCCAGACCGACTACACCCGCGACGGCGATGCTTTCCCCGGCACTAAAAATGTGACTTCGTTCACTGCCGATACCAAACCGGCAATGCGCACATGGACAGGCATAGGTATTGACTTACCTATTACCGACATAGCTGAAAATGACGGCATTATCAGCTTTAATGTGCTTGGAGGCAAGGCCGGGAATGTCTCAGTGCCTGATGTATTGCCGGCTTCCGACGCCACTTACCACTCATTCGTTGCAAACTGGACTCTGACACCCGATACCGACTACTATCTTACCGTATGCGACGCCGCCTCCGATGCGCCTGTCGCCGGTATGTCGCGCATCAGCGTAGGTGCTGTCGGCAGTTATCTTGTCGACGGGCTGTCGGCCGAGACTGCTTACTATTATATGGTGCAGGCCGGCGACGGATGGCAGTTCAGCGAATATTCGGAGAAGGTGTCGGTGACCACTCTTCCTTTGCCCCTGGACATGAAGTCTGTAGAGGCTCTTCCGGCTACGGATGTCACCGCCCACTCGTTTACAGCATCGTGGATGCCGCTTGACGAGGCCAACGGATATATGCTCACCGTGTTCTCCTTGCCTATGACCGGTTCCAACCACGACACTTGCGACTTTACAGGAAATAAAATACCGTCAGGATGGACTTCGACCACTTCGTCCTACTACTCCAACACCGCTTACTCCGGCGAGGCCATACCGGCTCTTCGTCTCGGCGCCACCGGCGACCGCCTGGCATCGCCCGTCTACGACGGACCTGTCCACGGCATCAGCTTCTGGCATCGCGGCTCGAAGGCCGACGAGGCTACCTCGCTTACCGTTTCGGCCTATGCAGGCGGCCAGTGGAAGGATGTGGTCAAGGTGCCTGTCGTTACCGATAAGGGAGGCAAGCGCGTAGAGGTCAAAGAACTTCCTGTCGGCACATGGGCCGTGGCCATTACCTACGACCGCGGCGGCGCCAACGGTGCCGTGGCCATCGACGACATTGTGGTTGACTACGGTGTGGCTTCGGAGAAGGTCGACCTGGCCGACTACAGTTCCAAGCCGATGGGTGATGTCATGTCGCACACCGTCGACGGACTCGAACACTCCACCATATATTATTATACGGTCAAGGCCACCGACGGCGAGCTCGTTTCGCTCGAGTCCGATCCTGTCGAGGTTGTCACTCTGACCGACACTTCGGCCATCGACGCTGTGGCCTCTTCCGTATGTTCTGTCAGCGCACAGGCACGTTCGATAGTGATAAGCGGTGCCTCGCCCATGGCCGAGGTCGCTTTGATGGACGTGTCGGGCGTGGTTCTATCGTCCGGCAGGGCCGATGCCTCCGGAAGTCTTGTTGTAGATGCTCCTGCATCAGGTGTTTACCTTGTAGTAGTTGATAATGTTACGTATAAGGTATTAATTAAATAATTTTAGTTTGAAAGTCTCGTCCGGGCAAAAAACGATTCCGGTGTCCGGGCGGGGTATAGTAATTTTCGGAATCGAACCAATCGCTATGAAAAAAGTTTTACGAGCTGTTTTCTCGATGCTTCTCGTTGCTTCGGTAGCCTTCTCGGCTTCAGCTGACGCGACTTTGAACGCATCTAAGCAGGGTAGCCCCGTCGTTGACGCCAAGCGTCAGGCGCTTACCCAGACTGCGACCGCCCGTCCTGACACTAAGGAGGTTGTTACTCTCGGTCAGGTGCGTTCGCCGAAGGCCCTTAATGCTAACGCTCTGCGTTCAGCGTACACTAAGGCTGTGCGTGGTTTCAAAAAGCCTATCGCTCATGAAGCCGCTAATGTTCCTGCCATCTATGGTAGTGTGATTTACTCTGATTCGTGGTCTCAGGACAATCAGCCGGCCGGTCTCTATGAAGTACCTACTAATGCTTCACAGACATTCAACATGGTTGTTCCCGGTCCTCAGGCATATTTTGGTGGTGTTCTTCTGGACGGTGTGTATTACACCCATAATTACCAGAGCATCCTTGGTATCATTAATATATTTGATTTCACCGGTTATGACATCGAAACCGGAGAAGTTGTTTATAACAGCGGTGCAGAAAATATCGGTGCCCTCTCAATGGGTATGGATGAATACAATGGCGCTGTATACGGTATATTCTACAATGAAGCAGGTAACGGTTTTCGTTTAGGCACTCTCGAATACACTGCCAATGGTCCCGTAGTTACCGGAATCGCCGCTCTTGACGGCGATTGGGCCACATTTGCGGTAGATGGCAACGGTCAGGGCTATGGTATTAAGAGAACGACTGTGCCTCAGGGTGAGAACAAAATTTGCGTTGCATCTACTCTCTGCAAAATTGATCTTACCACAGGCGCTGTGACAGAGGTTGGAGAAACCGGCCTTTGCCCGCAGTACATCGCAGGCATGGCATTCGAGAAGAAGAGCAACCGCTTGTTCTGGACTGTATGTTCTCCCGAAGAAACCGGAGTTTTGGCAGAAGTCAACACCACTACCGGTGAAGCTACTGTAATCTATGAGTTCCCCGACAACGATGAAGTAGCCGGTCTTTACATCCCGACTCCTCCCGAAGCAGGCGCTCCTTCTGCAGCTACCGGCCTCGCTGTCAGCTTCCCCGAAGGCAAACTCAACGGAACTGTTAAGTTCAACGTTCCCGCCAACCTTTATGGTGGTGCAGCCGGTGAAGGTACTGTAAACTACACCGTTACTTTCAACAATGAGGTTGTCGCTACAGGTTCTTCCGCTTACGGCAAGGCTGTTTCTGAAAACGTTACTGTTGCCAACGCCGGTGACTATAAGATAGCCGTAGTTCTTGAAAACGCAGTCGGCAAGAGCCCCGTCGCCAAGACTTCACTTTACATTGGCGTAGGCGTTCCTACCACTCCCGAGGTTACTCTCGTTTACGAGGGCGGCAACATGAAGATTTCATGGGCTCCGGTCACCACTACTGTTGAAGGCGGCTACATTGACGAAAAGGCCGTTACTTACGACGTAGTACGCTATCCGGGTGCTGTTGCCGTAGGTTCGAACCTCAATGTCAATGCCCTTTCTCAGGAAATTGAAGAGACTGAAGAACTCACTCTGTACTATTATACAGTAGTTGCCCACAACGGTGAGAAGGCTTCTGCCGTAGGTAAGTCTAACGTGGTAGCTCTCGGTAAGGGCTTCAACACTCCTTATTCTTGCGAATTCGACAGCGCTGACGACCTTGCAGTATTCACAGTTATCGACGCTAATGGCGACAACAAGTCCTGGACATACAACGACGGTTATGTTCGTGTAGCTTACAACACGAAGGTCGCTATGGACGACTGGTTGATTACCGCTCCGATCAAGCTTGAAGCTTCTAAGCTCTATGAGCTCGAATTTGACGTACGTGGACAGAGTACAACTTATCCTGAACTTATCGAAGTCATGATGGGTAATGCCGCTACAGTAGAGGCTATGACCAAGGTTCTCATTGAGCCCACTGAAATCAAAACTTCTTCTTCTCAATGGGTTCACATGAAGGTTAGAATTGTTCCTGAAACTACGGGATATTACAATTTCGGCTTCCATGGTATCTCCGCCGCTAATATGTACTATCTCTGCCTTGACAATCTCAAGGTTTCAGGTGCTATGAATGCAGACATTCCTGCTGCTGTATCTGACCTCGTTGTAGAGCCGGGTACCAACGGCGACCTCTACGCTACATTGTCGTTCGTTTCTCCCGCTAAGCTCCTCTCCGGTAAGGACATCAAGGAACTGACCAAGATTGAGGTTCTTATGGACGGTGAAGTCATCGCTACTCCGCGTCCTTTGGTTAACACTAAGATTACTGTTCCTGCAGTAGTTGAAGAAGACGGCACTTACAACTTCACCGTTGTAGCTTACAATGAAAACGGTGCCGGCGATCCCGCTTCTGCTTCCGCTTACATCGGTATCGACTATCCCGAAGCTATCGCAAACGTTAAGATGAACGAGCTTGTATCCAAGCCCGGTGAAGTTACCATCTCTTGGGATGCTGTGACTAAGGACGTTCGTGGCAACGCTATCACTCCTACTTATTCAGTTTATGAGCTGACTCAGACCGGCCGCACACTGCTTGCTGACGGTTTGACAGAACCTAAGTATGTCTGCACTCCGGTTGCCGCCGGCGAACAGGATTATATCCAGTATGCCGTATTCGCCAACTCTAAGCGCGGCGAAGGCGAAGGCGCTCTTGCGCAGGGCTTCGTAGGTACTCCTTACGACGGTTACTTCGAATCATTTGCCAACGGCGGTCCCAGCCACGGCATTGTAATTACTGATGTAGCCGGAAGCGCTAAATGGGCGCTTGCTACCGATGATACATTCTCTGATTTGGCTTCTGCCGATCTTGATGGTGGCTATATCATTATGCAAGGTCAGTATCTTGATGATGCGGCCGCTATTATGCTCGGTAAGTTTACTATTGCAAATCTTGAGGATCCTGCATTCACATTCTTTACTTATAACATAGGTAATGATGATGCAAATATAATCGAGGTTTATATCAATGACCGCAGCAACGCTGACGGATATCAGCTGGTTTACGAAAATTATGTAAGCGAAACCGGTGCCGCTAATTCTTGGAACAAGGTTCTTATCGACCTTTCAGACTATGCAGGTAAGGAGATTGAAATCAAGGTCGGCGGTAGCATCCAGAAGTACGCTAACATAATGTTTGATGCCTTTAAGGTAGCCGACAGGGTTCAGAAGGACCTCTCTGTTAAGGTTGACGCTCCTGCCACTGTAGTTCCAGGCAAGGAAATCAATGTTAACGTTACTATCAAGAACGAGGCTGACATGGCTTCTGAAGCATATGTTGCCAAGCTTAAGGCCAACAACGTAGTCTTCGCTACTCTTGAAGGTGAAGCTCTTGAAATGGGTGCCGCTAAGACATTCCAGGTTCCCTATGCATTCTCTGCTGTTGACGAAGAGCCTGTTGAATTCGTAGCTGAAGTTATCTACGAAGGCGACGAAAACAAGGCCAACAACGTGACCGATGCATTTGTGGTTACTCCGAAGGTATCTATCTATCCTGTTCCTGTTGATCTCGCAGGTGAAGTTACTCCCGAAGGCGTTCAGCTCAGCTGGGGTGAACCTGACCTGACCGGTTCTAACTTTACTGCTAAGGTGGAAGACTTTGAGGCAGGCGAAGCCGGTGATATGGAATTCGAAGGCTGGACATTTGTTGACGTTGACGGTTCGCCCGTCGGTGGATTCCAGGATACCGACGTTCCGGGCATCACTCCCTCATCTACAGCCGCATCGTTCTTCGTATTCGATGCTTCACTTCCTCAGTTCAACCAGACATTTGCCGCTCACTCAGGTACCAAGTATCTTGCCGCCATGTTCCGCTACGACGACGGTCAGGCTGACGACTGGGCTATCTCACCGATGTTGACCGGCAACGCTCAGACCATCTCGTTCTTCGCCAAGAGCTACTCTGCAAAGTATCCTGAAAAGGTCGAGGTTTACTACTCTAACGGTTCACTCGACACTAAGGAATTTGTTAAGATTGAAGGTGCAGGCGGTATTGTCCCCGGTGAATGGACTCTCTACTCTGCAGAGATTCCCGAAGGTGCCAAGTACTTCGCTATCCGCTCTTGCGCTTCCGGATCATTCATGCTTATGATCGACGATGTTACTTATGAGACAGGTATCGACTTCAAGGATCTGTCGATTGTAGGTTACAACGTATATCGCAACGCCGTTAAGGTTAACGCTGAACCCGAAGCTGAATGCGAATACCTCGACACTGAGGCTGTAGCACAGAACAACGAGTATGCTGTAACTGCAGTTTACACCGTTGGTGAGTCTAAGGCTTCTGACAAGATCATGGTTACTACCACCGGTATCGACAATGTTCTTGCAGGTGTTGAAATCGTTGCCGAGGCAGGCCAGATCATCGTAACCGGTGCTGAAGGTCTCCAGGTAAGTGTTGTAGCTGTTGACGGTAAGGTGGTATTTGCCGCCGCCGGCGAAGCTAAGACTGTAGCAACTGTAACTCCCGGTGTTTACGTAGTGAAGGCCGGCGCTAAGGTTGCCAAGGTTCTCGTAAAATAATTTAATTAGCGATTATTCCGGTCAGGCTTCGGCCTGACCATCTCCCATAGCCGGGGCGCATGAAGCGTCCCGGCTTTTTAACCCCGGGACATGTGTCCCGGGGTTAACCATAATATCATCCCCCGAACGGGGGATTCCCCATTTCTGGGTCTCTCCGTTCGGGGGATTCGCGTCTCTGGGTCTCCGCATTTTTGGGGAGGCGTCCGGTAAAAGTCCTCGTAGAGGACGATATTGTGGTTAACCCCATGACGCCAGTCGTGGGGTGCAGGATGCAAACATGATAAATAAAGTCCTCGAAGAGGACGCTGTCATCTGTCTAAATATTGGTTGCGCCGTTGGCGCATAAGCTCCGGAGGAGCGTAAGCCGGTTGTAGGCAGTGGCGAGGGCACCGTAGGTGTCCGTGGCCACTGTAAGGGGGAGCGTTCCCAACCCAAATCGCTACAGAGTAGCGATACGTTTTCTGAATCTTGTAGTGTCGCACCTACGGCGCGATTGGCGTGGGGGTGCGCCGTTTTCCCAGTAGCGACAGTCGCCTACGGCGCCTTTGCTACTGGCTACCACCTGTTCCGGCTCCTCCGGAGCCTTTTGCGTCTACGACGCGCTTTTCCGTGGCCAGTGGTGGTGTGTCTGCCGACGCGCCATGCCGGTGCCCTGTCGTGTCGGTGTGTGGTGCGGATGGGGAGTTTGGGGCTGTACTGACCATAGATGTTCGGTTTTTGGACAAATTTTATGGCGTTGAGTTTCGAAAAAATTCTTATCTTTGCAAAAGATTTATAAGGAAATTACAAATTTGCTTAAAATTATTTTGTAACTATCTATAAGTCAGGACGAAATATCGTCAGGAAGACTGTGTGTCAAACCATGACTAACACCCCGCCCATGTGGGCTTGCGGTCGTTTGGAGTGCATGCGATACGCCGAATTTTAGACACGAAACGTTAATTTGCCATTTATACAAATGTTAAATGGCCATTTGGCATAGCGAATATATTAGAATAAAAATATGGTATCATTAGTTTTTGGTATTCAAAATTCTACCCTTGCCGTAGTAGCCGCGCTTACCGGTGTGGCTTTAGTGGCATTGGCGCTTGTGATGGCGGGGCTGATTTCCCCGAAGTCGTACAATGCGCAGAAAGGTGAAGCTTATGAGTGCGGTATCCCGACGCGAGGAGAGAGCATGGCGCAGTTTAAGGTAGGTTACTATCTTTACGCCATCCTGTTCCTTATGTTTGACGTCGAAACAGTGTTCCTCTATCCCTGGGCCGTTAACATGCGCACCCTCGGAACCGACGGTCTGCTTTGTATCGCTTTGTTTTTTGGAATTTTAGTGCTGGGTCTTGTCTATGCCTGGCGGAAAGGAGCGCTCGAATGGAAGTAACGACAAAGGGCATGCCTTACGCCGACTGGAAGGACAACGAATACATCGAACATCTTGTCAAGGAGCTTAAGGACAACGGCGTTAACGTCGTGGTCGGCACTTTTGACAAACTTATCAACTGGGGGCGTTCCAACTCGCTCTGGCCGCTCACTTTCGCCACCAGTTGCTGCGGTATTGAATTTATCGCGCTCGGAGCGGCGCGCTATGACATGGCGCGTTTTGGCTGGGAAGTGGCACGTGCCTCCCCGCGTCAGGCCGACTTCATGATGGTGGCCGGAACCATCGTTCACCGTATGGCCCCGGTGGTGCGCCGTCTGTACGACCAGCTTGCCGAGCCTAAATATGTGATTGCCTGCGGCGGATGTGCCATCTCCGGAGGTCCGTTCAAGAATTCATATCACGTGGTGAAGGGCGTCGGCGACATCATTCCCGTCGACGTATACGTTCCCGGATGTCCTCCCCGTCCAGAGGCCATGATATACGGTATCATGCAGCTGTCGAGAAAGGTTAAGGTGGAGAAATTCTTCGGCGGTGTCAACCGCCAGGAGAAGGTCGGCAAGTTCCTTGACGAGCATCCGATTGAAGACAAGTAGCCCTCCGGCCCCGTAATGAAGCGAATTAACCAGAATTTATAAATAAATCCAACAATATCACACTTATGGCAAACGTTCAGGAAAAGATTATCAAACTGTTCCCCGAAGCGACTTTCACTGAGGGCGAATGGCTGTTGGTGAATATTCCCGATGCTAAATGGCATAGTCTTGCTAAGACTTTGAAGGAGGATGCCGAATTGAGCTACGACTATCTGGTGGCTATCGTCGGCATGGACTGGACCGAATCGCTCGGTTGCATGTATTACCTCACTTCTACCAAATATAATACACATATATCGGTGAAGGTGTCGACCACCGACCGCGAGAAGCCGATGCTCCACAGCATCTCCGACCTCTGGGCCGTGGCTAACCTTTACGAGCGCGAAGTATACGACTACTTCGGTATCATATTTATCAACCATCCCGACATGCGCCGTCTGTTCCTGCGCAACGACTGGGTGGGATATCCACTGCGCAAGGACTACAACGCCGACCCGGAAGTGAATCCGGTAAGACTTGACCATGAGGCCGTAGAGGACTCTACCGTGACCTATCAGGAGAACCCCGACGGCACTGTGACCAAGAAGGAGGTCGAGATATTCGCTCCGGAAGACTTTGTGGTCAACATCGGTCCGCAGCACCCGGCAACACACGGTGTGCTTCGTTTCCGCACATCGGTCGACGGCGAGACAATCAAGAAAATCGACATCTATCTGGGATATATCCACCGTGGAATCGAAAAACTGAGCGAAGGCCTCGGCTATCCACAGACTTTGCATTTTACCGACCGTCTGGACTATCTGTCGGCCCAGCAGAACCGTCACTGTCTATGTCTCTGTATAGAAAAGGCCATGGGCATCGAGGTGCCCGAACGTGCCAAGGTGATCCGCGTGATGATGGACGAGCTGATGCGCATATCCTCGCATCTGCTCTTTATCGGAACTTTCTGTATGGACCTCGGCGCCACCACAATGCTGTTCTACGCCATGCGTGAGCGCGAAACCATCCTGAACATCCTGGAGAAGACCTGCGGTGCTCGCATGACATTCAACTATAACTGCATAGGCGGTGTGATGGACGATCTTGACAAGGACTTCGTCAAGGATGTCAAGAATCTGATCGAGATAATGCCCAAGGCTCTTAAGGAATACAACACAGTCTTCACCGGCAACGTAATCGCCCGCAACCGTATGGACGGCGTAGGCTTGCTCAGCCGTGAAGATGCCATATCTTACGGCGTGACCGGCCCGGCAGGACGTGCTTCCGGATGGGCATGCGACGTGCGCAAGACGATGCCTTACGGAATCTACGACCAGCTCGACTTCGAGGAAGTGGTGCTTGAAAAGGGCGACTCGATGGCGCGTTTCCTCGCCCGTATGAAGGAAATCGAGCAGTCGGTCAAGATTCTTGCCCAGCTCGTCGACCGCATACCCGAAGGCGACTACTGCGCCAAGGTGCCCAAGGTAATCAAGCTCCCCGAAGGACACTGGTTCCAGCAGGTGGAAGCAAGCCGCGGCGCTTTCGGAGTATACATCGAAAGCAACGGAGGCAACACCCCCATGCGTCTGAAATTCAACTCACCGTGCATGAATCTCGCCGGCGTGGTAGACCACATCACCCGCGGCGGAAAGATTGCCGACCTTATCACCATCGGAGGTACGCTCGACTATGTGGTACCCGATATTGACCGTTAATAAATAAACATAACGATAAAGACCGATATGTACGATTTATCTCAAGGAGCCGACTGGCTCAATAACTGGCTTCTGACATGGTGCGCCCCCTGGGTGGCCATAGTCATCGAATGTGTCCTGGTCGGAGTAGTGCTCCTTCTGGCCTATGCCCTTCTGGCTCTGTTTTATATCTATTTCGAGCGTAAGGTCTGCGCCGCGTTCCAGTGCCGTCTCGGCCCGAACCGCGTAGGTCCGTTAGGTGTGCTGCAGAGTTTTGCCGATATGTTCAAGATTCTTATCAAAGAGCTTATCTCGCTTAACCATATCGACAAATTCCTCTTCGCGCTGGCTCCCTATCTCGTGATTATAGCCTCGATGCTCTGCTTCGCCGTGCTTCCGTGGGGCAACGGCATTCAGATTATAGACTTCAATATCGGCATATTCTTCCTGCTTGCCGTGTCGTCGATCGGCGTGCTCGGTATACTTCTGGCAGGATGGTCAAGTAACAACAAGTTTACCTTGATCGGTGCCTTGCGTTCAGGCGCGCAGATGGTCAGCTATGAGCTGTCGCTCGGACTGTCGGTGATCACGATGGTGGCCTTTGCCGGCTCGATGTCGGTGACCGACATCGTCAACGCCCAGAAGGACCTCTGGTTCATAGCTTCGGGACACATCCCCGCTATTATCGCGTTTATCATCTATATCATCGCCGGTACGGCCGAGACCAACCGCGGTCCGTTTGACCTTCCCGAGGCCGAAAGTGAGCTTACCGCGGGTTACCATACCGAGTATTCGGGTATACATTTCGGATTCTTCTATCTGGCCGAATATCTCAACCTGTTTATCGTGGCAGGTGTGGCCTCGCTCCTCTTCTTCGGCGGATGGATGCCTCTCCACATTCCGGGATGGGACGCATTCAACAATGTCATGGACTTCATCCCGTCGACCCTATGGTTTATCGGCAAGGCTATCGTGCTTTCGTTCATAATCATTTGGTTCAAGTGGACATTCCCCCGTCTGCGAATCGACCAGCTCCTCAGCCTGGAGTGGAAATACCTCCTTCCCATCAACTTGGTGAACCTGGTGCTGATGGTGATTGTGGTGTGCTACCATCTCCACTTCTAATCATTAGTCTTACAGAATATTAATAAAGAATCTATATAACCTCTCTGAAATATAAACACGATGAGCGATAAATTCGGAAAAGTAGCTCAGGTGATCGGCCCTGTGGTCGACGTCACCTTCGAAGGCGAGGACAACGTAATTCCTCCCATTTACACGGCGCTCAAGGTAGACCGCCCCGACGGATCGACCCTGATACTCGAAGTGGAACAGCACATCGGTGAAGACACCGTGCGTTGCGTAGCGATGGAGAGTACCGACGGTCTGCAGCGCGGTATACGAGTAGAAAACCTCGGGCGTCCGATTGCAGTGCCGACCGGCGATCAGGTCAAAGGCCGTCTGCTCAACGTGATTGGAGAGGCCATCGACCACCTCCCCGACCTGAACCGTTCGGACTTGCGTCCTATCCATCAGCCCGCACCCGCTTTTGACGAGCTGACCATCGGAACGGAAATCCTGTTTACCGGTATCAAGGTGATAGACCTTCTCGAACCCTACAGCAAGGGCGGTAAGATCGGTCTGTTCGGCGGTGCCGGCGTAGGAAAGACTGTGCTCATCATGGAGCTTATCAACAATATCGCGAAAGGCCACAACGGATTCTCGGTGTTCACCGGTGTCGGCGAACGTACCCGCGAAGGTAACGACCTTCTTCGCGAAATGATTGAGAGCGGTGTAATGAAGTACGGCGACAAGTTCCGTGAAGGCATGGAAAAGGGCCAGTGGAATCTTGCCGACGTAGACATGAACGACGTGGCTCAGTCGCAGGCCACTCTGGTGTTCGGCCAGATGAACGAACCTCCGGGTGCGCGTCTGCGTGTTGCGCTTTCCGGTCTGACCGTGGCCGAGCAGTTCCGCGACCAGGACGGCGGCGGCAAGGAGATTCTTCTCTTCATCGACAATATATTCCGTTTCACACAGGCGGGTTCCGAGGTGTCGGCGCTTCTTGGCCGTATGCCTTCCGCCGTTGGTTACCAGCCGACCCTTGCATCGGAAATGGGTGCCCTTCAGGAACGAATCACATCAACCAAGCAGGGTTCAATTACGTCAGTACAGGCCATCTACGTGCCTGCCGACGACTTGACCGACCCGGCTCCGGCAACCACCTTCAGCTTCCTTGACGCCACCACGGTGTTGAGCCGTAAGATTGCCGAGCTTGGTATCTATCCCGCTGTAGACCCGCTTGAATCGACTTCGCGAATCCTTGACCCTCACATCATCGGCGAGGAGCATTACCAGACCGCGCAGGCCGTCAAGCAGCTCCTGCAGAAATATAACGAACTCCAGGACATCATCGCCATCCTCGGTGTGGATGAACTTTCGGACGAAGACAAGCTCGTCGTATCTCGCGCCCGTCGTGCGCAGCGATTCCTTTCGCAGCCGTTCTTCGTGGCAGAGCAGTTCACCGGTCTTCCCGGTGTGATGGTGCCTCTGAGCGAGACCATCCGTGGCTTCAAGATGATTCTCAGCGGCGAGATGGACGAATATCCCGAGCAGGCGTTCCTCAATGTCGGTACAATCGACGAGGCCATCGAGAAGGGTAAGAGACTTCTCGCAGAAGTTAAGTAACACTCAGAGAATACCAGAACAACTACTATGATACTAAAAGTTATATCAGCGCAGGACATTCTCTTTCAGGGAGAAGTGGACAGCGTCCAGCTTCCGGGTGCGGAAGGTGCATTTACAGTGCTTAAAAACCATGCGTCGCTAATATCGACGCTGGTTCCCGGCGTTATCAGCTACGCTCACAACGGCCAGAAGGGCGAAGTGAGCGTGGAGGGCGGCATCGTGGATGTGGATAACAATGTAGTATCGGTATGTATTTATTAATATGAAAAGACTAATATTCTTGTTGTCGCTCGTATGCATGGCGTTTATGGCGCCGATGTACGTCGCGGCCGACGAAAACCTCTCCGGACAGGAAGAAGAGAAGATTAATCCGAAAGAGATTATCTTCGAACACCTGGGCGACGGGTATGGCTGGGAGGTTCCTTTCAGCCATGAACACCGTATCCCGCTTCCTGTCATAGTTCGCGACTATGAGGGCCGCTGGCATCTGTTCAGTTCCTCACGAATCCAGCACGGCCAAGAATATGAAGGCTTTATGCTGGGCGGCAAGGACAGCAAGTGGCATAACAAACTCATAGGCATGCGTCCTGTTCAGGTCGACGGCAAGACCGTAATGGAAGAGTACCGTCCATGGGACTTCTCCATCACCAAAAATGTGCTTGCACTGTTCATCACCGTCATTCTGGTTATCCTGATGGTGCTCAGAGTAGCAGTGTGGTACAAGAAATCGGCCTACAAGGCACCCCGAAAGTTAACCGGAGCCATCGAAGCAATCATAGAGTTTATCTATAACGGCGTCATCAAGCCTACTCTCGGCGACCGTTCACGTCGTTTCGCTCCGTATTTGCTGACGGTGTTCTTCTTTATTCTTGTAATGAACCTGATGGGCCTGATAGTGGTATTCCCCGGCGGTGCCAACCTTACCGGCAATATTGCCATCACTCTCGTGTTGTCGCTGATAACATTCTTTATCACCAACCTGTGCGGAACGAAGCACTACTGGAAGGAAATATTCTGGCCCGATGTGCCCTGGTGGCTCAAGGTGCCAATTCCCATCATGCCCGCCTTAGAGCTTTTCGGAGTGTTTACTAAGCCGGCGGCGCTGACCATCCGTCTCTTTGCCAATATGCTCGGCGGTCACATTGTGGTCATCGTGCTCACGTTGCTGATATTCATTCTCGGAGCTTTGGGAGCGGCGGTCACCGGACTTACCACAGTGGTGTCGGTATGCTTCTCGCTCTTCATGCTGTTGCTCGACGTGCTGGTAAGCTTTATCCAGGCATACGTGTTTACGATGCTTTCGACATTGTTTATAGCCATGGCCACTGAAAAGGGAGAGCATGGCGAACATCCTGCTCCGGCAAATAAATAGGAAATAAAATAATAATTTAAATAACTCATCTCTAAAAACAGAATTAATTATGTTAGCAATGATTTTAGCAGCTATCGACGGCCTATTGGGTATCGGTGCTTGTGTAGGAGCAGCAATCGCAGTTATTGGCGCTGGTATTGGTATTGGTAAGATTGGAGCTTCGGCCATGGAAGCTATCGCACGTCAACCTGAAGCCAGCGGTGACATCCGTAGTAACTTGATCATGGTTGCCGTCCTCGTGGAAGGTGTTGCCCTGTTCGCAGTCGTTGTTTGCCTCCTTTCGTTCTTCCTCTAATAGTTCGCTCTGCAGATGGAACTATTCACGCCTGAATTCGGCCTTATATTCTGGATGTTTGTGGCATTTGCCATCCTCTTCCTCGTGCTTGCGAAGTGGGGGTGGCCCGCAATCATGAAGATGATCGAAGGTCGTGCCGACCTCATCGATAAAGGTGTGGAGTACGCTCAAAATGCCAAGGAGCAGCTTGACCATGCCCGCGAAGAGGCCAATAAATATATAGAAGAAGCCCGTAAGCAACAAGCTGAAATGCTCCGCGACGCCGACAAGATGAAGACACAAATCATCGAGGAAGCCCGTGCCGCCGCCTCTAAGGAGGCACAGAAGGTGATGGATGCCGCAAAGGTGTCTATCGAGCAAGAACGCAAAGAAGCTGAGTTGCGGTTCCGCGACGAAGTGAGTTCATTCGCACTTGACATCGCCACTAAGGTGGTGCGCAACCAGATGTCTGACCAGAATGCTCAGACCAAGCTGGTGAATTCACTGTTGGACGAAATAGAAAATAAAAACTAAACAAACGCAATGGACCAAGGTCTTATCCCAAATCGATACGCTAAGGCACTCTATAAGTTCGCCCTTGAGAAGAACGAGGCCGACAGAGTGTATGAATTGATGAAGAATGTGGCGGCGTCTTTTGTCGGGCAACCACAGCTCAACGACGTCATGGCTAATCCATACGTGCCCTCCGGAGATAAGACCGGCCTGTTGACCACAGCCGCTCACGCCTCCGAAGCCGATGTTTGCTATGCCGACTTCCTTAAGCTTCTTGTCAAGAACAAGCGCATCGAATTCATGAGGGGCATTGCTCTGGCATATCTTGACATTTACCGCAAGGCGAATAACATATATCTTGTCAAGATTACGACTGCCTCCAATCTGCCCGATGCGGAGATAGGCCGCCTTAAGGCTTTAGTCGAGAAGCATCTTGGCGAAGCTTCGGTGGAATATACACAGGAGGTGGATCCGGAGCTGATCGGCGGTTTTGTGATAGGCGTCAACTCCGAACAGCTCGACGCTTCTGTCAGCAATGAGATTAAACAATTGCGTCTGAAACTTTTAAGCAACTAACACAAACGAATGATTAACCCAAGCGAAATATCGGAAGTATTAAAGCAACAACTCGAAAACGTCACCAGTAAGGTGTCGTTCGAGGAAGTTGGAACAGTCCTGGAAGTGGGCGACGGCGTTGCCCATGTGTTCGGACTCGATAATGTGCAAGCCAACGAACTTGTAGAGTTCGAGAACGGCGTTAAGGGCGTCGCAATGAACTTGGAAGAGAGCAATGTCGGCGTGATACTGCTTAACAACATAGACCGTGTCACCGAAAACATGACTGTGCGCCGCACAGGCGAGATTGCCTCGATCCTTGCCGGCGAAGGTCTATTGGGACGTGTCATCAATGTGTTAGGCGAACCTATCGACGGTGCCGGCCCCATCTCCGGCGAGTTGTACCGCATGCCTCTCGAACGCAAGGCTCCCGGAGTTATTTTCCGTCAGCCTGTGACCCAGCCGTTGCAGACAGGTATAAAGGCCGTCGACTCAATGGTGCCCATCGGCCGTGGACAGCGCGAGCTTATCATCGGCGACCGACAGATCGGTAAGACCGCCATCGCCATCGACACCATCATAAACCAACGTAAGAATTATGAAGAAGGCAAGCCCGTATACTGTATCTACGTGGCTATCGGCCAAAAGGCATCTTCAGTAGCGGCCACTGTGCAGACATTGCGCGAGCATGGTGCGCTTGAGTATACTGTGGTTGTGGCCGCCAATGCCTCCGATTCAGCTTCAATGCGCTACTATTCTCCTTTCGCGGGGGTAGCAATCGGCGAGTATTTCCGTGACACCGGCCGCGACGCGCTCATCGTCTATGACGACCTGTCAAAGCAGGCCGTGTCATACCGTGAGATTTCACTTATCCTCAAGCGTCCTTCCGGACGTGAGGCATATCCGGGCGATATCTTCTATCTGCATTCCCGTCTGCTCGAGCGTGCGGCTAAGATTATCGACAATCAGGAAGTGGCCGCTTCGATGAACGACCTCCCTGAAGTGCTGAAGGACAAGGTGAAAGGTGGCGGTTCGCTGACGGCGCTTCCTATCATCGAGACACAGGCGGGCGACGTTTCCGCATACATCCCGACCAATGTAATCTCCATCACCGACGGCCAGATCTTCCTTGAGACTGCGCTGTTCAACCGAGGTATACGTCCGGCCATCAACGTAGGTATATCCGTATCGCGTGTGGGCGGTAATGCTCAGATCAAGTCGATGAAGAAGGTTGCCGGTACGCTGAAGATCGACCAGGCGCAGTTCCGCGAACTTGAGTCGTTTACCAAGTTCGGCGGCGACATCGACCCTGTCACCGCCCGTGTAATCGACAAGGGACGCAAGAACGAACAGCTCCTGATTCAACCTCAGTATACGCCTATGGCCGTAGAGGACCAGGTGGCAGTGATATTCTGCGGAACCAAGGGGCTTCTTGAGAAAGTGCCTATCGACAAGGTGGCCGAGTTTGAGAAGCTTTTCCTGCAGCTCCTGCATGCAAAATATCAGAAGGAAGTACTTGACGTGATTAAGAGCGGACAGCTCACTGACGATTGTATCGACAAACTCACTCATAGTGCACAAGAAATAGCAAGCCGTTATAATTAATCAATATCAGCAAATAACCGATGGCTACATTACGCGAACTTAAAGGAAGAATCGGCTCGGTAAAATCGTCAGAGAAGATTACCGGTGCCATGAAGATGATTTCTTCGGCAAAGATGCACAAGGCTGAGCAGTCTTTAAAGAAACTGTTGCCGTTCAGAAGTCAGATTCAGACTATTATCGGCAACTTGTTGTCGGCAGACGCAGAATTCTCTTCGCCTTTGATCGAGAGCCGCGAAGTGAAGCGTATCGGTGTTGTTGTGTTCGGTTCCGACGACGGACTTTGCGGTGCATATAACATCAATATATATAAGGGACTGATCAGCCGTATCGGCCACTACCGCGATACTTTCGGACAGGACATCGAGTTGACGCTGTATCCAATCGGCGACAAGATGTTTAAGGCCGTACGTAAGCTGTCGGGTAAGCATATCCAGGTAGTCAGACCTGAAGGTGTAAACTCTAAAAGCGATGCCGGGGAGGTCAAAACATTTACTTTTGACCTCCAGCAACGCTTCCTTTCAGGCGATATAGATCGTCTGGACATAGTCTATATGAGCTTTAAGAGCGTAAGCCGCCAGATGCTGCGCTTCGAACAGCTCTTGCCGGTGGTTCAGGAGACTTTAACTGAAAATGCCGTGGCGGCGACTTGTCGTCCATATATTTTTGAGCCTGACGCCAACACAATATTCGCTACCGTGTTGCCTCTGTTCGTCCTATCTGTGATGCAGGAGGTGTTCACTGAAAATATGGCCTCCGAGCAGGCCGCGCGTGTCATGGCAATGCAAAGCGCCAACGACAATGCCAAAAAGCTCCTTGACCAACTTCAACTTGAATACAACAAGCTCCGACAGCAGGCCATTACCTCGGAACTACTTGATATTCTCGGCGGACAGGTTAAGAAATAAAGTTGATAATTAAGTAATTAAAGACCAATCATATCTATGGGCAGTGTAAAAGATTATTTTTCATCACTGGGCACAGGCATTTCGAGTCTGGTAAAGGGTATGGGTGTCACCGGTAAGGAGTTCCTTACCAAAAAGGTGACCGAAGAGTATCCTGACCATCGTAAGGAGTTTGAATTTGCGGCTCCTCGCTTCCGTGCCAAGCTACAATTCATCTACGAGGCCGATGGCCGAAACCGTTGTACGGCGTGTGGAACTTGTCAGCGCAACTGTCCGAACGGCACAATCTCAATCACCACCAAGATGGTAGATTTGCCCGACGGAAAGAAAAAGCGCAAACTTGATTCGTATCTTTACGACCTTGGCAGCTGTACGTTCTGTGAACTGTGTGTGACTACTTGTCCGTTTGACGCCATTGAGTTTACCAATGACTTTGAACAGGCTGTGTTTACCCGCGAAAAATTAGTGCAGAAACTCAACTATCTGCCAGAACAGCCTAATGACCCGGCTCCGAAGCCCGGCACTCCTGTGAAGCCCGCCGCGGCTCCTGCGCCGAAGCCTGCAGCCGCTCCTGCACCGAAGGCTGACGATTCTGATAACAAAAAAGAAAATTAAAATATAATATGGAATCAGTTGGAAGTATTGTAATGTATGGGATAATCGTAGCTTCGATTATCATCTTTTCGATACTCACTGTCACCACCCGTCGGATACTCCGTGCGGCAACTTATCTGCTGTTTACGCTGTTTGCTACCGCAGGCCTTTATTTCATGCTCGATTATGAGTTTCTCGGGGCTGTGCAGATTGCAGTGTATGCCGGAGGTATAGTCGTTTTGGTTGTGTTCTCGATATTGCTCACGAGCAAGCCGGGTGACAGCAGTTCGAAACTTACTTCAAAGAAGCGTGTGACAGGTCTGGCGGCCTCCCTGGCATCTCTCGTGGTGCTCGGCTATGCCATTGCCGGCCGTTGCGATTTCTGGTCAACTTTTATCAAGCCGTCTGAGGAAGGTTTTGACATGCATCTTCTGGGTGACATGTTGCTCGGCACGGAAAAGTACCAGTATCTGCTTCCCTTTGAAGCGGTGAGTGTATTGTTATTAGCATGTATAATCGGTGGTGTTGTTATCGCCCGTAAACGTTAAGACGCTATGGAAAAATTACCAATCGCACTTTACATCATCCCCAGCATAATCATGTTCTGCTGCGGAGTTTACGGATTTATCACACGTAAGAACATGATCGCTATCCTTATATCTCTGGAGTTGATGCTCAATTCCGTAGATATAAATTTTGTGGTGTTTAACCGTTTCCTTTATCCCGGCCAGCTCGAGGGCATGATGTTCACGCTCTTCGCCATAGCTATCGCCGCGGCGGAAACTGCTCTTGCCATAGCGATCATCGTAAATATCTTCCGTGCTGTCAAAAACATTGATATACGCGACCTCAATAAAATGAAATTCTAACGGATATGGAAATAATGTCTATCTTCATATTGTGCATTCCCCTTTTCATGTTCCTTTTCTTAGGATTAGCGGGCATGAAACTGAGCCATAAACTTGCCGGGTTCCTCGGTTGTTTGGGCATGGGCGCGTGTCTCACATTATGCTACATCACATCGTTCACCTACTTTTTCGGAGGTGACTTCATCAACGAGGCCGGCGAGCGCATCCAGTCGATACTCTGGAACGCTACCTGGCTTCAGTTTACTGAACATCTGACCATACGCCTCGGTTTCCTTCTGGATCCCATCTCGGCCATGATGCTTATTGTCATTCCGACAATCTCTTTCATGGTTCATGTGTATTCGTTGGGCTACATGGAAGGTGAGAAGGGTTTCCAGCGCTATTATGCGTTCCTGTCGCTGTTCAGCTTCTCAATGCTCGGACTGGTTGTCGCCACCAACATATTCCAGATGTACATCTTCTGGGAGCTTGTGGGAGCTTCTTCCTACCTGCTGATCGGATTCTTCTATAAGCTTCCGTCGGCTGTCTCGGCATCTAAGAAGGCGTTCATCGTCACCCGTTTTGCCGACCTCGGCTTCCTTATCGGTATTTTGATTCTGTCATATTACACCAAGACATTCAACTTCATTGACATGACATCAAATCCCGAAGGCGTGTTCGGCAGCTTCGAAGGCGCCACTTTTATGGGCGCATCGGTGCTTACCTGGGCTTTGGTTCTCATCTTTATGGGAGGTATGGGTAAGTCGGCTATGCTTCCGCTCCACATCTGGCTTCCCGACGCAATGGAAGGTCCGACTCCGGTGTCTGCACTTATCCACGCCGCTACCATGGTTGTGGCCGGTGTATATCTGGTTGCCCGTCTGTTCCCGCTCTATCTGCTTGAAGAGGCCTCTTTGATGATTATTACTGTGGTAGGCTGTCTTACCGCCTTCTATGCCGCGGTGGTGGCATGTACGCAGATTGACATCAAGCGCGTGCTTGCCTTCTCGACCATCTCGCAGATTGCTTTCATGATTACGTCGCTCGGCGTGGCCCGTCCTGAGATTCACGAAGGACTTGGATTCATGGCTTCGATGTTCCACTTGTTCACTCATGCAATGTTCAAGGCTCTCTTGTTCTTGGGTGCCGGTGCGTTGATCCATGCAGTACACTCCAATAACTACACGGCCATGGGCGGACTCCGCAAGTATATGCCAGTCACCCACATCACATTCCTTATCGGCTGTCTTGCCATCGCCGGTATCTGGCCTTTTGCCGGATTCTTCTCAAAGGACGAAATCCTTTCTGCGGCTTACGGCAACCATTGGTTCTGGGGTATGTGGCTGTCGATGGTGGCCGGTCTGACCGCATTCTATATGTTCCGTCTGTACTACATGATATTCTGGTGGAAAGATCCCGACTTCGGACATCATACTCCGCATGATCCTCCGGTGGCTATGAAGTTGCCGTTGATATTCCTTGCCGCTGTTTCATGTGTTGCCGGATTCATACCTTTCGGACATCTCGTGACCTGGAACCGCGAGCCGTATACCATCCATATTGATCCGGTTGTTGCGGCTACGAGCCTTGTGATTGCGATACTCGCTATTCTGCTTGCCACATATATGTACCGCAAGGAAAATCCTCTGCCCGACAAGCTTGCCGACAAGTTCCATGGTCTTTGGACAGCGGCACACCGTCGTTTCTATTGGGACGAGATTTATCTTTGGATTACCCACAAAGTCATATTCAACAGTATCTGTAAGCCTATCGCATGGTTTGACCGTCACATCATCGACGGCACTATGGACGGTTTCGCCAAAGTCACGCAGTGGGCATCATGCTCTATCCGCGGACTCCAGTCGGGCAACGTCCAGACCTATGTATGGATTTACCTGATGGGCGCATTGCTCCTTGCTACTGTCACATGGCTCTGCCTTCTATAATAAATAATGGTGCAACAAGAAAAGTATAGTAATTATGATATTCTCTAATATTCTGATATATTTCGTAGTCATCCCTCTGGTGATGCTCGGCGGCTTGTTCCTTTGCAGGAGCATGAATCAGATCCGCACCGTGGCAGTGATTGGTTCGACGGCGCTATTGGCTTTGTCGATCTACTTGATGTTTGACTTCCTGCATCTTCGTGCCGCAGGAGCCGACGACATCATGCTCTATCAGGGTTCATGGATGTGGTTTGAGCCACTAAATATTCATTTGGCGGTCGGAGTCGACGGAATCTCCGTAGCGATGATTCTTCTTTCGGCTATCATTGTCTTTGCCGGAACATTCGCTTCCTGGAAGATAACTCCTCTGCCCAAGGATTTCTTCCTTTGGTTGATTCTTCTGTCTACCGGTGTGTTCGGCTTCTTCATCTCGATTGACTTGTTTACAATGTTCATGTTCTATGAAGTGGCTCTTATCCCGATGTACCTCCTTATCGGTCTTTGGGGCACCGGACGCAAGGAATATTCTGCAATGAAGCTTACCCTGATGCTTATGGGAGGTTCGGCATTCCTTCTTCTCGGCATCCTCGGTATATATTACCACTCGGCTCCCGAAGGCGGACAGTTGACAATGAATCTTCTTGAGATTTCGGCCAACGACGCTATCGACCACAATTGGCAGTACTTCTTATTCCCGATTACGTTTGTCGGTTTCGGTGTGCTCGGTGCCATGTTCCCGTTCCACACATGGAGTCCCGACGGTCACGCATCCGCGCCGACCGCCGTATCAATGCTCCACGCCGGTGTGCTTATGAAGCTTGGTGGTTACGGATGTTTCCGTGTGGCCATCTATCTTATGCCTTTCGCCGCTAACGAGCTTTCATGGATATTCTTGATTCTTACAGGTATCTCTGTTGTCTACGGTGCGTTCAGCGCGTGTGTGCAGACCGACCTCAAGTATATCAACGCATATTCGTCAGTAAGCCACTGCGGACTGGTGCTCTTCGCCATCCTTATGCTTAACAATACGGCTATGACCGGTGCTGTGATGCAGATGTTGTCACACGGTCTGATGACGGCCCTCTTCTTCGCCCTAATCGGTATGATTTATGGACGTACCCACACCCGCGACATCCGTCAGATGGGAGGCTTGATGAAGATTATGCCGTTCCTGGCTGTATGTTATGTGATAGCCGGTATGGCATCACTGGGACTTCCCGGTCTTAGCGGTTTCGTTGCCGAAATGACCATCTTCGTAGGTTCATTCCAGAATTCAGATGTATTCCACCGCACATTCACCATTGTGGCTTGCAGCTCGATTGTGATTACAGCAGTCTACATCCTTCGCGTGGTCGGCAAGCTTCTGTTCGGTCCGGTTCAGGATGAGCATCATCTTCAGCTTACAGATGCTACATGGTGGGAGCGTTTCTCCACTATCACACTGATTGTTTGTGTTGCCGGAATCGGTTGCTTCCCTAACTGGATTGCAGGCCTTCTCCACGACTCGTTTGTTCCAATCATTGAAGTTTTGACTAAATAAGAAATTATAAGATATGGATTATTCACAGTTTTTGGTCATGCATCAAGAGATAGGATTGTTGGTCCTCATCTTATTGATCTTCTTATTTGACACTTTCAGCTCTCGTCAGGTACCCCGCGGAATTTCAATGTTCAGCGTATGCCTGTTCGGACTTTTGACAGTGGCCGGTTTCGTATTCCCCTGGGACAAGGCCGTGGCTTCGGCTTTCGGCGGCATGTACGTCACTTCGCCTGTCATGATAGCTATCAAGAATGTGCTTAACGTCGGAGTGTTTATCGTGCTTCTTCAGTCGATGAGCTGGACCGACAGCGAATTTATGCGCATCCGTCGCGGTGAGTTCTATGAACTGTTGCTCATCACGCTGTTCGGTATGTATCTCATGATTTCGGCACGTCACTTCCTTCTGTTTATCATCGGACTCGAAACGGCTTCTCTGCCCCTTGCCGCTCTGGTGGCATTTGACAAGAACCGCTACGAAAGCCATGAAGCCGCAGTCAAGTATATTTTGACCGCCGTCTTTTCTTCGGCCGTGTTCATGATGGGTCTGTCGTTTGTCTACGGACTTGCAGGAACTCTTTATTTCAACGACATCGCCGGAGCATGTTTCGGTGGCAATGTGATGCTTATCGTAGCAATCGCGTTTGTCATTGCCGGATTCGGATTTAAACTGTCGCTTGTTCCGTTCCACTTGTGGACTGCCGATGTTTACCAGGGTGCTCCTACCGCGGTCACTTCTTATCTTTCTGTAATCTCGAAGGGTGCGGCTGCATTTGCGTTCTTCGTGGTAATGGTTCAGGTGTTCGGTCCGTTCTACAGCGGAATCTGGGAGTGGATGCTCTATGCGTTGATTATCCTGACCATCACTATCGGTAACCTCTTCGCTTTGCGTCAGAAGAATTTGAAGCGATTCCTCGCTTTCTCGTCAATCTCACAGGCCGGCTACATCATGCTCGGTGTGATTGCAGGTTCGGCACAGGGTCTTGGTTCATTGATTTTCTACATTCTTGTGTATATCTTCTCCAACCTCGCCGCTTTCGGTGTTATCTCGGCTATTGAGAACAAGACCGGACGTGTCGATATGGATTCATACAACAATTTGTATTCGACCAATCCAAAGCTTGCGTTCACGATGATGCTTGCCATGTTCTCGCTTGCGGGTATACCTCCGTTTGCCGGATTCTTCAGCAAGTTCTTCATCTTCTCCGCCGCTGTCCAGCCGGGAACTCCTGCTCTTTACATTCTGACCTTGATTGCGTTGATCAACACCATTATCTCGCTTTACTACTATCTGTTGGTGGTTAAGGCCATGTTTATCAAGAATCAGGAAGAGTGTGTCATCCCGACATTCCGTTCAGCAGGCAGCGAACGTCTTGGAATGTGGATTTGCGTTGCAGGCATCATTCTCGTAGGTCTGGTAAGCTGTATCTACAATACGCTCATCAGTGCGGCAAAGATGAACACCGAATACATCTTCACTTTCTTTGCCAATTAATCAGGCACATCGCACTCACTCATAACCTCGACAGTACCGCCTACAGGCGGTGCTGTCTTTTTTTTAGACCCAGCGTTAACAAATATTGGGGAACTGGGTCTTATATTGATTTATTTTGTAAATTTGAGGAGCGTCACATGTAGTGGCCGTGATGAAATGTAATTATGAATGAATTTGACAATATATGTGGCCGTGAATGGCTTGAATCGCTGGTCCATGACTGTATCGACATAGCCGGGTCAAGCTCTGAGTACGATTATGTGGTTCTTACACGCCGAGGCATGACTGTTGACGAAGTCGACCGTGGATTTTCGCGTATGAAGCGGATAGGGCGCATGTCCGGAGCTTCAATGATATATTCCGACTTCTATACGGATGGCGGCATACATCCTTTGATAGACTATCAGGAAGGATCGCTTCGCGACGATTTTGATTTCGGACATGCTGTGGCTGTCCGGGTTTCGGCAATACGCAAAACAGCCTCCGGTTTATTGGATGGTGAATACCGCTATTCCGCGTTCTATGCGCTCAGACTTGCCTTGTCATGTGTCGACGGTGGTATTGTTCACGTAAACGAACCTTTGTATCGGGTTGTCCGGTCCGGGAACTCAGAGGTGTCGCAGTTTGATTATGTCAATCCGCGCAATCGCGACGTACAGATGGAGATGGAGCGGACGTGTACACGCCATCTGCGGTCATTGGATGCATGTGTCGCAGGCCCGGGGGCCTCGGTCAGCTATGACTTTGAAGGCGAGGTCGAAGCCTCGGTCATTATTCCTGTGTATAACAGAGTGCGTACCGTTGGCGATGCAGTTCGCAGCGCATTGTCGCAGAAGGCCCCTTTCAAATTCAACGTCATAGTGGTGGATAATCATTCGACTGACGGCACGACCGAACTGTTGCGCGGGCTTGCGTCTGCCGACAGCAGGGTAGTGCATCTGATTCCCGACGGTTCCGGACTCGGAATCGGGGGCTGCTGGAATCTTGCCATTGATAGTGAGCACTGCGGCCGCTTCGCCGTGCAGCTCGACAGCGACGACGTGTATTCGTCGCCTGACACTCTACGCAAGATGGTAGATGCTTTTTATGACGGACACTGTGCCATGGTGGTTGGCAGTTACACATTGACTGATTTTGACGGTAATGTTCTGCCTCCGGGTGTCATTGACCATCGTGAGTGGACCGATGAGAACGGAGCCAACAACGCTCTTCGCATCAACGGCCTCGGCGCTCCGCGCGGATTCTATACCCCTGTGGCGCGTGAACTGCGCTTCCCGAACACGAGCTATGGAGAGGACTATGCTATGGGGCTCGCTATCTCGCGTCGATATAAGATAGGCCGTGTATGGGAATCGGTCTACTCTTGCCGTCGCTGGGAAGGTAATTCCGACGCTTCGCTCGGCATCACGGCGCAGAACCGTAATAATTTATATAAAGACAGGCTGCGCACGTGGGAACTGTCGGCACGCAGGCTGATGAATAAACTTGCACATTATGACAAGGAGAGAGATTGAGGATTTTGTATCCGGACAGATCGGGATGGTGAAAATGCCTGAAATGAAGGAAAAGTGCGTGACGGTCGGCGGAGTGCCTTGGCGTGTCCTGTTCAACAGCGAGCGTGCGAGAAGCACACGTGCTTCGGTCGACAAGGCTTCGATAGCGGCCAGGCCATGTTTCCTTTGTCCTGATAATCGTTTTGAATGGCAGCGTCCGGTCAGCTGGCGCAATTACGACATACTTGTCAATCCATATCCCGTGTTGTCCGGACACCTGACCATAGTGGCCAAAGAGCACATCGGGCAAGCTATCGGGCTACGTCTGCGTGACATGATAGACCTTGCCCGCGAACTTGACGGCTACACGGTGTTCTACAACGGTCCGCACAGCGGAGCGTCTGCTCCCGACCACATGCATTTCCAGGCTGTGCCTGAGACCTGGCTTAATCTCCACCGTTGCTTCCCGTTTGAACGCTATTATGTGTCGGGATCAGCCGATGAGGTTGAAAGCGGACTAAGAAGCTATATCGGACAGTTGGACATAGTAGCCGACGAAGTCGAGCCACGGTTGAACGCCGCGGTGAAGCGGATGGGCGATGATGAATATGAGGCTATAGTCATTCCGCGCAGGGAGCACCGTCCGTCATGCTACGAGCGTGTGCACATAAGTCCTGGTGCGCTTGACATGTTCGGGTATGTAGTGGCCACCTCCGAGTCTGATTTTGATGCGGCAGACAGCTGTCTGCTCGAGGAGATATTTGACGATGTGGCATTTCGGCGCAGGGTTCCTGTTGTTCAGGTCGGCATAATGACCGGACCCCGTGTATCATATAAGTTCCATGGCCCGTACCGTCGCGAAGGCGATTCATTCTATCCGGAGCGTGAGGACTGTGAATTTGAACTTGAAAATGTGGCCATAGGTATTGGATTCCATTGGGAACGTCGGGAAAATCAGCGTTTTAAAGGCATATTGAGGTTGCTTGACAACAACGACGGTACGACTACGGCTATAAACATACTGCCTGTAGATGAATATCTTCAAAGTGTCATAAGCTCAGAGATGAGCGCTCATGCGTCGCTTCAATTGCTTAAGGCCCATGCGGTCATATCGCGTAGCTGGCTGTTGGCGCAGATTGCCCATAAATCATCCACAGTACCGAAGTTTGAGATGGAATGCACTCCGGACCGGCTGATAAAATGGTATGACCATGACGATCATGACCTTTTTGACGTATGTGCCGATGACCATTGCCAACGCTATCAGGGAGCTGCGCGCATAGACCGCCAGGCAGTCTATGATGCCGTTCAGTCGACGCTCGGCGAAGTGTTGATGGACAGCGACGGAAATCTGTGCGATGCCCGGTTCTCGAAGTGTTGCGGAGGTGCTTTTGAGGAGTTCGAAAATTGTTGGGAACCTGTCCATCATGACTATCTTTGCGCGGCGCGTGATATTGACGGCAAGCAGTCTCTTCCGGATCTTACCGATGAGGCCAATGCCCGCGAGTGGATATTGTCGCGTCCGGATGCGTTCTGTTCAGCCCCTGACGACGGCATTCTGGCTCAGGTTCTGAACAACTACGACCGGGAGACTTCCGATTTCTACCGATGGACTGTCAGCTACGGAGCCAACGAGTTGTCGGAGCTGATAAAATCGCGTTCAGGTGTGGATTTCGGGGATATAATCGATTTGATTCCCTTGAGGCGCGGTACTTCGGGACGTATATATGAATTGCAGATTGTCGGCTCTAAGCGGATTATGACAGTCGGCAAGGAACTTGAAATACGTAAGTGGCTGTCGACTTCCCACCTGTACAGCTCTGCCTTTGTCGTGGAACATCGTGCCGACGGCGGATGGCTTCTTCACGGTGCCGGATGGGGGCATGGCGTAGGGTTGTGTCAGATAGGGGCGGCTGTCATGGGAGCCAAAGGCTTTGAGTATAAAGATATTTTACACCATTATTTTAAAGATGCAGAAATCAAACGGGCATATTAGCCGTCAACGGGTCTGGTCGTGGATTCCTACCCTTTATTTTGCCCAGGGATTGCCATATGTGGCCGTCATGACCATATCGGTGATAATGTACAAGCGTCTGGGCATATCCAATACCGACATCGCGCTATACACGTCGTGGCTTTATCTTCCGTGGGTCATAAAGCCATTGTGGAGTCCGATAGTCGATTTGTTCAGGACCAAGAGATGGTGGATAGTAGTGATGGAGCTGCTTATCGGCTTCGGCCTTGCCGGAGTGGCCTTGCTGTTGCCGGGGTCGATATTTTTCCGGGCCACTCTCGCGATGTTCTGGTTTGTGGCCTTTGTCAGCGCCACGCACGACATTGCCTCCGACGGGTTCTATATGCTTGCATTGAGTGAGCGCCAGCAATCGTTTTTTGTAGGTATCAGAAGCACTTTCTACCGTATCGCTACAGTGACCGGCCAGGGGCTCCTTGTGATATTTGCCGGCTACATGGAGGAGCGTGGCGGAGTGACTTATGCCTGGTCGGAGGTCATGTGGATGCTGTCGGCATTTTTCGTTGCCGTGAGTATATACCATTTGTTCGTGTTGCCGCGTCCGGCTTCGGATCCTCCTGTTCCAGGTGTGACTGTGAAGAATGTGCTAAAGGAGTTCGGAGCCACGTTCGTGTCGTTTTTCAAAAAGCCTCAGGCCGGCATTGCCATTGCGTTTATGCTTTTGTACAGACTTCCTGAAGCCCAGCTGGTAAAGCTGATAAATCCATTTCTGCTTGATTCTACTGAAGTCGGAGGTCTGGGACTGTCTACCGCAAATGTCGGCCTTGTCTATGGTACGGTCGGAGTGATAGGACTGACTGTAGGCGGTATAATAGGCGGCATTGTAGCCGCTAAGGGAGGTCTGAAGAAGTGGCTGTGGCCTATGGCGTGGAGTATTTCGCTGACGTGCATCACGTTCTGCTATCTGTCGATGGTTCAGCCTACTGATTTGCTGACAATCAATATATGTGTGTTCATAGAGCAGTTCGGCTATGGATTCGGTTTTACGGCCTACATGCTGTTCCTGATTTATTTCAGCGACGGACCGTTCAAGACCGCGCATTATGCCATATGCACCGGCTTTATGGCGCTCGGCATGATGCTTCCGGGCATGGTGGCCGGATGGATTCAGTCGGTGTTGGGCTATGTCTGGTTTTTCTGGTGGGTAATGGTCTGCTGTCTTGCCACTGTGGCTGTTACGGCATGCATAAAAGTACCGGCATCGTTCGGATGCCGGCAATAACGTCGGAAGCGTGTCTGTCAGCGGTGTCGTTCAGGACATCAGACTGATGCGTACGCGCTTGCCTTTGATTTTTTCGTCAGCAACTTTACTTAGTACCGATTTTGCCATGTCGGCCGGTACTGCCGCTATGGCTGAATGGTCTTTGACGATGATTTTTCCTACTTGTCCTGACGACAGACTTCCCTGTTTCATCAGGAATCCGGCTATGTCGCCGCGCGAAATTTTCTCTTTCTTGCCGGCATTGAAATATAGAGTGGCGAACGATGCCTTTATTGGATTGTCGCTGTGGCCCGACGGTGCATAGGCACGGTCAAACGCCATATACTCCGGTACATTGTCGGCTTCGGAGGTGATTACGTAGATTGTGCCCGAAGCGTCGACACGCGCCGTGCGTCCGTTGCGGTGCGTCCATGTCTGTTCAGTCAGAGGCATGTGGTAGTGGACTATGTTTTTCACTTCGTCTATGTCCAGACCGCGGGATCCGAGGTCGGTGGAGACGAGTATCGGGGTAGTGCCGTTGTTGAGAAGGTCCACGGCTTTTTCCCGGTCATTCTGGTCGAGCGCACCATGATACAAACCGACCGGAAATCCCTGGCCGTGCAAGTACTCATATACGCGTCCTGCGCTCTCCCTGTGGTTGACGAACACGATAACCTTGCCGTTGTCCAGTGAATTGAGCAGGTCGGCAAGTGTCGACAGCTTGTCGCGCGAGGGGCTTTCTACCTCCACTATCTGCATTCTGTGGCGGGGTTTTGAACCGGCATCCAAAAAGTCGACAGTGGCGGGATTGCGGAGTTTTATGAAGTCCGGAAATTCCTCCAGGCGAGTGGCGGAGGTCAGTATGGTCCGCGACAGGTTCGGCATAGTGCGCATCACCTTCTTCATCTCGTCGTGAAATCCGAGTTCCAGCGACTTGTCATACTCGTCAAGCACGAGTACGCGGGTAGTGTAGAGGTCGACGTGCTTGCGGTTGATGTGGTCAAGCAGACGGCCGGGGGTGGCTATGATGATGTCGGGTGTCTGCGATAGGGTGTTCTTTTCGTCAATCATGGAGTGGCCACCGTAGAATGCCGAGACTTTGTAGCCGACGGCGATGTCGCGTATCACGCGGAAGGTCTGCATGACGAGCTCGCGCGACGGAGCTATGACCACTCCGAGCACTTTCCCTTCGGGTTTAGGAAGAGCCGACAGCATGGCGATGGCAAAGGCCACGGTCTTGCCGCTCCCCGTAGGCGACAGCAGAATCATGTCGGGTGTGCGGCACTCCATCACGCTTTTCTGCATGGGGTTTAGCTCGTTGATTCCTAATTTGGACTTTATATTGGCGATTATCTCTGACTGTTTCATAGAAGGTCTTTTTGTTTAAATAACAAAGTTACTCAATTTTTGTCGGTCTTGATAGAGGGTGTGGCTCTAATATTTTGTAACTTTAAGGAAAATACATCGATGGATTGGATTCCAACCACTCGGGCGACGGTGGACTGTATGCCGAGTTAATCCAGAACAGGGGTTTTGAGGAGCAGACCATTCCGGGAGGATGCATTGTAGAGGGCGAGGTGCTCGAAAACCGCGTTAAGTGGAAGGAGACTCCTGGCGACCCGATGACTCGTCCCCGAGAGTATGATTTGTGGGGCTATCGGACGCCGTGTAGGCAACTTTGCCGGGTTCAAAAGGCTTTCGCCGGGAATATACGTGGTCAGAGAGAATGGTGAGGCGGTAAAGATTCGTCGCTAATTGTTAAATGAATGTTAACGGGTGGCATTTTGACATCTTGATACCCTCTTTTTGACGAAAAATATGTTAAATGGAACGCAGAATAGTTTGTGGATTCCAAAATAATGACTACTTTTGTATGTGTGTTTTTCATAGTATTAGATTAAGATAAAGGTTTAAACGGAATAGGATGCTGGGAAGCATCCTATTCTTAATTTTATACAGTAACAAAAGACATGTCGGGAGCAACCTTAAATGGGCGGTTCCGACATGTCTTTTTGATATATCCGATATGGCTTATTTGACGTCGATTCGCTTAAGCAGAAGCATAGGCTTGTTGTTCTTATCGGTCATGACCACAGTGTTGTTCTTGCCTTTTTTAGCAAATTCAACACTCTCAAGCGCTACGAGAAATGCAGTCTCTGTCTTCATGTCCGGACACATCATCCGCGTAGTGGCGAGGTTGCTGAACTGTATTGAGTTTGACTTGTCGGGATCAATAAGCAATGATCCATTGAGGATGTTGCATCCGGTGTTGCCGTGTACGCGCTGTTCGAAAATGTCGATCACCATCTGTACGTCTTCATTGTTGTTGTCGTGGCCGTTGATTTCTTCTACCTTCCAGGATCCGTTTAAGAAGTCCATGTTATGGCGCCGAAGGGTCATGATTGACTTGCGTGTGTTGTCGAGCAGAACGAGATAATATTCATGTCCCTGCTTTGAAATGTTGAAATATCTGGCATTGTCAAGCGCCAGATTTATGTCGGCTTCAAATGGGGCGTCCGGGCAAGCCATCATGGTAGAAATCATATTTTCGATATGTATTGAAGAATCGTCTTTGGCAGTGAAGTCGCCATTTATGATGTTGCATCCGTTTGATCCGTATATGCGGTGGTCTTCCAGATTGAAGTTGATGTACGGGCGTTTTTCGCCGGTGACTTTCTTGCCTCCTACGGAGAATACGTTCCACTCTCCGGCAATATCGTTGGCGTTTACTGTGGCTTTATTCATATCGGTCTTTTCAGTTTCTACCGGTGTTTCCACGACCGGAGTTTTATGGCTTTTGAATATGCTGCACGATGTGGTAATGGACATTGCCGCTATTGCGGTTATAAGTAGGTTTAGTTTCTTCATAATTAATAATAATTTTGTTAAATAAATATGTTATCCTGGTGTTGTGGCTCAGCCATCTATATAATTAATGACGTTTTTGGCTATGAAAAAGTTTAAAAAATTTCCCGTCAGTCAGGAATATCGATTATAAGATTGTCATAGGCCATGTGGACGGGCGACGGCAACATCGGGTCCGTGTCGCGGTGGCATCCAATCTTGTCGGCAAAATGCGTCAGATATGCTGCTCTCGGTTTGATTTGGTCAATGACGCTTAGCGCTTGCTCGAGATTCATGTGCGACAGATGTTCTTTGTGCCTGAGCGCATTGATTACCAGAGTGTCAATGCCACGTATAAGATTGATTGTGCTGTCGGGAATCTCTTTTGCATCGGTGATATATGCGAGATTGCCGATTTTGAATCCTACAATCGGCAGTCTGTAGTGCCACACCGGAAGCGGTGTCACGCTTATGCCCTCGACATCGAAGGGTTCGGACCCGATTTCGTGAGTCGTGAAGACAGGCACTCCGGGGTAGAGATGTTCGCGGAAACAGTACGGAACCCTGTTGCGTATGTCTGTGGCCACGTCGGGACGGCAGTATAGCGGGAAGTGTCCGTCGGGGCTGGCGTAGCAGTATGGGCGCAGGTCGTCGATGCCTCCCACGTGGTCGTAATGACTGTGGGTGAGCAGAGCGGCTTTTATGTCCGGAGCGCCTGCGTTGAGAATCTGGGTCCGGAAATCCGGACCGCAGTCTATGAGCAGATTTATACCGTTGACATTCAGCAGTGCTGATGATCGCAGACGTTTGTCGTGTACGTCGGTTGAGATGCATGTCGGACATGTGCATCCAATCTGTGGCACGCCCGTAGATGTTCCTGTTCCGAGAAAACGTAGTCGCATGTGTATAAATATCGTTTATGTCAGACAATATTGGCCTCCGGCTCAAGTCTTATTCCGTAAATCCGTTCCACCGTGCGCTGTATGAATGTATACAGGTCAACTATGTCGCGCGCCGTTGCAGAACCGGTGTTGACTATCACAAGGCATTGCTTAGGATACACTTCGGCGCCTCCTATGCGGTGCCCTTTAAGCCCGGCATGTTCTATTAGCCATCCTGCGGGAATCTTTATTCCGGCAGGAGCCTCGTAGCTTGGTATGTCGGCGTATTCCGATTTAAGCCGGTTGAATTTGTCGACAGGCACCACCGGATTTTTGAAGAATGATCCGGCGCTTCCAAGCTCGGATGGCTCCGGAAGTTTCGAACGGCGTATGTTGACCACTCTGTCGTAGACTTTCGATGCGGTAAGTCCGGGATCTGATGCCAGTTCTTTGAGTGGCCCGTATTCGAGGGTGAACTTTTTGACGCGCGACAGCCGGTAGGCAGCTTTCGTCACTATATATCTGCCGGCAACGTGCTTGAATATGCTGTCGCGATAGGCATAACGGCACTCTTCCGGCGTAAATACGCGTTCATTGCCGGTAGCGGTGTCGATTGTGCTCACAGAGTGTATAAAATCTTTTGCCTCTACACCATAGGCGCCTATGTTCTGGATGGCCGAAGCCCCGACCTCTCCGGGTATGTATGCGAGGTTTTCCAGTCCGTAAAGTCCTTCGTCTATTGAGCGGCGAACGAATTCGTCCCAGTTAAGTCCCGATTCAGCTTCCAGAATGGATTCTGTCGGGGATATGTCGTTCCTCGTCGACATCCCTCTCATCGCCGAGTGAAGTACAAGCCCTTCAAACGGTTTTGTAAACAGAAGGTTGCTGCCTCCTCCTATATGCAGGAAAGGCATGCCTCTGAAACGGCTGTCGGACAGAATGGAGAGCAACTCGTCAACAGTACCATATTCCGCAAACCAGGAGGCACGTGCGGGTACATGGAATGTGGTGTACGGTGTTAAGTCGAAATCGGGAACTATTGTCATAGTGGAATTGGATTTTTATTTTCTGAAATTTCTGAGTATGCCGTCGTCAAATATCAGATATATTCCGTTCTCGTAGTTCCAACGCTCGCTGTATGTGTTGGTGCCGTGGTGTCGGTCGATAGATGCCGGACTGCCTAAAGCCAGACGGCATTCTTCGCGGGTCATATATGGAGCTACCCGGCTGTGGATTATGTAGTTCCAGTTTTCGTCCGTAATCTGAGGGTAGCGTTTTCTCGGATCGTTGAAATAGAACAGCGAGGCGAAGTTGCGTGCGCTTTTTGTCGAATCGCCCACGGACATGAATACATAGGCCGGTTGCGATTCGGGATAGTCCTTCGTCCTGAATTTGACCTTGACCGGATATACTGTATTGCCAGGTTCGACATCAATTACTTCCACCGGTATGTATTTCAGCCCTGACATGGCATCGCCTTCGCGGTCAAACCACATTGAAGTCCGAAGGTACAGTGTCTTCCCGGCAAGCATCTCTTTTGTTCGGTCGACTACGCTCATGTCGATGGTGAACGGTATGT
Source organism: uncultured Muribaculum sp. (assembly GCA_910578785.1). Classification (GTDB taxonomy): domain Bacteria; phylum Bacteroidota; class Bacteroidia; order Bacteroidales; family Muribaculaceae; genus Muribaculum. Next base: position 13,785 of record CAJTSJ010000019.1, on the reverse strand, counting down.
CTACCTTGCTTCGCGACGCCAGTTCATCGGGAGAAGCATTGACCCTATGGGCAAATTCCCTGCCGAGGCTGTCGACGAGTATAATTTCGGTGTCGATGGTTCCGGTCAGCGACGGCACTTCGCGGATATGGTCATAGGCCAGATAGTCGCCGTTGTCGGGAATCGGATTTGAAGTCGGTTCGAGGGCAAGATTTATGCGTTTGTCGGTTACGAAAAACAGTTTGCCCTTTTGCCAGTCCTTAAACGGTTCGGGACGAACGTCGGCCAGATATTTGTCTTCGTCGGACACTACTATGCGTTCGCGCGACAGGTCCTTGTCAGAAATTTTTGGCGTACTTTCTATGCCTGTGAAACAAGAAGTCATTCCACAGGCAAAGAGTACGGTTAATATGCCAAAGACACTGCGCATTATTTATTCGTGTCGGGGGTTATTCCGAGGTTGTAGAATATGAACGAGTATATGTCGGTGTATTCGTCGATGACTTTGGATATCGGCTTGCCTGCCCCATGGCCTGCTTTAGAGTCGATGCGTATAAGCTTGGGAGCATCGCCGGTGTCGCTGGCCTGTAGGGTAGCGGCATACTTGAACGAATGTGCAGGCACAACGCGGTCGTCATGGTCGGCAGTTGTGACGAGAATGGCGGGGTATGGTGTGCCGTCGTTCTTGATGTTATGTATCGGTGAGTAGCCGTGCAGATATTCGGCCATCTCCTTAGAGTCGGCGCTGGTGCCGTAGTCGGATGCCCAGTTCCATCCGATGGTGAACAGGTGGTAGCGCATCATGTCCATGACGCCTACGCGCGGAATGGCGACTTTGAACAGGTCGGGACGCATGTTGACGGTGGCCCCTACGAGCAGGCCTCCGTTTGAGCCGCCTTCGATGGTTATATACTCCGGTGATGTCCAGCCTTCGCCAATCATATACTCGGCGGCGGAGATGAAGTCATTGAATACATTCAATTTATTGGTCTTGGTTCCTGCGAGATGCCACGGTTCGCCATATTCACCGCCTCCGCGCAGGTTGGCCTGTGCATAAATGCCTCCGTTTTCGAGCCAGAGCAGACGCGGTGCGGAGAATCCTGGATTGAGCGATACGTTGAAGCCTCCATAGCCGTATAGATAGACCGGATTCTTGCCGTTGCGTTCAAGGCCTTTCTTGTATGTGATGAACATCGGCACTTTGGTGCTGTCGGATGAGGTGTAGAAAACCTGTTCGGTCACATAGTCGTCAGGGTTGAATCCTTCAATCTCGGTCGATTTAAACAAATCAGACTTGTTGTCGGCCAGATTATACTTGTAAATTGAAGTCGGGTAGGTGAATGAGTTGAGCGAGTAGAAAACCTCGTCGTGCTTCTTGCTTGCAGACACTGAAGCAGAGCCGATTACGGGAAGCTCAATTTGGGCCAGACGCTTTCCGTCGCGCGAATATACATACATTTGATTGTATGCGTCTACTTCGTATGTGAGTATAAGCTTGTCGCCGGCGAAGTTAACGCCGGTAAGCACGCCTTTGTCTTCTGGTATGAGTTCCTTCCAGTTCTCCTTTTGAGGCTTGTTGAGCGGCGCCGTCATCAGTCTGTAGCGCGGGGCGCCGTAGTTGGTATAAAGGTACATGGTGCCGTCTATGACGTCAAGCACCGATATTTCGTAGTCCTGCGAAGGTTCGATAGTGACCCACTTTGCATCCGGCTTGCGGAGGTCTTTGACCATAAGGGAGTTGCCCATACCCTCGCCGGCTCCCATTACGAATAGCGCCGACTCGCTGTCGGGAACGTATGCCGAGTGGAAATGCAGGGGATATTCCGCATCTTCAAACGCAAGCACGTCTTCGCTTTGCGGAGTGCCGAGCTTGTGATAGTATATACGGTGGTTCTCGTTGGCGTTTGAGAACTCTTTGCCGTCTGTAGGCTTGTCATAGGCGCTGTAATAGAATCCGTCGCCCTTCCAGTCGGCGCCTGTAAACTTGGCCCATTCGATATGGTCGGAGAGGAGCTCTTTGGTCTCAGTGTCCATGACATATATTTCGGTCCAGTCCGAACCGCTTCTTGAGATGGTGTAGGCGGTGTATTTGCCGTCGTTTGAGACACTGATGCCTGTAAGGGCCACGGTGCCGTCGTCGCTAAGACTGTTTGGGTCGAGGAATACTTCCGGAGTTCCGTTCAGGTCTTTTGTGCGGTAAAGGACTGACTGGTTCTTCAGGCCGTCATTTTCAAAAAAGTAATACCATTCGCCTTTTTTCGACGGAACTCCGTGTTTGGGGTAGTCGTAGAGAGTGTTGAGGCGTTTACGAATATTCTCGCGAAAAGGAATTTTCGCGAGATATTCGTTGGTAACTTTATTTTCAGCTTCCACCCAGGTTTTGGTCTCGGCGGAAGTGTCGTTTTCAAGCGGTCGGTAACGGTCGGCCACTGTCAAGTCAAAATATGTGTCGCTGACGCTGTCGTCGGTCGGTGCCTGCGGATACTTTATCTCTGACGAAGTGGCGCATGAGGCAAGTATTGCCATTATTGTAATCGGTGCTAAATGTTTCATTTGATAATGATTGTGGATGATTTACATACCTTTGCCGTGGCAGTTCTTGTACTTTTTACCGGAACCGCAGGGGCATGGGTCGTTACGTCCGATCTTAGGTCCGTTGTTGACTATCGGCTGCGCCTGCTGTTGCTGACCCTGGGGCGACGAAGCTGCCTGGCGCTGTGCGTTGGCTCCTGGATACTGTTCTTTGGTGGCGCGGTAGTTGCTGTAGTCGTTGGGGCGCTGAGGCATGGCCTGCCGCATTTCAGGCTGAGGCTTGGAAGCCGGATTCTGTTTCTCGGAACTCAGTTGCGCATCCGAGGCTCTCTGAGTCGCCTGCTGGGCTTGTTGCTGCGCCTGCTGTTGTGCTTGCTGTACATGTGGCGGAATGAATATCTGGCCGCGCATGAGTGCCGACAACGCTTTGGTATTAAGCGTGTTCATTGCGCTTTCAAACAAGTGGAACGACTCTACCTTATAGATTACAAGCGGATCTTTCTGTTCGTATGACGCATTCTGAACCGACTGGCGAAGCTGGTCGAGTTCGCGAAGATGCTCTTTCCAGATTTCGTCGATGGTTATGAGCATGATTAGCTTGTGCCATTCTTTCGCGATGGACTTTCCTTCGGTCTCGTAGGCTTCCTGAACGTCGCAGAGCATTCTGAACACGCGTTTGCCGTCGGTGATGAGGACTTCGCCGCGTCCCTTGGCTCCGTGTTCCACGGCGGCCTTTGCGGCCGGGTACATCAGCTGGGTGATGCGCTCCGTTCTGCGGTTGAACGCTTCATTGACTGCTCCCAGAACTTTGTCGAATACCTCTTTGTGTGAGAGTGATCGGAATTCTTCTTCTGTGAACGGAGTCTCGATGGCGAACACTTTGAGCAGCTCGAGAGATAGAGCCTGGTAGTCGTTGGGCGAATCAAATGTGTTGACGATGTTTTCTACAGTGTCATACATCATGTTGTTGATGTCAATGCCGATGCGTTCGCCAACCACGGCGTGATGGCGGCGGCTGTAGATGTACTGACGCTGTTTGTTCATCACGTCGTCATATTCGAGGAGACGCTTACGTATACCATAGTTGTTTTCCTCGACACGCTTCTGTGCCGTCTCGATGGCGTTGTTGACCATCTTGGCTTCAATCATTTCGCCTTCCTTGAATCCGAGTCGGTCAAGCATGGTTTTTGCTCTGTCGGAGGCGAATACGCGCATCAATGGGTCTTCGAACGACAGGAAGAACACTGACGAACCGGTGTCGCCCTGACGTCCTGAACGTCCGCGGAGCTGTCGGTCGACGCGGCGCGACTCGTGGCGCTCGGTGCCGATGATGGCAAGTCCGCCCACGCCTTCATCGTCCTTTGAAGCTTTGATTTCCGGGTCGTGGAGGTCTTTTACCGACTGCGGAAGCTTGATGTCCGTACCACGGCCGGCCATGTTGGTGGCGATTGTCACTGCTCCCGGCAGACCTGCTCCGGCTACTATTTCCGCTTCTTTCTGGTGGTTCTTTGCATTGAGCACATTGTGGTTTATGCGGCGCATGGACAGCATGCGGCTCAGCTTTTCGGAAATTTCTACCGAAGTAGTACCTACGAGCACCGGACGGCCTATGGCGTGTAGACGTTCGATTTCTTTGATTACGGCATCGTACTTTTCTTTCTGAGTACGGTACACGCGGTCGTTCATGTCGACGCGGGCTATAGGCTTGTTGGTGGGGATGGTGACTACGTCGAGCTTATATATGTCCCAGAATTCGCCTGCTTCGGTCTCGGCCGTACCGGTCATGCCTGCAAGCTTGTGGTACATACGGAAATAGTTCTGAAGGGTTATGGTGGCGAATGTCTGAGTAGCGGCCTCTACCTTAACGCCCTCCTTGGCCTCGATGGCCTGGTGGAGTCCGTCGGAATAGCGGCGGCCTTCCATGATACGTCCGGTCTGTTCGTCGACAATCTTGATTTTTCCTTCGTCGATTACGTATTCTACGTCCTTCTCAAACAGGGTGTATGCCTTAAGAAGCTGGGTGACTGTGTGTACACGTTCAGCCTTTATAGCATATTCGTTCATAAGGGCATCCTTTTTCTCCTGACGGTCGGCAGGCGCGAGCGATTCGTCGCCTTCAACTTCAGAAAGCTGTGCCGCGATGTCGGGAAGCACGAAGAACTGAGGATCTTTGGTGTGTCCGGTCAGTACGTCGATACCCTTGTCGGTCATTTCCACCGAGCGGTTCTTTTCTTCTATGACGAAGTAGAGCGGCTCTGTGGCTTTGGGCATTTCGCGGCCATTGTCCTGCATGTAGTATGCTTCGGTTTCCAGCAGAACAGCCTTCATGCCTTCCTGCGACAGGAATTTAATGAGGGCTCCGTATTTAGGTAGGCCTTTATATGCTCGGAACAGAGCGAGCGCGCCTTCCTTATGCACTTCCTTGTCGGAACTTGGAATTTTGTCTTTTGCTTCGAGAAGTAACTGGGCAACGAGCTTGCGCTGGGCGTCGTATACGTTCTTTACGTCAAACTTGAAGTCGTTGAACAGCTGGTCGTCGCCCTTGGGCACGGGGCCGGATATGATGAGCGGTGTACGTGCGTCGTCGATGAGTACGGAGTCAACCTCGTCGACGATGGCATAATAGTGCTTGCGCTGTACCATGTCTTCAGCCGACATGGCCATGTTGTCGCGCAGATAGTCGAAGCCGAATTCATTGTTGGTGCCAAATGTGATGTCGCATGCGTATGCCGCGCGGCGTGCCGCCGTGTTGGGCTGGTGCTTGTCGATGCAGTCTACCGACTGTCCGTGGAACATGTACAGCGGACCCATCCATTCAGAGTCGCGTTTGGCAAGATAATCGTTGACGGTGACCACGTGGACTCCGCGTCCGGTCAGCGAACGCAAGAACACCGGAAGGGTTGCCACGAGAGTCTTACCTTCACCGGTGGCCATTTCTGCAATCTTACCTTGATGGAGCACGATGCCGCCGATGAGCTGTACGTCGTAGTGGATCATGTCCCAGGTTATCTCGTTGCCTCCGGCAATCCAATGGTTTTTATATATGGCTTTGTCTCCCTCGATGCTTACGAAGTCTTTGCCCGCCGCGGCGAGGTCGCGGTCCATCTGTGTTGCGGTCACTTCGATGGTCTCGTTATGCGCGAATCGTGCGGCAGTCTCGCGCATTGCGGCGAAAACTTCGGGAAGCACTCGGTCAAGTTCTTTCTCGTAGGTGTCGAGTATGCGCTTCTCGTGTTCGTCGATTTGGTCCCACAACGGTTGGCGCTCGTCGAACGGAAGTGTCTCGATTTTTGATTTGAGTTCGGCGATGGCGTTGGAATCTTCGGCCACAGCGTCGGCCAGTTCTTTTTTGATTGTGGCGATTTTGTCGCGGAGCTGGTCGTTGGTGAGCTCCTTCATTTCAGGCCCGAGGGCATTGATCTGGGCAACTATCGGGCGAATCTCGTTGAGGTCGCGTTTTGATTTGTTGCCAAACAGTTTTGTAAGTACGTTAACGAATGACATTTGTATATTTTGTTTATTATTTTCTGAATAGGGGGATGTTGAGAGTCATTTTGTCTTCTTCCCGGGTGCCTATTGTCGCGCATGGCGGCTTAATGGCTGTTGCCGGAACTATTTCCCGGCGAGTCTCATGGGAGGAAGTTCCGCCGCATTTGGCGAACGGATTCTCAATTGACGGGCCACAGTGGGAGCTATGGCGCGGGCGTCTATCTCGGCACTGATTCGTTCCGATTTCAATTGCGGGCTGAGCATGAACACCGGAGCAGTCATAAGTCCGGTGCGCATGGTGCTGCGGTTTTCTTTCTGAGTAATCGGGTCTACGGTGACGATTTCCCATCCAGGAGTGATTTCCAGAAACAGGTCGCCTGCATAGTCCACCTGGGTATTGCGCTTTAATGCGTCGGGGTTTGTGCCGGCACGTCCGGCGATTATGTCGTCAATGGTCCATACGCGGCTTACTCCGGCCATGCGTGTGAGCATGTCCGATGCGTCCGTGCGAAGGTCCTTTATGTCAAGATTCTTGTCTTTGACCAGCTTCCCGTTAAGGAAAATCTGTCCGTTATGGTATCCTGCAACCCATTCGCCAGAACCATGTTTTGCGCTAAGGTACAGGTTAAGCAGCGATACGGCCTTGGCGGCTGAAAATTCACCTGTCGGCATGCCCCATTTCACGTCGTCGGGCTTGCTGCTCGGAGCCACAGGCGTTCCTGCCACCATGATGAACGTGTTGTTCATCCCTATGTTGTTGTCTATGGTCTGAAACAGGTTGGCCAGTTCGGCGTCAAGCTTTATGTAGCTGTCCATGGTCTCTACGCGGTGGTCGGCACTCTGTGCGAGAGTGAACGGAGCCAGCGTGTATCCAAGGTTCAGCATGTCCATCGCATCGTGTTTGCCGAGTTGGAGCGATGTGATGTAGTCCGATGCCAGCGCTGTTATCTCAGAGTTGACCGGTGCCGAAGTCTTGAAGTTGCGGAAGCGGTCGACCTGATGGCGCGGGAAGGTGTATTTGAATGGTGTTGCCTTTTTCTGTTTCGGCACGTCCGGATATTTGGCCATATCCATGGACGGACGCCAGGTCATGGTGTCGAGGCGCGATGTGAGTGACTTCGAGTAGTTGCGCGACTGGATGGTCGACGGAACGTCCTTGTAGTAGGTTGTCGTGGCCCATCGTCCATTGGTGTCGTTTATCCAGAATGCGCTGTTGCCTGCGTGGCTTGCCATTATGATGGCCTGATGTGCCGACGGCGAGATTGAATACACGTTGCCGTCGCCTCCGCCGTCGATGCGGATTTCGTCAGACAGTGTGCTGACGCGTATGGCTTTAGGTGAATATGTCTCGTCGGTGTAGTTGCCGATGTTTGACGGATCGAGGATGATGGGATACTGGCGCTTCTTTTCGCTGTCGTAGACGTAGGAGGCCGGGATGCCGTTGGCCGATGCCGACGCTCCGCTGTAGATTATCGCCGTGGCGGCCGACAAATCGGCAGGAGTGCCGAAATTGACATTGTCAAGCATCACTCCGTCGCGCATCAGGCGTTTGAAGCCGTTTTCGCCGAAGTATCCTTTAAGCAGATCGAGATATTCCTCTTGCAGACCGTCGATGACGATGCCTACCACGAGTTTTGGGCGTGGCGATGGGGCCTGTGCGACGACGCTCAGCGAGAACATCGAAACAACAAGCATCGAGGCTAATTTGAGAGTTATATTGTGGTCTGCTTTTTTTCGCATAAATGTATATAGATATATCTACCCGACAGTAGTGCATCTGCGAGAATCAAAGGTATAAATGCTAAATTCCCCGATTGGTTCACAAACGGCCATACTACGGATAATATAATTAGTGCTACAAAGTTAACAATTTCATAACAGAATACCAACCCTTTGCATTTTTTTATATATATGCATATCGGTACTATCAGGCACAGCGGATTCAGCCATAGCAACAGCCAGTTAGGGCTTGTGGCTTCATGCACGGATATGAATACGAGATAGGCTATTACGACACCTCCTATTCCCTGAAGTGTGAATATCAGGGCATCCCACCAGCGAGTGACTTTTTCCCGGCGTATGTCGCGCATGGCGATCAGCAGCGTCGCCGTAAGAAGCAGTATGGCTATGGCCAGCGGCGTCAGATACCATGGCGTCGGGTCGGCAGGGCCTCCGTCGGGCCGGCCTTCCTGCAAAGTGCGGCTCGACTTTACCAGCGGCCGGATGGAGCCGTTGCTGTCGGTTATGGTGGCTTCGGGCAACATCTCTTCGAGCAATACCGGCGAGAACGCCATCTCGCGGTTTGATATTGGATAGTCGATACCTCCGCCCAATGCAAGGTCGATGCCGAACTGATACCACGGATAGTTGGCATGATGGTGGCGCATGGCGTCGCGGAACGACGCGGGAACGTAACTTTCAGGTGATTCGGGGAAACTTATCGTGCCGTTGACGGCTCGTTCTGTCATGACGAGCGGGCGTGTGGCACAGTTGTCCTTGACATAATTGTACCGGTAGGTGCGGTTTTCGGGCATGATGTTGACCCTCAGCAGTTCGGCAAACCGTGAGGCTTCATCCTGTGTGAGGTTGAGCGTATACTCTGTCATGCGCCGTCCGTCATCGCCGTAGGAGCGGAGCGAATATTCAAAGGGGTAAGCCGCGGCTATATAGTCGGTCTGTCCGGCAACGAACCGTCCGATGAAATTAGGCGAGTTGAAGTCAAACACGCCGTAATTTATGGCGATGTCCATGTCGCCTTTGCGCAGTCGGAGCATGGCGTGTCCTTCAAGTTCATAAATTATACTGCCGGGCGAGTTGATGATGAGGCTGACCGTTATGGAGTCCCGGCTTATTACGTCCGCTTCCGGTCCGTGGTCAGGCTTGTCGGCATAGGCCGTCATGAAGCATGCAAGTACGGCCAATATGATCAGGCATAAGCGCCGGTGTGTGTCATTGATGGATGTCGCGTATGTCATAGGGGGTCATTTGGTAAACGAAGTAATTCAACCAGTTGCTGAACAACAGGTTGGCATGTGAACGCCATCTTACCAGCGGACCTTTGTCTGGATCGTCGGCCACGTAATAGTGTATAGGTATGGCGGGCGATAGACCTTTTTCAAGGTCTCGGCGGTATTCAAAGTCGAGAGTGCCGGCTGAATATTCAGAATGTCCGGTTATGAAAAATTCGCGTCCACCACGGGCCATCACCATGTAGATGCCGCTTTCTGGGCTCTCGGAAAGAATTGTGAGTCCGGGAACAGACTCAACCTCGGACCGATGCCATTCGCTGAACCGGCTGTGCGGAACGTAGAATTCATCGTCAAAACCTCGGAATATGGGGTTGTGGCGGTCCTTGACTTTGTGCCTGAACACTCCGGAGATTTTGTGGGAGATGACATGCTTGGGCACTCCGTAGTGATGGTACAGACCGGCGAACGCGGCCCAGCAGATGTAGAGCGTTGAAGTGACGTGGGTGCGTGCCCAGTCAAAAATCTCGCATAGCTCTTCCCAGTAGTCCACGTCCTCAAACCTGACTTTTTCTACAGGAGCGCCTGTGATGATGAAGCCGTCGTAGTTCTGGCCGCGTATTTCATCGAAAGTCTTGTAAAATTCCTCGATATGTTCGCGCGGAGTGTTGCGCGACACGTGCGAGGCTGTGTCTATCAAGTCAAGCTCTATCTGCAGCGGAGTGTTAGATATCAGCCGCAGCAGGTCGGTCTCGGTCATTATCTTCAACGGCATAAGGTTGAGTATGCCTATCCGGAGCGGACGTATATCCTGCGACGAGGCTCTTTGCTCGTCTATTATGAATATGTTTTCCTCCTTCAGTTGCTCTACGGCAGGAAGCGATACAGGAACTCTTACCGGCATGGTTATGACTGGTTTAGTGTATGATGTAGTCTTCTTAGTCTGCTCACAAGCCAAATTCCGTAATCGCGTCCGGCGTCGGTCTTGTCAGGATAGTGGGCGTCGCTGTTTACTATCAGGTCTATGTCGTTTTCAATCAGCCTGTCGAGCCAACGGCGTGACGGGAATATACGGTGCGCCGAGTCCCATGCTTTTGTGTTGATTTCCACTATTACGCCCTTGGCGGTAATAAGGTCTATAAGCGAATTGACACGGTCGCGATACCACGGTTCGTCCTCTATGCCGGGTTTGAACATGGAGGCATTGTGGCCGATTTTGTCGAAATGTCCGATTATGTCAAATCCTCCGGCCTCGAGCATCTTCTCCGACTGGTCATAAAATGTGTCTACGACGTGGCGGATGTCGTTATGGAAATACCGCTCCATCTTTGTCCTGAACGATTCGAATCGTCCGTCGACATCTACGAACCCTTCATCGCTCGGCACAAAGTGCACTGATCCGATGCGGTAATCAAGTGGAAGGGACTTGAAATAGGGATGTGCAGGTCCCCAGTTGTCATCAAGATAGTCGATTTCCATGGCCGCGTACAGATTGAGTCTATCTGCAAAGCGAGCCTTCAGCCGTGCCACTTCGTCGAGATAAAGAGACGTCCGGCTTTCGGCCATGTTGCATGACGACTCGATGGGAACGGGTGAATGGGGCGAAAATCCCCAGTGCTCGAACCCTGCATCAGCGGCGGCCTGAGCCATTGTCTCCATTGTGGCGCGTCCGTCGCAGAATTGGGTATGGCTGTGAAAGTTATATCGGTCGGTGGTAGATGTTATTTTAATAATATCCATTTGTGGTTACTGTGGTTGGATTTTACTCTTCGGTTGTGGTGATTTGACGTGTAAATGCGATGCTTTTCAAGAACCATGCGCACAGCAGACATGCCAGAATGATGCCTATGCCGACCGACAACGTATAGTCGAGCCCTAATCCTTCGGGGGCAAATAGTATGTATGTTATGCACACGCAGGTCATGAACATGGCGGGGAGCAGCGTGGCGGCATACATCTTGCCGTTGCGGGCCAGATAGACGGTGATGGCCCACAGTGTGAACATGGCCAGGGTCTGGTTGCACCATGCAAAGTACCTCCACAGTATGTTGAAGTCGGTCTGCATTATTGTGTATGTGACAGCGAATATCGGCAGTGAAAGCAATATGCGCTTGACTATTTTCGATTGGTCGAAGCCAAGAAAGTCCGCGGCTATCAGTCTGGCACTTCTGAGAGCTGTGTCGCCGGTGGTGATCGGGGCGGCTATTACGCCGATTATGGCAAGTATGCCGCCGAATGTGCCGAGCCAGCTGATGGAGATGTTGTGTACGAGTCCGCCTGCACCGCCGTTTTCAGCCAGGTAAGTGTCGAGCTCGGAGTATCCTCCTGCAAAAGCGATTGCGGCCGCGGCCCAAATCAACGCTACGATGCCTTCAGCCACCATGGCGCCATAAAATATCGGGCGGGCCAGTTTTTCGTTTTTAAGGCATCTGGCCATCATCGGCGATTGCGTGGCATGGAATCCGGATATGGCTCCACATGCTATAGATACGAACATCATGGGAAACAGAGGCTGCGTATCGGCCATAGCCGACCGATTGTAGAGCCCGTCGGTAAGCCCGTCGGGGATGGTGACGTCTCCGAAAATCAAAACGCCCATTATACCTACGGCCATGAACAAAAGTGCAAATCCAAAAAGCGGGTATATATTGCCTATAAGCTTGTCTATAGGCAGTACGGTGGCGAGCATGTAGTAGATGAATATGACGGCTATCCAGAATTTGGTGTCCATCCATTCGGGAGTCATGCCTGCGATCAGTCCGGAGGGAGTCAGAACGAACACAGCCCCTACGAGCATCATGAGAAGCAGCGAAAACCCTCGCATCAGCTGTTTTATGCCGGTTCCAAGCTCGGCGCCCACGATTTCAGGAAGCGAAGCGCCGTCCTTTCTGATGGATATCACGCCGGATAGAAAGTCATGCACGGCTCCGGCTAATATGGTGCCGAAAACTATCCATAGAAATGCCGACGGACCGAACATTATGCCCATGATGGCTCCGAATATCGGGCCGAGTCCGGCTATGTTGAGAAACTGAATCAGGAATACCTTCCACGTCGGGAGCGGTATGTAGTCGACACCGTCCTGCTTGGTGTAGCACGGCATTTTTCGGTCGGGGTCACATCCGATGATGCGTTCCATAAGAGTTCCGTAGACATAATAGCCTCCGACAAGTATTGCCAATGCAACAAGAAATGTAGTCATTTAGATGAAAAGTAAGATGATGGTTAATTATAATCCGGCGCCTTGTGTCATCGTCGTTCGGCAAGAACGACATCGTTTGCGAGTTTGCGCAGATTACGGCGCATCTCTTCCATCTTACGTTCGAGTGATAGTATGTCGGAACTTACGGATTTGTCGCCGTCGTGATACTGTGTGCGTAAAAACGAGAGTTCCTCTTCTGTGGCTTTAACGTCTTCTTTGGCGTTGAGGTAAAGGTCCATGGCATCGCGTGCACGCGGCGATTTGAAGTCGTCCCATGATGTGTAGATGACATTGCCGGGCATGGCGAAGTAGAAGTCGTTGCCTTTGTTCATCTTGGGCGATTTTATTTCTTCGATGGCCGCGAGTATGGACGAATAGTCTTTATCCTCTTCCCATGTCGATTTGTAATCCGTGATTTTGGCTTTGGAAGCCAGCCCGTCGGCATCTACAGGATAATTTTTGCGCAGTTCCGACGGTATGAACACGTAAATGGTTATGCTGTCGCCGAGCTGGTTGCGGTCGGTAGCCCACCACCCGGTGCCTGTTGTCTCGTCGATAGCAAGCATATAGTCGTCATATGGCGAATTGTACGGCATGCCGAGATTCTGTGGCTGCAGGAATCCGTTGTCGCCTTTTCTGGATATGAATATGTCGTAGCCTCCTATTGATTCCTCGCCGTCGTTGGCATAATAAAGGGTTATGCCGTCCTGCATAAGGAACGGAAAGTTGCTGTCGCCTCCGCCTGTGTTAAGTGCCGGACTTAGCACGTGGGGTTTTTCCCAGGAACCGTCATAAAGCTGTGCGGCGCTCATGAGTACGTAGTTTTCGTTGTCGTCAGGAGCCGACCATATCATGGTCTGCCTTGATTCGGGCATGTAGACTACGGGTGGTTCTGCCACCTCGGCGTCTTCCGGAAGCATGTCGTAGTTGTTTATCGATCCGCTTTCGGGCGACAGGCGATAAGCTGACAAAAACTGGTCGCGGTCAACGGCTATGCTGTCGATGATGACTATGTTTTCGACGCGGTCAAACATGGCTTTTGCGCGTGAAAGCTTGTCGGCGAAAGCCTCCATCTCGTCAGACATTGTCCGTTTGGCCTTGGTCAAGGCTGCTCTGTATCGGTCGAGATAGCTTTCGGCATCGTTGAAACGATAGTCGTTAAACGCTATCATGGCCAGATATCTGGGCGCTTCAATTACATTTTTGCTGTCGGCCACTTTCAGGTATTTTATGGCTTCATCGGGTTGCCCCTGCTGATAAAGACACACTCCCACCCATTGGTTGAGCGATGCGTCTTTGGGCCTTTTGGCCAGCGCGGCCTTAAACTCCGGAAGCGGAGTTTCGAAGTCGCCGTCGCGGTATAGCTTTTTTGCTTCCTCGAGGGTTATGGCGTCGGCCGAGAAGCTGAGAGATAAAAGGATAGCGATTGCTACTATATTGCGTAACACTTTAGTATTCATGTAATCCTGGATTAAGTGACAGTCTGTTCCCGTCATTGTGCGGGGACTCCAAAATTAGTCATAATTCCTCAAATATCAAAATCGGCATTTATAATTGAATAATTTGTAGAGTCAACAAGCAAGTGCAAAATTAGCGAAAGTGTTTGATGAATTGTTC
>CAJTSJ010000018.1 GCA_910578785.1 uncultured Muribaculum sp. | reverse complement strand
TATTTCATGTATCGTCATTCATCGAAATTTTTGCACTTCGATTTTGAAAGTACACAAAATATAAAGCATCAGTTTACGTCCGGTCTCTCGGATTCGGTTCCTCGAACTTGACTGATATTCTATAGAATCGCCTGTTTCTGGACAAGCCGTATGGCGATGTGCATGACTTGTATACCAATTTAAACGTATCGGCGCTGTACTCCGGCACTTTAATGTCGACGCGCCCCGCGTACAGCATCTCCAGAAACGCCCTCCTTTTGCCGTCGAGGTCGGCAGGGGTGTCGCCGAGCAATGTAAATTCGAGCGTCACCTGCCGAGCGTCCACGCGGGCGACCGAAGTGTTTACCCTTTTGCCGTCTTCGAGCCTCGACGAGTTTTCCACATACTCCTTCATAGGCGCGGGCATGTCAAGCGCCGACAGGAACTTATCGCCCATCCGCGCCCCGTATACAGCGAGCGCGTCCTTTCCGTTTATCAATAATTCCGCCATGGTCAATCCCTTGTGTTTCGTTCTATTTTATCGAGTTTTTCGTTAATCTCCTTTATCGGTTGCACCACCGCCCCGGTGTTCTGTCTGATTTCGACCAGTTCGAGAAAGCTTTCTGCGAGTATCTGCCGTGCGTCCGATGCCACGGTATAGTTGTCGCGCTGACGCTCCAGCATCTCCTGAAGCGTCTGGTTGGTAAGCTCGGTTATGCCTTCACGGCGCAGGGCAGACTCATACAGTGCCGTTGCGCGGCCCACAATCTCGCTTCCGGTGTCTTCCGACAGTTGCGTAGTGTAGCCGTGGGTGGCCTCCTGCGAATAGGCGGATGAATCCCATCCGAAAGCGGAAGCCATTGCGTTTCTCTCGGCAATCATGCGATTGATTAAATCCTTCTCTTCATTCCGTAGTTTCTCCACTTCGTCTTCTTCAAGATCGAACTCGCCGTCCTTATCTGAATCCGACATGTCCACCCAAGAGTCATAAAGTTTTTTCAGCTCGTCTCGGTACTTTGTCGCAATCAAGTTTGAGAGCATGGATTTTTTGATGTTTTCATTGAAGTTGTCGATAAAATCATCTGTAGAACTGCCCATGTCCATCAACATTGATACAAAGTTATCATAAAATCCATCGAACGAAATGCCCGTAAATGTCTCGGCTATCCTGTCTTTCATGTCCTCAATCTCATCATTACAGTCGATTATGTTTTGCAGATAGCCGCGCACCTGATCGTCAAGTTTAGCCCAGAACGTAGGGGCTTCCTCCTGTAGCCGTGTAAGCTGTTCCGCAGAAAGGTCAAATAGACCGGCCATTCGCGCACCGGCGACTGAATCGTAATCAAAACCTATGGTTCTTGACGCACTGCGCAACTCATCCCATCCTTGTGCGGACATGCCGTTGCGCTGGCGCACACCTATGGAATGCGACCCGGCGGATGCACCACTGTTCAGGCGCTCCTTACCTAATACGACATTGCTGTCCATCTTTCTATTAAGAAGTTCCTCCGTCTCCTTGCCGACCTGGCGCGCCTCGTCGCCGTATGAAATATCGATGTATTCGCGTTTTTTGTCGATAAGCCTGTCCCAGACATCGTTCAGACGGTTGTATTCTTCGACCATGTGGTTATACTGCGAGTAATCTGCGCCGAAAAGACCCTCAATGGCACCCGTCATCTGCGCTATGCCGTTCACCGCCGACATGGCTCCTCCAACGATGTCTCCGGACATTATCTGCCCCACGCCGGAAGCGGTAACCCCCAACCCTCCCAGGGCTCCGGTAACGGCCTCTATCTCTCCGGCAAGTCCTCCGCCGAATATGGTATTTATGGACTGCCCGAACTGAAGCAGTTGCGGAGCAAACTCCGCTACAGAATTTCCGATTTCCATGAGTCCCGTTCCGAAGCTGGCCGAGTCCGATTTGGCCAGCTTTATCTTGGCCACACCCTTTTCGATTCCGCTTTTGAACGACTGCCACGGCGAAGCGTCAGACAAAACGCCTTTAAGGCTCGTCAATGCATCCGTAAGCTCCTTTATGGAAACATCGCCGCTTTCAATCTTCTCCAGATCTATGTCGGTAAATCCGAGAGAAAGAATCTCATCCCTTGCAACCATGCTTCCGTCAGGAAGCGCCGACCCGGACATGAATTTGACCAGGGTTTCGTACTTGTCGATTATGCGCTGTATTTCCGCGATGCTTTTGCCGGAAGCGTCCTCGAACAGGTCGGCCATGGCCTTGACCGACACACCGAACTTCTCGTCGAGTGCGTTAAGCGATGATTCCTTTTCCTTCGTCTTAGCCATGAATTCCGGGGAATCCCGTTCAAGCTCGGACAGTTCGTCATCGTATTTCTCTATGAGGCTTTTGCGCCGTTGCTGATAGTTGCCGTACTCGATAAAGTATTTCTGCCATGCTTTTTTGCGCTCGGCCTGCTGTTGGGCTTTACGGGCCTTGTATTTCGCATCGGCTCTTTCGGCCTTCTCTTTAAACACATCAAGCTCTTTGTTGGAAAGGGCGACATCATTAGGATTGAATGCTTTCTTTTTGTATGAAGCGTTACCCTCCGCATTGGCCCGCTCCTGAGCCTCATGGATTTCCCGCGCCTTTTCTACATGCGCGGCTATGAGGTCCTCCTTTTCACGCTTGATTGCATCCAGTTCTTTATCGTGGTCGAGATCCATCTGCTTGAGTTTCTTTTCTGCACCTTTCAGGTCGGTGTCTATCTCGGCTTGCCTGCTTTCAAAACCCGCATCTTTGAGCCATCTGGAGATTTCCTTTTGGTTTTTTGCTCTGAGTTCTGCAATCCTGGAGAGTATTTGTTCTCTGTTGTTGGCAGGGTTTGAGTTGGCAGGGTTTGAGTTGACAGATTCTCCGAAGTCATTCATTTTTCTATATCTCGCCTCCAATTGTCGTTTTTCAGCTTTAATCGCGGCTCCCGGTTTGCCGTTCCTGTCTTTTTCGGAAAGTGAATGCAATCTTTGTTCCAACTCTTTGATTCTAGATGCCAGCTCCAATTCGTCTGTATGGACTTGATACTCCGAACTATCAACGGGATTTTTCAACTCATCGATATCAAAGCCCAGCGCCTCGGCTACGCGTGAAACAGCAACATTTGAATTTGCAACACCTTTAAATCCTTGTCTAATCTTGCCAATAAGTCTCTTTTTAAAGTCTATAGACAAATTTCCGATATTCCCAATTTTTTTCAGTTCCACCTCAAGGGCTTTTTCATCATTGCGAAATATAGCATTGGCAAGGTTTTTCTGAAGAATCTCCTTGAATTCATCAGGAAGCACATGTCTCCCATCTTTACTCTTTAAAGGCATATTGAGAGAATTTGACACGTCCATTAATATTTCTGTAGCCCTGTCCTCGGCGGGTTCTACATATTCTTTCCGAAACTTCGACAATTGACGCGCGGCGATTGATCGCCTGACTGCATCCGAAAGCCGGTCATAGGTTGATGACAAATCTCCTACCTTTATTATTTCAGAGTCAAGCCCCTCCATGAATTGGCCATACTGGCTTACAATGGCATTTTTGATTTGGAACCACTGTTTTGACCCTTTTTCTGCATTTTCTATTGCAATTCTTAGATTATCAAGATTAGTTGTCTCCCTGTAATATTCGGCAGATATCTGCGCACTTGTATCTTTTATGATGCGGGACTGCTTTTCGGCTTCTGATGCCCCTTCCTTAAAAGCCCACAATGCGCCTACGACTGAGACAATTGCCGTAGCCAATAATACGTATGGGTTAGCGTTTGCAACTAAATTCAACGCTCCTTGCGCTATAGTAGCCGCTTTGGTGGCTATAAGCCCTCTTCCTATTGCCGCGGTCTTAACATTTTCTGCCGCAGTCGCCGCCTTTGTTTGTATTATCGACACCCCCTGCATTAGCGCACTCTCCTTTTGAAGAGTGTTTTGTATTGAGCGTACAGAATTACTTGCAACAAGCGCAGCCTGGAGCTTTGTCTGCACTTCAACAAGGTCCTCCTCTGTTATCCCTAATAATTGCGCCGCGCCCGTGGCTACTCCGAATCCGGATATAATCATCTGTATCCCATCGCTTATTGCAACAAACGACATTGTATCGTTTGCCCGGGATGCTATCGCCCGGTTTGTGTCTGCCATCGCGTCTTTTAGCATGGCGGCTTTCTCTGTCAACTCATTTATTTTGTCTCGGAGTTCAGAACCTGAGGCAGACTGCTTTTCCGCCTCGGTCATATTTCTATATGCGATGGTCAGTCCTGCTATTTCCTCCACCAATCCTCTTTGTTCGGCACGCACAGTCTTAAGTCCGAGCGCGTAATTCCCAACGTTTCTCTGGTGATTACCGATTGATGCGTCAAGCTCCTTTATCTTTGCATCGGCCTGTTCTATGGATGCGCTCAGCTCCATCCCAAAAACGGACCCTCGCTCTTCCGCAGACAGCCCACGATAAAATTCCCGCATCATTCCTAACGACTGCGAAATGGCTTTCATGGAATCAGGTACTGATGATTCAAACTGAATAGATGCCGCAATCTCACGCTTTAATCTACGTACTTCCAATTTGCTACGTTCGACATCTTTAGTAAATTCGGTGATATAAGAGCGGTTTCTGCTGTTGTCAGGAAGGGATTCAAGCTTTTTTATCTCGGATTGCCATTTTTTTATTTGTTCTTTAGCCTTGTTAAGCGCGATTATTTTACGTTCTACAGAACCCATATAATCGTCAAAATCACGCTTCAAGTATTTATATGCATCTGCTTGCTCCCTAACTGCCGTAGTGAGCTTTTTTGTGTCATTCTGAATCCCGGAACCGGATGATGACACTCCGGACTTCCCGGATTTGACAGTTTCGTCCTGAAGCCTGATAATCTCCTGTGTGGATTTTTTTATGGCTTCATTCTTAGCCAAAGCCACATTAAGCGCTTTCAAAGACACTTCGATAAGTTCGTTATAACTGTTTTTTACAGATTTAAGTTCCTTTTCAAGCGCCCTCATCTCCTTCTGCGCATCCCGAGGTAGCGAAATCATGCTCTTTTTTAATTCCTCCATTTTTTTTCGGAGTCTGTCTATTTCCTGAATATCCTCTTTTACGCTAATCAATATTGCCGCCATATATCAAATATTTAAATATTTCCTAATCCTCTCCGACGCAAGTTCTGCCGCGTCCGATATTACGCGATAATCTTTGGCCTCGACATATCCCGCGTAATGCATTCCGTTGCTTAGATAAAGGCCGTCGCTGCCCTTGTCAGAATAGAGCAAAAAATTTCTTGTACATTCCATCGCATCAGGATGAACACCGTCGTTATCCACCTCAATTGCCACGACTTGTCCATTTTCAACTATACAGAATCCATTCGCATTGCGCAAATTGAAAGAATGATTCTTGTAGTCGCCATGTTCCTTGGCATGCTCGATGGCGTCACGTCCGGCACGCATTCTTGCTTCACGCACGGCTTTATCCACGTCACCCAACATGGCATCCACTCCCGACAAATCAACAAATACTCGCATCTTTTTTATGCAAATATCGGACAACTCAATTATTCAGGACAATTCAGAAGTAAAAAATCCGTGACACTTTGAAGAAGGTCACGGATTTGACTGCGATTTCGCTTACTCCCGACATGTAGCGTAGCCGGTATTATAATTTTTGCATAAAAAATGTGCCATTATTATCTATAGGTGCAATAATTTCTTGCAATAACGCATCATCAACCATGCTATTAATCTCATTCACTAATTGATATGCTAAATCGTCAATCTCATCATATCCGGGGGGGTATTCTCTAAGAGGAATGAGTGCAGTTCATTTATAATATCGTTTCTATACATTAGTTTTGGATATCTGTTAAAACTCCATTTTTAAAATACAGACAGCAATTATAATCGTATACCCATTGTTCCATTTGTCCACTTCCCCCTGTAATCGTATTTATAGCACTTGGTTCACCCCATGCCTCAAAGCACATGCCTGCCGTCATACCAATTTTGACTTTTTTATCCAATATTAGCTCTGCGTTGGATTCTCCGTACTTTTTTATCAAGCTGATCTTTTTGCCGTCATATTCAGATTTAGGCAAAAAACGATTACAAACCAACCCGTTATTTAGCACACTTTGCCTCCGCTCAAAATAACAGTAAAATTTGCCGTATTTTTCATTCTCAAAAAACAAAACCACCGGACTTCTATCGTCAATCCTCATATGGTCATCCTCTCGTCGGAGTTTGGCCTGGACATCTGTGCATCTCCATATCGATTTGGCCTCAATCCCTTCCGCCACTGCATCGGTTTCTGCATTTATCAGACAGTTCTCCTTGTAAAGGACGTCCTTTCTCGCATCTAACAATATAAATTCCTTTCCGACGTAAAGAGATTTAATTTTCTCAAAATGACCCACGACCAGCCATTTGAAATTATAGTCCTTATAAGATGCATCGCCCTCGTCCTCTTCTCCCTCTTCTCCGGTTTCTGTGTTCCTGAAAGAGAAACGTTTATACCATCCTTTGGCCGGTACATCAGGAAGTACTCCGGTAACCTCGAAATAATCTCCTATATTCAATCCTTTTGTTCGAGATACAGATGAATATGGATTTCCGCAATACATGAGAGTTTGCCCAATCAAATGATGGAAGGTGTATTCGTCGCCATATTTCTGAGGACACATATTGGTAAGGCTGTCATATGCAACCGCAGTAGCAACTGGCGAGTTTGTAATTGGTTCCATAATGGTAATTTGTCCGAATCCCATAAGCGGGGAAATAATGACCAATGTAAAATACAGGAATAGCTTCATAGTAATTTTAATTAGTATAATTAATTTATTTGCAATTTTATCGAATCTGCCATATTAGAAAGCCTTATGCGCCACATACGCGTAAAATTCCATAACGGCCATTTGACGGTAATCTTATTTACTTCTGTGCGATATCAGATTTGACTTCGATGTTGATTCGCTTCCCGCAATGGGGACAAGTGATAACGCCATCTTTGGGCGTTTCAAACAGCTCAGCAACCGGCACGCCTAAAGCGGTGGCTATCTTTTCAAGGGTTTGCACAGATGGGTTAGCCCCGTCTTTAATAGTGAGGGATAGGGAACCCTCTGACACATTCAGGAGTTTAGCCAGCTCTTTAGCTGTCATCCCTTTGGCTTTTAATATTTCCTTTACTCTTAACATCTTTAAGTATGATTAAAGTTGATTTTCAGCTACAAAGATAAATGAAATTTAATTTAAATAAAACATACGTAGAAAAAATTTAAGTTCAATTTATTTTTTTTGCTCTAAAATTTGATAGGTAATTTTATTATGATTAAATTTGCAGTATCAAAATTAAACCATAATAAAACTAAACCACTACAACTATGAGTAAAGAAAGAAAAAGCCAACTGAATGGGATTATGAGTCTTACATGGCCGTTTGTACGCAAGAACTGTTACACCATGAGCGAGACGATGAAATGCGCCTGGACTAACATAAAGATGCGCACAAAACCAACTAAGCGTGTCGTAGAGTTCTATTTTCAAAAGGTAGACGGCACACTACGTCAGGCATTCGGAACCCTGATAGACGAGATTGGAACCAAATAGCATAACCTTCAAAAAAAATAAACATGAACTATTTTTCAAACTGGATGCCCCTACAACCACGTAAAGACTCAAAATATGCTCGTGACATCCGAGTGCCAGGTACGCGCGTAAATATACCGAGTTCAAAAATAAAGGAGGGTTATAGATATTTCGTATGCCATAACAGGGGAAACTGCATGGACTCGCCAGACTCTCCACTCAGGGTTTACGACAACTCTTATCTTTTAATCCGCGCAATAGGAAGAAATTTAAAAACACTGCGCAATTTCATTGGGCAGGTGGTTGTAATGGATACACAGATGGGAGCATACACTAAGTGCCTAACATCGGTGAACCTATCGAAACAGACTGTATCTATCACTATGTATAGACCGGGACGTGTGACATTTACTATTCCTATAGCCCTGGTGAAGGAAGTATTCTTAGTTGACGATGTTATGTCCGAATCGTGGGTAAGGGAAAACAGTATCCGGGAGGATTATACACCTGAAGAGGCTAATAGCTGGTTAGAATCATACAAATTAATATAATCACAATGACAAACATTCAAATTTTCAGCAGTCCGCAGTTCGGAGAGATAAGGACTGCAATAGGAGGGAACGGCGAACCGATGTTCTGCCTTGCCGATGTTGCCAAAGCATTAGGCTACTCTCGCCCCGCTGACGCAGTATCAACACATTGCAAAGGGGTCTCCATTTTACCGACCCCTACAAACGGAGGTGTTCAGCAAATCAAGTTCGGCAAAGAAGGTGATGTTTACCGTTTGGTGATGAAGTCCAAACTCCCCGAAGCAGGAATGTTCCAAGATTGGGTATGCGATGAAGTCCTCCCCTCAATCCGCAAGCACGGGGTCTACGCCACACCGCAAACAATTGACAATCTTCTCGCCGACCCCGACAACGCAATTAAGGTCTTTCAGACACTCAAAGAGGAACGACAATTGCGCCAGATAGCCGAGGCGAAAATTGAAGCGAACGCACCCAAAGTGATTTTTGCAAACGCAATCATGGGTTCCAAATCATCCTGCCTTATAGGAGAACTTGCAAAGATTCTAACACAAAACGGATATGAAATTGGCCAAAATCGGCTCTTTGAATGGCTACGGAACAACGGATATTTAGGCAGTCACGGCGAACGGCGCAATATACCCAATCAGCAGTATGTGGAACAAGGCCTTTTTGAA
The DNA here is from genome assembly GCA_910578785.1 of uncultured Muribaculum sp. Classification (GTDB taxonomy): domain Bacteria; phylum Bacteroidota; class Bacteroidia; order Bacteroidales; family Muribaculaceae; genus Muribaculum. Next base: position 51,285 of record CAJTSJ010000018.1, on the reverse strand, counting down.
CTAAAGAGAGGATTGAGATCCGGAAGCGACGGAGAAATAAAAACAACAACGACGACCAAAGTGACAACAAAGGGCCAACAATACTTCATAAACAAACTTCTTGGCGTATGACCATTTAAATAACTATAATATAGGGGCTATCTGCGAAAGCATAGCCCCTACTTTTTTAAGGGATTCTTTTTATTGCGGGTGCGGAAGAACTCTTCTTCCGAAACTTCCTGCATGACTTCTCCGTATACCGCGTGCTGTTTGTCTTTGGACATGACCAGAAGGTTGCGGTACGGTATCTCATGGACGACCTCACGGTATGTGAGGTGGAGCGACTCCATGAACGACGCTATCTGTCCGAGCAACGTGCTGTTGCCTAAGACTTGGGTTTTGCTGTCAGACCCGCCACGCTCCTGGCCAAAGTCGACAGCCTCGTAAAATTTTGCGCTGTTATCATGGAATAGGCCGTTTCCAGGCCGTCCAGAACCTCGTCAAACGTACCCGCCTGCAACTCGGCGGACAGCGACTCGTCCCCCGCGATGAACCACGACAGGGCTTTGGCGAGCCTGGCGGAATCGTTGACCGCGCTTATGGCTTCCCTTACAGTCGAGCCGTCGCCTATGCCGTCGAGCCAATACGCGGCCCCGGCTATACGCGCGATCGTGGGAGCGGGAACATGGTAGGCTTTCCCGCCGACAGATACCGTCGAGCCGTCCAGCCCAAGAACGGCGGCGCTTATTATTTTTGATGCTTTTCCCATCATGTATGATTCAAAACGGGGCATACCGTAATGAACCGATATGCCCCAGAGTTACTAAACCAAAATAAACACAGCATTTACGCTCCGGCGGCGTTGACCTTTTCCCCGTCGAACCAATATTCGTCGGCAACGCCGTCGTTGGGATTGTCCATGGCCACCGCCGAAACACCCAGACCCATGTTTTTCTCGACAAAGTTGGTCTTTCCGATGATTCCGGCATTGGTGAACATAACGTAGTTCCCGGTCTTGGTCATACCGACCACGGCCTTGTTGATGAGTTCCGGGGTTTCAGGGGATTCCCAGCCGTCTCCCTCGCCTGTACCTACAATCTTACCGCCCTGCAAGGCCACCTTGTCCTTGAAGCTGTACTCTCCGAGAGTAAACGCGATGGTTTTCGCTCCGTTGGCGGTTACATCACGGTAATAGGACTTACCGGTAAGCTCATTGATGTAATCGGTGACAGCGGGGTCGTCTTCCGTATATCCCCATGTGTCCTGGTGGGAGTTTTTTACTTCGGTGGCAGTGTCGAGCCATGTTTTCAACGACGCGGCGGTCACGGCCTCTTTTACGGGTTCCCCGTACCATATTTTCTTAATTCCAATAAAAGGTTTCATATTACATTACATTTAATACTTCAAATAATATTCTGCAATTGACGTATTCACAGTGTAGCGCCGCGTCGGTCATTGAGCCGATAGATTCAACGGAATAAAGATAGTGAGCGCCGGCATATTCGCCGGTAGCTCCGTCAAACAGCTTCATCGCCTCCTGCTCCAGCTGTTCAAGCCTTATGCGGTCAGGGCGGTTGGCTATACGGGGCACCAGAATATTGACCTCGTTGAAACTCTTGCGCCAATATGTACCCGGCTTCTGCTTCTTGACGTGGATAACCACCCTTTCCTCCTTGACTTCTCCGGACGGTATCTCGTCGGAGTTGTCGCCGGGGAACACCACATATACAGGCTCAATGCCGAGAGCCTTACTGTCCCGGTAAAGAATATTGCCTATTGTCTGGGGTGTTATCATCGTTCAAACTTTTCTTTTAATTCACGTTCCGCGCTTAAAGCCGCGCCGCTTAATACGTCATAGCCTTTGGACTCTACGTTGGAGGCGTACTGATAGCCCTGCGGTGAGGTTGCATCATTCAGGAGTATCAGCCTGTCCTCTTCAACATCGAACTTGTTGGATGTCCTGAGAGTAAGAGTATGGTCTTGATAGTCGCCGTGCTCCTCTGCATATTTAACCGCATTGTCGCCGGCATCAATCATCGCCTTCTGCACCTCCCATTCCCCCTTGGAGAAGAATTCGTCTACATCCGAGAAGTCAGCATCACATTTTAAATCCATATTTCAGAATAATTAAAATAGTTAGCAGTTTTCGGCATGTAGATTTTGCCTTCCCCTCTGGCCGATTCACCATCCATGCAGCGGACATAATCACCGGCTTTCAGTCCGGTTTTGCCATCACACACCACATGGTATGCGGGGCGGTAGGCCTGTCCGTTCTCGCTCTTGAACTCCTTGGTAATGTTGTCGTCACAACGGCAAGCACACACATCCTCCCACGTCTCGCCGCCGGTGCCAAGCAACGGTCGCCCGAACTCGTCCTTTTCGACGGGGATAATGCGCTTGACCTGAAGTTTATGTGGAGCGAAAATCATTGTATGAAGTTTACGGTCGGTTTGTCGGTGTTGATTTCATCCTTGAGTCCGTAGGTTCGGCACAGATAAGCGTAATACTGCTTGATTCCCTCTCTATCCCACGACATTGAAAATCCGCTCTCGCTTATCGAAGTGGCACGGAGCAACAGCGACGGAATGAACTTCGCCATGCCTACCGATACGGAAGATATATTGGCGGTGCTCATTTCCGCATCGCTTTCAATGCCTGAGTTTAGGGATATATCCAGAAGGTCGGCCTCCGACAAGTTTATGCCGAAGGTCTGAAACTTCTGTGTTGCGTATTCGCCTGATGTCATGTTATCCCAATTCTGAAAGGTCGAAGTTGACAATCTTGTTGGGAGCCTTGAACTCGGGAATCCACTCTGCGGTGTACTCCATGTAGCGGCCCTCTTCGTCGCGGTAGTTGCAGATTGACATCTGGCCGTCGGAAGTGGAGTAGTTGCGTCCGGGGACGGGGTCGGTCATCACATGAGGCTTGTGGTGACGCATTTCAAGCACGTTGTCGTTGTAGAGCAAGGTTATGCGGTCATCCGCATAGAGTTGCTTGTTCGTGCCGTCCTGCATCTCCACATAGTCCTCCTTAATTTCAATCGCGGGGAGACCGATGCCGGTAAACACCTGCGATGCCATCTGCGAGGTGATGAGACCGCCTCCGACGTAGAACTGGTTGTTGCCGAGAATCATCTTGAACGTCTCTCCGAACTCCTTGCTTCCGACGATGCGTTTGTAGAACGTACCGCGAGACATAATCATCTTCGAGAATACGCCGTATTTTGCACGGAGTGCGGCAATCTGCTCCTGAAGGTAGGTGATGAATGCGTCTTTTGCAGCGGCATCGGGCTTGATGAAATGGAACGGAAGCTCGATGTCAAGTAGGGTAATGCCCTCCTTGTTGTCGGCAAGGTGAACCTCTGTCTTTCCGGTCATAAGAAGCTCCGGCACGATGATGTCCATGCGCTTGTGGGGAGCGAGAAGCACCTGGCGGTAGTCATCGACGATAAAGTTGATGATTTCATCGAGGATGGCGCGCTGGTCGGCTGTGTTTGCGGTATTGAACTTGTCAAGGATGTCCTGAAGTTCCGATAGTCGCTCTATATCCATCTGGTAGCGGTCACCGAGATATGCGATTTCTGTAAGACCGCTTCCGAGGGTGCGGCGCTCGCGCAGGGGTTTCTGGTCGTTCTTGCCGATGATGGAGCCGGCCACGACTCCGGTGACGGTGCCGAGATAGGTCTTGAATACGCGGGTCTTTGTCTCGCGGAACTTACCGTACTGTTTCCAGTAGATAGTGTCGAGGCGCGTCTGAAGCACACGGTCAATCACCGCATTGACAATCGCCGGGTCGTTAAAAAGTGTCTGTATGGTCAAATTCATAGCTCAACTTTTTATTTTAGGTTAATACTCGAACTGGAAACGGCTGGTAAGACCCACCTTGTCAAGTTCATGAATTGGAACGTGGAGTTTCGACTCCTTGACCTCGTAAGCCTGCATAAGCAGAGTGCAAAGAACGATACCGTCCTCCACTTTCTTTGCGTCATACAACACAAAATTGGCGGTATTCTTCTTTTTAGTGCCTCCGGCCGCGGTGGACTCAAAGAGAATAGCGTCCTTTTCAAGCTCAATGCCGACGGCCTCTTCGAGGGTCAGGGTGTCATAATCCTTGCTTGTGGTGTCGACCGCTTTGACGGTCATTCCATTCTTGCCGTTACCAAGGAACATACCCACATATACAAGGGGCGATTTCTTGATTTTAACGGCGGTGTCTGTCGCCGTGGCCGCTTCATGGAGCTGTATGTTGCGCACCGGCACGATGGTGCGCTTCTTGAGGTCGGCCTCTACCGGAGTGAACACCGGTAGTACGGCACCGACGGGAAGATTGGTTGTGTCGAGCTTCCATGGGCCGCTCTTGCGGACACCGGACTCAACACGGTAAAGCTCTTCAGGCTTGTAGTCAGGGGGAAGATTGTATTTTGTTCCTGCTGCCATTTGATTTTACTTTTTGGATTCTACAATTTCTTTAGTTCTCGCGGAAATCATCCCTGCAATCTCCTCGCTCTCGGTCTTTGCCTCTCCTCCTTGTTGCGGGGGCTTTATCTCCGACAGACCGGCGTTGATGAAAGTCTGTTTGGCGTCTTTCATGTAAGCGTCAAGGTCTGCATCCTCGGCGATGCTGAGCATCGGCACAAGAGCGTCGGGGATTCCATACTCTTTCGCCTTGGCTGAAATCTGCTGTGCGCGTGTTGCCTGATTGCGCTCTGCTTCAAACTGAGACAGCTTGTCGGCATACGGCTTCACGGCAGTGTCAACAGCAGCTTTCACTATCGCAGCGATGTCCGGTTTCTCCTCGGGCTGAGGCTGGGGATTGGGGATTTCGATAGGCTTGCCGTCTTTAAGGTTATGCTGCTTCTCATAGCCACGTATGGCTGTGATTCGGGCATCCCCGGCGCGGAAGTCACCATAAGATGTCAACACGTCCTGAAAACCGATACCCTCAACGATGGAGTTTACCGCGTTCTCGTCCGTCACACCCTCGCCTTTCTTATTGGCGATTCGGGTAAGGATGGCGGTGTCCACCCCCGGGAATTTGGTTTGGAGCGCCGCTAAGATCTGTTCAATGATTGTCATATATATGCCGTTTTGAATTTTTCGTAAAAGTAATTCCTATTATCGGCCAAAGGCCGGTATTTTCATAGAGTTTCGTGACCATTTGCAAAAGGTCACGGATTTGTCTTTTCGGTGGAGGCTTTCTGCCTTTCCTCCCTGATTTCCTTGATTGTTTCATCCACCCTCGCGGCGTTTCCGGCAAAAATTACGCCGTCGCGCTGCGACCATACCCCACCTTGGACGGCAGACACGGCGGTCTTTACTTTATCGTCTATGTTGTCGATGATGTACGGTACAATGTCCACATCCACGTCGATGGTTTCGGATGCCTTTGCAAGAGACGGATTGATAGACCCGAGAGCCGACAAAAGGAAGTTCACACGGCGTTGCATGAACATGCCAAGCTCCTCTCCATGGTTGCTTACAGCCATATGCGCGCCCATGAACACGTATCTGAAAGCTACGCCCGAAAGAGCCGAACCGGAGCCTTTGAGCTGGTCAAATGAGATGCGCGGGGTGTTTGTCATGGCGTATGCCTGGTTGAAGTACGTGTCAAGCTCGACCTTTACCGGGTCGCTCGCCTGATTCCATGTGAGATACGCGGCATTGGCGCCGTCGCCGGTCAGTTCCACCACACGGTTCTTGAACTCGCCGGAGAAGTTCTGCACGTCGCCGAAGAGCATCAGAATCGGGAAGAAATGGTAGTCTATGCAGTCGGCATAGCCGGACAGAAGTTTTTCGAGGCGTATACGGATGGTGCGTATCTTATCGCACAATGCTTCCGGGCGGTAGGAATACAGCACGGGGAGCTTGGCGAACTTGTGGCGGAAACTTCCGGCATCGCTCCACTCCTTGTCAAGTTCCCAATTGTATACCATATCCGCTGTGATGCACATAAAGCATGCCGTCTCGCCTCCTTCGGCACTGCGCCTCTTGTACTCACGGGAGAACGCCACAAGGTCGCCCTCGTTGCTGAAATAAGGATAAAGCCTGTCGCCCCTGAACGGAGACCACACCACGCTCTTTAGCTTGCCCTCTGGTCTGCTGTTGCCGAATATGGAGTCTATGCGGGCTTTGAGTTTCGCCCAGAAGCCGTCATCCTTTGCGATATACCAGTATTCAGCCACCTCCTGTTCCGAGAGCCAAGAGCGCACTATCTTGCGGTTCTGGTATTTGATTTTATTCTTTTTCAGCACCGATTTAAGAGCCTCGAAGATTCCCTTTTCATCCCCGGAAGGGTCGCACGACATTTCCGGCTCGGTGCCTACCGTGAATGCCGTATGGATATTGACTATATCCTGTTCGAGGGGTATGGCAATGCGGTTAGGCTCCACCTCTTTGGTTTTGGCCGGAATGGTCACGTCGCGCTGTAGTTTCTCGTTCCATTCCCGCTTCTCCTTTTCTGTGACAATCTTGATTTTGGGATATTTCTCCTTATCGGTGATGATTTCATGGAGGTTCGGGTTCCAGTCGGCACGCAGACGCGTAACGTTGACTTCCGGAGTACGGCGCCCTTTCTTGAGATAGGCGATGCGCTGGCCGATGTCTTCTATTGCAAGTATTTCCTCTATTGTCATTGCTATAATGTTTAATGATTAAATATTCCTGATGTGTTTTGGACTATGCGTAGCTTGCCGAGGACAGCGCCGAGGACATAGTACCGGACGGCATCGCACGAGTGGTCAGCCTGCCCATCGGCGGGAGCATTGATGTAGTGTCCGTCCTTGTCTTTATCCCACACGTAGTTGCGAAGCTCTTTCATCGTGTTGTAACTGCGCTCGGTCACATAGATGTTATATTCCTTGGTCTTCTCGATGCCGGCGATTATTGACCCTGCTCCTTTCTCAACCGGATAGATGCGGATTCCGGCATTGGCTATCTCCTGAATAAGGCGTGGGTCGGCGGAGTCGGCTATCACACGCATATCTGGGTATTTCTTCAGTACGGAGATTATATCGCGGGAGAGCATATTGGTGCGGTAACAAAGCTCGTCGATATAGAGTGCGTCATCCTTGACTCCACACATGACTATCGCAGTAGGGTCGTGGGTGAAACCGAAGTCCACGCCGATGGCTATCTTCTGCAACCCGTCGGGAAGTCCTTTGACCACTCCCCATTTCTTGTATATGGCGCCCTCTGCTACATCGCTCCACCTACCTATGACCGTGTGGGCGTATTTCTCCGGATTCTCCTCTTTCATACGGCGCACCTCATTTAGGAACTCGTCCGACAGATGCTCTATGTTATCGAGGTAGGTGGTGTGGATGTGCAACACGTTTGGATGGGTGGAAATCTGTACCGGCACGCCGTCAATCTCCACAAGCTTATGTGTGTCGCGGATATACTTCTGATATATGAAGTGGTTGGAGTCCGTGGGGTTCATTATGATAATGATGCGGTTCTGGATTCCCTTCTGACGGATGGAGAGCATTATCTTGTCGAAGTCGCTTTCATCGGTCCACTCCTCAGCTTCGTCACATACGAATGTCGTGATGCCATGGATTGATTTGAGCTTTGCTGTCTGATTGCCCGATGAAGTCTTGATGCCCCGGAACATTATTGAGCCTTTGGAGCGCTTGTTGAGAATGTCGGTCTTTGTGGCATGGAAGTGTTTGCCCGTACCGTCAAGCTCTACCTTTTCAAGCATCTCAGGAATGATAGACATGTGCGCCGACACCATTGTGTAGCGCGTGTAGAGGATTATATGCGCGAATGTCTTGTCATGTGACTTCTCGAATGTCAGGCGTTCAATGAATGTGGAGGCGTTGAAAGACTTGCCCGATCCACGGCCACCTGTGATAAGAATGATGAAATGTTCCCTATCGAGATATAGAGGGTTGTATATTGTCTGAGTCGCTATCATTCAGTGTTGTCTTTAATCCATTTGTCGATGCTGATACTTCCATCCTCGGCAGTATCTTCCTCAGGGTCTTCACCGCGCTGTACCTTGCGCCATTCGGTGTCGTAGTGGCGGAGCCATGTAGCCTGCGCCGACAGATTGGGGGCAAGCTCGCTCTCAACCACACATTCTTCCGTCTCGTCAAGAAGGTTGCCGTCTTTGTCTTTCAACCGCCGGCGGGTAACCGACTTGGTCTTGATGCCACCCAGAGCCATGGCAAGGAACTTGGCGCGCACAAGGGCGTTTATCGCGCTACGCGCACGCGAGAGGGCATCAGATAATTCAATTATCTCAGATTTCTTCTCGCTGAAGAATTGCGGAGTCAGCCCTATCGCACAGGCGATTTCCTTGTCAGTGAAACCCTTTTTGGCATACGACTCCACAAGGGAGAGGAACTCCTCGCTCCTGTAGTCGTATTTGGGCTTGCGTCCGCCTTTGGATTTCTTCTGACTTTCTGCCATAAATGTTAAATTTCAGTCGTTTATTGATGCTGTTTGAATTTTATTTGTTATATTTGCAGTGGATTGATGATCGCAGGTTGGTAGCGATTTGCTTTCGCAAGAATTCAAATATAGGAGGTTCGAGTCCTACCCAATCCACTTAGGGGCGTAAGCCCCTATTTTATTTTCAGGAATTGAGGATGTTTCATTCTGCTCTTTTCTACAACTCCAATCGATGTCACCATATTCACTCTCTGTTTACCGTGTTTGTAATTTGGCTCGACCACCATTTTGATGCTTTTGCCTCTTGCGCCACGGGAAGCAAAAACATATACCAGATTCTTTCGCTTTGAATCGATGTAGATGTTTTTCGGGCGGGATGCAATATTTGCCGTTTTCCAGAACTCCTTAAACGGAAGCGTTGCTCCCTTGGCGCTCTTCGGATGTGAGACGTATTTCAACACCGCCTTATCGGAAATGAATATGTGGTCTGACTTCAAATTCACTCCACGCCTCCTTGAATCTTGAAATATCGGGAACGGTATGTTGGACAATAAGTGCGCTTTTCCTCGCGGTTTGCCATCCGACAGGACCCCATTGACAAACCGCTGAAGTTGCTCTTGCCGCCTTCTTCCAATAGACGAACCATAAATGAATGATTCTTCTCCCATTCTCCTTTACTCCACTCGTTCAACCTGGCCGTCGAATACTTCTCCTTTGAGGAACTTGTCGTATGGGTCGTAGCCGAAACGACGGCAGAAATCAGCCTTTGCCTCCCATGTGTCGAAAGATAGCATGACATAAGCGTCCATGTCCTGCGCCTGCTTCTGCGCGGCGTCCTTGACCTGTTGCTTTACTTCTTTCATGTGGGCGGTCTTTGCGGCGCGCTCCATCTGACGCCGGGCTTTCTCGGCTTCATTCCGGGCGTTGACCTCCGACATCATCGAATCAAGTTCACCGGCGATGTTGTTTTCCTCTTCCGTCTGGAGCAGGAAGTCACAGCCTATCATATTGAGGTCGGCATCGGTCAGGCCGGCATCCTTGTAGTCTATCTCCGGCACAATCTCACGCAGGGCATCGTAGTCCCACGTGCCTTGTGCGTTGGGGTTGTTGGCGAGGATGTTCAGCTCCTTTTCCGATTTCTCGTCCATGTCGACCACATCGACGCGGATGCGGTAGTCGTTCTCCTTGGTGTCGGGGTTGTACTTCTGAAGCTCATCCATGACGGAGAGGCGCTGGTGTCCGCTCACGACAGTGAAACCGGTGCGCTTGTTCACGACTATGCCTCCCACAAGCCCGAACTTCTTGATGCCGCGCTTTAGGGTCTTGCGCGACTCTTCGGAAATCTTGCGTGGGTTGTAGGATGCAAAGCGGATGGCGGAGCGTTTAAGCTCCACCGATTCGCTCTTTATGTATTTTGACAGTGCAGTAGAATTAACTCACTACCTCCTTTTGTTTTTGATGATGCTCCCACAGCACACGCTGAGAGAGCGGAAATACTTTATAGATTTTCTCCAAGTCCTGCGGATAGTTCTTTTCAAGCCACAGCATGCAGTCGAGATTAAACCCGACTCCGCTTGATGCCTTGAGCGAATACCGCACCGGCTCGGGGAGATTGTGTTGCTTCATGTAGGCGAGGATGTCCTTTTGGGTCCACTCGGCGAGCGGATAGCACAGCCCGTTGTTCTCGTAGCTATTGGTGGCATATCCGTTGAGCATCAACCGGCGGTTCATGCCGTCGGCTTTCTTCATACCGAGAAAGGCATAATGGATGCTGTACCTAAGCCTCATGGCTTCTACCACATTGGCGAGCTTAATAAGCTTGATTTTGGGATTCGGCACGCAGTATAGACCGCCCCGCAGTATGTATGACAGATTCCAGTGAGGCACTTGCACAAACTCAATGCCCGGATAGCGCGCCTTTACCCATCCGACCCACCGCTCGATGTGTTCAAGACCCTTGACAAAGTACATGAACACACATACCACACGTTTGAAACGCGGGTACAGCATGTCAAGCAACACAAGAGAGTCTTTGCCTAACGAACAAAACAGCAAAGCCGTATCGGTCTGCTGACTGATACGGTCAATGCTGTCGTATGTGCGCTGTAGCAACGTCATGGCTTATCCGGTTGAAAGTCCATGCGCCGCGCGAATATCGCTGTAGCGCTGACGGCGACTGCCCAGCTGTGAACGTCCCGTTTTCTCCGCTCTGCCGGTTGTCTTGTCTCTGCGGGCTACCAACCGCCCGCCCGAACCCGCGCCGTTCATGTTGCGTCGCGAGCCGTAATTGTTGTTTATCCGCCTTTGAATTGATGATTGTCTTGGCATAATTACATAAGATTAAGGGGTTATTAAAATACGAAAGCCCACAACCCATGGTATTACCGTGGATTATGGACTGTTCGCTGATTATCTGTAGAAGTCTGTCTAACTCGCCTTATTCAGGATTTTCGTTTACCTCAAGTATCTTGCCTAAAGTATAATCAACGGTCACGGCGATGTATTCTTCACCGTTGCCGTCTTTGAGTATAAGGTCGTTGCCGTTCTCGTCAACCTCGATGACAGCTTCGGCTTCTTTAACCTCTACGAGCATGTATGGACGCTTGCCTGAATATGCACCGGTGTAGAACTTGATGGCATCGTACTTTTTCGCCACGATTTCAACCGGTGAATCAGGATTGGTCTCGTCGAAAGCCGGATCATCGTCCTCGTAGTATTTGCCCTCGCAGAGCAAATGCACATATTTTTTCGTGTTGTTTGGCCTTACCTCACGATATTCGTGGGCTTTCTTGCCGGCAAGTATCTCGTCGAAATACTTGCGTTTAAGCGATAACGTTAGAATATTCATATCTTTTCTTATTAAATAAAGTCTTCAGTGGCGGGGGCGGGACTCGAACCCGCGACCTCTTGCAAGTTAAACAAGCGAGCTGACCGACTGCTCTACCCCGCAGAATGACACGCCATAAAATTAGCCATTTTCGTTCTGCCCGCCAACGCTGGCGGGCGTTGTTTCGTGACCTTTTTGAAATTGTCACGAAATGTCCGCGCTTAACAGGTTGGCGCGCTTGAAAGAGCGGTATTCGCCACGCTCAGTGTCGAAGTAGACAAACAGCGTGTCGCCGGGTCTTCTGCCGGTGCCGAGTATCGGCGGCAACAGCTTTTCTTGCAGTGTGCCGTAGGCTTCGCGGATTTCACCGTTTACCTTGCGGTAGTAGAACTTGACTATGCGCCGGCGCATCGACGCTTTGAGCTTCACGTTTGCCCATGCGCACTTCAGGGCCTGCGACTTGCCGAATCCGTTGCGCTTGATGAACTGCCATGCGAGGGCGAACACCGACGCAAGCATTGATTTTCTTTCGTTGCTCATAGTGGTAGGGTTTAAAAGTTTGCTTTTAGGTTAAGTAATCTGAGGCATTCTTTAAGCTCGCTGTCAGTATATCGCTTTGCCATCTCTATAGTGATACCGTTGAGGTTTGATGCTATTTTGATAGCCCTTTCACGCGATATGCGTATTATCCGTTTTTTCTGTCTCATATAGCGTGATTATATGGTTTGTGCATGAAGTATCTGAAACGCAGATTTGAGTAATAACAGCCGTCCGCCTGCTCGATGAAACTGCCGTACATCTTGGCCTCGCGGTCGCCGAGACGCATCATGGCGAATTTCGAACAGCCTATTATGTTGCTTATTACATAGTCCTTCATCTCGTCGTCATAGCCGTATTCTGCTATTGCCGGATATATGTACCTTTCAAAAGCCGTCTCACTGTCCGTCATGTCGCCCATGGGCTGTATAGGCAATATGCCGTTGTGGGCGAAGAACACGTCGCCGCGCCTGAACGGGTGGCAATTGGCGGTTCTGACAGAGCCGTGCGTTGCAAGCCTGAAATGGATTATGCAAGCTTCTGACTGATGGACTTTGGCAAGTTCGCGCAAAAAGGTGGCGTAGCTGAGGGTCTTCTTATGATGAAACGTCGAAACGAATCCGCAACCGTCCTGGTTGGCGTGGTACGCCGCGTCCAATACTTCTTTTGAGGGCATTTTAACGCCTGCCGGCCTCACGATGATTACACACATTATATTGTAGGTTTTATGGTTTACGATTTTAGCGGGGCGGTCACCCGCCCCTACCTTTTCTCTTGTTTACGCGAGGTCTGCGATTCGCTTGTTGAAAAACTTCTTTTCTGCAACCGTGAGAAACGGCAATTCGTCGACACTCGTTACATTTGCAGTGAGACGGTTTTTCTTGGACCACTCAACAAGCTTGCCGCAGAACATCACCCAATTCAGGATTTTCTTATAGTCGGTAGTCCCCTGGTGCTGTCTGAACTCAATGGTCTTGTGGCGGCCGTAGCTCATGGGATTGATTTTGTGGTAGCGGTTATTGTTAAGGGTGAGCTGCACGTCTGAAACGGTCTCGCATCTTGTCAAGGCACTGTGGTCGCTAAGGCTACGGCAATAGCTGTTGGAATCACGGCGACGAGATGGTGCCATGAACCGGTCTATGAGCGCTTCAAGATAGAAGTAGTTGCTGAACACGTTGGCATATTGCTTCTGCGTAAGGTGCGCGGCGCCGATATGCACATGAAGGCCACAAGAACGGTTGACGGTGGCACCGGCGCGGTTCAGGGTGTCGACCGCGCATTTGAGTGTACTTTTGCCGCTTGTACCCGCCATTACGGGCGATACGCACTCAATGGCATTCTCGCCGCACACGCTTGCATCTGTGACGAATTTAAAATATGAATGACCGTCGGCGTGGTTGTAGCCCTCGTACTGGTAGCTCATGCCGGTGACTTGTGAAGCCGTGCGTATCGCGCCACGCTCTACATTGCACTCTATCTCAACGCCAAAGGTGAATGCCGTGCGGGGCATGGTGGCGGTAGCCTCAGAAGCAAGCAAGAGATTTATCTCATAAGGCGTGATACCTAACTTTGCCAAAGCTGATTTCTTTGCATTGCGGCTGATGGTTGCAGACTTGATTTCGTTTACCTGTTCTTTAAGAGTTTTCATTGTCGTATGAGTTTTGGTTATTATCGGTTTAGTTTGATGATGCAAATGTAATGTTATATTTTTACACCACAAACAAAATGTACAAAAATATCATTACCATTAACATTATTTAGTAATTATATATCTTTACGCTTATATAAATAAAGGTTGGTATGTAATGGCAAATTTGTGTATGCAAGAATTTTACTTTACCTTTGCGCAAGATAAAACATTACAACGCATGGACAGGATAGAGAGCATCTTAAAGGAAAAAGGTCTTACGAAAGCGGCTTTTGCCGACCTTATGCACACTTCAAGGCAAAACGTCAATTCTCTATTGAGAAACCCAACACGGGAAAAACTTGAAGAGATAGCAGTTGCACTCGGTGTGCCGGTTTGGCAGTTGTTCGCATCGCCGGAAGAGGTAGCGTCCGGAGATGCCCAGAGCGACTTCGTGGCTTTCGTCAGGAGCGGGGGCAAGAACTTCACATTTACGGACAAGGAAGAGTTGCGCGACTTCGCAAACGGACTGTGCGGAGAGACAAAAAGACCGGACCACGCCAATATCAGGGGGAAAGAGTATTTTCAATTAAAATAGAATCCGATGGAAAGCATCTTTATTATCAAAGACAACCACCTCTGCGATGAAATGCGGGACTTAAGACCCGCAGTGATAAACCGCATACATGACAACGTATGCAAGCTACAACGAGCCGGCGTAAATGTCCGGGTATGTTCATCGTCCGACAACCCGTCCGAAAACAAATCGTTTATACGCAGTAAAGGCTATCAGGAAGAGCCGGGATTGTATGATAAGCTAATAATGGAACACAACAGCGCAAATCCGGACAACATCCTGCACGTATGGCCCAGGCCGGATGAAGACTGCTGACAAAAAAAATCCCCTTCCCGGCGGTAGCCAAGAAGAGGATTGAGTTTTTTGTGCATTTTCAGATGCACTCAAGCCAAAGGGACCTTACTCCTTCCCATAAAGCACCCAGTCGAGCACGCGACGGTTCGCCTCGTCGATTTTTTGGAGGTCTTCATCGAGGTAGATATGCGTCAGATCGTGCCCGTCGCCATGACCGAGCGCCAGCGCAATATCATCAATCGACACCCCGATGGAGCGAGCCACCGTAGCCCACGTATGGCGCGCCCAGTAGGTTGTCAATTCCTTTATCCCAAGCTTCGTTTTTATCGAACCAAGCCCTTTGCACAAATTATTGTAGAAATGGCGGTAATTGGCGTAATTATCCGTAAAGCTGAGCAAATGCGTTTTCCCTCTGTACCTCTCGATTATTTCCATCGCCTCCGGCTCCACCTTTATCGAATACGGTTTGTGCGTCTTTGCCCTGACATACCCTATTCTACCGTCAATAATCCCGTCCAGATTGCAAAGGTCGACTACATTAATGCCTATGAGCATAAACGACAGTTTGAAAAAATCAAGGTATTTAATTTCCCATTCCTCCAGCCCGTCCGCATCAAAGACCTTTCGGATGTTTTCTACCGACAAACTACGTTTCCTTGTAGGAGTCGCACGGATTTTAAACCTCCGGAAAGGATAGTGCGTTGTCAGTTCCTCATCAATTGCCGCATTAATGACAGTGCGGATATTTCGAAAATGGATATTCCGGGCATTCTGCGACGGAGATGTCTTTGTGAGGAAGTTGTCAAAATCCGTAAGCCACCTAATCGTAATATCTTCAAATTTCAGCTTCTCAAGATTTGCATCGAAAGCCCTCATGCGCGACAGTGTGGCGTAGTAAATCTGATTGGTCCTGCTATTTGCCTTGCCGTCGGCAAAGCCCCTGAAATAATCCGCAAAAAGACATTTACCAGAAACGTCCTCCCCGTCGCCATGGGACTCTCCAAAAAGGGCATTCTGTATTTCGTTCTTTAGGACTTTGACATCTTCGTTTGTGCGCCCCTCGTTTGCGAGCCGTATCTTCAAATCGTCGATTGCAAGCTGCCAACGGACAAGCAACGACCGGTAACGCAGATTCTCCGACCTCGGCTTGGCCGACAACGAATCGGCGAGGGTTTCCTCCGACATCTGGAATCCCAAAGAAAGTTCCGCCTTTTTGCGGTTGTTGGTTATCCGGAGCATAAGGGCGTTGTTCCGGTTGGTGTCGGTGTAGATTTTTGTCGTGAACATCTTGTTAAACTTTGTATCTTTTAGCTAATGATTATTTAAGCATGTTTCAGCTATGTTTCAGCAAAAATGTTTCAGCAGCTGAAACATTTCGCACAAAATTAGACAAAAATGGATAAAAATGGACATGTAGACAAGATTAAAAAGAGATAAAGATATTTAATAGACATAAAAAATAGCCTTGAAAACCAATCATTATCCAACTGATTTTCAAGACCTTATCTGCGGAGTGAGGGGGATTCGAACCCCCGAAACGCTTTTGGCGTTTACACGCTTTCCAGGCGTGCCTCTTCAACCACTCGAGCATCACTCCAAGTCGTCAAATATCGAAGCCTTGTGAACTGAACTTCGTTTTAACGAGTGCAAAGTTAGAAATAATATTTGAATAAATATAATTGTCGGCAAAAATTTTAACTACAAAACCGTCTATATCATTCTTAAAATACTGATATCAGCATGTATTTAGCTATTTCACTGCGTGCTCTTTGATGATGCCGTGGCGATAGGCATACAGCAGTTCGGAAAGCTCTTCTATCTGCGACATAAGCAGACGTCCCTGATCCGTGTCGCGTACTCTCATCCGTTTGGAGCTGAGTTCGACAATCTGAGTGGTGCTCTTGATGTCCGAACCGGTGCTTATAGCCTCTTCCATTGACATAAACGGCTCATGCTGTACAAGCTGAAAGCCTCGGCTATGATATACGAGAGTATATCCGGCAATGCCTGTGGTGTTGTGGTAGGCTTTTGCAAACCCACCGTCGATAACCATCAGTTTGCCGTTGGCGCGTATGGGTGTCTCCCCTTTATTGATACGCACGGGCACATGGCCGTTTATGATATGCCGGTGTTCGCCTTCCACTCCGAATGCATCAAGTATCATATCGCACACAGCCTCGTCATTTCGCAATTTATAATAGTAGCCCTTTTCTTCATAATGCATCTCCTTGTCCTTAAGGAAATAGCGTTCAAACGTAGCCATCTTTGACTTGTCAAACAGCGGAGAATCCGGTCCACACCACAAATACCAGTAATAGTCTATGGCGTAATCGCGCTCAGCATCAGCCGTGTCGGAATTAAATGCCGAACGCATAAGCATCCCTATGCGGTGCATCAATTCCCTGCCGCTGTATTTGACCCCATAGACATCCACTTCCTTCAGCGAACCGTCGGAATTAAGCGGAAGCGAAGCGTGGAATAGCAAGTTGGAATTGTATATGCCGTACATGCATCCATGTGTAAACATGCACTGTACATGCTTCTTCAGTTTGTCGCTCACCTGGAATGAATGGTGAAGCCTATCCACGAGGTCCTTTTCTTCAGGCGTCAGCGCATACGGATTTTCAGGGTCGATGGTAGGGAAATGCGAGTCGGTCATTTCATATTCCTTGCCGTTGTAGACAAACACACCCCTGTCACGGTCGATGTATTCAAGCAGTTTTCGGTCTGCCATGCCCCACTGTCCGTGCTTGTCGATGAGTCCGGCTTCAAGCTTGAACTGTATTATGCTTATGGCCTTGTGCATCTGTCCGAGCAGACGGCGGGTCTTTTCATCGTAATCGGGATTGTCGGAGTCGACCTTGGGTCCGAAATTCTCACACGGGTCAGCGCCATAAGTCTCCATGGCGAATGTTGCCAACGGCACAAGATTTATACCATAACCGTCTTCAAGCGTGGCCATATTGCCGTAGCGCAACGACAGACGAAGCACATTGGCTATACATGCATTGTTTCCGGCGGCGGCCCCCATCCACAGTGCGTCGTGGTTGCCCCACTGCATGTCAAATTTGTCATATTCACACAAGGTGTCCATAATAATATGCGCCCCGGGGCCACGGTCAAACACATCGCCGAGCACGTGGAGCTGATCGATGCTCAGGCGCTGTATGACATTACACAGCGCTATGATGAACTCATCAGCCTGTCCGGTAGATATTATGGTCTCTATGATACGGCTGAAATAGGCATGCTTATCGTCGTCGGACGGCGACTCGTGGAGAAGCTCTTCGATTATATAGGCGAACTCCTTCGGCAATGCCTTGCGCACTTTCGAGCGGGTATACTTCGACGAGACAGTCTGGCATACGCGTATCAACCGATGAAGCGTGATGTTATAAAAATCCTCAAGGTCGGTCTCTTCCGCCTTCTGATATTCGAGTTTACGCTCAGGATAGTAAATCAGCGTACACAGCGACTTAATGTCCTGTTCTCTCATCGAATTGCCGAAAAGTTCCGTCACTTTTCGGCGGATGTTTCCTGACGCATTTTTAAGTATATGCCTGAAAGCCTCGTGCTCACCGTGGAGATCAGCCACAAAGTGCTCCGTGCCTTTAGGCAGGTTCAGTATCGCTTCCAGATTGATGATCTCCGTACTTGCGGCCGTAACATTGTTGAATGTCTGCGACAAAAGTTCGAGGACTCGACGATCGCTTTCAATCTTCTGAGGCGTAATTTTGGATTTCTGCGTAGTCATATTTTATATTTACGGATAGTTCTTGTTCTTCCAGACGGCCTTTTTGCCATGGCCGTCCCTATATTCCCACAAAGTTAACAAACAAACGTTACAAAAAAGAATATGCCAGATGAATTTTTACAACTAAGCAATAATCGTTATCTTTGTAACATATAAACGACATCCGACAATGAACAAAAAAAGCTTATTGAGGTGGGGGCTGACCGCACTCACCATAATAATAATCGCATCGGCCACCACTTATGCCTATTGGTGCCATATAGCCTATGCAAGCTACGACGGCGACTCTGCCGCATGGATTTATGTGCCGAAAAACGCATCTTCCGACTATATCCGGAAAGAGCTGACCGACAAAGCCGGCGATGCAGGGAAAAATGCGGCAAGATTATGGTCATGGTTCAATGGAGACCCGTCAAAAGCCCATGGAGCATATAAAATCGAACAGGGTACTACGTCACTGCAAATGTTCAAATCCATTTCACGAGGCTCACAGACGCCTGTAAGGCTGACATTCAACAACATCCGGACAATCGACCAGCTGGCATCAAGAGTGGCATCGCGCATGGAATTCGACTCACTGCAGTTCATCTCGTCGATGGATTCAATACTGCCCGCCAAAGGATTTAAAAAATCGACCTATACGGCAGCCTTTCTACCCGACACATACGAATTCTATTGGACAGCCTCGCCTGCCAAAGTCATCAACACCCTGCTCAAGCACCGCAATGACTTCTGGAACGAGGAACGTCGAGCAAAAGCCAAGAAGCTTGGACTCACGCCCGTAGAGATAGCAACCGTCGCATCAATTGCCGAAGAGGAGACCAACAGCAGACAGGAGCGCGGCACAGTGGCCCGACTCTATCTCAACCGCATACACCGCGGCATGCCGTTGCAAGCCGATCCGACCGTGAAATTCGCTGTCGGAGACTTCTCGATAAAACGCATCACAAACGCCCACCTGAACACCGCTTCACCCTACAACACGTATAAATTTGCCGGACTGCCTCCAGGACCGATACGCATGCCCGAATCAGCCACACTGGATGCCGTGCTGGATTCAAAACCCCACAACTACATCTACATGTGCGCCAAAGAGGACTTTTCCGGACGTCATAATTTCACTTCGGACTATGCGGCACACCAGCGAAACGCTTCCCGTTACAGACAGGAGTTAAACCGCCGAAACATCAAATAAAAGCTTTCAACAATGGCAAACAACGACCCCGACGAGCTCGTCGAATTCGACTCGTACACCAACATAGCCGACGCATATATAGCAAAAGGCATTCTTGAGACCAACGGCGTACCGTGCGTAATAAACGGACAGCTCATGTCGACCCTCTACTTTGGAGTTCCGGGAATTGACCCGCGACTGTACGTACGCCGTAAAGACCTCGAACTGGCGCGCAGAATCATGGAATCGCAACCGTCAGATTAAAAGCCGTCAGGCTTAGACAGCACACGGCAACATCTCTTAATGGAAGCTATTTACTGTTGAAAATATGTAAACGTTCGAGCCTTTGTTGTAATAATTGCGTTATCTCAAAGAATATTTCTTGAAAATTAAGCCTCCGACAGTCGCTGATTTAAAGAAAAAATTCGTAACTTTGTACGCTTAAAATCATGTGTAAATACAGATGAGACAATTAAAAATCACCAAGTCAATCACCAACCGCGAGAGCGCATCGCTTGACAAGTATCTACAAGAGATTGGTCGAGAGGACCTTATAACTGTAGAAGAAGAGGTTGAATTGGCTCAACGTATCAGACAAGGAGACGAAGCGGCTTTGGACAAACTGACCAGGGCCAATCTGCGTTTTGTCGTTTCGGTAGCTAAACAGTATCAGAATCAGGGACTCTCGCTCCCCGACTTAATCAACGAAGGCAACCTTGGACTTATCAAGGCGGCTCAGAAATTTGACGAAACACGTGGATTCAAATTCATTTCCTACGCCGTATGGTGGATACGCCAGTCAATCCTTCAGGCACTTGCCGAGCAATCGAGAATCGTGCGTCTGCCATTGAATCAGGTTGGTTCGCTAAACAAAATCAGCAAAGCACTCTCCAAATTCGAGCAAGAAAACGAACGCCGTCCTTCAGCCGAAGAGCTTGCCGATGCGCTTGACGTGCCGGTCGAGAAGATTGCCGACACACTCAAGGTGCAAGGCCGTCACATCTCTGTCGATGCTCCTTTCGTAGAAGGCGAGGACAACAGTCTGCTCGACGTGCTCCCCAACGACGACTCCCCCATGGCCGACGCCACTTTGACACAGGAGTCGCTGTCGAAAGAGGTGGAGCGTGCACTCAAACAGCTCCATGAACGCGAACGAGAGATTCTGAAAATGTTCTTCGGCATCGGATGCCAGGAGATGACGCTCGAAGAGATTGGTGCAAAATTCGACTTGACCCGCGAACGCGTACGCCAGATCAAAGAGAAGGCCATCAGACGCCTCAAAGGACAAAAGAGCAAACTGCTCAAGACATATTTAGGCCAGTAAACAGCATTTACGTTTATCGCCTCTTACATCAGGAGCACCGCCTTTTCGGCGGTGCTCCTGATGTTTTTCTCACACTTTTTATAACTCGCTCATACATTTTAAAGTACATCAGTAGAGTTATTTTGACAAAAGTGATTAAATTTGTAATTGCTTAGAGAATTCCAGCAAGAATGAATTGGGCGTATAAAATAATCCGAACCATAATTGTAACGTTTCTGGCACTGATAGTCATCGTGCCGGCCATACTTTATGCCCTTTTATCCGTGCCGTCGGTACAGGGTGTCGTACGCGACAAAGGAGCCGAAGAACTGTCAAAGCTGTTAGGGGCCGACGTCAACATTGGGTCAATCAACATAACGCCGTTCAACAAACTTACGCTTAACGACATAAGCATAACGACAGCACCCGGCGACACAGCGTTGCAGGTCGACAGACTCGGTGCCGGCATAAGGCTCGGAAAACTGATTCTTCAACGAAAAATAATCATATCATACGCCGAAATCATCGGCCTGCACGGCAATATCCACAGAGATTCGGCAGGAGCTCCACTGAACATCCAGCCGATAATCGACCATCTGAAAAGTGACGACAAGGATAAGCCGGAAACAATATACGATCTTAAAATCAACAATATCGTAATCAGAAAAAGTTCGCTTGACTACAATGTCGACAACGCGCCATACGATAAGTCGAAATTTGACCGTAACCACATCGGCATACGTGACTTACGCGCCGACATACAGGTGCCCAGAATCAACAACGACGACTACACCGTGATTCTGCGCCGGCTGGCCTTAGACGAACGCTCGGGACTGTCAATCGAATCAATCAGCGGAACCGCTTCAGTGACCGATTCCGGAATCAGCCTGTCTGATTTCAAACTGCAACTACCCCATTCCTGCCTGAAACTTGCCGATATAAATTCCGACTACGAAGGCTGGGAAGCCTTGTCTAAAAGCTGGGACAAAATCCCCTTTGATGTCAGGTTTCTTGAAGGGACTAAAATTTATCCACCCGACCTGTCTCCGTTTTTGCCCCTGCTCGACAAATTCGACCGGACCTTTAACCTCTCTTTCGCAGCCAAAGGGTCCGTGGACAATCTGGCCATAGACAATGTGTCGATAGCCGAAAGCGACGGTGCCGCATCGATAACTGTTAACGGACTGTATGCTTCCGGACTGCCGTCAATCGACAGCCTGAATCTGGACGTAGACCTAATCAGCGCCGACATCAATGCCATAAAGCTGTCAAGCTTCCTCAAGTCAAAAAGCATCGGTTCGGAAAGTCTCTGGACAAAACTCGACAGCATCGGACAACTGACCCTCACGGCATCGGCCAGAACATCGCCTGTCCATACATCGTTCAAGACCGACGTCGACTATATGAACGGAGGCTTCATCAAGCTACAGACCACGCTTGACGGCTCGGTCTACAGGCTGAAAGGAAATTTTGCAGGCAACACGGTTATCGGCAATACTGACCTAAGCCTGATTGACAAAAATTTAGGCAATACGAGCCTAAGAATGGATTTCAAAGGGCTCATGGACCGCAAACTGCAGTGGATAAAGATTGACGCCCTGATTGATGCCATTACGTTC
Source organism: uncultured Muribaculum sp. (assembly GCA_910578785.1). GTDB lineage: Bacteria > Bacteroidota > Bacteroidia > Bacteroidales > Muribaculaceae > Muribaculum. The sequence goes on along the minus strand of CAJTSJ010000018.1, from coordinate 29,198 downwards.
AAAGGATATGAATATTCCGATATAAACACGTCATTTACAGCCGACAGACAGACAATAACCGGAGAGCTGAGCATCAACGACGAAAACGTGATCGCCGACTTCGACGGCCAGCTTGGGGCAGTCGACGGAAATTATTCATGCAATGCCAATCTAAACATCAAGCACCTTAATCTGAACCGGATTAACCTTACCGACAAATATCCAGGATATGTGATGTCGGCCCGCATTGAATCGGCGCTAAAAGGCAAGGATATCGAGAATCTCGACGGACACCTTGCAATATCCAACTTCGAATTTTCCGATTCGCTGAAAAAAGGCATCAGCATGAACTACCTGTCGGTGCTGGCTTCGGGAACCACAAACCCGCGCTACATGCTCATACACTCCGACATTGTCGACGGACGAATCAACGGCAATTACAGAATAAAGGATATCGTGCCGGCAGCCAAAGGCATTTTTGAAGAAGTCTTCCCGGCTCTGGTCCACCACCGTCCGGAAACCGCGCGTCGCAACAGCCATAACGACCAAAGCCCCATAAGCATCAGTGCGAAGCTTGAACTCAGAGAAAGCGCCGCCACAAGGCAATGGCTCGACTTCTTCAAATCGCCCATAAAAATTCTCCACCCCGTATCCGTCACAGCCGTGCTCGACGAGAAGTCCAAATTGCTGAAGGCGAGCGTCGATGCACCCTATCTGTTGCAAAAAGACAAGTTTATCGAGCAAACCGTGCTCATATTCAAGGCCGACGGCAATACCCGTAAGACTTCGCTCGACTTCTCCACTCTGTATCCGACCAAAAACGGCAACGCAACCGTAACGGTGACCGCCGACGGACACAACGACCAACTGAATGCCAAATTCAACTGGGACATCGACCGTTCACGCCAGTTCAAAGGAGGACTGGATCTGTCGGCATATCTCTCGGAACACACCTCCGAAAATTCAAAATCGAGTCTGGCCGCGCTTATAAAATTGAACCCCACCGAAATGGTCTTCAACGACACCGTGTGGAATGTACATCCCTCCACTATCGACATCGTAGACAAACGTATCGACATCCAAAACTTTGAAATAAGCCGTGACAACCAATATGTCAAAATCAGCGGAACAGCGTCTGAAAATCCCGACGACAGAATTTGCCTGCAACTTCTCGACATGAATCTCGACTATGTGTTCGAGACTCTTGACATCGGCAACGCAATGTTCGGCGGAATCGCAACCGGCAATTTCTACGCCTCAGGTCTCTACAGCAAACAGCCGAAACTCGAGACACCGGGACTGCACGTTGACAGTTTCAAATACAACTTCAGCGTGCTCGGCGATGCCGACATCATAAGCCGTTGGGACAACGACAGCAAAGGCGTCATGATAAACGCGTCGGTCAAAGGCAAAGAAAACAACACTTCGCATATCAAGGGAGCCATCTATCCGCTAAACGATTCGCTTGACTTCCAATTCCGCGCGAAGCATCTGCCCGTCGGGTTCATGAAACCCTTCATGGAGGCATTCACATCCGACGTTCAAGGCTATGCATCAGGCGATGCAAGACTGTACGGCACGTTCAAATACATAAACATGACGGGCGATATATTGGCCGAAGACCTGAAACTAAAAGTCGACGTAACAAATACATACTACACTACCACCGACTCAATCCACCTGACGCCGGGCAACATAACATTCGGCAACGTCATGCTGAAGGACGAATCCGGCAACGGCGGCCGGCTTGACGGTTGGGTGAAGCATCATTACTTTAAGGAGCCGTCATTCCACTTCCAGGTTACCGATGCCAAAAATCTGGAATGCTTCAACGTGACCGAATCAATCAATCCGATATGGTATGGACGCATATTCTGCAACGGAAGCGTGTTCATCGACGGCCAGCCCGGTTTAGTAAAGATTAACGCCACCGTGACTACGGCACCGAATTCCGAATTCACATTTGTGCTGTCGGATTCGGAGGCGGCCAGTGAATACACGTTCCTTAGCTTCAACGACCGGAACGAAGCCAAAGAGTCGTTACTTATGATTGTGGAAGACCCAGTCGCCGCAAACCTAAAGCACCTGAAAGAGCAGTTTGCCCGCGAGAAACAGCAACAGGAGTCGCACTCCACCTATCAGATCCGAATCGAGTGTGCCGTCAACACCAATGGAGAACTTACAATCATCAGCGACCCTGTGGCCCGCGATGAGATTAATGCCCGAGGCAACGGCGACCTCGTGTTTGAATACAACAACTCGGACGACAAGATGACACTACGGGGCAAATACCGTCTGACTCAGGGCGAGTACCACTTCAGCCTTCAGAATCTTATATTCAAGAAGTTCAACATCAAGCCCGAAAGTTCAATTACGTTCGAAGGCGACCCGCTCGACGCCGTGCTTGACATCGATGCCACATATTCCGTAAACGCATCGTTGAGCGACCTTGACGAATCGTTCCTTCAGGACCGCGATGTAAAGAGCAACAATGTTCCCGTCCATGCCCTGCTTAAGGTCGACGGACCTCTTCAGCAGCCTAACATCAGTTTCGACCTCGAGTTCCCGACCCTCACTCAGGACACATACCGCAAAGTGCGCAGTATAGTGAACACCGACGACCAGATGAGCCGGCAAATCATATATCTGCTGACACTCAACCGATTCTATACGCCCGACTACATGGCCTCGACCACCAAGGGCAATGAACTTGTTTCGGTTGCTTCGTCCACACTGTCGTCACAGCTCAGTTCCGTGCTCGGACAGCTCAGCAACAACTGGAGCATAGCCCCGAACATACGCAGCGACCGCGGCGACTTCAGCGACATGCAGGTCGACGTGGCCCTTTCAAGCTATCTGCTCAACAACCGCCTGCTGTTTAACGGCAACTTCGGCTACCGCGACAACTCCCTTAACAACAGCAGCAACACGTTTGTGGGAGACTTCGACATCGAATATCTGCTTAACAGCTCCGGCAACATACGCCTGAAAGCCTACAACCGCTACAACGACCAGAACTACTATGTGAAGTCTGCGCTTACCACACAGGGTATAGGCATCGTGTTCAAGCGCGACTTTGACAACATATTCTCATTTCTGCGTAAATTGAGGCGGCATAAGGAGCAAAAACCTACAAGCCGGCCCGACCGCAATGAACGTGAGTCAGTGGACGACGATCTTCTTATTATCAAAGCGGCCGACGAGCCGAAGGAGAATCAGGAAGCAGAACAACAACAAACCAAGTCAGAAAATTAAATGTGGATTATTGACTATATAAACGACATACTCTGGACCTACATTCTTATAACCGTCCTGCTTGCCGCCGCGGTATGGTTCTCCATTAAGACACGTTTTGTGCAGATCCGCATGGTCGGCGAAATGCTCCGTCTACTTTGCTCATCAGGCAGAAAAGAGCATATCTCCGATTCAAAACACCATTCAGTAAGCTCGTTCCAGGCATTTGCCGTATCCATTGCCAGCCGGGTCGGCACCGGCAACCTCGCCGGAGTGGCCACGGCGATAGCCATAGGAGGCCCAGGAGCAGTGTTCTGGATGTGGGTCATAGCCATACTTGGCGCCGCCACGGCATTTATCGAGTCTACCCTGGCACAGCTTTATAAGGTCAGAGGTTCCAATTCGTTCCGAGGAGGTCCCGCCTACTATATCCAGAAAGGTTTAGGCAAGCGATGGTTTGCCGTCCTGTTTGCCATACTCATAACTCTGACGTTCGGACTCGCGTTCAACTCCGTCCAGTCCAACACCATCGCGGCCGCGGCAAAAGTGTCGTTCGGATGGTCGCCCGCCGTCATAGGCGTAATACTCACCCTGTCGACCCTTGTGATAATCTGGGGAGGCATCAGGCGCATATCCCGATTCAGCGAGATAGTGGTGCCCGCGATGGCCATACTCTACATTCTGCTGGCCATATTCGTCATCATAATCCGTATCGACCACATCCCGGAAGTGTTCGGGCTGATATTCACCGAAGCGTTCACAGGCGACGCCGCATTGGGCGGCGGATTCGGAAGCGCATTGATAATGGGCATCAAACGCGGTCTGTTCAGCAATGAAGCCGGCGAAGGCTCCGCACCCAACGTGGCCGCCACCGCATCGGTCAGCCATCCGGTCAAGCAGGGACTCATCCAGGCTTTCGGAGTCTTTACCGATACCCTGCTGATATGCACAGCCACCGCATTCATCATTCTTTGCAGCGACACATACACCGGCGGTGCTTCAGGCATCGAGCTGACTCAGAATGCCCTCGAAAACGAAGTAGGACGCATCGGGTCGACATTCGTGGCCGTAGCCATATTCTTTTTCGCGTTCACGAGCATAGTCTCCAACTACTATTACGGAGAGACCAATCTGCAGTTCATCCGCAACTCGCATAAACTCATCGTGGCCTATCGGCTCTGTGTGGGAGCCATGGTAATGGTCGGCACTGTCACATCTCTTGAATTCGTATGGGGACTGGCCGACCTGTTCATGGGGCTTATGACACTTGTCAATCTCACCGCACTCGCGTTCCTTGGCAAATACGCCATCATGGCCCTCAACGACTATAGGTCACAGCGACTCAGAGGATACAACCCTACATACCGACGTTCGACCATACCTCAGATAAAGGATGGCACGGAATGTTGGCCCGAATAAAGCAAAAACCAATGACTGACAAATCAATGAATACCCAACAATCCATTCCGGCGTCATCAGGCGATCTACGCATCGGAGCCGGAAGCTCCCTGTTTCTGTTCATCTGCTGGTGGCTTCTTGCCTGGATATTCGGAGCAGTGATCATCACCAAAACCGGCAGTTCTACCGTCTCGTTGCTTAGACTGTCGATAGTGCTTCAGGACGTCATCATCTTCATTCTGCCGGCCGTCATGACGGCTCTGCTCATAGCCCGACGTCCGTGGGGCTTTATAAAGGTCGACAAGACGCCGGGAGCAATCAGCTCCGCCATGGTTCTGTTGACGATCCTGACGGCCATACCTGCCATGAACATGCTCGTCAAGTGGAACGAAGGGTTGCATCTGCCTGAATCCATGGCCGCGCTTGAAAACTTTCTGCGCGACGCCGAAGCCAGCGCCGGAGCCACCATATCGATGCTTCTCGGCGAAGTCGGCATAGCCGACATGCTCATATCCGTCCTGCTCATAGGCATCCTTACAGGCATCGCCGAAGAGGTTTTCTTCCGTGGAGCGCTCCAGAGCATTCTGAGATGCCTGTTCCGCAACCACCATCTGGCCATCTGGACCACAGCGTTTGTGTTCAGCGCCATCCACATGCAGTTCTTCGGCTTCTTCCCCCGCCTGCTCATGGGAGCCTTCTTCGGCTACCTCGTATGGTGGAGCGGATCGCTCTGGCTTTCAGTCATAGCCCACGCCGTCAACAACAGCCTTGTAGTCCTGTCAATGTGGCTCATCAAGACCGGACGGATGTCAACCGACATCAATTCCGTCGGCACCACCGGCACCCCGGTCTCAATCGCGCTCGTCGTCGGCAGCATCATCCTCACCGCCCTCCTCATCTACCTCCTCCACCGGTCACGTTCTTTTAAATCCTGAGCATACACGAAAATAATAAACAGAAAGAGATGGCTTCCAATCAAAGAAACCATCTCTTTTATATTTCACGCCGTTTTTGGGGAGATTATTCTTCGGGGATTTCGTAGGACAGCGCGTCGAGGTAGTAGTAAGACAGGTAAGGCTTGCCTTCGTTGGCTTCGCGCTCGGCGATTTTGGCGCGATAGTCGGCCATCCGTTCGTTGAAGGTTGTAAGCTCGGCTTGGCCCTGCGCGGCACGTTCCGTGTCACATCCGCTTTCTGCATCGGAGGCGCGCTCAGCCGACTCTTCTCCGCTCTCGGCGGCTATGTTCTGCAGGCGTATGGCATTTTGTTTTTCCATCTCTACTATGGCGGCCTCATCGATGCGCTCCTCTCTGAAAACGCCCCTTACTTTTATCGGACGGCTCACAGCCTCTTTCGCAAACGGTTCGCCCATCAGCGGATATGCTTCACAACGAAGCATGGCATTGTCGCCTTCTCCCGCCACAAAAGCTTTACGGCCTCCCTGACGGCACAGGTGGGAGACTACCCCTTCAATCACAATCGTGTCGCCTACAAGCGAGTCTGGATTAGACAATGCCTGATCCACAGTGATTCCTGCCTCGGTTGCGGAATCGGCGTTCGCTCCCTTATCGGTTGCGCCACACGACCAACAGCATGCCGACACGACCGCTGCAAACAACATCAAAATTGACTTTTTCATAACAAATCGGTTTTAAATATTAATTACGCGTAAAGTTACTAATCTTTTGTCAATAAAAAAGAGCGGAATGAAAATTTGCTGATTTATATAGCTAAGAGCCGGAGACTGCTCCTTAAAGGCAATCCCCGGCTATACATTAATTATATCTGATGTTTATACGCCCGAGTCAGTTGACCCCGATAAGCTCTATATCGAAAATCAGGGTCGACCCGCCGGGAATGCCAGGTTGGGATAACCGTCCGTAGCCCATCTCCGACGGCAGATAAATCTCCCATCGGTCGCCGACGTGCATCTGTTGCAGAGCTATAATCCAGCCCTGGATCAAGTCGCGCAGACGCATGGCCACTGGAGTTCCGCCACGTGAGCTGTCGAACGTCTTGCCGTTAATCGTCTTGCCTGTATAATGCACCGTCACGACACTCGAACGGTTAGGCACCGGCGAGTTCTGATTGCCCTTTTTAAGAACCTTGTACAGGATGCCTTTGTCAAGACTGTGCACACCGGGTTCGCCGGCCTTGGAGGTCAGCCACTCCCTATTTTTTAATATGTATTCCTGTTTAGCCATCGCAAATGCTATTTGTCTGATTCCTTCTTCACATAAGGAGCGAAGAATTGCCATATTATCTCACCGGTGTCGAGGTCCTTGTTGGCCCAGGAATGCGCGCCGCCGTCAATCTCGTAGACCACAACATCCATGCCTGACGGAGCGCCGGAATAGACATAACGGGTTATCATGCGGTTCGGATCGGCCTTTGAGGCTATCGTATCCGTGGTCAGTTTCGTGCATCTGTTATTATAGGCTATCGAAGCCACGGCCAGGGGCACCGGTATATATGCGCCCCACCCTCCGGCGTTCTCATGGTCGCCCTGCCACATCGAGGTCTTGTCGGCATTGCCGTGAATCTCAAGGAAAGGCACCGGTACGGTAAGCATATTGTTCAGATATGTGCATTCAAAAGTAAGTCCGGCCACCGACGCATAGGCGCGGAACAGCTCCGGATCCGTGTAGGTAAACTGATAGCACAGGTCGCCACCGTTGGACATGCCTGCGCTGAACACGTTTTCACGGCTCAGATTGAAGCGGGCACACACCTCGTCGAGAAGCTTGCGGAAGAAGTCGGCCTCGTCTATCTGCATCGATTCCTGCGGAGGATAACCCACCTTCCAGCCGTCCTTGCCTCGTGAATCAGGCATACCGTCTGGATAGCATACGGCAAATCCATACTTGTCGGCGGCCGCGTTCAGGTCTGGACGCCAGCGGGTCTTGGAGCCGTAGCCGTGGGTGTATACAACCAACGGAGCTCCTTTAGCAAGGTTCTGCGGGACATACATGCCGTAGGTGCGCACCGTATCGGCATAATTAAAGCTATACTTGGGACGGTCCTGCTTCTGAGCCGACATTGAAAGCGACAACACTACAACGCAAAGCAATGTAAATAGTCTGGTCATGACTTCGATTCAATTATTTTAAGGTTAATGATTATCCAAAGGTATTAAATAACCTCCAAACCACCAAATCGACGGCCATATCTTCATTCAATTGTCGAATCAATAATGACAGGAATCTCCGATGTCACAAATCAGGATTATCGGAAACGTCAGGATAAATCATTGCCCTCGCGACCCCGACAGCTATAAATCCTAATGTCTGAAAGACAGACGGCTCCTTTCCCTTTGTGTACCTAAAAGCAGGAACGGCGTAATGACGGCCATTGAATGCCGACACATTTTGAGGATACGTAGTCAGGACAAAGTCAACCAGATTAAATCTCACCTTTTCAAACATCATCAGCGTCTTCAATCCGATATTGCACTTAAAATCCATAGAGGCCGACGACTGTTCAGTATTGACCACGAGTCCCGGTATTCCAACAGTGTGTCCGCCCATGCTTACCGGCATATTATCGACGCGGTAGCACAGGGATTCAACAACGCCTCCGATTCCGCCACGCCTGACAGTATCGGGTTCGGCATTAGCGACAATGAAATCTTTATTGGCGTTGAAGAACGACACATCAAGAGAGCCGTATGCGGCATCTCCGGTGTCAATATTCATTATAATAGGATTATTCAATACTCTCCCTGCGCAGTTAAGAGTCATCCCCTGACCAAAACACATATTAGGAGCCGCACCGGTTCTCTCCGGTGCATCCGAAGGCACCGTAATCTCGCTATTGATGAAGTCCAAGGTCAAATCGTTCAAACGCAACATCAGCTCGCTTCCGACAACAATACTGAAACAATCGGTTAACTTATCAGCCTTGACGTTTCCGGTCTTGAAATCCATAACGACAAACGGGACATCACTTACTGTAATGTTGCCGATCTTAATTTCCTTGGCTACGGCATACTGCCCCTTACGTTGACCCACCCCGGCAACAGTGACATAGCCGTCAATGGGTACCAGATTGAATTTCCGGGCAAGTGAATCCGAAATAAGATTAACTCCGGCACCGGTATCGAAAGTAATGTCGGCGTTAACCCCGTTGATGGTGCTGTTCTCAAGGTGCATTAGAACCGACCCGTGTTTTTCCTCACCGACAGGAACAATCCTGAACGGAATGCGACCGACCGATTCTGCAAAAGCGATGCCATAAGGCTTGTATGCAGACAAGGCTGTATGTTTGGAAATACACTGCTCCAATGATTCCTTCCAGTCCGGATCAAGATATTGACTGGTTGCTTCAAGTATTGATTTGGCAATACCCGCCGCTTGTTCATTATATCCGATTCGGCCTAAATCGGTTGTAAACATTATGGTAGAGCTTAACAGATTTTCAAGGCCCAGCGATTCAGAATGTTCTTTGAACAGTTGGTCGAAAGCCGGCACTGAAATGTCAGGGCGGTTAAGACGGTTCCCAAGAAGGCATCTGGAGAACACTTCAAGGAAAGGCATCATCGAATCCTTTGGTGCCTTATTGTATATCGAGTCCAATGCAAACCAATCGCCGGCATTCATAGCGGCGGCAATACGCTCATCGCAAGACTGGGCATGACCTGCCAACGACAAGACTACAATTATAACCGAAAGTAAAAACTTCTGCATAGCGTAACGTCAGCTTCGTTAAAACGTAAAGTTAACTATTATATTTGAAATCAAAAGCATAATGCCTCTTATTTCACAGATATATGTGCCATAAAACATATCTCCTGAAAATTTTGTATATAGAATTTTTTCATTACATTTGCGACATGAAACAAATTATTGTTTTCGATTTTCCAAAACATCAAAGCATGTCAACGCGACTATCCGACTCTACAGCTGGCCCAATCAGGGAACGACGGCGGTGCGTGCATGCATAATCTCCACTACACAACACCACTGTCATTACGAATCCGCTGATAGTCCAGCAGGCTGACGGCCAATGGCATGTCCATACGGCCGCAGGAGTACATTGACATTTTGGACGTGTCCGCCCCCACGCGTGGAAGCGTGAAGCGGACATAAGACTGCGACGACATGCTTTCAATCAAGCCACCCCGACAGGAGGGCAACAGATCATTATCACTGCCGCGACATCTGTCAGGCAAATCTCCTGTCAAAAACAATATTTAATCGAAAACAATTAATTTGAATCATTATGGCAACAAACAAGAAACAGACAATCGAAATTTCAGACATGAAAATCCGCCCGTTCGACCCGACCAGCAAACTGGCCCACGAACGTCCCGGACTACAGCACTTCGACAACCGCCACGACTTCATACTGTTCGGACACATGAACTACGTGGCCGCGGTTGTCAAAATCATAAACACCACCTGCGAGACTTCACGGCCAAAATCCGTCAGCAGAACCATGTTTATCAGCATCAGAAACGCCGATACGGGCGAAATCGTCAGCTCCCGCACATTCTCCGTCAAGATGGAAGCCTTTTCAGAATGGGAATGGCACAGAGTCGACATCCCGTGCAACACATCGTCGGTAAGCCCCGACTACACTTACCGGGTCGAAGCATCATACGCCGGCGACGACAAATGCACCCTGTCAAGAAATCTGCGGTTCATCAAACCCGACAGACTCCCGACGAAACTCTACAGAACCGACTCCGGAAGGGTCGTCATGCAAATGGGCGCCCCTGACATGTTCGAAGAGCCGAAGCCTCAATCCGTCACGGTGACATTCGCACTCGAGTATACGCAAGCCCCGGATGTGCCCTACGTAGAAATTGAATACCGCCACGTGTGTCCCGACGGCGGGGAGCGCACCGGCATGGCGTCGGTCGAGACATCAAGCGAGCCTGACGACGACGGCATACGCATGGTCAGCGCAGAGATCGACATACCACAGGCTGATGCCGGACAGGGCACCCACTATATAGAGCTGAAGTGCATGGGCTACCCTTTTGCAGGCCTGCTTTTCGAAATTGCCGACTCCGACATCGACCGGACATTTGAGCCCGACATGCTGGCCCACATACCCGACTACAGCGTCGACAAGGGTTGTGGGCTTTTGGAAAAGCTAAAAAATGACGAGGCCGACAGACACGTGGCACGCGATGAAGCCCATATCAGACTCGACAGCATGGTCGGACTCGAATCAGTAAAGACCAAAGTGAGAAGCCTTGAGCACCTGTCCCGGTTCAACAGGCTTAGAACCAAGGCCGGACTGCCGTGCTACAACCCACCGTTGCACGCCATGTTCATGGGTTCGCCCGGTACAGGCAAGACCACAGTGGCTAAAATCATCGGCACGATACTTCACGAGGCCGGAGTCCTGTCGAGCGGACATGTAGTGGTGCGTGAACGCGCCACGCTGTTGGGTCAGTTCTACAACTCAGAGTCGGAAAAGACTCTTAAGGCTCTGGAAGAGGCACAAGGAGGCATACTCTTCATCGACGAAGCCTATCAGCTGAACCAGTCCGACGATCCGCGCGACCCGGGACGCTTCGTACTTGAGACCCTGATGACGGCTCTTGCCGACGAAAGCAAGCGCGACTGGATGCTCATTCTTGCCGGATACACCGGACCGATGATGGACATGATGAAAATCAACCCCGGACTCAGCTCCCGCATACCTTCAACCAACTATTATCATTTCGAGGACTTTTCACCCGAACAGCTGAAGCAGATAGCCGACTCATATTTCAGCGCCAACGGCTTCACTCTCACCAGTTCGGCCTCTCGGGCGCTCAACAGTCTGCTTGACTCTGACTATCAGAACCGAGGCGACGACTTCGGCAATGCCAGACACGTGATAAACATCATCCAGACCGGGATATTGCCCGCGATGGCCACACGCATAGCCGGCATCGAGCATCCTACTACAGATGAATTGTCGACTATCCGAACCTCCGACATCCCGGCTCCGGTGCTCACAAATATACGCAGAAGGATGACTGTAGGATTCGCCGGCTGACAAAAGAACTGAAATATTTTGTGGAAACGTACCGTTTCATTATCTTTGTTATCATTTTAAATCAACAGACTATATGAAAAGACTCATATACCTTATAATGACATTTATGGCCGTATGTGCAAACGCGCAGAGTCAGGATTCGATAAAGATGCCAGTCACGCCGTTTGAATACCCGCTTGCGCCGGATTCAATCACTTCGCTGCAGGGCAAGACCAGCTACGTCATGCTTCGTTTCTGGGACAAGGCCGACATGAAAAAACTAATGGCCGACACCACGCAGTTCCGCAAGGCATTCCATGACTATGTGAGCTTCATACCGTTCGCCCACGTAGACAGCATCAAGAAGTCGGCCAACGCGCTGACTTCAAAATTCAGCAACGACCCGAAAGCTCTGTTGCTGATTGCCCGGACCGCCGAAAAGGAGTTGTTCGGCCCGGAAGCCGACTTCTGGAGCGAAGAACCCTACATGCTGTTCGTCCGTCCGCTTCTGACCAGCAAAAAGGTCAAGGACAAAGAGAAAGCTCACTATCTGAGCCAGATTAAGATGTTAAACGCGTCGCAGATAGGGTCGAACATCGCCCCTATAAAATATGTGACCCGACACGGTGCCGAACACAATCTCTATGACCAGAAAGGCGACTACATACTGCTGATATTTCAGCGGGAAGACTGTACAGACTGCTCGATGATGAGACTGCGCCTTGAAGCCGACATAGCCACCGGAAACGTCATCAAGGACGGCCGTCTGAAACTGGTGATCATAAATCCCGACAAAGCCACCGCCGAGTGGCGTGCGGCGATGGCCAACTATCCATATTCATGGGAAATAGGCTCCGCACCAAATGCCGGAGAAGAGGTCGACCTGCGCATAATGCCAAACTCTTATCTGCTCGACAACGAGTACAAGATACTCCTGAAAAATCTTGACCTTAACCAGATTCTCTCATTCACTTCAGCCTTAAACCAACAGCCGAAGGCATCGGAAAAACAGGCTGAAGAATAGTCACACCAACTTAACATCACCTACGACATGGCTCCATTCTTCGAATCATTGTTCCTGCGTTGTACAGGATATACCTACAGCAATCTTGCGCGTCTGTTCATGCGTCTGTTCGTGGGCATCATGCTCATGCAGTTCGGCATACGCCACCTGGTAAAATTCACGGCTCTGCGCGATACATTTCCGGCAGTGTTGGGAATGGACCACGAGACATCACTTATATGCATGATCATAATCGAGGTGCTCTGTTCGCTGTTCATCATGTTAGGATTCCTTACCCGCATATCCATCATCCCGCCGACAGTGGCAATGCTGATAGCCGAATACCACATTCTCCACGATATGCTCCCCGACACCTCGATATATGCCATCGACAGCATCCAGCCAGGCTATCTGCCACTGATGTTCATCGGCATATTCCTCTTCCTATTGCTCTCAGGTCCGGGTAAAATATCGGTAGACTACTGCATATCGCTCTTCATATTGGCCCGCCGAGGCAAAGACGAGACTGAAACAGAAGAGTTAGAAGAAGTATAATTGACATAGACGTTAATGAGAATAGCCGTACTTATATCAGGAGGAGTAGACAGCGCCGTCGTGGTGCACCGTCTAAAAGAGGAAGGACATGACCTTCACCTGTTTTATATCCGCATCGGCCTTGACACCGACTCAGGCGACTGTTCTGCGGAAGAGGACATAGAGATGTGCAGGTTCATTGCCAAAAAATATGGCCTGCCGTTTGACGTGGTGTCGCTTCACCAGGAATACTGGGACAACGTGATGGAATACGCCCTCCGTACCGTAAGGAGCGGACTCACCCCCAACCCCGACCTGATGTGCAACAAGATGATCAAGTTCGGATACTTTGAACAGCGCTGGGGCCATGAATTTGACAAGACTGCCACCGGACACTATGCCACCACCCGCACGGTTGACGGTAAAATCTATCTTGCAACAGCGGTCGACCCCGTAAAAGACCAGACCGACTTCCTTGCGCGTATCAGCTACGACCAGCTGAGCCACCTGATGTTCCCGATAGGCAATATGCCCAAATCAAAGGTAAGGGAGACGGCCATTGACGTCAAAATGCCGAATGCCTTCAGAAAAGACAGCCAGGGAATATGCTTCCTGGGCAAAATAAACTACAACGACTTCATCAAGCGTCATTTAGGCACAAAAAAGGGAGCCATAATCGAACTCGAGACCGGGCGTAAACTCGGCGAACACAACGGATTCTGGTTCCACACCATCGGTCAGCGCCGTGGTCTCGGACTAAGCGGAGGGCCGTGGTACGTGGTGAAAAAGAATGTCCACGACAACGTAATTTACGTCAGTCAGGGCTACGACACCGAAAAGCAGTTCGGCAACACCCTGCACCTCGACGAGATGCACTTCATATCGGGAAATCCGTGGGCCGACAGCTGTGACAAAGTTAAGATTACGTTCAAGAACCGCCACATGCCGGAGTTTTTGCCTGCGACACTGACTCGAATCTCCGACAGCGAATATGTCGTTGAATCCGAGAACCGCGTGCAAGGCATAGCTCCCGGACAATTCGCGGTAATCTACGACGAAAAGGCGCATCTGTGCTACGGAAGCGGTATCATAACCGGCCAAAATGTAATCCTATAACGCAATTCCATGGAACCACAAGAAAAAATACGTCTTCGGGTACTTGGCATATCATACAGCCAGATTCAGTCAGGAGCCTACGCGCTCATATTGGCACAGGTCGACGGCCCGTACCGGATTCCGGTAGTGATCGGAGCCTCCGAAGCCCAGTCCATTGCCATACGCATGGAAAACATCATACCGCCCCGACCTATGACCCACGACCTCTTCGTCAGTTTCGCCCATGCATTCGGAGTCAAGCTCAAGGAGGTGATGATATACAAGTTTGAAGACGGAATCTTTTCTTCGGAACTCACATTTACCGACGGCGAACGCCAGGTTGTCATCGATTCGCGGACATCCGACGCAATCGGAATAGCCATGCGCACAAAAGCCCCCATCTACACCACACCGGAGATACTCAACGAGACCGGATTCATAATGGAAGAATCGCCTGCCGACGATGATGACGACGACGACATCGATTCAGAAAGGAACGACGACGACAAATTAGACGATACAGAAATGACGGGCGACGACGGCATATCGCAGTCTGAGCCTAAACTCGAAAACTATGCCGTCGAGGAGCTTGAGCGCACCCTTGAAAAACTGATAGCCGAAGAACGCTACGAAGAGGCATCGAAAGTGAGCGAAATCCTCAAGCGCAAACGCGACAACAAGCTTTAAACAGAACCAACTATATAATGGGAACAACAAAAATCAGACTCTCAGTCCTAAGCTTTCTCCAGTTCGCTGTATGGGGAAGCTACTTAGTGTGTCTCGGCCAATACCTCGGCTCTGCCGGACTTGGCACCTACATCTCACTGTTTTATGCGGTAGTAGGCTTTGTGTCCATCTTCATGCCCGCCGTTATAGGTGTGATTGCCGACAAGTGGATTCAAGGCCAGCGTCTATTAGGAATCTGCCACTTATTGGCGGCGGTGTTCATGTTTTCGGCATGGATGTATTGCGAAGGACCCGGACAGCCTGAATTCACCCCGCTGTTTACCCTGTATACGCTCAGCCTCGCATTCTATATGCCTACAATCGCGCTGTCCAATTCAGTGACATTCCACATATTGAAGGACCACGGACTCGATACGGTCAAAGACTTCCCACCCATCCGAGTGCTCGGCACGGTAGGTTTCATCGTCTCGATGTGGTTCGTCAACTGCGCGTACTTCAACGACGGACAGTTTGGATTTGCCATCTCCGACAGCAATCCCAATTCGGCGTTCCGCTTCCAGTACACCGACATGCAACTTTTCGTATGCGCCTGCCTCGGAGTGATTCTGGCCGTATACAGCTTCTGTCTGCCCAAGGTTCCTGTCATGGCAAAGAGCCGGACCAACGGCAAAAGCATCCTGTCGATTCTCGGACTTGACGCTTTCAAGCTGTTCAAGGACTCCCGCATGTTCGTGTTCTTCTTCTTCTCAATGCTTTTGGGAGTGGCGTTACAGATAACCAACGGCTTTGCCACTCCGTTCATCACGAGCTTCAAAGGCATACCTGAATATGCCGACACATTCGGAGCCAACAACGCTACTCTGCTCACATCCATATCGCAGATGTCGGAGGCTCTGTGCATATTGCTCATTCCGTTCTTCATGCGCCGGTTCGGAATCAAGAATGTAATGCTGATGGCAATGTTGGCATGGGTTCTGCGATTCGGATTTTTCGGAATAGGCAATCCCGGCTCAGGCGTATGGTTGCTGATTCTTTCCATGATAGTCTATGGAGTGGCATTCGACTTCTTCAACGTGTCAGGCGCCCTGTTTGTCGAGCAGGAGACCAACGACAACATCAAAGCATCCGCACAGGGTCTGTTCATGCTCATGACCAACGGTCTCGGAGCGTCGATAGGAATGCTCATAGCCGGAGGCGTCATAAACAACTACGTACAGCCGACAGAGGTCAACGGCACCACCTACATGCTCGGCGACTGGTCGACACCATGGTTGATATTCGCCGGATATGCGCTCGTAGTGGCAGTATTCTTCAAGATTCTGTTCAAATACAAGCATACAGCCCAAACCAGATAGGTCATGATCCAGTTCTATGCCCCTGACATAGCCGACGCGCTAATTCTGCCTGAAGACGACGCGAAACACTGCCTTAGAGTATTGCGAAAGACTATAGGCGACATCGTGGAAGTGGTCGACGGCAAAGGCTCCCGGTACAAGTGCCGGCTTATGTCCGACAATCCCCGCAAGGCCGCGGTAGAGATTGTGGAAAGTGTCGTGGTTCCGCCTACATGGGACACCGACATAACCATAGCCGTAGCCCCGACCAAAAACATGGACCGGATGGAATGGCTTGTCGAAAAGCTCACCGAGATAGGCGTAAACCGCATAGTCCCGTTGCTGTGCCGGCATTCCGAGCGCAAGGAGATAAAGGTCGACCGCCTGCAACGCATAGCCATATCGGCTATGAAGCAGTCGCTTAAGGCCACCTTGCCTGACATATACCCCATGACACCCATAAAAAAGGCCATCGCCGAACTGAAAGCCGATGCCGGATTCATAGCCTACTGCGACCCTTCCATACCGAGAATTCTGCTGGCAAGAGCCTATAAGGCCCAAATGCGGAGCTGTGTCATACTTATCGGTCCCGAAGGCGACTTTGACTCTGACGAAATAAGGCTGGCCATCGACAACGGCTACTCGCCGATCAGTCTTGGCGACAGCAGACTGCGCACCGAAACGGCCGCACTATGTGCATGCGACACCATACATATTATTAACCAGCTAAGCTAATAACCGATATGCTAAGATATTTAAAATCATCATCGACCGACAACTTCTTTCTCCTTGCCGGACCATGCGTAATCGAAGGCGAAGAGATGGCCCTCGACATCGCGGAATTCGTCTGCGACATCACGTCGAAGCTCAACATTCCCTACGTGTTCAAAGGGTCATACCGTAAAGCAAACCGTTCAAGGATAGACTCATTTACAGGTATAGGCGATGAAAAAGCCTTGAAAATACTCAAGAAGGTCCACGACACGTTCAACATCCCCGTGGTAACCGACATACACACCGCCGAAGAAGCCCGAATGGCCGCCGAATATGTCGACGTGCTGCAGATTCCGGCATTCCTTTGCCGTCAGACCGACTTGCTTGTCGCCGCCGCGCGCACAGGACGCATGGTAAACATCAAGAAAGGCCAGTTCCTCTCGCCAGAAGCAATGGAACACGCCGTACGTAAAGTAAGGGATGCAGGCAACAATCAGGTTGCCGTCACTGAACGCGGAACCACCTTCGGCTATCAGGACCTAATCGTGGACTATCGCGGTATTCCCGTCATGCAACGCCAGGACGTGCCGGTAATTCTCGACGTGACCCATTCGCTCCAACAGCCTAACCAAACCTCGGGAGTGACAGGCGGACGCCCCGACCTGATCGAGACCATAGCCCGCGCAGGCATATCGGTCGGAGCCGACGGACTCTTTATCGAGACCCACCGCAACCCTGCTGTAGCCAAGAGCGACGGTGCGAATATGCTGAAACTTGAACTATTGCCAAAACTTCTTGAACATCTGACAGCAATCCGAATGACCATCAATCAATTCTGACACTGTCTAACAAAAAAAAACCTATAGCGGATGAAGCAACACATCATACTGTCGCCTTCATCCGCTTCTTTTTTTGGCGGTCCGGCCATATACTGCAATATATGAACCTGATTCCAAACCGGTCCGGCCAAAAGCATTATGTTGTTTATCGTTATTAACCGATTTCTTTTTTAAGCTGTTCCGTCCACTCTTTTAGACGCGCTTCGGTCAGCTCCTCATGATTTACCTGGTCAAGCAACAGGCCGACATACACACCGTCAATAAACGCCGGAGATTCGTCAAATGAATAACCGTCGGCATTAAAATACCCGACAAACCTGGCTCCGGTCTTCTGCAACCGCATGTACAGCTCGCCCAAAGCTCCACAGAAAGTATCGCTCATCGACTCATCGCCACAACCGAACAAAGCGACAACCTTCCCCTCAAGGTCAAGCACCTCAAGTCCGTCGAGAAAGTCATACCAGTCATCCTGAAGGTTACCTGCTCCCCAAGTCGATGAACCGAGAATCAACACGTCATATCCGGCGACATCCGACGGAGCACTCTTGGCGACATCATGGACATCATTGGAGCCTACACCCATAAATTTTGCGATATCCTCAGCCACCTCGGAGGTTATGCCGGTACTTGATCCATAAAATATGCCGATCTTTTTCATATTATTGTCATTTTTAACTTTTAATTATCAAACGCACCCGCCCCGCAATTGTTCACTCCCCACCCCCGAAATCGGCTCTCCGAGCCGACAATATGGTCAACCACACAATAATTAGTGGCGCTTACCACGGCCTACCGCCCATGGCGCGCCGGACAACGCCCCGTCTCATACCCCAAGGCGCGCCGGAGGCGCGACCATACGTTAAACTCCACGATAAAGCCACGACAGTGGCGTTCGTGGAGTCCATCCCCCCAAACACAAACACAACGTCGACGACGTTGCACACCCCGAAAAAATTTTCCCCCAATTTCGCAGTATCAACCCCTGCGGACGATTGTAACTTTGCATTGTTCGATTAATCCAACAACCGCGGCGAAAACCACGGGACGGATGATATCGGAACATGCCGGTCAAATACGGATCCGGGTCGGCATGAACTCTGATACCGTCCGATTTCGTGACTTCGCGCCATCGGGGCAATCCGCGGCCGCCCCGACGGCGGAGACTGCGCGGGCCGGACATAATCGTGACCGACACCTTCGCGAGACCTCGGAGGCACACCAAACGCATGTGCATGCCATGCGGCCTTAAACGTGGCGTATCGTCATCTGCTGTAGACGACGGCTACGTTCATCCGGGCGATGGAGGTGGACAACGGTTACGGTTATACCGGTCCGGCACTCCCGTATTTCATCAACCCTTTCAACGCGTATGTTATTTTTATCTGTACGCTACATCTGATTATTAATATAAAACGTTATTTTTGCACTTTACAAAGCAAGAGATATACACATTTCACAACATGGACACTTCGAATAACAATATTATGGAGCGCCGGGCCATACCGGACTTACTCGATAAGAGGTATATCATCCCTCAATACCAGCGCGGTTACAGATGGGACGGACATCAGGTGCTTGACCTGCTCGACGATTTGAACACATTTTTTACAGGAGGGACAAAAGGCCAGTTCTATTGTCTGCAACCAATAGTGGTCAAAAAGACATCCCTTGACAACGAATTATGGTATGAAGTAATCGACGGACAGCAACGCCTCACCACACTAAGAATAATCATGCAGGTATTCGACCAGATCAACCGTTCGCAATTCGGGCCTGTAATACACCATGGCTATGCCATCCGCTATGCCACGCGCCCTGACATGGAGGATATATTCAATTCAATTTCAGTCGTTAATGACGGCAATGGGAATCCCATAATTGATGATTCGAAGAATCGGTGGAACAAACTGATAGATTCAGTATACATCTACAATTCGGCGAAGACCATATTAAAATGGTTTTTCGATGACACAAAAAGAATCAGCACATATTCCCAATACTTCTACAACACCAAGGATTCGGGAGAAAAGTCGGTGCAGGTCGTATGGTACGAGACCGTAGAGAAAAACGACCCCCACGACATATTCAACCGCATGAACTCAATGAAAGTGGAGCTGTCTTGTTCCGAACTGATAAGGTCACTGTTTCTCAGTAGCTGTACTAAATTCGACCTTGGAGATGACCTCAACGATTTGTCAGACTCCGTCAGCAACGAAATAAGCAAAGAGCGTTTCATCCACAGACAGACAAGCATAAATGAGAAATGGGATGAGATTGAACAGCAGATGCGGAACAAAGACTTCCAGTCGTTTTTAACAAGGCGCAACAATATCGGTCGCAACGCCATCGAACTCTTGTTTGATTTGATGAGCGCCAAGTATGCATCAAACAAAGTTGTCGCTCCTGAATATCCGGAACTCAACAAAAAAGATTCGCTCTACACATATCTGCACTTCAAGCGAATACTTGACAGCAATTCCGATGCATGGATCGTATGGGAGAAAGTGCTCAATGCATTTGAAAAATTGCAATATTGGTACCATGACCGAAGCCTATACCACCACATCGGCTTTTTGAACGAGATAGCCGACAAAGGATGTGAAGACAATGTCATCTGCTCTTTGCTTTCCATAACCACCGGCAAACAATCGGTATTGAAAAAAGTCAACGAGCTGATATCTATGGAAATGGTTTTGCCGGTTGACAACGAGACAAAGAGTCCGATCAAGAGTCTCGAAAAACTTAGTTACGACAACTCGACCCACTACAAATATATCAAAAAGCTATTGTTGCTCTATAATGTGGAGACTACACTGCGCCACAAATCGGGCAACTACTTTTCTTTCAATAAATACAGATATTCCTCTGACGGCGTGACAGAACGGATGTGGACCCTTGAGCATATCCATGCCCAGAATTCCGACTGTCTTCCCGAAACCAATAAAGACTCCTGGTTGGAGTGGATACAATATAACTTGAACGCTTTGCGAAAGATGTCGTTTGGCGACCCTTCAATATTGGACGAACAGCAACGCCTCATTGCTGAATTGGAAGACAGCATACGGGAAGTCGAAGCATACGGCACCAAAATGCCCCTGTGCAAAACTCGCGACTACACATTTGACAGCATCAAAGCCCTCTTTGAAGATGTCGTAGGCTTTTATTCCATGTTGGACTCTAAAGCCGACAAAGCCAAGCCGGTCCACCAGCTTTCGAATATGGCACTGCTCGACCTTAAGCAAAATGCCATGGTGGGGAAATCGGCATTTGAAGTGAAGCGCCAGATTATATGTGAAGAATTGGCGGATGATGAATATTATCCTATCTGCACTCGAAAAGTATTTCTAAAACTATACGACCCCGAATCCACGCAGATACACTCTTGGTCGCAGAATGACCGCATCGAATACTACTCCGACATAAAGGAGAAGCTAACCGGCTATATTGACAAATCTGCATTTTAAGAGCTTGTTTAATAATCCCGACTACAATTATGAGCAATACTATAGGAAAAAAGACTACATTCTGGGAACTTGTCAAAAACAAGATAAAGATTCCTACGCTACAGCGCGATTACATATACGGCTCCGGTACTGAAAAGACTGAAACCGTGCTTTCCAACATGCTTCGCACGTTCAAGAACGCACTGGTTAATGACACCGAAGAGACACTCGACTTCGTCTACGGAAGCAAGTCTAAAGCCAGGGAATTTATGCCTCTTGACGGACAGCAACGCCTCACCACACTGTTCCTCCTCCACTACTACGCCGGATTGAAAAACAAGGAGCTGCAGGACGATGGCTTCACCGCTCTCGGTCATTTCAGTTATGCCACACGCAACTGCACGATAGCATTCTGCAACAACCTCCTGATTAAGAAGCACGACGAGCTGAGGTCTGTCATTTTCTCTGCAAAAAACGGCGACAAGCATCCTATTCGCGACTATCTTATGGACCTTGATGAATTCAGAAATTCATTTTATACCGACCCGTCTGTAATGTCAATGATTACGGTACTCGACAGGATTCATCAGAATTTCAACGACATAGATGGATTATGGCAGAAACTTACGTCAGATAACTGCCCGATTAATTTCTACCTGCTTGATTTCGGGGTATTTGACCTGTCCGACGACCTTTACAACAAGATGAATTCAAGAGGAAAGCCACTCACTGAATTTGAAGTATTCAAGGCCAAGATTCATAAACGCATCGCCATGCACGACAAGAGCCTGGCCAACCGCATCGCAATCAAGCTTGACACGGATTGGATGCAGTTTATATGGGGCATCCTGAACCATACAAACAATCTAAAGGAAGTCGACCCTGCATATATGTGCTTCTTCAAAAATCTGTTCAGGACCCTGGACTACGTTTCAGGCTACACACCACATCGGTTTGACAGTCTTAATGACGATTGCATCGAGGCCAACATGGGTAGCAAAATGAAGATAAACGCAGTGGAGCACATATTCGACACGTTTACAAACCTACATAACTGCATACCCGATGAACTTAATGAAGACTACAGCCGAATCATGACGGAGGCTATAAGTTCCGATATAAAGTATACAAATATGCTATACCTGTATGCCTTTTATATCGGACTTGCATTGAGTTCACGGAAGCCTGAGTACATACCGCTGACAAAACATGAATTTTACCTTAGGTTCAGACATGTCCGCAACTTGATAAACAACAGCTCCGACTTCATCCGCGAAGACAATATGCCACGTCTGCTCGACGACATCAGGCACGTTATGTGCGACAGACTGCTCAAAATGAATCCATTGATTCTAAACAGAAACTCATGGAATGAAGAACAGGAAAAAGAACTGCACAGGGATGTATGGCAAAAGCTTTTCATATACGAGGATACATATGAACTCAACGGAACCATCCAGGCATTCGCCTACGGCTTAAGTCCGGACAACCGTCTGAATCTTGGGAATCCGGATTTTGTAGCCGGACTTACGGCACGTCTGAAAAAAGCCGTCCATTTCTTCAAGTCGACAGATAATATGCAGGAATATGAACGTCGTTCAATCCTGCTGGCCATAGGCGATTATGCAATGTGTTCCTCCGGAAAAAGTTCGTATCGATATTTTGGCATAATAAAGAGTTCTTGGCAAAACTTCACCGGTTTCCACAGATTCAACGAAAAGAATCGCATTATGGAAACTTTTGACAAGATTGATGTCAAATGCAACCTGTCCCGCTATCTGTATGACACCTCGGACACGAACACGGAGAACTGGAGATATTATGCCATAAAATATGCAAAAGAGATAACCGTGGCCTACCGAAGTTCCAATTACGGCTATATCTATTTCCCCGGAGTCGACGATTTAAACCTTTTCGGAAACAATACCGGATATCTCGATGCGGTAGTTCTGCAGAGTAGCTACTATTCACCCACGAATGTGGCGTGGAAGATGATTCACCGCATTCTTGAGCAGAAGCTTTCCGACAAATACAGTTTTTATCTCAACAATCATGGCGGTAGCGAATTTATATTATCAAAAATAGGAAATGACGCCAAATTAGACATGAGCCATGACGGATGGCATGTGATTGGAATATCGCCAGACATTCTCAAGAGCATAGGCTTGGATGTTACGGCAATTCAGGGAAACGATGCTTCGGAAAGCGGGGAATCGGAAGATACGTCTAAATGCGATTCACTTGTCCGCCATCACATCGGACATGATTATGTCGATGAAGGCATCCGGATTTTTGAGCTGTTGGACAAGGAGTTCGGGCTGTTGAAGAAGCAGTAGCCCTTTTTAACCGTATTTATACAACTTTAATCGGCTGGTATTCGTTGTAATGGCATAATAATCATTTAAAAACATGCGATTATGAAAAAACTATTAGTCTTAATGATGTTAGCAGTCGGTGTAGTCTTTGGAGCATCAGCCAAGGACACTTATTCTCACGACCCGTCGGTTCTGCCAGAGGCGGCAAGAACCGTCGTAAAAAATAATTTCAAGTCCGACATAAGCGTAATCAAGATCGACAAGGACTTCGGCCGAATCAGCGACTATGAAGTCATCCTCACCGACGGCACGGAAATCAAGTTTGACCGCAACGGCAATTGGGAAGACGTCGAATGCGCCAACAGCAAGTCGGTTCCTGCCGGTTTCATTCCGCAAGGAGTGGCCGACTACGTAAAGAAGAACCAGTCCGGCACACACATCGTCGGCATCGAAAAGGACCATGGCGGTTATGAAGTACAGCTGTCTAACGGAGTCGAACTGAAATTCAACAAGCAGGGCGAATTTCAGCGCTACGACTAATCATCAACGCCATCATCCCGACGCACACAGACGTTATATCACTTCCAAATAAAGGCAACGCGCCCCTTATCCTCAAGGATTCGGGACGCGTTTATATTTAAGTAGAGTTTTATATTCTAAAGGGTCACGCCTGTTTTGAATATGGCAATCTCCTTGGCGCCGGCAAGTTCGTGGTGCAGTTTTGCACCATTGGCCACCTCGACCACCTTGTCCATCAGTCTGTGCAGGGCCGACTGCCAGGTCTCGTCCTCGACTATGCTTCCGGCATTGAGGTCTATCCAGTTTGATTTGCGCTTTGCAAGCTGTGAATTGGTGGATATCTTCATAGTCGGCACGAATGTACCGAACGGCGTACCGCGTCCGGTCGTAAACAGCACAATCTGACATCCCGACAAGGCAAGAGCCGTCGAAGCCACCAGGTCGTTGCCCGGAGCCTGGAGCAGATTCAGGCCATGCCTTACTGCCGGCTGTGCATAGCCGAGCACCGCCACCACAGGACGTGAACCGCCTTTCTGCACACATCCGAGCGACTTCTCTTCAAGCGTCGTGATGCCTCCGGCCTTATTGCCCGGCGACGGATTCTCATAGATAGGCTGACCGTAGGAGCGGAAATATGCCTTGAAGTCATTGATGAGCGATACTATGTCGGCAAACACATCGGCGTTCTCCGCCCTATCCATAAGTATGGTCTCCGCTCCGAACATCTCGGGCACCTCGGTCAGCACCGTCGTGCCTCCGCATCCTACGAGCCGGTCAGAAAACAGTCCGACAAGCGGATTGGCGGTTATGCCCGACAGACCGTCAGACCCTCCGCACTTCAGGCCCACCTTAAGCATACTCAACGGGAGCGGTTCGCGACAGTCGGACTTCATCTGCTCCACAAGTCCTCGGCATATCTCAACGCCGGCCTCAACCTCGTCGTCGACCTCCTGGGCCACCAGAAACTTTATTCTCGATTCGTCATAATCGCCCAGACGCTCCCTGAGAGCCGACGGCTGGTTGTTTTCACAACCGAGTCCCAGCACAAGCACGCCTCCGGCATTAGGATGCCTGATCAGCGAGGCAAGAGCGTCGCGCGTGTTGGCATGGTCCTGGCCGAGTTGCGAACAGCCGTAGTTGTGCGTAAACGCCCTGATGTCGTCCACGTGCGACAGGTCGCATTCCCTGCGCAGACGCTCGATTATGGCATTGGCCTGGCCGTTGACGCAACCCACCGTAGGCACTATCCACAGTTCGTTGCGTATGCCCATACGTCCGTCACGGCGCAGAAAGCCGTTTACGGTCGGACATTCACCGCCATCGGCCGAGGCCGGCACTCCGGACTCTGCCGGATTATAACTGTACTCGAGGTCATCGCCCAGCGAAGTGGCCAGATTGTGGCTGTGAATCCACTCCCCCGGCTCTATAGGCCGGGTGGCATGTCCGATGGGATAGCCGTATTTCACCACAGCCTCGCCTTCGGCAATAGGTCTTAAAGCGAACTTATGTCCGCGCGGAACCTCGTCGACTATCACTACCCCTTCGAACTCATCGCCCTTCTTTACATCGTCCGACAGCACAACGGCGACATTGTCGGCGGGGTTAATCTTTATAATGCGCTTCATCGGTTAAAAAGTTTTTCAACTCCACTGCCATTCCGTCAGCCTTTATTACGGAAAGATATCCGGCCACCTTGTCGGAAAATCCCGGTACCGACGTCTCGAAATCATTGACGAATATTCCACTACCGACAATACGCCTCACGATGTCACGGTAGTCACCTCCGGCCGACCACGCATCACGGATTATGGCAAGATGCTCCGCATTGTCCTCCGGCTCAAATCCTGAATCCGGTGCATAAAGCGCCATAAGCGAGGCAAACGTAAACAGTTCGGCCTCGGCATGGAGTCCGCGCCTGCTCCACCAGTCGGCCACGGTCGGGAAGTTGCGGGCTTCCCACTTCGACAGCGAATTCAGGGCTATCGACTTAAGGAAATGACGTATATAAGGATTGTAGAAACGTTCGAGAATGCCGTCGGCAAACCGCTTCACCTCCGAAGGGTCTTCGTCAATCATCGGTATCACCTCGCGGTCGACCATGCCGTTTACAAACCGGTTGACATCTTCGTTGCTGAAGGCGTCGAGCACCGTATCGCAACCGAGCTGAAGAGCCACCGGCACCATGCCTGTGTGCGAACCGTTCAGTATGCGCACCTTCTTGTCTCTGAACGACTTTATCGACGGCATGAACAGCACGTTAAGGCCGGCCTTGTCAAGTGGCCACTCCTCCCTGACCCGTTCGTAGCCTTCACCGCCTATAGCCCATATATGGTAAAGCTCGCCCTTGACCACCATGTTGTCGTCATAGCCCAGCTCCTCCTTCACATCGTCTATCGTGTCGTGGGGAAATCCCGGCACGATTCTGTCTACAAGGGTGTCACAGAATATGCAGGCATCCTTGACCCACCGTATGAATTCCGGCTCCAGTCCGGCATTCTCGGCATGGCGTATGACGTATTCACGAAGCGTCGAGCCATTGTCTTCGATCAGCTCACAGCACAGGAATATCAGTCCGCGCTCCGGGCTCCCGTCAAAATACCTGAACCTGCGATACAGCATCGAGGTGACTTTCCCGGGGAAAGTCACCGGAGTCTCCGACCTTACATCGTCCTGCTCATATCTGATTCCCGCTTCGGTAGTGTTGGAGACCACAAACCTCAGTTCAGGCGACAATATGTAGCTCTCATATCTTTTAAAATCCTCGGCGGGAGAAAATGCATCGGCGATGCACGTAATCAGCCGTGACGACTTCGACGGCCGTCCCCCTTCGATTCCCTCCAGACAGACATGATACAGTCCGTCCTGCGCCTTCAGCGCGCATATACCCGCATTATTCTTAAATCTTGGCGACACTACCGCCACTGAAGTGTCGAGCACTCCGCGCTCATTGGCAATGTCTACCATCCAGTCCACAAATGCGCGAAGGAAGTTGCCCTCGCCGAACTGAAGCACCCTGACCGGACGCTCCGTCCTGTCGACTGCCGTATAGTCTAAAACTCTCATATCTGCGATTAATTTAGTCTAACAAAGTTACTAAATTACCTGAACATAAGGCGGAAATTGCAAGGCAAATTGTGTCACAAATTCGGCAAAACATAGGACAATACCGACATCCGTCTTATCATCCTTCATTACAAAAACCAAACATCCATGATTAATTCAAATTAACGAATAATTATTTCTATGGTTTGTTTTTGTCCGAGGTTATCAAAGACTGTCAGTTTGTGGACGCCGGAGGGTGGCGTAATTTGAATTTGATGCATATCGGTGGTTGAACCTACGAAGTTATTATCCAAATGCCAAAAAAGCTCTATGGAGGGGTTGGTATGGACTGCTTTACATATCAGCTCTGATTGTGTGCCGTCAGTTTTTCGTGGTAATAGAATTACCGCTCCATTAGTAGGATATATAAACTTCAGATTACTTTCGTCTGCCTCAAGGATGGCTGGAGGCTCCACATATTCAGCCTGATTTAGCTTGTAATAGTGCTTATGAATAGGCGGAAGTTGAAAATATGAGGTCATAATAGATGGCTCGGAAGCGTCTAAGACTCTTCGTTGTCCGTCAATTGATACTGGAATTTGCGTGCAATATGAGCATCTCTTGCTTTTCGCCGCATTTTTTGAAACCGTCTGAGTGGTTGTTTCGGCACAATATTTACCGGCAAGCATCCCTGAATAAACGCATATTTTTTCCATTTTTCCTTTCGGAGCATCAAACCACTTGCAAGATGGCAGCATATTGAAAATATCAAACATTATGGGCCCGGCAGTCCTCGCTCCGGTTAAATCCGCCACACCGCTACCATTTGCGTTTCCTACCCATACACCAGCAACGTATTTTGCTGTTACTCCGATAGCCCAACCGTCTCTGGCTCCATAGCTCGTGCCTGTTTTCCATGCTATATTTTGAGCCGAGCTTACTCTGGTCCAATCGAGTTGATCAGGTCGATTAACCTCTCTCATTGCGTTAAACATTGAATAGATAGCAACTGAATCATTGAGAGGGAACCGCTGATCATATCTTGCAATCTTCGCGTAGCATGACACAACATCCCTTAACGAGACCTCCGCACCTCCTAATATCAATGATAATCCATAAGTATCCGCTGACCTTGTTAAAGTCGACAGACCACATTTTTGCAAAAGCGATGCAAATCGTGAAACGCCAAACTCTTTCAGCAACCAAACATTAGGTACGTTGAGTGACAATGACAAAGCATTTCGTGCACCAATCACACCGGTGTAGCTTCCGTCAAAATTTTTTGGTGCAAACCCTCCAAAATCAGTCGGTATATCAGGAAGAATAGTGTTTTCAAGAATAGTACCCTCCTGAATTGCCGCACAATAGAGCAATGGTTTAAGGATACTGCCGGATGACCGCGACGCGGAAGCAATATCCACCCATTTCCCGGTTCTGTCGGCAGTAATATCCGCATTACCACAATAGGCAATAATATTTCCCGTGGAAACCTCGACGACGATTGCTGCAAGGTCGTTGATTCCTGACAATACAAGTTCTGTCCGCCAATGCGCGGTCAGTGATTCCAGTTGTTTCTGTAAGGAAACATCGATATCGGTTTGTATAATCCGCAAAACGAAACGTGCAACGCTCCTAAAACGAAACGTGCGAAAAATAAAACGAAACGTGCAACAATCACAAAACGAAACGTACCATCGGTTCGCTCTCTCATCGAAGTCCAAGCCCCACTCCACCCTGCCCTATCCAGTCGCCGGCTAAAGCAAATTAAAGGGCGCGAACCTGCTTTGGTTCGCGCCCTTTTGTCTGGCGTTGTCTGACCGTTATAACGTCATTCGAACCACGAGTCAACCGTCTTTATGGCATCTTCGCGTTCGATGTTGAACCTCGCCCACTCCGAGGCGTAGTCTGCGGCCTTGTCGTGGCCGGGGTTGGTGAGCGCGAGTATCTGGTGTGTCTTGATCGCGTCTTCCTCGGTCTGTGAGTACCTGCTGCGGATTACGCCGTTTATCAATGAGTCCCGGCTGTCATCTGCGGCCTCTATCAGAGTGCCGCCGTCATCTTCCGGGCCGGTGTAGGCATAGGCGGTTA
>CAJTSJ010000017.1 GCA_910578785.1 uncultured Muribaculum sp. | reverse complement strand
GAACAATTCATCAAACACTTTCGCTAATTTTGCACTTGCTTGTTGACTCTACAAACGAAGCCAATTTAAGATATTATTTCAGAATCTCATATTTTTTACGTATTTTTGGGCCATAATTAGGCCGTCAATGTTGACGCATAACTGTTGAAAAAAGCTTATCGATGAAGAATATATTACTGCGGAGCTTCACAGGATTAGTCTATGTAGGGCTTATTCTTGCCGGAATACTGATCAATGAAGTGTCATACCTCTGCCTGACCACGTTGCTTTGCGTTCCTGCCTTGATTGAGTTTTATCGCCTGGCATCCAGCGGTTCGGCAAACGATTCGACCGCAGTCAAAGTCACCGATATAGTCGGAGGCCTCCTGCTGATCGGCGGCACGTGGGAGCTTGTCAACTACCTGTTGCCATACGGCCTGGGAGCATTCATCCTGTATCTGCTCGTAAGATTCATCATGACCCTGTATTCAAAAGAGAAGGAGCCGTTGCGCTCGCTGACACGCTCGCTGACCGGCATCGTTTACATTGCGCTTCCTCTTGCCCTCTCGACAATCGTATATTCAGTATCACGCCATATAGTCCTGGCCATGTTCATATTCATCTGGCTGAACGACACAGGTGCCTTCCTCATCGGAAGCGCCATCGGACGCCACCGTCTTTTCGAGCGCATCTCGCCTAAAAAGTCATGGGAAGGATTCTGGGGCGGAATGGTGTTCTGCATCGCGGCGGCAATCATGATGTACAACTTCTGGCCGGCATATTTTTCGGAATTCAGGATGGGCACAATGATTCTGTTCAGCGTCGTAGTTTCGGTGTTTGCCACATGGGGCGACCTTGTAGAGTCGCTCATCAAGCGCACCACCCACGTAAAGGATTCAGGCAACATACTCCCCGGACACGGCGGCATGCTCGACCGAATCGACTCGTTGCTGATTGTGATTCCGGCGGTGCTATGCATGCTGATTTTCATTTAACCATACAATACAGTATTTTTCAAAATAAGACAATAACCAATAATTCACTATATTATAATGAGCGACCAACGATATAACATGCGTGGTGTGTCGGCATCGAAAGAAGATGTACACAACGCTATTAAAAATGTTGACAAAGGCCTGTATCCTAAAGCTTTCTGCAAGATAATCCCCGATTATCTCGGAGGCGACGAAGAGTATTGCAACATAATGCATGCAGACGGTGCGGGAACAAAGTCGTCACTTGCATACATCTACTGGAAAGAGACCGGCGACCTAAGCGTGTGGAAAGGCATAGCCCAGGACGCACTGATAATGAACATCGACGACCTGCTTTGCGTAGGTGCCACCGACAACATACTGCTGTCGTCGACCATCGGACGAAACAAGATGCTCATACCGGGAGAAGTCATCGCCGCCATAATAAACGGCACTGAAGAGCTCCTTGCCGAACTGCGCGGTATGGGAGTAAACATATACAGCACCGGAGGCGAAACCGCCGACGTGGGCGACCTCGTGCGCACCATCATCGTCGACAGCACGGTCACCTGCCGCATGAAGCGCTCGGACGTGATTGACAACGCCAACATCAAAGGCGGCGACGTGATTGTAGGACTTGCCAGCTACGGACAGGCCGCATACGAAAAAGAATATAACGGAGGCATGGGATCAAACGGCCTGACTTCGGCACGCCACGATGTGTTCTGCCACGAACTCGCGCTGAAATATCCCGAAAGCTTCGATGCCGCCGTTCCGGAAGAGCTCGTCTACTCCGGCAGCGTAAGGCTTACCGACGATGTGGACAACGCGCCTGTCAACGCCGGGAAACTCGTACTGTCGCCCACCCGCACCTATGCTCCGGTAATCAAGAAGCTCCTCGACGCGATGCGCGACAAGATTCACGGCATGGTCCACTGCTCGGGAGGCGCACAGACCAAAATCATGCACTTCGTCACCGACAAGCATGTGATAAAGGACAACCTGTTCCCCGTGCCGCCGCTGTTTGACCTCATCCAGCGCGAATCAAACACCGACTGGAAGGAAATGTACAAGGTGTTCAACATGGGACACCGCATGGAGATTTATCTGCCGGCTGAGTATGCCGAAGATGTCATAAAGATTTCGGAATCGATGGGCATACCGGCACGCATCATCGGACGTGTCGAAGACGCTCCGGCCAACAAGCTGACCATAATTTCCGAAAAGGGGACATTTGAATATTAATCCTCTACACGCCACAACTGCGACACGTCATGAATAGATTTGTCGGATATTCACTCATAGCATTGATTCTATGCTCTATGGCTTCGGCCTGCGGAGGTCCGTCAAAGACTTCCGGATCGGATGCGAAATCGACGAAGCTTCCCGACACACTCCGTGTCGGAACGCTCTACAGCGCCTTGTCATATTTCATCTACCGAGGCGAACCCATGGGCTATGACTACGATCTGGTGGAGCAGTTTGGCGCCGACAAAGGAATAGCCATCGACCTTGTGGTGGCGCAAAGTCTGCCGTCGTTGCTTGCCATGCTCGATTCGGGCATCATCGACCTGGCGGCATATGAGATTCCCATAACCGCCGAATATCGCGACCGAGTGATTCCGGCCGGCCCTGAAAACGTCACCACTCAAGTTCTTGTTCAGCCTAAGAACGACGGCAGCACCGCCGTGCACGACGTCACAGACCTGATCGGGCGCGAAGTCTACGTAGAGAAGGACTCAAAATATGAGTACCGTCTTGAAAACCTCAACGAAGAACTCGGAGGAGGAATCAAAATCCACACCGTCGACCAGGACACCCTCATAACCGAGGATATGATAGAGATGGTGTCTAACGGACAGATTCCAATGACCATAGTCGACAGCGACATCGCCAAAATCAACAAGACATACTACAATGCCCTCGACATCACGATGGATGTAAGCTATCCGCAACGTTCATCGTGGGGGGTGTCGCCAAAGACTCCATGGCTCGCCGACACTATCAACGCCTGGATAAAAACGGCTGAATACCAGCGTGAGAACGAGCAGGTGTTTAAACGTTATTTCGAGCTTAGCAAAGCACCCTACTCCGGCGAATTTAAAATCACCAACGGCAAAATATCGAAATACGACGATTTGTTTAAGAAATATGCCGACGAAATCGGATGGGACTGGCGGCTGCTTGCATCGCAGGGATTTGCCGAAAGCAGGTTCAATCCGAATGCCGTATCGTGGGCCGGGGCGCGAGGTGTGATGCAGATTATGCCACGCACGGCAAACGCCTACGGACTTAGCCGACAGAACATGGCCAATCCGGAAGCAAGCATACGCACGGCAACCAAGATAATAAAAGACCTTGACAAATCGCTTAAAAAACGTGTTCCCGACGAGACCGAACGACAGAAGTTCGTGCTCGCCGCTTACAACAGCGGGCTGGCCCATGTGCTCGACGCCATAGCCCTGGCAAAAAAATACGGAAAGGACCCTACGGTCTGGTTCGGCAATGTGGCAGAAACAATGTTGTGGAAATCCAACCCCAAATATTACAATGACCCTGTAGTAAAGTACGGATACTCCCGAGGCGGCGAAACCTCGTCATACGTCAGGAAAATCATGAACTACTACGACCAAAGCCGCCGGCAGGTGCCTGTTTAAACGGACATTTCTAATTTCTATAAACATATAATTACTATTATGAAGAAAACTTATCTCAGCGTGGCTATCGTACTGACTTTGGCCGGTTCAATGTTGACTACCTCATGCATAGGCAACTTCGCATTGTTCAACAAACTTCTCGCATGGAATAAGACTATTGACAACAAGTTCGTCAACGAATTGGTGTTCATCGCATTCTGGATTGTTCCTGTATATGAAGTAGCCAGTCTCGCTGACCTTTTGGTTATAAACAGTATCGAATTCTGGAGCGGCAACAATCCCGTGGCCGTCGGCAAGAAGGTGATTGAAGGCAACGACGGACGCTATCTCGTAGAGTGCGACGGCAAGGGCTACACCATCACAAGCGAAAACGACGGAAGCGTTGTTCGCCTTGACTTCGAGCAGGAAGACAATTCTTGGAGCGTAAGCGCCAACGGCGGCGAAAGCTATAAGTTCATGACTTTCGTTGACGACACCCACGTCAAGATGATTGCCCCCGACGGAAGCATGCAGGACGTAGAGCTTTCCGAACACGGACTTTATGCATACCAGCACACTGTAGCGGGCGCCACACTGATGGCCAACGTAAAATAAAAGGAACCTAACCCTATCTTCGATTATCCCTGATAAACTTTTAAGAATCAATAACGAAGAGGCCGGGCGCTCCACACATCGGATGCCCGGCCTTTACTTTTCATTTATTTCCTCTCAATCTGAGCGTTTTGCCCCGGGGAATCATTTAAAACGGCAGGTCGTCGTTTACATCCTTGCCTAAATCGACCTGCGGAGGAGCTACTGGATAGTCCTGCAAAGGATCTGACGCAACCGGAGGAACAGCACCGCCGGAAGCCGCAGCCCCGGCCTTCTCTACCTTCCAACCGCTTATTGAGGTGTACCAGCGGCCGTTAAACTCACGGCTGTTGATGTCGAAACTCAACACGATTTCATCTCCTACATTGAGGGGATACTGATCGGCACGGTCTCCGAACAGGTCAAAATGCACCTTCTTCGGATAATTCTCAAGAGTCTCAAGCACATATTCCCGCTTCTTCCACTGATTGCCGGCCTTGCTGACGCCTGACTGTTCGGGAAGAGCCATGATAATCTTTCCTGTAATTTCCATTATAAAAAATGAGTAATAATTAATTTTTACCAAAGTTACTCAATCGCCGACCGATAGCCAAATTTTCCACGACATATTTTTCTTAGCCACAAGTCAACACACACATCATTAATATTATTTCAACTTATTTCTTAAATTTGCAACTACAACACGACAAATAACAATCATATGAATTTCAACAGCCTTAAATATAATCTTTCCCTGACGATTCCTCGGAAACCAGGTTTACGGAAGGCCTGTCGGAAATCGCCGATGAATCCAAACTCAAATATACCCGAAGCGGCATAATGTCTTTAGTAGAAAAAGCAGTAAATCCTGTTCTCAACTTTTACCCTCTTGGATTTGTTAAAGTTACATAAGATTAAATTACTGTTTTTATGAGAAAGACTTTATTGCTTATTTGCCTAACGGTGCTGTTTTCAGGATGTTCGCCTTTCGCGCTCGTCAACAGCGAGACATACAACCAGGCCGACATGAAAGACTATTCGACATTCCGTATCGTTGATCCGGAGATGGGCAAGTTGCCAGAAGGGATGAAAATGGTGACTTACTACAACATTGCGGCCGCCATACGCGAGCAGATGGTGGAGCGTGGCTACACCGAGGACCCCAACTCTCCCCTGCTGGTTAACTTCGGAGTGACCATACACCATGAGGTCACGACCGAACCCGCATGGCAGGCCATGAATCCGCCTATGGGACCCGGCCCAGGCCCCTACTTCAACGGCTACGCGCCCATATTCATGTATCCGCGCAATCTGTATTGGAATCCCAATGCGCAGGTAGTGACAGGAATATATAAAGAGGGAGTCCTTACCGTTGATATGGTCAACATCGACACCATGGTTCCGCTATTCTCAGCATCGGTAGCCACAATCATAGACAACGGAAACGGCCAATACCGCAACCTGACATCGATCAGCGAGGCGGTCAATAAACTGTTCTCAAAATTTCCGGTTCCCCTGCTTCCCCAATACCGAAACAACCATTGACAACAACAAACATCAGTTCAAAAACACGCTCCTGTAGACGAAGGCCGGACTACTTCGACTGCAGGAGCGCGGTCTTTCTGTATTTCTACAAGATATGCGCCAATAGTGGCACCGTAAATAAAAAAGTGCTCATTTGCGGGTGGTAATGTGCAAAAAACATCGGCAAACATTATTACAATGTGGAATAAAATGTGTAATTTCGCACAGTTCAATATTTTTTGTGCAATAACATGGTATTAAAGACCCGCGAAAAATTAATCGAAGTAGCCCGTCAGCTCTTTGCCCACAAAGGCATTGAGAACACCACCATGAGCGATATTGCCAACGCGTCTGACAGAGGGCGACGCACCATCTACACATATTTCAAAAACAAACGCGAGATATACAATGCCGTCATCGAACGCGAAAGCGAACATCTGGTGGAACGGCTTCGCGGTATAGCCTCCTCCGACATCAGCGCCACCGAAAAGCTGATGATGTTTATCGACGTACGCCTGCAGATAGTGCGGGAGACCATCGACCATCAGTCGGACAATCCCATGTTGCGCACCCTGTTTATCCGCGAGGTCAAACGCATGGAGCGCATACGCAACATGGCCATCGAGAAAGAGCTCGACCTCATTCAGAACATACTCGACGAAGGGCTTGAGTCGGGCGAATTCTCACCCGAGACAGTAGACAGCGTCTATATGGCCATGCTTATGATGTTTCAGGGCATCGAACTCTCCTACATGCGCAACAACTTCCACCAGATGCACATCGACGCCGACAAAGTGCCGGACCAGGTCAAAGAATTTATATTAAACGCTATAACAAACAAATAACTCCCCACACAAACATTTAGCTTATGTATATCAACAGCACAGGATATTACGTACCGGAACTTCGAGTTAACAACGACTACTTCCTAAATGTGAACGGACTGTCTGACGAATGGATCTACAAGCGTACCGGCATACGCTCCCGTTCGAAAGCCGCTGAAGACGAAGGCCACAATTCGATGGGAATAGCATCCATCGAGGATGCAGTGAAAAGTCTGCCTTACGACATCAAAGATGTCGACCTGATAGTGTCGGCATCCTACTCGCCGTACGACACCGTGGCCACTCTGGCCCACGTGGCACAGCAGAAGTTCGGCATCGAAGGCGCCCGCGCAGTCTACGTGTCGGCCGCATGCTCGTCGTTCGTCAACGGGCTTGAGATAGTAGAAACCTACTTCGCCGCCGGCAAAGCCACAAAAGCACTCCTGATCTGTTCGGAACACAATACGTATTATTCCAACGAACACGACCCCAAGGCCGGACATCTGTGGGGCGACGCCGCAGTGGCATATTTCCTGTCGAAGGACAAGGTCAGCGACAGCGATGTGGAAGTAAAGGCAATATACACCTGCGGACTCGGCAACGTCGGCAAAGGTCCGGAAGGAGTGATTCTGCGCCCGAAAGAAAACGGTATCGAAATGCCCGACGGACGCGACGTGTTTGTCAACGCATGCACATATATGATAAAGGCCCTCGACCGGGTGACAGCCCCCTACGGCATGAAGCCCGCCGACCTCGACTACATCATCACCCACCAGGCCAACAAGCGCATAGTGGCCCAGGTGGCACATCAGCTCGACCTCGCCGACGACCACTTCCTTAACAACATCGAGGAATACGGCAATACAGGTTCTGCAAGTTGCGCGCTCGTATTTGCCGAGAACCGCGACAAATTCAAAAAAGGCGACAAAATAGGCCTCACCGTATTCGGCGGAGGATATTCATGCGGAGCATTTTTGGTGGAAATATAATATTTTCTTAATTTTGCTGTCCAAAATTCATTTTAAATCAACTATAAACAACAGACTTTCATGAAACTACTTGAAGGAAAGACCGCATTGATCACAGGCGCGGCCCGCGGTATCGGCAAGGCGCTTGCACTGCGCTTCGCACAAGAAGGTGCCAACATAGCTTTCACCGACCTCGTCATCGATGATCTCGGCAAAGCCACAGAACAGGAAATTGCAGCTCTCGGAGTTAAGGTAAAAGGCTACGCATCAAATGCGGCCGACTTCAACCAGACCAAGGAAGTGGTGGCAGAGGTTCAAAAGGATTTCGGCTCAATTGACATACTCGTGAACAACGCCGGCATCACCAAGGACGGCCTCATGCTCCGCATGACCGAAGCCCAGTGGGACGCCGTGATAGCAGTCAACCTCAAGAGCGCGTTCAACTTCATCAACGCCGTGCTTCCAATCATGATGCGTCAGCGCAGCGGCTCGATCATCAACATGGCGTCGGTGGTAGGCGTACACGGCAATGCCGGACAGGCCAACTATGCGGCGTCAAAGGCCGGACTCATCGCTCTCGCCAAGTCTATCGCACAGGAAGTCGGCTCTCGCGGAATCCGCGCCAACGCCATCGCCCCCGGATTTATCGAGACAGCCATGACCGCGGCACTTCCCGAAGAAGTACGCAAGGAATGGATCAAGGGTATTCCGTTGCGTCGTGGCGGACAGGTACAGGACATCGCCAACGTGGCCGTGTTCCTCGCTTCAGACATGTCGAGCTACGTGACCGGACAGGTTATCCAGGTCGACGGCGGTATGAACATGTAGTCGAACGACACTCACAAGCTACCGAATATCTGGCATCCGGGGTGAACAAAATCCCCGGATGCTTTATTTTATTTAAAAGGGTATAGGATAAGCCATGTTAATTTGGCCGTTTGCTCAAATTAGCGTAACTTTGAATGATAAATTACAGATATTATATGCTTACATACAATACCCACCTCAAAAGGCTGAAATTGCCGGAATACGGACGCAACATCCAGCAGATGGTCGACTATTGCGTAGGCATACCCGACCGCGAAGAGCGTACGGTATGCGCCTACTCGATCATAGCCTCGATGGGCAATCTGTTTCCGGAGCTTCGCGACAACCCTGACTACACCCATCAGCTTTGGGACCATCTGGCCATAATGTCCGACTTTCAGCTCGACATAGACTACCCCTGCGAGGTCATACGCCCGGAGAACCTTGTTTCGCGTCCGGAGCCCATCAAATATTCGCTCTCACGCATAGACTACCGCCACTACGGCAAGCACATCGAAGACATGATCCGCAAAGCGTGCGAGATGGAAGAGGGCGAAGAAAAAGACGCGCTCATCCGGTTCATAGCCAACCACATGAAGAAACTCATGCTGGCAGTGAACCCCGACGGTGTCGACGACATAAAAATCTTCAAGGACCTGGCCTACTACAGCCACGGAGCCATACGCCTTAACCCCGCCACGTGCAAACTGCGCGAGTTTGTGGCCGCGCCGGCTCCGAGCAACAACTCCAAGAAGAAAAAGAAGAAATAGCCCCGCACCACTCTCCCGTCCAAACTGAATCCCTAACCACCTAAAACCGCACCATCTTGAGCACATTTATCGTTGAAGGAGGCCATCCTCTTAATGGCGAAATCACTCCACAGGGAGCTAAAAACGAAGCACTGCAGATACTCTGCGCAGTTCTGCTCACCAAAGAACGTGTAGTAGTCGAAAATGTCCCCGACATTCTCGACATCAACAATCTCATAGCCATGCTCGAGGACATGGGGGTTAAGGTCGAACGGCTGTCGAAGCACAGCTACGCCTTCGAAGCCGACCGGGTGGACATGGACTACATATCTTCGCCCGAATTTGTAAAAAAGGCCGCCGCGTTGCGCGGTTCCGTAATGTTTGTAGGCCCGCTCGTGGCTCGGTTCGGACACGCCGTGCTCCCGAAACCCGGAGGCGACAAAATCGGACGCCGCCGACTCGACACTCACTTCCTCGGCATACAGAAACTGGGTGCCGACTTTGAATACGACCCCGACCTCAAGGCATACCACATAAAAGGCGACACTATGACCGGAACATACATGCTCCTTGACGAAGCGTCGGTGACCGGAACCGCCAACATCATCATGGCGTCGGTGATGGCCAAAGGCACCACCACCATCTACAATGCCGCCTGCGAGCCTTACATACAGCAACTCTGCCGGCTGCTCACACGAATGGGTGCCCGAATCGAGGGCATCGGATCAAATCTGCTCACCATCCACGGGGTCGACGAACTGCATGGAGCGTCGCACCGCATACTGCCCGACATGATCGAGGTAGGAAGCTTCATCGGCATGGCCGCCATGACCGGAAGCGAAATCACCCTTAAAAATGTCGGCTACGACGACCTCGGCATCATCCCCGACAGCTTCAAGCGTCTCGGTATCGAAATCATACGCCGCGGCGACGACATATTCATCCCGCGACACGACAGCTACGAAATCGAGACCTTCATCGACGGCTCAATCATGACCTTTGCCGACTCGCCGTGGCCCGGACTGTCGCCCGACCTCCTGAGCGTATTCCTCGTAGTGGCCACGCAGGCCAAAGGCAGTGTGCTCATCCACCAGAAGATGTTTGAAAGCCGACTCTTCTTCGTCGACAAACTCATCGACATGGGAGCTCAGATAATCCTATGCGACCCTCACCGCGCCGCCGTCATAGGCTCCGGCAAGATGAAGTCGCTGCACGGAGCGTCGCTCGTCTCGCCCGACATCCGAGCCGGCATAGCCATGCTCATCGCCGCCATGAGCGCCAAAGGCAAGAGCCGCATACAGAACATCGACCAGATCGACCGAGGCTACGAAGACATCGACAAGCGCCTCAACGCCATCGGAGCAAAAATCACCCGCGTCGACGACTAACCGCACCATAACCCCGCACAAGTCATGATCACCGAAGCAGAAATAACCGAAATAGGCAAACTGGGCAAACCACACGGCATCAACGGCGAAATCAACGCCTACCTCAACGAAGATGTCGACATCGAGCGACTTGGCCGCATAGTGCTCGACATCGAAGGCATATACGTGCCCTTCTTCATCGACAGCGTGCGCACCAAGCGCATCGACACGGTAATCATGCACATCGACGGAATCGACGACGAACAGCACGCCGCCGAGCTGACACACCACCTCGTCTACGTGCTCAAGGCTGACGACTTGGTCGTGGCAGACGACGAAGACGACGAAGGCATGTACGCCGCGGACCTCGCCGGCTACACCATACTCTCGGAGACAGGCACACTGATCGGCCGCATAATCGACGTGGACCTGTCCACCGAAAACGCCCTCTTCGTAGTCGAACGTCCCGACATGACAAACATCTACATCCCAGTCGCCGACGAGATGATCGACGACATCGACCCCGACTCCCGCCACCTCGTCATGACCCTCCCCGAAGGCCTCCTCGACCTATAGGGCATGGACGTCACATCCGGAGCCCATAAAGTGAAAAAATATTAAAATTTCATTCTGGCCGATTATTCCGAAAATGACCGGTCGGAAATTATAAATCACTATAAATCAATATTTTACCCCCCCCCATTACTCACGCACAATCAAACAAGAATTTCTAACTTAAAGATGTTAAACGCTTACATAACGGTCTGTATCCGGGTTGGACGCTTGCGACATATCTACGAATTTATTACCTTTGTAGGAAAATATTATCTCTTGTTAAGAGACAATTGGAAAAGTAATCTAAAGAAATAAAAAAAATAACACAGCCGACTTAATTGCAATAAGTCACGCAGACGCTACGAACAACAGTTATACAAAGCCGATAAAACGCACAATAATGCATTGCCAGGCAATACGTTACCATGCGTCGGCCTATGCAAGACAACTTGGGGTATGAATGAACGATCCGCAAAAAGCAGACATATACTGGCGGTGAACATGTCCGGATATACGGACACAGACATTATACAAACGACAGAGGTTATGGTACTATACTTTAAACCGGTCACCGATGGCACTGAAAACCGCCTCGTGCGGACGGCATGCACATCAAGCATAGCGCCACCCCCTGCGTGACAGCCATATATGAATTCTCTTCCAAAGAGACGGACAACACATTAATATATATACACGCTACATATAACATAACAAAACATAATGAAAAAAGTAATTATCCTATTGCTGACGCTAATTGCTGCGACGCATGCGGTTAAAGCCCAGGAAGTGGCAGTAAAGACCAACCTGCTCTACGACGCGCTTCTGACCGTGAATGCCGGTGCAGAGGTCAGACTCGCCCCGAAATGGACTTTCGACCTGTCGGGCAACCTGAACGCATGGAACGTCAACGGCCACCGCTGGCGCCACTGGCTCGCTCAGCCCGAAGTGCGCTACTGGTTCTGCCAGGAATGGCAGGGACACTTCATCGGAGCGCACGGCCTTGTCGGCCAGTTCAACTTCGGCCACATGGACTTCCCGAACCTAAACCTGCTCGGAAACAAGCTCGGCGACTTCAAGAACCACCGCTACGAGGGTTGGTATGGAGGTTTGGGCGTGGCCTACGGCTATTCATGGATTTTGTCGCGCCATTGGAACATCGAAGCCGAAATCGGATTCGGCTGGGTCTATTCCAGAGTGACGTCCTACCCGTGCGCCGAGTGCGGCACCCCTGTGTACAAGGACAAGCCTGTCCACTACGTCGGACCCACCAAAGCCGCAGTAAGCCTAATCTACACATTCTAACCACAGACTACTTACAAACACGGTGATGAAAAATATTTTATTCATATTATCCCTGGCCGTCGGCATGCTGACGTGCCATGCCGTCAACGTCGATGTCCTTGACGGCGCGATAGCCCTGAAGGACGTGAAAGTCGAGCGCTCCCAGAGCCGGCTCATACTGCACATGGACATCGACGCCAGCGCCCTAAAGCAAGGCGGCAACTCCGAAACGGTGCTCACACCCGTACTTAACGGACCTGACGGACAGACCTACAGATTTCCCGAAGTCGTCATCTCCGGACGCAACCGCTACTACTACCGCCTGCGCAACACCCCCGACGGCGACACCGGCCTGCTCTACCGCTCTGTCAAGAACCTGAACGTCCCCTACCAGTCGCTGACAGAGTACGAGCCCTGGATGGAGGTGTCGGAACTCTCTATCGAATACGGACAGAGCGACTGCGGATGCGACATGCCGCTGACTCCGATGCCACTGCTCAGACTCGACTACAAGCCACGACTGTTTGAGCCGCGCTTCGCCTTCATCACGCCCGAAGCCGAGGCTGTCAAGATGCGCGACCTCAAGGGATCGGCCTACATCGACTTCCCGGTCAACCGCACCGAGCTTTATCCCGACTACCGCCGCAACCCCGAGGAGCTCGCCTCCATCCGCAAGACCATCGACGTG
Source organism: uncultured Muribaculum sp. (assembly GCA_910578785.1). GTDB lineage: Bacteria > Bacteroidota > Bacteroidia > Bacteroidales > Muribaculaceae > Muribaculum. Next base: position 47,830 of record CAJTSJ010000017.1, on the reverse strand, counting down.
GTGCGCAACGACTCCAACGTCACCATAACCTCATTCTCCATCAAGGGTTTCGCTTCGCCTGAAGGATCCTACAGCAACAACGTCCGTCTGGCCAAGGGACGTACCGCCACCCTTAAGGACTACGTGCAGAAGCTATATGCATTCGACCCGGCCATCATGCACACATCATACGAGCCTGAAGACTGGGAAGGACTGCGCCGCTACGTGGAGAAGAGCGACATCGCCAACCGCGAAGCCATCCTGGCAATCATCGACTCCGACCTGGCCCCCGACCCCAAGAACGCCAAAATCCAGAAGGACTTCCCGCAGCAGTACGCCTTCCTCCTACGCGAGGAATACCCCGCCCTGCGCCACTCCGACTACACCATCAACTACATGGTGCGCACATTCACCTCTGTAGACGAGATTAAGAAGGTGCTCCGCACAGCTCCACAGAACCTCTCGCTCAACGAACTGTTCCTCGTGGCCCAAAGCTACGAGCCCGGCTCGGAAGACTACTGCGAGGTGTTCGAGACCGCAGTACGCATGTTCCCGGACAATCCCGTGGCCAATCTCAACGCCGCCAACATCGCCATCCAGCGCCGCGAATACGCCAAAGCGCTCGCCTATCTGTCGAAAGCCGGCGACACCCCGCAGGCCACCTACGCCTACGGCCTCATCGAGGCATTCGAAAAGAACTACGACAAGGCTCTGCCCCTGTTTGACAAGGCCGCATCTAAAGGACTCGCCGAAGCCGCCGAAGCCGCCAAGCAGGTCAGAGACATCATCGAACATGAAAATCAACAGAAATAAACTATAGTACTAATTAAAAAAACAACACGATTTTCAAATGAAAAAAGTAATTTACTCGTTTGGACTTCTCGCCGCCATGCTCATGACATCATGCGGCAACGAAGACGAGCCCAAGGTGGACATCAATATGCCCGGCGACGGCATTCCCGCACGACTGACCCTCAGCCTCCCCACAGGCGGTTCGAGAAGCCAGACAGTGACTCCCGATGACAACACCAACTCAAGCAACGGCTTCGAGGTAGGTCAGGACTCAGAAAACAAAGTCAACTCCGTTATTGTACTTCTTGCCAAAAACAACAGCACATCTGCTACTCCTTCTCCCGCCGACTTCGAATTCATCGCTGCGGCACAGGCCGACGCCACCCCCGACAACGGAGCTACCGCCACTAACGGACGTCCTACTTTTACAGTGCGCTTCAAGTCGCAGGCAGTGGCCGACAACGCCGAAAAGACTGTCAACGTCTTTGCCTACTGCAACCCTACCACAGAGCTTATCCGTGCCGTAGAGACTCTTGAGCCGGCAAGCGAAACCAACCCTACCGGCGACTCTTTCGCTGACCTTCTCTGCACACTGACCGACGCCGACGCATCGGCCATCTGGGTTCAGAACTCATTCCTGATGACCAACCGCGACCTCGCATCTACAACCCTCCCCACCGTAGAAGTGATGGAAAAGGCAGACCGCCACAATCCTGTTGACCTCGGTACTGTAAAGGTTCAGCGCGCCGCCGTTCGCTTCGACTTCGCTCAGACCACAGTTGAAGGCCAGACCCAGGCCAACTACTACCCCATCGTAAGCGCCGCCGACGAAACCATCACCGAAGGCTACGTACAGCTGACCGACATGGCTCTGTTCAACCTGTCGAAGACATTCTACTATCTGCCCCGCATGTCGATGGACGCAACCTGGACTCCGTCGGTTCTCTGCCAGCGCGAAAGCACCAACAACTGGGTAGTCAGCACCGACTATGGATTTAAGTCAGCTTATAAGGGCCAAGACGCATCTGCCAGCTACTATTACCCCATCTCGACCGCAGGCTTCGGCCCCGCGTCGCTGACCAACTACGATGCGCTCTCATCGCTCTCAATTGACGACGACGACAATAACTGGACTCCAGGCACTGACGCCGAAGGCAAGCCCATTGCTAATCCTGGCTACAAAATCTGGCGCTACGCCACCGAAAACACCATCCCCGGTGTCGATGAGCAAAAGAAAGGTATCACTACAGGTGTTCTCTTCAAGGGCAACATCATTGCCGTCCCCGGCACAGACATGGCGACAGCAATGGCGGCAAAGCAGGTGATCTACGCCTACGACGGCCACGTCTACGGCAACAAGGACCAGCTCAAGGCAGCTGTTGAAGCTGCTCCGTCGACCACCATCTCCAACATGTACAACACCCTCTTCGTGACCGACAATCTCGACAGCAACGGCGACCTTATCCAGACCTGCGAAGACGGATTCGCCATCTACCGTCCGGATGCCGCCGGCAACTATCCCTGCTACTACTATTATTACAACCGTCACGACGACAATTCAGCCAACATGACAATGGGCATGATGGAGTTCGCAACCGTACGCAACAACATCTACAAGCTCAAGATCAACTCGATCATGGAATTCGGACATCCCGGCAATCCCGGCGACGACCCCGATCCTGAAGATCCCGACGATCCCGACGAAAGCCCCAAGACCTACTTCAAACTTGCCGTACAGGTACTTCCCTGGGTAGTACGTGTCAACACCATCGACCTCTAATCGTTTCATTTTCAAATAATGAACCTAATAAAGTTAAATTCTTTCAAGTCTATCATAGGCGCGGCTCTCATAGCCGCGCCCATGGTCGGCCTGACTTCATGCGACAACGCCATCTACGAAGACCTCGACCCTTGCGTCTCCGGCATACAGGTGCGTTTCGTCTACGACTACAACATGCTGTTCGCCAATGCGTTTCCATCGCAGGTCGACTGCCTCACCCTGTTTGTCTATGACGATGACTACAACTACGTCACCACCCTGACCGAGACCTCCGACGTGCTCGCCGACGAAGACTACCGGATGCTACTCGACATCGAGCCGGGCGACTACCATCTGCTCGCCTACGGCGGCATGCAGTGCCCTAAGTCGTCGTTCCACTTCACCTCGATTCCGGCGGAAGGCTCAACCCTTCAGTCGATAGGCGTCGACATGAACAACGACTGCATAGGCGCCGACCCCGGCACAGACCTCCACGGGCTCTACTACGGACAGCTCGACGTCACCGTGCCCGAACCCGAGTCGACCACCTACACCACCGTGACCCTGCCGATGATGAAGGACACCCACAACATCCGCATACTCCTGCAGCATGTCAACGGTATGCCCGTCAACTACGCCGACTTCGACTTCGCCCTCACGGGAGCCGACAATGCGCGCTTTGACTGGAACAACAGCGTGCTCGCCACCGGACGTCCGTTCGACGTAATGCCGTGGGCCGTAGGCAACGTATCGGCCGGCGAAAACCCCGACGGCACCGAATCCACCGTCGCCTACGCCGAATTCAGCACCTCGCGCCTGGCACCGTCAAACGGAATGAAGCTCGTCGTCAACTCCCATGAAAAGGAAGAGCCCGTCATCTCGATTCCCATCGTCAACTATCTGCTGATGCTCAAGAGCGAACGCTATGCCTCGATGCCCGCGCAGGAGTATCTCGACCGCGAATCCGAATGGGCGGTAATCTTCTTCCTCGACGACAACAACAACTGGGTGCAGACCCGAATTATAATCAACGACTGGGTTGTAAGGCTCAACGACATCGAAGCCTGACTTCCTGACAAAACCGAATTATGAATCTGAAACATCCCTTCCGTCTGTTATCGTCAATCATCCCGGCTCTTGCCCTGCTGAGCTGCGGAGAATCCGACGCACCCGATCCGGAACCCGACCGCACCGACAACGCCGCCTATCTGGCCCTGTCGGTCGTGACCGCCGAGTTGCCCGACGACTTCAGCCGGGCAGGCTATACTTTCGACGACCCCGATAACAACTACTTCGAAGACCCGACCGTCCAGAATGAACTGATCAAGACCATGCGCTTCATCATCGTCGATGGCGAAGGCAAGGTCGAGCACAATGTGTCGATAGGCCAGAATCCGGCCGTCAGCACACGTCCGAAGCTGTTCAAGGTCAAGCCGAACGACACCAAGACCGTATATCTCATCGGCAACGAAGCATCGATTCCACAAGATGTGCTGTCGCAGTTCTCCGAACTGATGCCGGGCCAGCAGTTCCCCGACACGTATGGCTCCGTCACGCTGTCGAGGCAAGAGGGACAGCCGTTGTACGCCGACGACCAGGTGATTCCCATGACCGAATTCCACTCCGTCGAGATAGGCGGCCCGCAATACGACGGCGACATACCCGTGCCCTACGAGTCGACCCTCTTCGTCACCCGCACCGCAATCAAGGTCACCTTCACAATGAACGTATCCAAAGACTATCCCAAATTCAGTCCTGACCTGATCAGCACAGTAAGTATCAACCAGATAGCCGACATGGAGTATCTGTTCCCAAACAATACCTCCTACGACCCGGCAAAGACTCCCGTCAACGGTGACCCGCGCGTAATCACCACATTCAACACTCCCGCGGCCGCTCAGACGGCTCCCTACACCTTCACATGGGAGAAGAACGGCGAGACGACACAGCGCACATTCACCATCGGCACCGTTTACCTGCCCGAGACGCTGTTCGGCACCCTCGCCGACCCGAAGCAATACACCATCACGCTTCCTGTCAACGGCGTCGACCTCAACGCCGCTTTGCCCAACCTCCCGTACATCAACACACCCCAGTGGCAGGCTCTGCCTCGCAACACCCACGTCAAAGTCAACATCAACCTCAACGGCAGTTCCCTTTCCTGTACTGTCGACGTAATCCCATATGCCGGAATCGACCTGAATCCTGATTTCGGATTTGACGAACCATGGATTCGTCCGCCATACATCGACGACGAACGGCCACCGTGGGCCGACCTCGACGAATAACGTTGAGCATACGAATCCCCGAAAACTGAAACTTATCATCCTGCAATATATATGTTTAGAAAAATATTACATATCATAGCTCTTATCGCAATTCTTCCGGCCTTCTCCGGATGTGTCGACGAGTTTCCTGATCAATATCGAGAACTCGGCGACGGTGAAGCAAGCATTTCGGCTACCGTTGCGTTTGAGCCTTTGTCCGGAAGCGAAATGGCGGTAGGCAGAAGCGCCGCAGGCAATTCTATAAAAAATATCACCTCGCTTTCCGTATTCATATACGACAAAAATCAGGATTTGACCGGCATATACAGCTACGACTCAGAGAATCCGGATGCCGCCACGATAACCAACATCGATATAAAGCAAGACGGCAACACCCAACGCCCTGACGACGGCCATACATCCGCCGAAAAAGCTACGCCACGCGCTACATTTACCATCGGCAAGATACCTTACGGCCATTACTACATGTATGTGGTGGCCAACATTCCCGAATTTACCGACACTGAAGAAAACCGCACCCGATTTAGCACTCCCGACAAGCTCAAGAGCTACTCCGCCACATGGGATAGCGATGATATTGCCGCAAACAATCAAATGTTCGGATATTTCGCTACCGAGGACGGAACATCGATGTCTGCCAACGGCGAAGATGCCGACGTTCGCTATGAGGCTCCGCTTATTACAGTTGGAAAACCCAAGATGAAGCTTCATGCATGGGCGCGTCGTCTCGCTTCAAAAGTGACCGTCGTTTATGATGGAAGCGGACTTCTGGAAGATATCGAAATTTACATCAGAAGCATCACAATCAAGGACATACCGCTTAATTGCCCTATAGGCAAAGACAACGAGCCGGGCAAAGACTCCCAATTCATCGCGACAGGCGACAGCATCACCTACGGAAAAGACGGGGAGCTTCAATCCGGAGAAACCCCTTCTGACGATTACAGAAACTGGATGATGATTGCCCAGTATACCCCCGTTAAAGGTTCTGTGGCCGTTGGCAGTGACGGAGGAACTGTATCGCACTCAGAAAACGCGCAGGCAATGTACTTCTTTGAAAACATGCAGGGCGACTACCCAAATGAAAAGAAATATGACAAACGTCCTGATCTGAATGAGACAGGCTGGATTCCAACAAAGCCTACTGACAATGGGTTCAAAGACAATATACCCTACGGAACATATATTGAAGTTGACGCATATTATATCTCAAACAATGCCAAGCAGCTTTCGCGCGGCCCGATAAAGTACAGGTTTATGCTTGGACAGGACTGTGAATATAATTACAATGCCGAACGCAACTGCCACTACAAGCTGACCCTTGGCTTTAAAGGATTCGCCAACCAGCCTGACTGGCACATTGTCTACAAAGAAAATCAGGAGATTCTATTTGTTGACGCATCTTACTATATCTCCTACGGCTATAATCACCGCGCGGAATTTCCAGTGCGCCTCGGCAAAGGAATCAAAGAGTTTGAAGTCGAGATTGTAGAGAACAACTGGGCACCCTACGACCCCACATCTACCGACTCTGTTCCGGAACAATCGATTCCCGCCGAATCCGTATCGAAATATGCCATTGATTTCAACTGGAACCGGCCTGTTTACATGAATACAGGCAACCGCGACAAGCATCTTGCAGATAATTATACGACGACTTACGGCGAGGATAAAATTCCGACTAACGGATATTATTACGGACTACAGCAACCATACGACAAAAGTGGCGGCACATCGATAACCGAATATCCGCATACATCTACTGACCAGGTAAAATACATCGGCATGGCCCCGCCCAAATATGTCACTCCTATATGGGCCGGATTCCTGACCGTCAATAATCCGGACATGGACAATGCGTTTCTTCTTAACGGAATAGAAATAGAGTATGCTAGAGATTACAATAAGCTGAAAGACCATTTTTACAACAAGGATAAGCCCCAGAATTACCGGACATTCTCTGAAGAAGATCTTTCTTTCCCGGCCTGGAATAAAGACAATCCGGCACGCATGGAAAAAAAGATAGGGACCGGCAATCTTGAAACTAAAGTCGTAAAGGGGGCCGACGGATCAGTCACCGTGCATCTTCCGATGTTCACAAGGCCAAAGACAATGCTCGGAATCTCAGGATTTACCGGCAACAACCCTTACGACACCTATCAGCGCAAAGCCGTGGTAAAACTGACGGCAACATACAGCAACGGCAAAAAGATAGTCAGCTACAATCCGGTATATCAATGTCGTCGCATCGTCAATCCTAAAGCCGTCTGGCGAAAGCACAATGACCCCGAGCCATTCCACGTGCAGTTATTGCGCCGCAATGGAGCCGCCGCAAACGAGTTCAGTACATTCACTTCACAAGGAAAATGGAAAGCGTATGTCAGGCTTGGCGACAAAGGTTTCAAAGTTGGCACAAACGATACGATACACGGCGATGACGGCACTCCGATTGATTTCAACATCAGTTTTCCTTCAGTGACGGAAGGCAGTACGAAATGTGCTGTAATACGTGTGGAATACCATGGGTATACATCATCGCACGACATATTCGTGCGCAAGGGCTATAAGGCACCGTTAGCGTTAGTTGACGGAGGAGCTAAATGGAGTTCATTCAGCTTATATTCTTCGTGCGAAAAAGACGAAAAAGACATTCCGTTTAAATCCAACTGGAATGGAAGCAATTATGTCAAGGCAACTATTACGGCAAGTCCGCTTACACTCGGCACTTTCTTCAAGCGAGGAAACTATAACGGCATCCTTAACAGCAACAACAGCACGGCTGGCCTTGAAAGAGGAGAGGCTCCCGGCGATACCGGAATGGAGATGACATGGGGCGGATCTCTTTCATGGAATCAGATAAACGGCATGGGAGTCAGAGATGGATCTACGGGTGCCGTAAAATATAATTATGAAAAGTTCGAATGGAGGCATTTTGAAACTGAAATCGAAATCGAAGGAAAACGGCAGACCCGTCGTTACCGAGTCCCAAGTTTGGATGATTATAATGCGCTTACAGCATGTGAATATGGAGTGGGTGTTCTGTATGCCGACGGAGCAGATGGCACAAAAAGTAATATAGATGATGCATACGGATTTACCGACTACGCTAATAACAATAACAACAATGCGGGAATAGCCAAAGGCATGAGAGGCGTAATTGTCTACAATAAGACCGACGGACGCCAGATTTTCTTCTCGATAGGCACTTATGGCATGGGACGACGCACTAACCAAGGCGCGTCTACAGGTTCGTTTGGAACGCTTCGATATGGTTCAGTAAATGGATTGCTTACACAAGCGTACCATAAGGACAATCAATTCCGTCCCATTCCGTATAATATGGCTAACGTTCCCGGTGCAGTGTATTGGGTATCACCTAACGAGACAACGATCGGTTCATGGAAATTTTATCCGGCATGGGATATGAACTACTTTGACCTGAACTTCAACCCGTATGACTTTGGATGTCTCAACGGTATGGGATCACAGGATAGCGGTCAAAATTATGGTGGCGATGCATGCCCCATCAAACTCATCCTCGACGAATAAATCCATCCACACACATTCATAAATACAAAGCAGGCATGGACTCCACACCCGGATCCATGCCTGTTTTGCATCTCCCCCACCCGTATGTCGGATGACGCATCCCGCCTCCGACCCATCGGCTACCGTCATCCCGGCAAGGCGCGTCGAAAACAAGCATCTGCTACCGGCATCCCGGACAGGTCGCGTCGAAGACAAGCATCGGCTACCGGCATCCCGGCAAGGCGCGTCGAAGACAAGCATCGGCTATCGGCATCCGACGCAAGGCGCGTCGAAGACAAGCATCGGCTACCGGCATCCCGGCAAGGCGCGTCGGAGACAAGCATCTGCTACCGGCATCCCGGCAAGGCGCGTCGAAGACGCGACAATACGTTAAACCTCACGATAAAGCCCGCAGGGCGTTCGTGAGGGATCAAAGAAACACCAACACCAAACAACGTCGAAGACGTTGCACTAGCTCTACCATCTGATGTCGCACATCTCCGACGTGCATCTCGGCGGCCCGTATCGCCTGTCCCCATGGACCGGGACCTACCGGCCCCTATCCATGGGGCTTAACATATCATGCGTCTCCGACGCATCTCCCACAGCCTAACCACCTCCATAGCCACACACATCTAACCACGCATTCCGCCTCCGCCCCATCGACCATTGACATCACGCACAGATAGCATCAGGGAACACATCCAACCCGGCTCATCTGCTACCGGCATCCCGGCAAGGCGCGTCGAAGACAAGCATCGGCTACCGGCATCCCGGCAAGGCGCGTCGAAGACAAACATCTGCTACCGGCATCCCGGCAAAGGCGCGTCGAAGACAAACATCTGCTACCGGCATCCCGGCAAAGGCGCGTCGAAGACGCGACAATACGTTAAACCTCACGATAAAGCCCGCAGGGCGTTCGTGAGGATCAAAGACACACCAACACCAAACAACGTCGAAGACGTTGCATATACGAGGGTCGCAGATTGGAGAGACGCGGAGGTATTTCATAGAAAATGTTGCCAAATCACACAGTTTTAACTACATTTGTAAAAATCTCTCCAATATGAGCTATGTATCAGCATTCTACCATGTAGTAATCAACACGCATTACCGTGGGCCCAACCTTAACCTTAATTGCATTGACGAACTTTATAAATATATCGTCGGTATTGCCTCTAACTACAATTCCCGGATTATACGCATTAATGGCACTAACAACCATATCCACATATTGTTAGACCTTCATCCATCCATAGCGTTATCGTCTTTGGTCAGAGAAATCAAGAGGTCGTCGAGCATGTGGATGAAAGGTAATAGCAACTTCGCAAAGTTTGGTGGCTGGGGACGGGAATACTTTGCCTTCAGCTGTTCGTCGCGCGAAATTGAAGCAGTAAAGCATTATATAGAAAATCAACGGTCGCATCACGGATTTGTATCGTTTGAAGACGAACTCTGCCGGATAGTGGAACGAAACGGAGGTAACTGGAGCGATTATTTACTCACATAATACCTCAGTGCAACGTCTCCGACGTTGTTGTTGTGGATTGTCCGGCTTACGCCCCCACGAACGCTATCGCTTATCGTGAGGTTTAACGTATTGTCGCGTCTTCGACGCGCCTTGCCGGGATGTCGGTAGCCGATGTGACGGGTAGGATTAGTTTCCGACGCGCCTTGCCGGGATGGCATGTCGCAGATGAGCCGGGGCGAGATGCGTTTCCGACGCGCCTTACCGGGGATAGCATGTCGCAGATGAGCCGGGTAGCATGCCTCATCCGACGCAACCTGTCCGGGATGTCGGTAGCCGATGGATTGGGTAGGATGCGTTTCCGACGCGCCTTGCCGGGATGCCGGTAGCAGATGGATCGGGTAGGATTCGTTTCCGATGCGCCTTACCAGGGATGGCATGTCGCAGATGAGCCGGGGCGAGATGCGTCGGAGACGCATGATATGTTAAACCCCATGGATAGGGGCCGATAGGTCCCGGTCCATGGGGAGACTGGCGATATTGCCCAACGTGAGGCACATCGGAGATGTGCGACCCATTATGGCCGAGTCTTGCCGGGGAGGAATTAAACTAAAAGCGGCCGGAATCTCTTCGCAGGGATTCCGGCCACCGGAGTAAAGACGCTTGCCTTTAAATTCTCAAACTCGTATAAATCTAATTTATTTTCGTATAATTATCCGTATGCAAAGTTACGTACTATACATTACAGAAAATATACCTAAAATTCAGTATTTTGCGCCGACTGACACCCCCCGGACTAATCAATCTTCGGTAGCCGGCGGTCAAATCCGCGCATCGGCCTCGACTCTGACTATCTTGAACTCCGAGCCTGAATATGCGAAGTCAATCACACCCGCCGAATAAAGGTTGATGATTATATCCTCCGCCATGGGCCGGCTGATATGCGCCCCGTGCATGTAGTCCTCGACTGTGGTCATTCCCCACTCGTCGAGATAGGAAAGCAACGACGACTCGGCTTCGGAGAGCGAGAACACCACCTGGCGTCCCTGCGACCTATGGCGCCATGCCTTGACCATGACCGGATTGGCCACGATGTTTTCGTCCTTGACGCGATAGTAAGCTGTCCACTTCCCGTCGGCTTCCCTCGACATGACCGGACGCGACTTCGCTTTCGGTATCTAGACCCTGACCACTACCGCGCCTCCCTCGACAGCAAACGCGGCGACTTCGACGCGCTGAGGCGGATGGCAATACATCTCGGCGGCCTGCTCGATGACAAAGATATCCTCCTCGCTCCTTACGCCGGCGATGTGTCCGTTGTCCTTCACCCCGATAAGCAGACGTCCGCCGTCGTTGTTGGCAAACGCCGATATCGAGTGGGCAATCTTAGCCGCATCCGTTATGGCAAACTTAAAGTCCTGATGTTCATGTTCGCCCTCCTGGATGAGACTATGGATATAAAACTTCCCTCGTATGGCCTTGATATCTTTCATCAAGCGAAAAAATAAACAGTTATATACTATATTAATTCACGGGATAGGCCAATTGTTCTCCGCTGATACAATTTAATACTTCATCAAGATAAACGCGGGCCTGCCGACGCGCCTCATCAAGATCCATGAATGAATAGTTGCCGCAATCGCGCGGCGTCGCTCCGGGCACTTCTCCGTCAAAATCGGCTATGAACCGGAACGTTCGCTTCATCAGATCGACAATGTCGGTGCTCTCCACTCTGCCTTGAAGCAGAAGATAATTTCCGGTACAACATCCCATCGGCCCCCAGTAGACCACTCGGTCACGCCACTCGGGGTCGTTGCGCAGAAATGTGGCGGCCAGATGCTCGATTGTGTGCAACGCTTTGGGCGACAATGCTTCCTGGCGGTTGGGTTCGGTCATACGGATGTCAAAAGTGGTGATGACGTCGCCCGAAGGCGTAGTGTCGCGCCGCGACACGTATATGCCCCTCTTGAGGGTAAGATGGTTGACTGTAAAACTTGCTATCTTTTCCATAATCTAATGCTCCGGTGCGTGGTTAAATATTGTTCAGCAATGTCTTAAGCACCCCGAAAGTCTGCTTCGGGGCCTCCGACCAAAAATTGAGGTACTGCGAGGTATTGTCGTCGACCTCGCCGGGAGTGTCGCTGAGCACACGGATGCTGACAAACGGCACGCTCTTGGCATGGCATACCTGGGCTATGGCGGCCGACTCCATGTCGACGGCCTTCACATCGGAATAAAGAGCCTTGATCCTGTCCACCACCTCCGGAGTGTCGACAAAGCAGTCTCCGGAAGCTATAAGGCCAAACTTAACCTTAGGGTTGTCGCGAAGCTCCTTGATGTCAAGCAAATATGACGGAGGAAGAAAATAATGGGGCATTCCCTGAATCTGTCCGCGCTCGTTGCCCGGACCGCACCACACGTCATGGTATGCCACCTTCTCGCCTACCACCACATCCATGATGCGCGCATCCGACCCCGTGCCTCCGGCAACGCCCGAATTTATCATCAGCTCCGGAGCATAATTGTCAATCATGGTCAACGCGCCCATGGCGGCATTGACCTTTCCGATTCCGCACTGCATGGCCACTATGCTGTGGGCGCCTATGGCACCGCACTCAAACGTAATTCCATTCACCTTCTCCTCGTGCCTGTCGTCAAGCAACGGCAGCAACAGATTCATTTCAGCGGACATAGCCACTATTATCCCTATCTTCATTTCCTATGTGATGTCTTGTTTGCGACTACGAAGTTAGTAAAATTTTCCTAAACGTCATGCCGATTCCTTTCATAGACAAGCTTGTTTTGCTAAATTTGCAAAAGCAAAACAAACAACAGACAAGACCAATCATTAAAATATGAATATCGAGATAGAGGATGTAGTGCGCCGCGTGGCTCCGGGACTGAAAGTGGTCACCGTGGAAGCCGACGTGAATAACCATCCCACCGACCCCGAACTGCGCGAGGAGATACTCAGGCTCGCCTCCGAAGTAAAGGACACATATCAGCTTGCCGACATCAACAAACGTCCGGCCATTGCCGGCACAAGACAGGCCTACAAGGCTCTCGGCAAGGAACCAAACCGCTACAGACCGTCGAGCGAGGCACTGTGCCGTAGAATCGTGAAAGACATGGACCTCTACTTCATCAGCAACCTCGTCGACGCCATCAACCTCATATCCATAGCTTCGGGATACTCCATCGGCGGATTTGACGTCGACAAAATCGAAGGCGACATTCTGCGACTCGGCTCCGGACGCGACGGCGAGGAATACACCGGAATCGGACGAGGTGAACTCAACATCGCCAACATGCCTGTCTACAGAGACCTCAGGGGCGGAATCGGAACCCCGACAAGCGACCACGAACGTACGAAACTCGACCTGTCGACCACACGCCTGCTCATGTGCATCAACATCTACCGCGAGGAAATGCCAGTAGAGGAAACCGTGGAGCTGACCAAGCGCCTGCTAAACAGATATTGCGCCGCGGAAAATGTCAAAATAAACATTTACGAATAATCTATTCAAAAATATATATCAGAAGAAAAAATGAGATACTACATTCTGCTACTATGCATGTTCCTGTCAGGAATACTGACCATGAACGCCGAATCAAAAGCTGTAATCAAAAACGCATGGATTGAAACCAATGTCGAGAAAAACGACCAACCCGGACTCGCCATGCACTTCGACTTCGACCTATCAGGAGCCAAAGACAGACTCATCGGATGTCAGGTGATGTTCTTCAGCCGTCCGGGCGGATGGGCGCTGCGCGACAAGAACAACAAATACCGTCTGTCGCCGTCGCTCAACTACGTCGCCGCATTCGACTACTTCCGAGCCAAGACCAACGACCAGAAAATCGAGAACATGTCGATATTCATTCCTGCCGAAGAACTGCACCTTAACTACGGACACCGCTACCGCATCTACGTACAGCTGTCGATATATTCCGATCCGGGCAAAAACGGTGAATTTCTCGCCGAAAGCGACTATCTGCCCGTAATCATCGACATGACCAACCCCAACACCATCAAGGCAGTGCCCGACTATTCAGGAAGCGTCACCGTGGCCGAAGCAGAAGAGGCCGCCAAGAAACGCCGCAACGGAGAAGTAGCCGCATCACGTCCCGTCGTGACAAAAGACCCGAACAACCCCGAAGCATCGACTCCCGAAGAACCCAAAACCACCTGGAGCAGTAAAAAAATCAAGCGCGTGTCAATCGACCCCGCTACTTTCTGGCAGAAAGAAGAAGTGGACTCCGCCTCACTTCCCAAAGTCTACATCGAATAGCGTGGCGAGGACATCGCAAAACATAAACAAAAAAATCGGCCTGGATAGACCGATTTTTTTGTTTCCATATAGTTTCAATATATTCGCAAGCCTGCCGAGACGTAAGCGCATGCAGAAAAGGCATGGGTCCATGCTTCCCACGCCTTTTCAACATTGCCTAAAACCGGGACTCCAGGGAGCCCCAAAACTTATTTTTACCTAAAAAACTGTATTCGTAACTCATTAATTGTAGCCGGGATTCTGTCCAAGGTTAGGGTTGATGTTGCGGTCATTCTGCGGTATGGGCCAATAGCGGTTGTGGGAATCCCATGAACGTCTTTCAAACTGGTAGTATCCGTCAGCGTCGACCGGCGAATTGCCACGGTAGTTGCGGTCGTCGGGATTGTCGGAGAGCTTCACGCCGGTGAAGTAATGGTTAAGCTCGACTTCGGCCGTGCCCCAGCGCAAGACATCGAAATAACGCAGTCCTTCGAAAGCGAGTTCCACACGGCGTTCGTCACGCACAGCCTTTCTGACACCGTCCTGCCCTCCCAGATTATCAAGACTGTACGGGGGAAGGTTTACACGGTCGCGTATGTCATTGATGGTCATGTCGAGGACATCCTGGGTCACTGCTCCCGGAGTAGCCTCGTTGAGAGCTTCAAGATAGCTCAGGAGCACTTCGGCATATCGCATGATGGGCGTATAGGTGTAGGTGCTTCCGAGCGAGTTGGTCACAGTCGGGTCGCATCCCTTTTTGGGACAATAGCCATTGAAAAGAGCGAAGCGGTTGTAGCTGTCGCTTGTGCCCGGACCATTGAAGCAGTCATAGGTCACGTCGTTAAATTTAGTGCCGGGAAATGTTCCGACGGGCGGGAGAAATACCGAAGCATAAAGGCGTATGTCCCGGTTAACATATGGGTCGTCGTTGCTGTATGTCGGCGATTCGGTTATCGGCTTACCGTCGGCACAGAAGTATGACTTAACCAGCTCGTTGTAGACGGCAAACTGATGCCATCCCCCGACACATTCGGGATACAGATACTGATAGCGTGAATTGGTATACTTGTCCTTCACACCCATGATGCAGAATATCATCTCAGGACTGTACTCGCCACCGATCTGAAACAATTTCTCATAACTGTCAAGGCCGTTGCGACGGTCAAGCTCGAACTTTCCGGAAGATATAACATCGTAAAAGACCCCGGAGGCGTCGGCATAGCGGTTCTGTGCAAGATAGACACGTCCGAGCAGCGTACGCGCCGCATTTTTAGAAAACCTCCCGTAATCCTCGCCCTCATAAAGTTCGGGGAGCACAGCTATGGACTCCTTCAGGTCGCGCTCGACCTGGGCATATATGTCAGCCTGCGGTGTCTGTCCTATCGTATTGGCCTCGTTGACGGTCAGGGTGGTCAACGGCATAGGCGCGTCTTTAAAATAAAAAGCAAGATTATAAAGGAAGTATGCACGCAGACACTTCATCTCGGCCACCATGGCACTCTTGACGGTTTCGTCCATCGGACAGTTGCCTATATTGTCCAGAAAGTTATTGTACTTGGCAATCTGCGCATAAGCATTACCCCAGTACCAGCGGATATTTCCGTTGGTGGCCACAGTGTTCACACTTGCCAAATTAGTCGAGAAATTCTCCTTTTCAGTTCCGTTACCTCCGGCAAAGTCAAGGTACAGAAGACCCTGGGGGGTGTCGAACGCATCGTGCGACCATCCGGTCTGGAATCTGTAGCAACCCACAAGCGCCAGCTTGGCATCGTTTTCGTTACGCCAGAATTCTTCATTTGCAGTCTCCTGTGTATTAAATTTATCAAGGGCATCCGTGCATCCCGTAGTCGTGACGGACAGTGCCGAAAACATCAGGCCGGCATAAATATATTTTAATGATTTATCTAAGTATCTCATTTTGGTGTTTGATAAGGATAAGTGATTATAATTTGAAATTGAATCCGAACGAATATACGCTGACTATCGGATAGAATGACGGAGCGTCGCCCGTGCCGATTTCGTTTTCAGGATCCCAGCCTTTATAGAACTTGTTGAACGTGTGCAGGTTGTCGCCGCTGACATAGACACGGATATTTTCAAAACCGATTTTCTTCGTGATAGACTTCGGTATGGTATATCCGACGGTGATGTTCTTGATTCGGAGGAAGCTTGCGTCGCGCACCCAGTAGTCGGACGTCTGAAGGTTGGGATTGTTCATGTTTAGAGTCTCCAGACGAGGATATTCGGCCCATTTGTCGGGATTGTCCACAGTCCAGCAATTGTCGGCCTGCCAGCGCTGAATCTGGCCGCCGTTGTAGAATGCGTAAGCCATGTATGAGCCTATCAACCGCTTGTGTCCGCCTACGCCCTGGAGCAGAGCTGAGAAGTCAAATCCCTTGTACTGAGCGGTAAGCGTCATGCCGTAGTAGAACTTTGGAGTTGTGCTTCCGAGTATCGTGCGGTCATGGTCGGCATCGACCGAACCATCGCCGTCGAGGTCGCGATAACGTACATAGCCAGGTTTGAGCGACTCTTTGCTGACTATCTGGTTCGGAGCACCGTCAATCTCCGCCTGGTCTACAAACAGACCGTCGGTCTTGTAGCCGTAAATTATGCCGAGCGGCTCACCGACTATACGACCCTGGTTAATCTGTTCCCTGGCTCCGTCCGACAGCTTCTCGACAGCGTTCTTGACCCATGTGAAGTTAGGCGATATGCTGAACCGGAAGTCGTTGCCGATACGACCGTTGTATGTAAGATTTACCTCGATACCTTTGTTTGATACAGCTCCGACGTTGGTGTTGCCTACGCTGTTGCCGAGGATGTCGGTCTTCTCTACCGACGACAAGATGTCGGAGGTATATTTGTAAAAATAGTCTATAGTACCGGTCAGACGGCTGTTCCAAAGGCTGAAATCTATGCCTACATCGGTTATGCGTGTCTTCTCCCAGGTGATGTCAACGTCGTTAAATGGGCCCGACACCGCTCCCGGAGTAAGCGTCGAGGGATTGCCCAGCGGATAATTGTAGCCATACCAGTATGTCTGTTGATAAGCATATGCGCCGATGTTCTGGTTTCCGAGAGTACCGTGCGACACACGTATTTTCAGGTTGTCGACTACATTGTTTATGGCCGACTCTTTCCAGAATGCCTCCTGCGAGATGCGCCATGCCGCCGAAACCGATGGGAACACGCCCCAGCGTTTTTTCTTTGCAAAGTGCGACGAACCGTCGTAGCGGATGTTTCCTTCAAGAAGATAGCGCTCGTCGTAATTGTAGTTGATGCGTCCAAAGTACGACATGAGGGCCGATTCGGTCAGAGAGCTTGTATTGTTGGCTGTCGAGGCGTCGCCCGAAACGAGTTCGCTCAGACTTGTGGTGGGGAAGGTGTTTCGCGACCCCCACAGATACTTATTACTCCATTCTTCAAAGGAGTAACCGGCAAGAATGTTTATATTATGACGGCCGAAGCTGTTCGTATACTGCGCCAATGCTTCAACACTTGAGTAAGTGTTGTCGGTGTCCGACACATCAAGATTTGTCGGCCCCACGGTCTTGTTGGCGTCAAAGTATGTCTCCGCCCGATAGTTTTTATTGTATGAATTGTAGTAGTTGGCGCCGATTTTTCCCTGCAAAGACAGACCTTTCAAAGGAGTGTCCCAACGCAGACGCACGCTGCCGCTTATGTAATTGGCCCGATTTTTAGTGAACGAATCACCGGCAAGCCACGCTTCCGGACTGTAATTGTCCTGATATCCGAATGAACCGTCAGACTTCCGGCCTGCATATATCGGAGCCTCGCGGACGGCATAGCCGATGATTCCGTCAATGCTCTGAGGTTCGCCTATAGGTGCGTCGTAGTTGTTGTGGTACGCATTGATGTTAAGATTGAGCGTAAGACCATACTTAAGCTTGCTTTCAAGGGTGAACAGGCCGGTCAATCGCTTATTGACCGTGTTGGCGGTCAGACCCTCCTGCGAACGATAGCCCAGCGACAGGTTATAGCTTGTGTTGCCGCTTACCGACTGGAAGCCGACATTGTGCTGTTGCTGGAATCCTGATCCTGTGCCCAACAGCCACTTCAGGTGGTTCGCGTTGGGATAATTGTCAGGGTCAGAACCGTCGCGGAACTTCTGAATCTGCTCGGCGGTATAGGACTCGGCGTTGCCCATGTTGCGCATTGCCATATTGTAATATTCAGCATACTCCCATGAGTCGAGGAATTCGGGCAGTTCTGTGGCCCTTTGCCATCCGAAGTTGTTGTTATACGTTATGCTTGTGCGTCCTTCGGCTCCCTTCTTAGTCTCGATTAGGATTACGCCGTTGGCGGCACGGCTACCATAGATAGAGGCCGAAGCGGCATCCTTAAGAAACGATATGTTCTGGATGTCGTTGGGATCCACGTCGTCAAGATTTCCCGACAGTCCGTCAATAAGAACCAGTGGAGAATTTCCCGCACTGGAAAATGTTCCGGTTCCTCGCATCTTGACGTTAGCTCCGGCACCGGGGCGTCCGGAATTCTGTATGACACTCACGCCGGGAACCAGACCGGCTATTATTGACGACGTGTTGGTGACCGGACGCGAGGCCAGGTCCTCCGCGCTCAACGACGACACGGAACCCGTCAGGTTGACTTTTTTCTGTGTGCCATAACCTACCACTACTACTTCTTCAAGATTTTTGGAGTCTTCTTCAAGGATAATTGCAAGCGGTGCATCGGACTTCAAGGTCACCGACTGGGGAACATAACCTATGTAGCTTATGTTTAATACCTTACCAGCTATCGGAGCAGGCAATTTTACAGCAAACTGCCCGTCGATATCCGTAGCGGAACCTATAGATGAACCTTTGACTAAGACTGTCACTCCGGCAAGAGGTTCGCCGCTTGCATCGGTGACCGTTCCGGATACAGTGACATTGGACTGAGCGGCCATAACGGAGGCCGTGCCTAAGAAAATAAGGACAAAAAGAACCCTAATCGTTAGGCATAACGATTTACACTGAGTCATAAAAATTGGATTAGATTATATATACTGAATTATTAGCAGAGAATAAGGGAGGAGAGAGGAGATGGATGCACTATGTAATGAGATTGAATTACTTGCGGATACGCAGCACAGGTGCAACCGAGCGGGGTGCGTCGGCAGGAAGACTTACGGTGAGTCCTTCGGCAGTGCGACGGAACGGAACCTTACCATAGCCGAGAAGTTCTACGCTGCGGATGCGCTTTTTGTGCAGCGAGGAGCCTTCGGCAAGCGACTTGACGGTGACGACGTTGTCATCGGGCCATGCCAGAGCTATGGCATAGAGGTGTCTGGGAGTCTGCGTGAAGCGTATTTCCTGCGCAGTTGCGACGGTATAGGCTCCTTCGTTGAATCCCTGCGCGTTCAGCTTGATGTCCGACCCGGCTATGGGTCCTTCGCCGAATATGCTCCATGGACGGGTGGCATAGATGGCTTCGCCGTTTACGGCCATCCACTCCCCTATTCCGTCGATAATCTCAGCCTCCTTTTCGTCAAACGTTCCGTCAGCGCGCAGAGGTATGCTCAGGAGCAGATTGCCGTTTTTGCTGACCACGTCGGCAAGCATCTTGACAACCTGTCCGGCCGACTTGTAGCTTCCGTTGCGGTAGATGTCGTCGTTGTAGTGCCAGCCGCCGATGCAAGTGCATGTCTGCCAAGGCTGTTCGGGGATGTTGTTGGGGGCACCGCGCTCGACATCCCATACGAGAGCCTGCTTCTGCTGTTCGTCGAGAATCTTGCCAAACATGACGGCGGAAAAGTCGCCGTGGCGAGAGTCGAGGTTGTGGTTGTAAAAGTGGGTGGCTATCTTGAGCCCGGCATCGCTTATCGGATAGAACGGCACTCCGGTGACATCGAAGTAGAGCAAGTCGGGATCGTAACGGTTGATTACGTCGAGGGTGCGGTTGTAAAAGTTGGTCACGTAGTCCTGCGTAGGCAGGGCCACTCCGTCGCCCCATGCCCACTGGCGGTGGATCATGCCGTCGGCCCATGTGCCGTAACTGTCGGGATGGTCCTGAGCGTAGAGTTTCTGCGGGTCAAGTCCTTCCCACCATTTGCCCTTGCCGTCGGCCTTGGTCAGGCGTCCGTCGTAAGGCACTCCTGCCTTGTCGCCTTTACGGTCGTAACGGCGGGCAGTCTCATACCAGCTCCAGGCGTGGTCGGCATGAAGGCTTACGCCGAACGGCATGTCGTTCTTACGGCAAGCTTCGGCCCATTCGGCAAGAATGTCGCGCTTTGGACCGATGGCCTGCGAGTTCCATTCCTGATATTTGCTGTCCCAGAGGTCAAAGTTGTCGTGGTGGTTGCCGAGTGCGAAGAAATAGCGCGCACCAATCTTTTTATATAAGGCAACAAGCGAATCGGCATTCCACTTTTCAGCCTTGAACCTGGGAAGTATGTCCTTGAATCCGACTTCAGAAGGGTGGCCGTAGTTTTCGACATGGTGCTTGTATTCGCGCGAGTCCTCGATATACAGCGACCGGGCCATCCAGTCGCCTGAACCTTCGACGCACTGAGGGCCCCAATGCGCCCAGATTCCGAACTTGGCGTCGCGGAACCAATCGGGCACCTGGTACTGCATAAGCGATTCCCATGTAGGTTCAAACTGGCCTGTCATCATCGGCTCGTCGGCTTCCGACACAGGTACCTTATAGTCCTGCGCCATCAACAATCCCGGCATAAAAGCCAACGCCCATAGATATTTACGATAATTCATAGAGTGATACTGATAATGATATTGATTTGGTTAATTAGTTTTTGTCCGTGGCAAAGTTATTGAGATTTATTGGATATAATATCCCACATTTTCGGCAAAGTATAGGACAAAATCGACATTAACAATTGCAAAACCGTGCATCCTCGACGAAAAGCGTTACACATCCATGCACCCATCATATCGTCATCTCCGATGATTCTCCGTCAACTACAGTTTGTAGGGATTACGAGTTCTGCGTCCGACTTGATGCACTGCTTACAAAGCGGATGCACCGGCCGTACGTACCTACCGCCGACATATTTCTATTGCCGTTACATTACAAAATTTGTGTAACATCATGTAACGTCGTTAACGGTTTTAACAACGTATTACAGAACATTACATAGTATTGCAGAGTGTTACACGGATTCTGTAATGTAACGGCATGGAAATGCCGGGCAATCGGGCCTCGTGGGCGTCGTTGTCCGGCAGTATGCTTTTCCAAGAGCGGGAATCCGGGGGTGCAGCGCATGCGGGGCTTCCCTGCACTTTGCGGTCGCGTCAATCAGCGGATTCGGTCGTAGCTTTTGAGCAACCGTTCGTCGGCTTTCATGCGTGTGTAGGCCACGATGGTAAGGATTGCCGAAACGGACGTCATCACCATTACCGAAACGCTTCCGCAGATGCCTCCGGCTACACCGGCCACCACCGTGAGCAGAAGGCACACAAGGGCTACCTTTTTCTGCAAGGGCAGGGTCTTATAAAGGAATATGTCGACGAGCAACAGAACGAATGTCAGGCAAAGGACAATGAACAGCGGGAGTATGTCCAGGGCATACATCGGCGTGGACGATTCGGGGCTGTCCGCATCGCATACGATTGAACCTATGGGGAAGACGAGTCCGGCTCCGATGACGAGCGCGGAGATGAAAAGCAATAACGATTGCCAGCGTTGAATGACCATAATTTTCAGAAAATAGGTTGAAACGTTCTACATGTAATTTAGGGCAAATATACGACACATTTTCCAAAACGGCAACAGAAGTCTGAAACTTTATCGCCGATGAAAAATATTCGACATGGAGGACGCAAATTTCAGCCTGAAAAAGATGTAAATCCAAATATATTTTTTACATTTGCCATAACTAAAATTCATTTATCATATAACACATTTGATTATGGATATTAATAATATCATGAGTGCCCTTGAGGCAAAACACCCGGGTGAGAAAGAATATCTCCAGGCAGTAAAAGAAGTGTTGCTTTCTGTAGGCGATGTTTATAACCAGCATCCTGAATTTGAGAAAGCACGAATCATCGAACGCATGGTAGAGCCGAACCGCATCGTCACGTTCCGCGTGACCTGGATAGACGACAAAGGCGACGTCCAGACCAATCTCGGCTACCGCGTACAGTTCAACAACGCTATCGGCCCGTATAAGGGAGGTATACGTTTCCATGCATCGGTCAACCTGTCAATATTGAAATTCCTGGGCTTCGAGCAGACCTTCAAGAACGCCCTCACCACCCTTCCTATGGGCGGAGCCAAGGGCGGAAGCGACTTCTCGCCGCGCGGAAAGAGCGACCGCGAAATCATGCGTTTCTGCCAGGCTTTCATGCTTGAGCTTTGGCGCAACGTAGGTCCGGACCGCGACGTTCCGGCGGGCGACATAGGCGTAGGCGGACGCGAAGTGGGATACATGTACGGCATGTACAAGAAGCTTACCGAAGAGCATAACGGAACGTTCACAGGCAAGGGTCTTGACTTCGGCGGTTCGCTGATACGTCCGGAGGCCACCGGCTTCGGAGCCATCTACTTCGTCAAGGACATGCTCGCCGACAAGAACGACACCATCGCGGGCAAGACATTCGCCATCTCCGGATTCGGCAACGTGGCATGGGGCGCCGCGCTCAAGGCCACTGAACTGGGCGGTAAGGTAGTCACCATCTCCGGTCCCGACGGCTACATCTATGACCCCGACGGCATCTCGGGCGAAAAGATAGACTACATGCTTGAACTCCGCGCATCGGGCAACGACATCGTGGCTCCGTATGCCGAAAAGTATCCCGGCTCGACATTCTTCCCCGGACGCAAGCCCTGGGAACAGAAGGTGGACATCGCATGTCCGTGCGCCACTCAGAACGAGCTTAACGGCGACGACGCCAAGATGCTCGTGGACAACGGCGTGATGATGGTGGCCGAAGTGTCGAACATGGGTTGCACCCCTGAAGCCATCGACCACTTCATCGAGACCCGCACCACCTATGCTCCTGGCAAGGCTGTCAACGCCGGCGGTGTGGCCACTTCCGGACTCGAAATGAGCCAGAACGCCATGCACCTGCAGTGGAGCGCCGAGGAAGTTGACCAGAAACTGCACTCGATCATGGACAACATCCACGAACAGTGCGTCAAGTACGGCACCGAACCCGACGGCTACATCAACTACATGAAGGGCGCCAACATCGCCGGATTCATGAAGGTGGCAAACGCCATGATGGGCCAGGGCATCATATAACCGAATTTCCGCAGTGATGCGGGATTTTTACACAACAACTTGATACCGCCGGGGACTGCCGTATGCCGACAGTCCCCGGCTTTTATTTACATTATTTAAGCTTACCGCACGTTTGTTAACCGTAGGCCGGACAGAATCCGGTTATGTCCGTAAAATCGCGCTTTTATCGGCCCGGCTACGGCCGTTATGTCCATTTTGTTTGCCATTGAGCCGTCATGCCGCTAATTTTGTATCATCAACATTCAGATACAGAAGCCAATGGAAAAGAAAATCACATCATTTGCATTGCTGGTTATCGCCACGTGCCACCATGGCTACAGCCAGGAATGGTCGTTTGACGACTGCCTGGACTACGCCCGCGAACACAACATATCGCTACGGCAGTCGGCGCTTAACGAACAGACCTCGCAATACTCGCTTGAGGAGTCGAAAGCCGAGTGGCAACCGTCGCTCGACTTCAGCACCACCCACAGCGTGACCAACACGCCATGGTCGGAGGGACGCAACACGGCCTACAACAGCAACTACGGCCTGTCGGCGGGATGGACAGTGTGGAACGGAGGCAAGCGCGAGAACAACATCAAGCGGGCCAAAATCCAGACCTCGATCGACGCGCTGTCGACCCTCGACCGCTTCCGCAACATCGAGACAGAACTGCTGTCGGCATACATCAACGTGCTCTACAACAAGGAGTCCATAGCCATCTACGAGGAAGCAGTCAAGCTCAGCGAAGCGCAGGCCGAACGCGCACGCCAGCTGATGGAGGCCGGACGCATGTCGAGAGTGGACTACGCGCAACTGCAGTCGCAGTATGAGCAGGACCGCTACAACCTGGTCAACGCGCGCGGAACCTACGACTCCCGGCGCATGGAGCTTAAGCGCCTGCTCGAACTCGGCATCGACAGCGACATCACCCTCAAGGATGTGGAGTGGACTGCGGACGAAGTGCTCGCCCAGCTTCCGCCCATCGAGCAGAGCTACGCTATGGCCCTCGCAAACGACGCACAGCTACAGTCGGCCGAACTGCAGAAGCAGATGGCCGATGTCGACCTTGCCATAGCCAAGTCGGGCCACTATCCCACCGTGTCGCTCAACGCTGGAGTGTCGACCGGATACTTCTCTGACGGCCCCGGATTCGGCTCGCAGATGAAGCAGGCGTTCAACGAGAACGTAGGCCTGTCGCTGTCGATACCCATCCTCGACAAGAAGAAGACCAAGACCGCCACAGCAAAGGCCAACATCCAGCGCATCAACGCCGAACTCGACGAGCAGTCGCGCCGAAACGACATAGCGCAGAACGTAGAGTCGTGGTACATCGACCTACAGGCATCGCAGGCCCGTTACGTGGCCGGCACCGAAAAGGTGGTCTCGGCGTCGCTGAGCAACGACCTGGTCAACGAGCAGTTCAACCTCGGACTGGTCAACACCGTCGAGCTGATGACGGCCCACAACAACCTGCTCGAAGCTCGCCACTCGCTCCTGCAGGCCAAATACATGGCCATGCTCGGACACAAGATGATTGAATATTACCGGACAACCAACATAACCATGCCTTAACAGAATTACGCTATATGAATCTATCAACACCCATCACTGTAGGCCTCACGCTATTAGTCATGGCGGGATGCGCCAAAAAAGAGAAGATAACGCTCGAAACGGCCACCGTCGATACGGGCGAGATAAGCGAGTCGGTGACAGCCACCGGAACAGTCGAATCGGTGACTCAGGTCGACGTCGGCACCCAGGTCACAGGCATAGTCGACAAACTCTATGCCGACTACAACTCGGAAGTAAAGAAAGGCGAGCTGATAGCCGAAATCGAGAAGACCCTTCTGGAAAGCGAGCTTAAAAGCGCCGACGCCAACATGGAATCGGCCCGCCTGACCTATGAATACAACCGCACCAACTACGAACGCGACAAGCAACTGCACGACAAGCAACTCATAAGCGACTACGAATACCAGACCTCGCTCAAGGACTACGAAGTGTCGAAAACCGCCTACGAAAAGGCCCAGGCCGACCGCGTGCGCGCGGCGAAAAACGTGAACTATGCCGAAATCTATTCGCCAATCGACGGAGTGGTCATCTCGCGCGAAGTGGAAGTGGGCCAGACCGTCGTATCGAGCATGAACGTGGCCAATCTGTATGTGATAGCCGACCTTGACAACATGCAGGTGGTAGGCAACGTCGACGAAGCCGACATAGGCCAGGTCAAGCTCGGACAGAACGTGACATTCACCGTAGAGGCATATCCTGACGACAAATTCCACGGAAACGTGACCCAGGTCAGGCTCAACCCCACCACAGAGAGCAATGTGGTGACATACGAAGTGGTGGTCAACGCCCCCAATCCCGACCACAAACTCATACCGGGACTGACAGCCAACCTGACCATCTACGTCACGCATGAGACGGACATCCTCACCCTGACCAACCGTGCGTTCCAGTTCACTCCGCGCGAATATCCCGAAGCCAAGAACCTGCCGGCAGCCGACATGTCGGCCGTGCCCGACCGTTCGGCACTCGCTCCTGATGAAAAACTCGTGTGGAAGGTCGACGGCAACAGCCTGACTCCCGCCGTGGTCAAGGTCGGCGTCAACAACCGCGCCTCGACCCAGATAGTCGGAGGGCTCGCCAAGGGCGACGTAGTGGCCGTAGATTATGAATCGGAGGCAAGCATGCCTGGCATGGACGGCCAGGATGCGGAAAGAAGCCCCTTCGCACCGCAACCGCCTAACCGCAACAAGAAGAAATAAAGCATCACCTGAGATATGGACAATAAAGAGAGACGCGAAATAATCAGGGTGGAGCACCTGCGACGCAACTTCATCGTAGGAGGCGAGACGGTGAAAGCGCTCCGCGACGTGTCGTTCACCATCCGCGAAGGCGAGTTCGTCACCATAATGGGCACATCCGGCTCGGGCAAGTCGACACTGCTCAACATACTCGGATGCCTCGACACGCCGACCTCGGGCGACTACATACTCGACGGAATGTCGGTGAAGGATATGAGCAAGAACGAACGCGCCGTGACCCGCAACCGCAAGATAGGATTCGTGTTCCAGAACTACAACCTTCTGCCCAAGACCACGTCGATAGAGAATGTCGAACTTCCCCTGCTCTACAATCCGGCCATAAAGGCCCGCCAGCGCGAACAGATGGCCATAAAGGCCCTCGAAGCCGTAGGCCTCCACGACCGCCTCTACCATAAGAGCAACCAGATGTCGGGCGGACAGCAACAGCGCGTGGCCATAGCCCGCGCGCTCGTCAACGACCCGGTGATAATACTCGCCGACGAAGCGACGGGCAATCTCGACACCCGCACATCGTTCAGCATACTCGTGCTGTTCCAGGAATTGCACGCGCGGGGAAGAACCATTATCTTTGTAACCCACAATCCGGACCTTGCGGCATACTCGTCGCGCAACATCGTACTGCGCGACGGCAAGGTGGTGGCCGACACGGACAATCCCAGTCCGGCCTCCGCCAAAGAAGTATATGACGCACTGCCGGTAGAAAACGAATAGAGGCCATGAATTTTGGAAATCTACTTAAGATAGCCCTGAAGGCTCTGAACAACAACAAGATGCGATGCTTCCTGACCATGCTCGGCATCATCATCGGCGTGGCGTCGGTGATAACCATGCTCGCCATCGGACAGGGATCAAAGAACAGCATCAAGGCCCAGATATCGGAGATGGGCTCAAACATGATAATGATACATCCGGGCAACATGCAACGCGGAGGCGTGCGCCAGAGCGCCGACGACATGCAAACCCTCGAAGTGGCCGACTACGAGGCCATACGCGACAACGCCAAGTACATCTCGGCCGTGTCGCCGTCGGTAAACAGCGGGGGCCAGTTCATCAACGGCAACAACAACTACCCCTCGACCATCTACGGAATCACGCCCGACTATCTGGACATCAGAAAAGTCAAGGTCAAGGAGGGCGACATATTCGACGAGCAGGACATAAAGACCGCCGCCAAGGTCTGCCTGCTCGGAAAGACGGTAGTAGACAATCTGTTTCCCGACGGGGAGAATCCCATAGGGCGTGTAGTCCGGTTCAACAAGATACCGCTCACCGTCATCGGCGTGCTCGAGGAGAAAGGCACCAACTCCATGGGCATGGACCAGGACGACGTGGTTCTGGCTCCCTACACCACCATCATGAAGCGCGTACTCGCCGTAGACTACATTCAGGGGCTGTTTGCCAGCGCGCTCGACGAGGGCCACACCGACCAGGCCATCGACGAAATCACGGGCATACTGCGCGAACGCCACAAGCTGAAGGATGACGCCGACGACGACTTTGAAATACGTTCCCAGCAGGAGCTGAGCCAGATGATGAACTCGACCTCCGACATGATGACCGTATTGCTTGCGTGCATAGCCGGCATATCGCTCCTCGTAGGAGGCATCGGCATCATGAACATCATGTATGTGTCGGTCACCGAGCGCACCCGCGAGATAGGCCTGCGCATGTCAATCGGGGCGAGAGGAATCGACATCCTGTCGCAGTTTCTCATCGAGGCCGTCATCATAAGCGTCACTGGAGGCATCATCGGAGTCCTGCTCGGCGCACTGGCCTCGTGGCTGGTCAACATCATAGCCCATTGGCCCATATACATACAGATATACTCCGTAGTCCTGTCGTTTGCGGTCTGCACGGTGACGGGAGTGTTCTTCGGCTGGTATCCGGCCAAGAAAGCGTCAAACCTCGACCCGATAGAAGCTATCAGATATGAATGACCGACACCGCTCCTACTCGCTAATCTCACGGCCGTCGCACAACGTGCAGAAGTGGGTGACGATGCTCACCCACTTCCTGTGCCTGAGCATCATATTCATACTTCCGGAAGTGCTTATGACAAAGAGCATCGGCGGAGGTCCCGACGCGTGGCGCATCTACTCGAAGGCCCTGGTCTATGTAGCCGTGTTCTACCTCAACTATTACGTCATAATCGACAAGTGCATAGGGCGACGCTACTGGATGCTCCGGATTGTGGGGTGGAACTTGATCGTGGTCATCTGCGCAATGCTGGTGACCGTACTTCTGCTGACTCCGCCGGATGGCCGCGAAGTCGCCCACCGTCCGAGACACCACGACGCGACCATCATGTCGATGCATCTGCGCCGGGCGTCGTTCATGCTCAAAGACGTGGTGATGTTGATTCTGACCGTGGCGCTGAGCCTTGCCGTGAAACTAAGCGACTACTGGGTGAAGCTGCGCCAGAAACACCACAAGATGGAGATAGCGCAACGGCAGGAAGAACTCGACAACCTCAAGCACCAGCTCAACCCGCACTTTCTGTTCAACACGCTCAACTCCATCTATGCCCTGATAGCCATCAGTCCGGACAAGGCCCAGCAGGCCGTGCACGAGCTGAGCAAACTGCTACGCTTCGTGCTGTATGAAAATGCCGACACCGTGCCTATCGAGGATGAGCTTGATTTCGTCGACAACTACATCAAGCTGATGCGCCTGCGCATCGGCGACAAGTTTCCCGTAAAGGCGACTCTCGACGCCTCGGGCTGTCAGCAGTGCCGTATAGCCCCGTTGCTGTTCATCTCGCCGGTAGAGAATGCGTTCAAATACGGCAATACCGGACGGCCCGACGCCTTCATCGACATAGACATCACATGCCGTGACAGCACGGTAGAATGCCGGATAGCAAACAGATTCGCCACGACTGACAACCGTGACAACAGGCAGTCGGGCATCGGCCAGAACAATCTGCGCAGACGGCTTGACCTGATATACGGCCAGAAAGCTACGGTCGACACTACCGTAGAGGGCGACATATATACATTTTATCTAAAAATAAAACTTGATCCATAATGACAAACCTACGTTGCTGTGTCGTAGACGACGAACCTCTCGCACAGGACCTCATAGCCTCATATATTGAGAAAACACCTTTTATGGAACTGGCCGGGAAGTTCAACTCCGCGCAGGATGCCATAAAGACCATACTTGAAGACAACATCGACATAGTGTTTCTCGACATACACATGCCTCAGTTGAGCGGTATGGAGTTTGCCCGCATAGTCCCAGCTTCGTGCCGTATAATATTCACGACAGCCTACGACCGCTACGCCATCGAAGGGTTCAGGCTCAATGCCCTGGACTATCTTATGAAGCCGATAAGCTACGAAGAGTTCATCAACTCCGCCAACAGGGCGCTGAACTGGGTGGAACTGCGCCGAAAGGCGGAAGAGGCTTCAAATGACAAGCAGTATCTGATTGTCAAGAGCGAGTACAAATACGTACAGATAGCCGTAAAGGACATTCTGTTTGTCGAAGGACTTAAAGACTATGTGAAGATATATCTTGACGGCGAAAAGAGCCCCGTGACCACCCTCATGAGCATGAAG
The DNA here is from genome assembly GCA_910578785.1 of uncultured Muribaculum sp. Classification (GTDB taxonomy): domain Bacteria; phylum Bacteroidota; class Bacteroidia; order Bacteroidales; family Muribaculaceae; genus Muribaculum. Next base: position 18,134 of record CAJTSJ010000017.1, on the reverse strand, counting down.
GCCCTCGAACGCTTCCTGCCCGAATCGGCCTTTCTGAGAGTGCACCGGTCGTTTATCATCAACACCACCAGGATACGCACCATCGAACGCAACCGCATCGTGTTCGGCAACCACTACATACCGGTCAGCGAAAGCTACAAACAAGCCTTCGCCGGCTATATAACCAGCCATACACTGTCGCCGATGAAGGACGGAAGCGACGAATAGTCCCGCCTATTAAGAGCTTGTTTAATAATAACTGTTTCCGCCAGGGTCGTATAGCTTGAGACAACCGGTAATCTTACAATCATCCAATCTCTTGCTGATTTTTGAAACAAATGCAAAGATATATCAACGATATGAAACAAATTACCTTCCGTCGGTCATTCGCCGGCAGATTTCCGCCCTGACAGTAACAGTTATTATTAAACAAGCTCTAAAAAAACGCGGAGGCACCGCTCATGTGAATGGTGCCTCCGTGTATGTGTCCTGTATAACGCCGGTGAAATATCCCTACAGCCTGAAGTTGACCGGGAATATGCAGATGACCGGGACATTGTTTCCGTCGAGTCTGCCCGCCTCCCATTTAGGCATCTTGTCAAGAATCCTGACAGCCTCGCGGTCAAGCGACGGCTCAACGCTCTTGAGCACATTGACGTGGGTTATCGAACCGTCGGGCTGGACTATGAACGAACAGAGCACGCGTCCGTGTACGCCGTCGTTGTAAGCCTTCTGTGGGTATTCCCGCGTAGAGTTGATGTATTGTACCAAAGCTCCGTAGCCACCGGGAAATGTCGGCGGTACGTCGACCATGTCGCAGTCATAAGCCTCTATGGTCTCGCCCACATACATCTGCGGGACAGTGTGTATGTCAGTCATCGCAAGAGTCTGCGACGTGGTGTGCAGATTGATTCGGCGCATCTGGGCCGATACATTGAACGATATTGCCGTCAGCAGAACGACGAGCAGGAGTATTTTATTTTTCTTTGGTATAAGCATAATATGAACTTAATCTGTTGCAAATATAAACAGCGTAAATGTTAATTCCAAGGTATAGGGGCGATATTTGGCTAAGTTTAGGGATGTTAAAGATTTATTGACATTTAGAAGGGGCGGATTGCCGCATTCAACATCCGACATGAGCCTCCGTAAGAGCGCCGTCGGGCAAAAAATAGCACCGTTCCACGCAATATGACAACACACCGCTCGTTAATATAAAAGTAATGGATATACGAAACGTCATCTTGGCCACCGCCACCGCCATATCAGGCATCCCGCTGACAGCGCATGCCGTCGACGGGACCACCGCCTACAACTTCCTGAACCACACGGCTTCAAGCCACATCTACGGTCTGGGGGGCGTCAATGTGTCGCTTGTCGATGACGACATATCCACTATCGACCAGAATCCGGCACTCCTCGGACCGGAGTTTGACGGACAGCTTGCCGTAAACTACATGAAGTACGTGGGCGAAGCAAATTTTGCCGGAGCACGCTACGGATTCGGCGCCGGCGAACGCTCGGCATGGTCGGTCGGCATGCAATATTTCGGATATGGCGAAATGAAGGGCGCCGACATTTCCGGAAACCTTACCGGAACATTCTCGGCTAAGGACATGTTTCTGTCGGTCAGCTACAGCCACGATATCACCGACCGCCTGCGTGGCGGAATCTCGCTCAAGGGCATTTATTCGGCCTACGACGAGTATTCGGCATTCGCACTTGCCGCCGACCTGGGCATAAACTACTATGACGACGAGCGCGACATGTCGCTTTCGCTCGTAGCGGCCAATCTGGGCGGACAGGTCAAGCGCTTCAACGAGTCATACGACCGACTTCCCATAGATGTGCGCATAGGATGGAGCAAGATGCTCGCCGACGTGCCACTGAGGCTCTCAGTCACCGCCTGGAACCTGACCAAATGGCATCTGCCTTACTACGACAGCGGTGACGGCTCGGAAACGTCGGAGACAAAGATAAAGGACTCCTTCGCCTCAAACCTTTTCCGCCATCTGGTGTTTGCCGTCGAATACATGCCTTCCGACCGATTCTACATCGGCCTCGGCTACAACTATAAGACACGTACCGACATGGCCACGTATCAGCGCAGTTTCCTGTCGGGATTCTCAATCGGCGCCGGCATCAACGTCAAACGCTTCGGCATAGGAGTAGCCATGTCACAGCCACATACCGGAGCCACCACTTTCATGCTCAACCTCACTACCCGACTCTTCCAATTCTGACACCATAAAGGCCAGATAACTTAGGAGGGTAGCGTGAACCCTTGTCCCCGGCATTCGTTTTAAATATAGAAGCCTATGTTTCAACGAATGTTTTTTTAATCGAGGAAGAGATGAAACTATTTAAAACACCGACATTGGCTCTGCTGTTAATGCTGTCATTCAAGGCCTCGGCCACAGAGTCAACGACCGATTCACTTATGGTCGAGACCGGCGACTCGATATCGGCCACAACCTGCATGACCGCGATAAACGAATATGCCGTCAGTGAAGACTCGACAGCCCTGGTCCGGCTGAATGCCATGTCCGACTCTCTGACATCCGTATCCTCGGGTTTCATCGACGAAGAAGCCGTCAGGCTCCAAAAGAAGATGGTGCCGTCAATCTACACCAAGCCCTACTCCCTGAATCTGAACATTCCACAGTGGAAGCGTATGTGGGTCAACACCGCGGTTCTGGCAGGTACGTTCGTGTCTACCCTGTTTGTGCTTGAATGTCTTCCCGAAGACGCCACTTCATGGAACCGTGCGTCGCTACAGAAGACTCCTCCGCTCAAGCGATGGTACCGCAACGTCTTCGTCCGCGGTCCGGAGTGGGACCACGACAAGATTATCTTCAACTATGTGCTCCACCCCTACGCAGGAGCCGTCTACTTCATGTCGGCCAGGACGTGCGGATTCAACTACTGGCGTTCGCTCCTATACTGCGCCTGCATTTCGACCATAGGATGGGAATATGGCATCGAGGCCTTCATGGAACGTCCGTCGATACAGGACCTTCTCATCACACCTATCATCGGAAGCTTCATAGGCGAAGGTTTCTACCACGCCAAGCGCCATATAGTCAGGAACGACTATACCCTGCTCGGTTCGAGGATTTTAGGCAACGCCGCAGTGTTTCTCATCGACCCGGTCAACGAGGTGATAGACCTGTTCCGCGGAAGCCCTGAGCGCAAACTGCATCTGGGGCGGAAAAACCCCGTGGCCGACAGCGAACTTGCCGACCTGCCCCCGAGGCGCGGTTCGTCGGTCGACGTCAGGTCATCGTTCATACCCGGCATCCCCGGGTGTACCCACGGATTCTCGGTAAAGGTGGTGTTCTGACCCGACAGGTCTACGGCTCCATATCAGGCGAGCCACCACCGTCGGTTGCCTGGCGATTCTGCAAGATAGTGATGTACTCGTCGTAGTATGCAAGCAGAAGCGTAGTCAGAGGCAGTGCGATAATCAATCCGAGGAAACCGAGCAAACTGCCCCATATCGACAGCGAGAGCAGGATGATGGCCGGATTCAGCCCCATGGCCTTTCCCATAATTTTCGGAGTCAGAATCAGATCCTGTATGGCCTGCACCACGCAGTACACGGCCATGCACTCCCAGAATATAACCCAGAAATCGATGCCCGAATCGACTGAACATACCAGACACAGCAACGTAGTGGGGATTATCGAGACCAACTGCAGGTAAGGCACCATGTTGAGCAATCCGATAAACATTCCGAGCACGAGCGCCAATGGCATGCCTATAATCATGAATCCGATGCTGAACAGCACTCCCACGCAGAATGCCACCAACGCCTGTCCACGGAAATAATGGTTCATCGACTCCTGGACATCGTTGCATATACGGAACACTATCTGGCGCGACGAAGGGGGCACCATGTGACGCAACGTCTTCGACAGCCTCTCATAGTCGAGCATTATGAATATGACGTAGAGAAACACTATGAACCAGCTCAGAAGCCCTATTATCATGCTGATACCGCTCGTGAGCACAGACCATGTGGAGCTTATGACATTCTCGAACAACTTGACCTGGTCTTCATGGTGCAGAATCAACTGCGATATCGACTCGAAGTCGACATATTTCTTTATCATCGAATGCACGCCTTCAGGCAGAAAAGGAGTGTTCAGCTCCGACGACGAATAGACCTTAAGAAGATGTGCCATGTGGGTCATTTCCGACGTAATCATAGGCACAACAAAATAGCACAGCAACCCGAACATGAAGGTAACTTCAAACAAGGTAACGAATATGGCTACCACCCTGCCTTTGAGCTTCAACAGGTTACGGTTGAACTGCACAAACGGCTCCAGCAAATACGCTATCAGCACGGCAACGCAAAACGGCAAAAGCACACTGCGCAGACGATATATGAGCCAGATGGCGGCGAACGACACCAAAGCAGTTATTACCATCCTGACAACACGGTCAAATGTATATGGACGAGATGAATTCATGACATATTTTTATGGAACTACGTCACGAAATTACGTAAAATATCTGTCATTAGCGCGATTTTATGTACTTTTGTACCAAATAAAAGCATCGTTTGAAAAAAAGACATTTAACAAATCAATCAATTATAGTATTTTGCAATGACAGAAAAAGTAACAAAAGCACTTAACGACAAGGCATGGGCTCGATGGACCGCACTTATACTCGTGGCCCTTATGATGCTGTTTGCCTACATGTTTGTCGACGTAATGTCGCCGTTGCAGTCGCTTATCGAGACGCAGCGCGGATGGACCCCCGACGCATTCGGCTACTATGCCGGAGCGGAGTATATCCTCAACGTATTCGGTTTCCTGATTCTTGCCGGTATCATCCTCGACAAGATGGGAGTACGCTTTACCGGAACGCTGTCGGCCTCGGTCATGGTCATAGGCGCATGCATCAAGTTCTATGCCATCAGCGACTGGTTTCAGGGAACCGCACTGGAACAGTGGCTCAATTCATGGTGGACCGACTTCCCCGGCAGTGCCAAGCTTGCCGCCTTCGGATTCATGATATTCGGTTGCGGTTGCGAAATGGCGGGCATCACCGTTTCAAAAGTCCTGGCCAAGTGGTTTGAAGGCAAGGAGATGGCTCTGGCCATGGGTCTTGAGATGGCATTGGCGCGTTTCGGCGTGTTCGCCATATTCTCCATCTCGCCCCGACTCGCCGAATGGATGGGCAAGGACGACCCCACGGTAGTCATTCCTGTAGGATTCTGCACCGCACTGCTGTTTATCGGACTGTTGAGCTACGTAGTGTTCACATTCATGGACCGCACACTCGACAAGGAGCTTGGAAGCAATAAAAGCACCGACACTGCCGAAGAGGAGTTCAAATTGAGCGACGTGGCCAACATATTCCGTAGCCGTCTGTTCTGGATCATCGCCCTGCTCTGCGTGCTCTACTACTCGGCCATATTCCCGTTCCAGCGCTACGCCGCCAACATGCTCCAGTGCAACCTCGGAATCGACGCCACTACAGCGTCCGACATTTTCCGGTGGTTCCCTGTAGGCGCGGCCGTCATCACTCCGCTTTTGGGCATGTTCCTCGACCATAAAGGCAAAGGAGCTACCATGCTCATAATCGGAGCCATATTGATGATCGTCTGCCACCTGACCTTTGCGCTTGTCGTACCCGCATACCCAAGCGCCGCCATCGCCTTCTCGGCCATCATAGTGCTGGGCATTTCGTTCTCGCTCGTTCCCGCCGCACTCTGGCCCTCTATCCCCAAGATTATGGACGCGCGTTTTCTCGGAAGCGCCTACTCTCTGATTTTCTGGGTACAGAACATCGGTCTGGCACTATTCCCCATACTCATCGGCAAAGTGCTGACTGCATCCAATCCCGGAGTGACCGACCCGATGAAATATGACTACACCAACCCGATGCTACTGTTTGCATCGCTGGGTGTGCTTGCATTGATTTTCGGCCTTATCCTTAAAGCGCTCGATGCCAAGAAGCATTACGGACTCGAACTTCCCAACATCGTCAAGAACAAGGAGGAAGAGGTATTCGAGTCGGAGGGCCTCGACAACGAATAATTTTTCACATCTGCACAACATTACACCAAGGCTGTCGGCGACAATCATATCTCTCGCCGACAGCCTTAACTATTACCTCACCCCGGGCTGTGAACAGCGAGCTTTTATGGCGCGCATAAATACACAAAATGGCCGAATAGCCAACTTTTTACGGATGCCATTGTTATATTGGGTAGAAAGTTTAATCTTATAAAAATATATTTTTAGCTATGGCAAATTCCACTAAAAAGAGCATTAAAGGTACGCAGACCGAGGTCAACCTGACCAAAGCGTATTTAAGTGAATCAGCAGCCTACTCACGCTATACATATTACGCACAGCAGGCTGACAAAGAGAACTATTTCCCTATCGGCGAGATATTCCGTGAAACAGCCGCGAACGAACTTCGCCACGGCAAAGTCTTCTTCAAATTCCTTGAAGGGGGCAAAGTTGAGTGCACACTTAACCCCGATGCCGGCATTATAGGCGACACCGCCACCAATCTTCAGTATGCCATCGAAGAGGAATACACCGAAGGTGTAGAGCAGTATCTTGAAGCGGCAAAGGTGGCCGACAAAGAAGGCTTTCCCGAAGTAGCAGAACACTTCAGGGCAATAGCTGAAATCGAACGCCATCATCAGGAACGCTTCGAACTTCTGTTGAAACAGGTCAAGGACGGAACCGTATGGAAGCGTAAACAGCCAATTAAATGGCGTTGCCTCGTATGCGGCTACGTATTTGAAGGCACAGAGCCTCCAAAAGTTTGCCCGGCATGCGACCATCCCTATCAGCACTATATGGCTCTCGACATTCTTTAGCCGTAAGCCGTCTTCCGAAATGATAAATAAATACACCGCTCATCATCAGGCGGTGTATTTATTTTTGTGTTAATAAGCTACGGCCTTACCTGACCGCAACTTTGCAGGGCTGTCCGTCGACAACGACAATGTATAGCCCGGGGACAAGTCCGTCAAGGGAATAGACCGCACGTCCGTCAAGCCCATAGACATCGGCCGACACATAGTCGCCTTCAATCACTATACGGCCTTCGGCGCCGTAAACTTTAATCTTGCCGTTGGCATCCGCAACCGAGTCAAGTCCCGACATGCCTTTGGAGCCGAACACCACATAGGCTCCGGCTTGAAGCGAAACAGTTCCATCGTCCGACATGGCAGGGACAGCGACACCGTAGCTTGACGACAGCACTTCATACTTTGACGATGCGTCATTGACCGGAAGCTTGACATCCTTTACCCCCGACACCGCGGGATTGACGGCAAGCAATATCTGGTCGGAGCCTTTAGTCAGCGCGATCACATATCCCGAATTCCAATTGACCGAATTACACTGCATGGAAGTTGTAGCGTTTTCATCAAACATGTCATAATACTTCGACCTGATAGCGCAAAGGTCGGCATAGCTGTTCTTAAGACCGGCATGGTTCTGCTCGTCGAGATATGACCACACCACGCGTTTGGGCGACGTATCGTTGCCTGTCGAATTCTTTGTGGTCTGGTCGGCACCGAATTCCTGGAACTGCCATATCATGTGCGCTCCCGGCGACATCAGCATCACGGCTCCAACCGAACCCAGACGGCGCATCGACAATACTGTATTGCCCTTGACATCGGCTATGCCCGACTGGGCTATCCTGTAGGCCAGACGCTCCTCGTCGTGGCTTTCGGCATAAGAGACTGTCGAGCCCCACGTGCGCTGGTCGTTGACGGCATAAAAGCGGTTTAGGTCGGCACCCGCCTGATAGCCCATGGCCATCTGCGCCGATGCGTAGTTGATGTTTGCCCAATTGGTTTCCCCGTCCTTGGCCATTTCGTTTTCTTCCTTCGCTCCCGCGAGATTCTCGTTTATGAAATAAGCGTCAGGCTTTATCTCCTTCATGGCGGTATGCAACTCCTTCATCCGCGCCACACGCGATGCATTGTAGGCGTTGGTCTTTTCATCGGTCACTCCCGACCATGTATTGGTCGAAGGATTGTACATAGCATCGTAGCTTTGGTTGGAGCCGAGGCCTTTGACGAGGTCAAAACGAAATCCGTCGACATTGTACGCCTCAAGCCAATACTTAAGCGCATCCTTAAACTGGCGCTGTACGAGCGGATTGTCCTGATTCCAGTCGTTCAGAACGCTGTAGGCATGTGGAGCCGTTCCATTGTAGAACGGATTTGAGGCGATGTCGTAAAGCTGGTACCACGGATGCAGTCCGTCACTTTGGTTAAACACGATGTCAAGAATCACAGCCATTCCCTTCTCATGTATGGCGTCTATCAGACGGCGGTAATCGTCGGGCGTTCCGTAGGCCTTGTCCGGAGCAAAATAGAAGTTAGTATTGTAGCCCCAGGAATTGTTGCCGTTGAACTCCATTATAGGAAGCAACTCTATGGCATTGACACCCAACCCCTTCAGATAGTCGAGTTTCGACATCACGCCGGCTATCGTTCCGCTTCCGTAGGCCTCGCCCTCCGTTCCGGTAAAGTCGCGGATAAGCAATTCATATATAATCAAGTGGCTCTGGTCGACACCCTTGAAGTCGGGCACGTTCCAGTCATACTTGTCTGCCGAAGAATTGTACACGGCCAGAGGAACATTCTGCACGAACTCCGAAGGATATTCCGGCAGATTCGGGAATACGTCCTTCGGTATGTACTGGTCGTTGTAAGGATCAAGGACAAGCCGGGCATATGGGTCGCCTACCCTTCGCGACGCATCGACATAATAATAATATGGGTAGTCAGTGTCGGGTTTCAGATTTGCGACAGTGGTCCAGAAGTAACGGTTGCCTTCATAGTCCTGATAATACATATACTGATTCTCGGTAATCCGATAGCGGTTCCACGACCCCACTAAAAATGCACTGTGCTTGCCGGGAGCACCCAGGCAGAACGTGACGCTTCCGTCGGCATTGGTCACCGCACCCATTTCGGGAACACCACCGGGATAGTCCTTGGCCACAGGTTCGCCGGGCATACAGAACGAAAGCGTATCTATCCGCTCGATGCCCGTCGGCGCCGTCGATTTCGCAATAATGTCAGTGTTGCCGACAGCATTGATTTCATAAGCCGTGGTCAGCGAAGTAGCATCAGCCAACGAGGCTATCGGATTAGACTCCAAAGAGTTGACATAAAGCGCCATGTCGGCCTTTGCCGACGTATTGACGGTAAAGTTTACTGTAGTTGAAGAAGTAAGTATCTGAGACTTGGCATCGGAAGTGAACGTCATCTCAAGTTCCGAATCGGGATATACGTCCACGAATATGTCGCCACCCCCGGCCTCCTTGCCCTCCTTCGAGCCGGTAGCGTTGCGGAATACGAACGCCAGCTTCACCACATCGTCCGACGGCGTCGTTCCGTAATACTCGTCGATACTCGGTATGGTCAGTTGCCAGGTGTCGGCCGACACATAAGTCATTTTATACTTCTCGGAATTGTCAAGCCATGCCGATGCGTGGCTCCATTCCCCCGAACCGCTTATTATAACACCGGTATGAGCATAAACCGAGGCCCGGGCCGTCATACCCGCCATCCCCTTATTGCCACGGTCGGCATGGAAAGTAATGACTATCGGAGAACTCGTCCGCTGTACTATAGCAGGCGTAGTAGTAATCACCTGTGCATCAATACACAAGGCAGGCCACAACATCAGAAGTTGCCACAAAATGTAGAAACGCTTCATAAGCAAATCGCTAAATAATAAAAACTATCAAATCACAAAAAATAAATCTAATTTGCAAATATGCATATTTTATTTCACATCCACACTACGCCATTACATGTTATTCAACATAACTTCGCACTTTCAGACGGAATATCAGCCAAAATGAGTATATTTGCAGTATGAGAACGAAATCGTCAGGCTGACGATTTCGTTCAAAAAGCTATTTTTTAATCTGCAAATATTATGACATACATCGAAACTGAGCGATTAATCCTTCGCTCCTGGAAGCAGGACGACCTGCCATTGTTCGTCGCAATGAACAAGGACAAACGCGTTATGCGATACTTCCCTGCTACCCTAAATGATTCTGACACTGAGGCATTTTACAACCGAATACAGAATGAATTTAATCAAAATGGCTGGGGCCTCTATGCAGTGGAAATAAAATCAACCGGTGAATTCATCGGATATGTAGGGCTACATGAAATAGGCTTTGAAGCGCATTTCACCCCCGGCGTTGAAATAGGCTGGCGCCTTATGGCCGAACACCACAATCAAGGTTATGCAACCGAAGCAGCCAAATCAGTCATCCGATTGGCGAAGAGATACGGCATCAAGCGCCTGTATTCGTTTACGGCAAAAATCAATGCCCCGTCAGAACGTGTAATGCAGAAAATCGGCATGGTAAAAGCCGGAGAATTTGACCACCCCAAGCTATCAAACGACTCCCCCCTGCTCACCCATGTCCTCTACCAACTTGACACCTAACCGCCAGTTAAAACCAGCGGTAAGCAAAAGAAAAAGCCGTCGATTGGTCAACATTGCAAGCTGATTATCAACGGCTTAATCTAAGTCGGGGTGGCGGGATTCGAACTCGCGACCCCCTGCTCCCAAAGCAGGTGCGCTAACCGGACTGCGCTACGCCCCGATTGCTAAAAGCAGGGCAAAGTTAGGAATTAGTTTTATATTTAGCAAGAAAATGCCAAACAATTTTGCAGGCCGCATCCACATCGGGATGCGGCCTGCAAAAAAAATCAGACCTCCTATGCCTGCATCATTGTCTTTACAATCCAGTAGACCAAGGCCGCCACGACTCCTCCCAGCAGAGGGCCGACGACGGGAATCCAGCTGTAATGCCACTGACTGCTCCCCTTGCCTTTGATAGGCAGAATGGCATGTGCGATACGCGGACCCAGATCGCGGGCCGGATTGATGGCGTAACCGGTCGTACCGCCGAGGCTCATGCCTATCACCACCACAAGCAGGGCCACGGGGAGGGCGCCGACACTGCCGAGGCCGACCTGCGAGGCATTTCCTTCGTCGCCGATGAACAGAATCACCAGCACGAGGATAAATGTTCCGATAATCTCACAGATGAGATTGCGGGTCTTGTTGGGTATGGCCGGTATGGTGGAGAACACTCCCAGCTTGGCCTCGGCGCCTTCGGTGGCGTCGAAATGGTCCTTATAGAATACATATACGAGCACCGCGCCCAATATTCCGCCAAGAATCTGGGCTACGATGAAGGGGCCTACGTCGGTCCAGGGAAACTTGCCCGCGGCGGCGAGACCCAGCGTCACGGCCGGATTCAGGTGCGCCCCCGACCATGGGCCGGCAATGAGGACTCCGCAGAACACGGCAAGGCCCCACGCCAGAGTGACGACAATCCATCCGCCTCCTTCGCCCTTGGATTTGCGCAGGCTGACACATGCCACCACTCCGCATCCGAGAAGAATCAGCACCAACGTTCCGAGGAACTCAAACACACATTGTACAAATACCGGTACTTCCTGTTCCATAGCGCTCAATTTTTTTTAATTATTCCTTTTTGCAGTCAGCACCCGGCCTACGGCGTCGTGCCATCCGTCAAGCTCTTTACGGACCTTGTCCTCGTCAAGCACGGGGGTGAAGGTCTGGTCGACCTGCCACTGCATTCTGATTTCGTCAATGTCTTTCCAGTAGCCCACGGCCAGACCAGCCAGATAGGCGGCTCCAAGAGCGGTGGTCTCCGTGACTTTCGGACGGAGCACCTCGGTGTTAAGTATGTCGCTCTGGAACTGCATGAGCAGGTCGTTGCGCGAGGCTCCTCCGTCGACCTTCAGATTGGCTATCGGCAACGATGCATCGCGCTCCATGGCCGACACGATATCGTAGGTCTGGTAGGCTATTCCCTCAAGCGCGGCGCGTGCGATATGGGCCACGGTAGTGCCTCGGCTGATTCCTGAGATGGACCCTCTGGCATACTGGTCCCAATAGGGAGCGCCGAGACCGGTCAGGGCCGGGACGAAATATACGCCGTTGGTGTCGGGCACCGAGGCGGCGAGTTTCTCCACATCGGAGGACTTCTCGATGCACTTCAGGCCGTCGCGCAACCACTGCACTACAGATCCGGCTACGAATATCGAACCCTCGAGCGCGTATGTCACCTCGTCGCCGATTTTCCACGCCACGGTGGTAAGCAGTTTGTTCTTGGAGACGATAGGCTTGTTGCCGGTGTTCATGAGCAGGAAGCATCCGGTTCCGTAGGTGTTCTTTACCGAACCCGGCTCGACGCACATCTGTCCGAACAGGGCCGACTGCTGGTCGCCGGCTATGCCCGCGATGGGCACCTTGTGGGCGAAAAGCGTGGTGGTAGAATAGCCGTATATCTCGCTCGACGACTTGACTTCGGGCATCATTGACTCAGGAACACCAAACAGTTCCAACAGCTCTTTGTCCCAGCTCATCGTGTTGATGTTGAACAGCATGGTGCGCGAGGCGTTGCTGACGTCGGTCACGTGCACCGACCCTCTTGTCAGTCGCCAGACGAGCCACGAATCGACCGTTCCGAAACGCAGCTTGCCCTCCTCGGCGCGTTTTCTCGCACCGGGCACGTTGTCGAGTATCCATTTTATCTTGGTGGCGCTGAAGTATGCATCGACTATCAGTCCGGTCTTCGACTGGATCATGTCGGTAAGGCCCTTTTCGCGCAGTTCGTCGCAATATTCCGAAGTCCGTCGGTCCTGCCACACGATGGCGTTGTAGACTGGTTCGTCAGTGTCTATGTCCCAGACGATCGTGGTCTCGCGCTGGTTGGTTATGCCTATGGCGGCGATGTTCGTTCCGTTGATGTCGATGGCAGATATGGCTTCGGCCACTACCGCCGCCTGCGAAGCCCAGATCTGGTGTGGGTCATGCTCTACCCAGCCCGAACGCGGGAAAATCTGTTCAAACTCATGCTGAGCGACGGACCTTATCGTGCCGTTGTGGTCAAACACTATGGCACGCGAACTGCTTGTGCCTTGGTCCAGAGATAGAATGTACTGTTCCATAATAGTAAAAATGTGTGTCACTTCATGGCGTAAGTGACGTGATTTAAAGTGTTAGGACTATCGTTTAGGCAACTTTTCCCTCGCGAAGGAAAAGCTACTTATTAATTTCAACGGCTAATATAATAAAAAAGTTTGTCAGGAGGCCTGATTTAGTCAGTCTTTTATGCCGACATACTCCAGATAGTCATCATACTCCCTGATGTAGTCCGACTCATCATACGGCATCGACGACATCACCAGACACACGGCCCCCGACGAGAAGTCGTCGAGAGTGCGCCAGATGCCCGGCACGATGTGCAGTCCGCGGTTAGGGCGGTTGAGCATCACCGTCCTGGACTTTTCGCCGTCGCCGACGGTCACCGTAAAACTTCCGCTGACCGCCACGAGCATCTCGTGGAGTTCGCGGTGGGCATGACCTCCACGGCTCTCCCCGCCGGGCACGTCATACAGATAGTAGACACGCCTGACAGGAAACGGGGCCCCGCCGTCGTTCTGCATCACCGACAGGTTGCCGTCACGCCCGTTGGAGTGGGTCTCTATGTCCACCACCCTGCAATCGTCAACTTTGTTAAGTACCATAAAAAGCAGTCTATCTGAATGAATTGATTACATAAGCTATGGCGCGTGCATCGTCAACTGAAATGTAGGCGGGGCTTATCGGCAGGCTCACGACCTCCTCGGCCAGGCGGTCGGCTATGGTCAGGTTGATGCCGTGCAACTCCGGATAGCACTTCTGGCGGTGTGGAGGTACGGGATAATGCACCGCTGTCTCTATCCCTCGGTCAAGCAGGAACTGACGGAACCTGTCGCGGTCCTTTACCCTGACCACATACTGATGGTAGACGTGGTAGTCGGGCCCGGGGTCGGGGGTGGTCACCAGATGGTTATCTATCTCCTTGTCGTAGACGGAGGCCAGACATCTTCGCGAGGCATTCTCCTCGTCGATATATAGCATCTTCAGGTCCAGCACCGCCGCCTGCATGGTGTCCAGACGGCTATTGAATCCCTGGATGTCGTTTTCATACGGATTTTCGGTACGGCCATAGTCGCGCAACCGGCGGATTATCGCCGCCAGTTCGTCGTCGTCGGTCGTGACCGCGCCTCCGTCGCCCAGCGCGCCGAGATTCTTCGTCGGATAGAAGCTGAACGCGGCGGCGCATCCGAGATGCCCGGTCTTGACTCCGTTGACGCTTGCTCCGATGGCCTGGGCGTTGTCCTCGATTATCTTCAGTCCGTATCTCGAGGCCACGTCGGCCAGGTCGTCGTCATACGACGGACGGCCGTAGAGGTGCACGGTGATTATGGCTTTCGTGCGCGGTGTAATCGCCTGTTCGATAAGATACGGATTTATGTTGAACGTGGTCTTCGACGGCTCGACGAGCACCGGCTTCAGACGGCTTGTGCTGACGGCCAGAACCGTGGCGATATATGTGTTTGAGGGCACTATCACCTCGTCGCCCTCCTTGAGCTGTCCGAGCGCTATATACCCCAGCAATATCAGCCTCAGAGCGTCAAGCCCGCAGCCCACGCCTACAGCATGCTTCGAACCGACATACCTGGCAAGCTTCTCCTCGAACTTTTCGACTTCCTTGCCACCGATGTAGCGGCCGCCGTCAATAACCTTGGCGCATACGCCCTTAATCTCGTCGGCATAGCGTCCGTTGACTTTGCCTAAATCCAGGAACGGGTATCTTATTGTACACATAACGATTCGAATTTTTAATGGTTTCCGATATTAACAAGCTTTATAAAATCCTCATAATCTTCAATAATATAGTCTGAAGCGTCATATAGAGTCGACGACAGCACGAGCGCTACGGCGTTGGTCGAAAAGTTGTCAAGCATGCGCCACGTCATCGGCGGCACCAGTACTCCGCAATAGGACCGCGACAGGTGATGGCGCACTTCTGTGCCGTCGCCCCTGTCGAGCACCACGTCAAACGCCCCCGACAAGGCTATTATCATCTCCCGTTGCGTGCGGAAGGCATGACCCTGACGCTCGGCACCTCCGGGCACGTCATACACCCAGTAGACACGCTCGATGGGAAACGGGACATGGTCGGGATATTGCAGGAACGACAAGTTGCCCCGCGGATCCTCAATCCGAGGCAGGTCAACCACTTTTATGTCTGATGAATTTGACATTTTATTCTGTTTTAAGTTCCCTCGTTGCGATCTCATGCAATCCTCTTAAGCACACATGCGATCTCGTATAATTTCAGATATGTAACACGTTTGTCACACATCTTGTTGGCAATCCCGTTAAAATTAAATGCATTAAGCAACATTTTTAATCTTTTTAAGTTAATATTGCCAATATTACCGCAAGTTACCACTTTTTTTTGGTTCGACCATAATCCGAACAAGATTTTCAACCGGACACGACCACCTATGTACATAATTAGCGAGCCGGACAACGGTGAAAAACTTTGGCTAATTGAGCGTTTTTCCGTAAATTTGCGCAAAATAAGAACAAAGTAACATATAACAATAAATTAACTTGCTATGGCAAAGGAACTAAAGGACCTCACCAAACGCAGTGAGGACTATTCAAAATGGTATAACGAACTGGTAGTCAAGGCCGATTTGGCTGAACAGAGCGCAGTGCGCGGCTGTATGGTCATCAAGCCCTACGGATATGCCATCTGGGAAAAGATTCAGCAGACACTCGACAAGATGTTTAAGGAGACAGGCGTGCAGAATGCGTATTTCCCTCTGCTCATCCCGAAGTCGTTTCTTTGCCGTGAAGCCGAACACGTGGAAGGATTCGCCAAAGAGTGCGCCGTCGTGACCCACTACCGCCTCAAGAACAATCCCAACGGCACCGGCGTGGTGGTCGATCCGGAAGCGCGCCTTGAAGAGGAGCTTATCATACGCCCCACATCGGAGACCGTCATCTGGGGCACATACAAGAACTGGATCCACTCTTACCGCGACCTGCCCATCCTGTGCAACCAGTGGGCCAACGTGATGCGCTGGGAGATGCGCACCCGCATGTTCCTCCGCACTTCGGAATTCCTCTGGCAGGAAGGCCACTGCGCCCACGAGACCGCCGAGGAGTCAGAAGCCCGCACGGTGCAGATGATTAACCTTTATGCCGACTTTGCCGAACGCTATATGGCCATGCCGGTCATCAAGGGCGTGAAGTCGGCCAACGAACGATTTGCAGGCGCCCTCAACACCTATACCATCGAGGCCATGATGCAGGACGGAAAGGCCCTCCAGTCGGGAACGTCGCACAACCTCGGACAGAACTTCGCCAAGGCGTTTGACGTGACATTCGTCAACAAGGAGAACAAGCCCGAATACGTATGGGCCAACTCGTGGGGAGTGTCGACCCGCCTTATGGGCGCGCTCATCATGACCCATTCCGACGACAACGGACTCGTACTGCCTCCGCACCTGGCACCGATACAGGTGGTCATCGTTCCGATATACAAGAACAGCGAACAGCTTGCCGAAATCAGCCGTGAAGTGCTTCCGATAGTGGCACGCCTGCGCGAACTCGGCATCAGCGTGAAATATGACGACGCCGAAAACCGCCGTCCGGGATTCAAATTCGCCGACTACGAGCTTAAGGGCGTTCCGGTGCGTCTGGCCATCGGGGCACGCGACCTCGAAAACGGCACTGTGGAAGTCATGCGTCGCGACACCCTCGAAAAGCACGAAGCTCCGCTCAAGGGCATCGAAGAGTATGTCAAGAACCTTCTCGAAGAGATTCAGACCAACATCTACCGCAAGGCCCTGAAGCACCGCGAGGAGATGACCCGCACCGTGGACACTTACGAAGAGTTCAAGGAAGAAATCGAGAAGGGCGGATTCATCCTCGCCCACTGGGACGGAACCACCGAGACAGAAGAGAAAATCAAGGAGGACACCAAGGCCACACTGCGTTGCATACCGCTCGACGGCGACAAGACTCCGGGCTTCTGCATGGTGACAGGCAAGCCTTCGGCCCAGCGCGTAATATTTGCCCGCAACTACTAACCAGCATCATACCGACATGAACGACACTCCCCGAATAGCCATCGTGATTCCCTGCTACAACGAGCAGGACGCACTTCCGATAACCGCGGCGAAGCTTCTTGAGCTTCTTGACAAAATGGCCGGGGAGGGGTTGGTGTCGATTGACAGCTATGTGCTGTGCAGTAACGACGGAAGCCGTGACAGCACATGGACCGTGATCGACGACCTCCACAGGAAGGACCCGCGCATCAAAGGCATCTCGCTGGCCCACAACAGAGGGCACCAGTATGCACTGCTTGCCGGACTCATGTCGGCCCACGGGCACTGCGACGCAGCCATATCGATTGACGCCGACCTGCAGGACGACCCAGACGCCATTATAGAAATGGTGCGCAAATTCAGGGAAGGGAAGGAAATCGTCTACGGCGTACGCTCGAGCCGTGCCACCGACACGTGGTTCAAGCGCACCACGGCCCACGGCTTCTACTCGTTCCAGAAGCTCATGGGGCTCGACACCGTGTATGACCACGCCGACTACCGTCTGATGAGCGACCGTGCGCTCGGACTGCTTGCCGAGTACGGCGAGAGCAACCTGTTTCTGCGCGGTATCATACCGCAGATAGGGCTCGACTCGGCCATCGTCACCTACGAACGCCACGAACGCGTGGCCGGCGAGTCGAAATATCCGCTGGCCAAGATGATCAGCTTCTCCATCGACGGCATAACGTCGTTCTCGTCAAAGCCCATACGCATCATATTCATGACCGGACTCATTCTGCTCCTGCTCGACATAGCCGTGGCTGTCTACGTGTTCAGCGCATATTTCGCCGACAAGACAATCCTCGGCTGGACTTCGCTCATGCTGTCGGTATGGTTCCTCGGAAGCATAATCCTGATGAGCATCGGCATCGTCGGAGAATACATAGGCAAAATATTCAACGAGGTCAAGCACCGTCCGCGCTACGCCATAAAGGAAAAAATATGGGATTAGGACACCCCGCAAGGGATTATGCACACAGCAAATCAACAAAAAATCACACTTTAGTGCATTTTTTTTGCCGGAAGTTTTGCTAATTAAAAAATAATCCCTACCTTTGCATCGCAATTGAGAAACAACGATTGCCCAACGCGAAAATAGCTCAGTTGGTAGAGCACAACCTTGCCAAGGTTGGGG
>CAJTSJ010000016.1 GCA_910578785.1 uncultured Muribaculum sp. | reverse complement strand
ACTCCTCTTTCAAGAATGAAAATCTTGCGTCCTAACCGATAGACGAATGGGCCGTCTGATGGTGTGCTGGAAAGCGAGTGCAAATGTAAGAACAATTTTTGAGTCTTGCAAATATTTTTCACTAAATAGCTACTTTTTCATGCAAAAACGCCTTTTACGTCACTTTTCACCACCATGAATAGCGAACTCCCCGGTCAAAAGTGTCGATTGACTCTATCTTCTTCACCCGCTTCACGACCGCGATGGTCAATGGCAAAATCAGGATTTCGTAAGCCGTCTTCAACACGGTCTGCGCCAGAATCAGCTCGACAACTACATCCCATGGCAACACTCCGCCGAAAGCTATCGGGAAAAATATCACCGAGTCTGCTCCTTCGCCAAACAATGTGCTGACCATGGCCCTCAACGAGAAGTGGCGCCCTTCCGACGCAACCTTCATACGACTCATGATGAGCGCATTCACCATCGAACCGCACACAAACGCGATGAACGACGCAGCCAGAATCCTCGGCACTCCGCCGTAGATGGCCTCCATGGCCTCCTGCGAATGCCATGTCGACGCTCCGGGGAGGGCGATGGCCAGCTGAAGCATCAGAGTCACAAGCAGATTGGCGGCAAAACCGAGCCATATCACGAGCCTGGCCCTGCGGAATCCATAGACCTCGACTATGCAGTCATTGATAATGTAACTGAGCGGGAACACCACCATTCCGGCCGTAACGGTGGCAAAGCCTATGTCGACCGTCTTTATCTCGACGATGTTGGCAACTATAAGGCATACACAGAACAGGACGGACAGCACCAGAAACGGCACCGTAAGCCGGGGGGAATCTACAGTCTTATTTAAATCCATAATCTTGTTTTTTACGAGGTAGCAAGCACTCGGTGTGAATAATCAGCGCCGTCTCAAAGACGGCTAATATTTCTGCAAAGGTAATGAATTAATGTCAAACGGCATCATATTTAATGTTAAAGAGTTCTGCCTGTTTGTATGCGCCGGTTTATTTTCATATATTCGCAAATAAACCAAAAGTTGTCAACCAGCTAAAACCCAGGAGCAATGGACACCATGTCAATAATAATCGAGATACTGATACTCGTCCTCGCCATATATATCTACCGGAAAGCCGGCAACCTCCAGGCAGGAATGTACGAAATATGGCGTGTGCTTGACACCATGCGCAAAGACATGGAGCTAATCAAGTCAGGACAGACGGAGAAAGCGACGGAAAAAGCGACGGAAAAAGAAAAACAGCCCGTAGAGGCACCCCGACAAACTGCACCGACATCTCCGATTCAAGAGCCGACACCGTCCATGGCCGCCTATGTCCCGCCCGTGCCCAAAGCGGCGGCAACGCCGCCCCCGCTCCCTCAAGAGCATATACAAGCAGAGCCGGAGAGACCTGAAAAGCCTGTGGCCGAACGCACCGACGGCAACATGGAGCGCATAATCGGAATAAACCTTTTCAGTAAAATCGGAATCATAGTGCTGATCGTCGGCATAGGATTCTTTGTCAAATATGCCATCGACAAAGAGTGGCTCAACGAGACTGCGCGCACCTTTCTCGGCCTTGCCACCGGACTCGGCCTATGGGCTATCGCATTCTTCCTCCGCAAGAACTACAGGAACTTCTCGTCGATATTGACCGGGGGCGGATTCGCCGTGTGCTTCGTGACCGTGGCCATAGCCTACAACATATACAATCTGTTCTCTCCGCTCGGAGCCATGTCGGTCCTTGTCGCGCTTACAGGCGCCATGATAGCGATATCCCTTATTTTCGACCGACGCGAACTGGCCATCGCGGCGACAATAGGAGGCTTTACGGCTCCGTTCATAGCGCAGAGTCCCGACGGAAGCTATATCGCCCTGCTGACATATGTGCTGATTCTGGACACAGCCATGTTCGTGATAACGCTTAAACGCAACTGGTGGGAAATCTCAGCAACCACATGTACGCTCACATGGATCATGGCGGGTCTGTCGTGCGGAGAGATGCCGGCTACCGTGCTTTTGGGCTACAGCCTGGCATTCTTTCTACTGTTCTCCCTGCCGCTTGCCACGGTGCTTAACCGCAACATACTCAAGCAACCGCTGTTCATAGCCCTTGCGGCATCGATACTCGTCAACGAATTCACATTTCTCTGCATAGGGGTTAAGTATATCACAGACATAGCTCCGGTGGCCGGCTTCGAAGGACTTGTGCCGATTATAATCGCCACGGTCAACGGAATACTTTATTTCAGATTTTACGCCGGGAGCAACGACGTCATGTCGAAAATCATGACCGGACTGACCATGCTGTTCGTCTGGCTGATATTTCCCGTGCAGTTCTCCGATGTCCGGATCACAGCAGTCTGCATCATGAGCTATGCGGCATTGCTGAACTTCGGGTTTGCTCTGCGGCGCAACCATCTCATGCTTTACGGAGCCATCCTGTCGGCGGCATCGTCATACATATTCCTGCAACCTTCGCCGTTTATGATGCTTTACGGCATAGCGGACCTCGGCGAGAGCCTGACATATATCACCTATGCCCTGCCTTTAATCGTGTCGGCATGGGTAATACGCCGGCACAGGGAATCATATGCCAACCATGCTACCGCGGCGTATACGTTCGCGCTGTGGGCCGGCACCGCCATCGCCTGCATAGGAGCATTCGGAGCATACAGCCATTATTGGTCCACTGCCACGGCGTGCCGTGCGCTGGACGCGACAATCATGGCGTCGTTCATCATCCTGCTCCTCACGACATCGCGCGGAGGCAATGCCGGCTGGCTCATGCCCGGCATCGGCGCACTGCTGTTCTGCATACTGCCTTTGCGGACAGCGTATGCCGACACCGAACTTGCCGGCATACTGCTGTGGACAAGCGCATTCATGTATATAGCGGTATCGGCAATACAATATCTAAAGGCTTTACGCCACGGCGACACCGGACCGCTGTCGATGATCCAGTATCAGGTTTATTTCAATATAGCCGTCACGGTCTTCGCCGTGGCCGCGACCGAGTTCATGCTGCGCCACTGCGGCCTGACACATCTGTATAGCGCGGGGCTGTCGGTGTCGCTGACTCTCTGCGGAGCGGCGCAGCTGGTCATCGGGCTTCAACGGCACATAAAGCCGGTGCGGGTAACCGGACTGGCCATCATCGGCATAGTCCTGTTCAAGCTCGTAGTCTACGACCTGTGGCGCCTCCCGACTGTCGGACGTATCATCGTATTCATTCTTCTCGGAGTGATTCTTCTGCTCATATCATTCCTCTACCAGAAGCTACGCAGCGCCATATTCGACGAATAGCTCCGGCAACGACGATAAACCATCGGGCGACGAATATTGTTTATCACACAAAAACATCCTTGTGTGATTGCTCTCAAAACCATACCGCCCATAGCCACAATCGTCATGACCGCGTCGATGCTCTCCAGCTGCATATACGAGGATGTGATACCGTGCCCGCCGGCCAGCATAACGATTCTGACCGAATGGCAGCTCGCCCCGGATGCCGACCCTGAAGGCATGGCCTATCTGTTTTATCCGGAAAGCGACGACAGCCCCTGGCGTTTCGACCTGCGGGGACGCGACGGAGGAACAGTCGGGCTATCATACGGCACATACCGCATGATAGCATTTAACGACGACACATCCGGAGTGCGGTTCAGCGACCTCGACAACTTCCACGAGGCATCGGCCTACACGCGAAACGCCTCACTGCTTGAACCGCTTGGAATAACCGGAACATTTCCCGGCTCCGTCTCTGAAAAAATGCCCGTGCGCCTGGATCCCGACATAATGTGGACCGCCACGTCAGAACACGTAAACGCCACCGAACGCGCCACTATAGTCTGCACCCCCAAACAAATCACCCCGCGAATACACGTCAGGTTTACAGATATCGTAAATCCCGAATCAGCACATGCATTTTCAGCTTCACTATCCGGACTTGCCGCTTCGATAAAAATAGCCGACAGCCACATCTCAGGAAATGTCTGCCAGCCCATGAGGCTGACCTACGCCGGGCAAGGATGCTTCCAGGGCGCATTTTATTGCTTCGGAATAAGCGGCCAATCCCACTCGCTTGAACTCTATGTAATACTTAAGGACGGCCGAAAAATGTGCTACCGCTATGACGTCAGCGACATAATCATGGAGTCGGCGGACCAAATGAACATATTCATATCCGTCAAAGGTCCTGAACTCCCTAAAATATCAGGGAAACCTGACACCGGAACATTTGACGTCAATGTCGACGGATGGAATATCGTACAGATATATCTTTGAACAAAAGAACTCCAAAACGCATTACTATTTCAGAAATAGTTGTATTTAAACCTCTTACGGATTATGAAAAAACGAATCTTCCTACTGGCTGTTCCTCTGATAATCATGTCGTGTTCCGACAATGACAGCTACAGCATCTTAGACGACAGCAATGCCATCTCATTCAACGCGATAACCGAGAAAGTGCCGCGCGGAGCCACTACAACGGCCTCCACGCTGAAGTCATTCAGCATCTACGCCTACTCTGACAACAAACTTTATATGGACGACGTGACCGTGACACGCGTCGACGGACTATGGACATATTCCCCTAAAAAGTATTGGCCAGCAAATCCCGTAAACTTCTATGCATTCAGTCCCGATACAAAAGGATTTACAGGCGAGACTCCGACGTCGGCGCCCAAAATAACCAACTACACCATCAACGGGTCAGACCTGCTGTATGCCTCGAATATAGGCGAGATACCTAAACCGCAACCCGTACAAATCAACTTCAGACATGCCCTCTCTAAAATCGACGTACTTCTGGCAAGCTCAAATCCCGACATCACAGTAGAGGTCTACCACATAATCGTGAGCGGCATGAACGGCACGGGAACATTCGTATTCCCACAATCCACCACCTCCGCCTCCTCAGTCGAGACCGTAGGGTCATGGACTAACCAGAACAACCCGATAGATGTCATGCTGTTTTATGCAGTGGACAAAGCGTCTACAGTGAATCTGACATCGACTCCCACGAATCTGACCGAAGGCAATCTGGAGTGGTACTTCCTGATGCCACAACAACTTGAGGATGTGACTTTGTCGGACGGCAAGCTAAACGGTCAATACATTTCGGTGGAATGTGTTATACACGACAAGGCTACAGGCTCGAAGATATGGCCTAATTCACAGACCCCTCCATATCAGACCATCAACCAAAGCGAAGCCGGAAAACTCATATATCCTGTCAAGTTCGGGCCACTGACAGAATGGAAGCCGGGCTACAACTACGTATACAACATAACCATAAAGAGCCCTAAAGAACTCGACGAGATAGACTTCGACGTCACGGTCGATGAATATGCCCCCTACATCTGACGCACCAATCCAGACCACATACATAAGAATTCCGACCCTTGAAGCTTGCATTAAAAGCTTATTTTAGGGCAAAATTCAGTCAAGGGTTTGGTGTTTCGGAAAAATGTCGTAACTTTGCATCGGGTAAGTCCTACACGACCAGCTCCCCGGGAACTCCGCCAGGCCTTGATCGGAGCAACGGTACCGGGTTGTAGCGGTGCGATGTAGTAAGCTTACCCTTTTTCATATATATGCGAATCCACCGACGACACACACCGACGACCGGCATCGAAAGACACAGCACCGTTCATTAAACACATTTTAACTATCGAGTACACACTTGTCGCCCAACCTCGGCGGTACATTTGCCTATAATTAATTTTAATCTCTCACAATTATGGGTAAAATCAACACTTCAGACATTATATACGCCACCATCACGCAGCGTGGCCGTCAGATAGGTTCATTCCGCCTCAGCGGACTGGAATCATTCTCTGAAATCGTAAGAGCCGTAAGGCGGCTGTCGTCAGGAGTAATCGGCCTCGTGACCGTCACTCTGCGCAACGGCACCCAGGGATGGAGACATACACGCTCCATCATGATTGCACCCGAAGCGGCTCAGCCGTTACAACTGTCATTCGCATTCTAATGCTACAGACACACACCCGGAGGCAACAGTCCTCCGTTTAAATTCATGTCTTATCTGCGTTTCCCCCTGTCGAATCCGCGCCACACGGCAACGGACGGCGGGGGAATCACGTTAATTATCGAAATCAGATTAAAACAATGTAAGCTGAGCGGGGTCAAGCAGGCGGAAACTCATACGGTGGAGCGGCGACGGGCCATATTCAGCAATGGCCGCACGATGGGCCTTGGTGGGATAACCCTTGTTCACCTCCCAGCCATATACAGGATACTGCGCTGACAGACGGCGCATCTCCTCGTCGCGATGAGTCTTTGCGAGTATAGACGCCGCGGCAATGTTGCCGAACCGTCCATCACCTTTGACAAAAGTCTGATATGGTATGTCGCGGTAAGGCGAAAACCTGTTGCCGTCGACTATAAGCGCTCCCGGCACCACTTTGAGGGCCTCTACAGCACGGTGCATGGCAAGAATGGAAGCCTTAAGGATATTGATTTTGTCTATTTCTTCCGCGGTCACCACTCCGACGGCCCACGCCACCGCCTCGGCCTCGATGACAGGACGAAGCTTATCGCGGGAAGACTCAGAAAGCTGTTTGGAGTCGTTGAGCAGAGGATGGGAGAAGTCGTCGGGAAGAATCACGGCAGCGGCATATACCGGCCCGGCAAGACACCCCCTTCCGGCCTCGTCGCATCCGGCCTCAAGTCTGCCTGAAACAAAACACGGGGGCAGAAGCGAAGACTTCTTATTCGACATAGCCGTAACCGAATCCCGGCCGATCGACCAGATACATTGAATTGTGACCCATCTTGTTTTTCAGACTCGACACAAGACGGTCAATCAGAGCGTCGTCGATAACGTCGGAATCAGGCCATACATTGTCGAAAATCACATCAGCATCATAGATGTTGTTTCTGTTGTGCATCAGGAATTCCAAAAGGTCGTATTCGTCGGCATCGAGTGGAATGGTGTCGCCGTTAAGGCTTGCCAGCTTCGACTCGGTGTCCAGCCGAAGACCATGATGGCTGATTATCCTTGGTTTGGAAGGCGACGACATGCGCTTTCTACGCAACAATGCATTGACGCGCGCAGTCAGTTCGCGCATAGAGAACGGCTTCAACAGATAGTCGTCAGCGCCGAAATCAAGCCCGTTGATGACCGACTCCTCACAATCCACCGAAGAGCAGAACACCAAAGGGATGTGGGCCGTGGCATTGCGCTGTTTGACATACTGCGCAAGATGCATGCCGTCGGCCGTTTCAGATGCCACATTAATAATATAGAGACAGTAGATGCTCAAGTCATGGCCTGTGGCCTCATCGCACGACTTGAACACGTCGACCTTATAGCCGTCATGCTCAAGACTAAACTGCATGAGTTCACACCCAAGAATGTCGTCATCCACAATCAATATGCGACGATTGTCCGAAGGACTTGGTACAGATGCGGTCTTATCTATTTTTTCTGAGTTTCTCTTAAAGAATAATGACATCTCTCTATGAATGGGGAGGTATTTCTCCCATTTTAATTTGTACAAAAATAACAATATGAGAAAAATTCAACAAATACATCCTACATATTGTATTGACACTGTACCCAAAATGTCACAATGAGAATTGATTGTAACAATTGCAACCGATTTGCTGTTTTTTAGCAACGGATTTGACATTGACGGAAGGACAAGCAATATATGGCGGCGGCCAACCGGCCAATCAGAGCATGCCCTGCTCAACCATGACGCATACTCGCTCGATGATGGCATCCTCCTCGTTTTTATCAGGATTGTATGACGTCTTAAGGTTTACGCCAAAGAATCGGCCGAACGTCTGCCAGAATCCGGCACGGAACGTACCGAGAAAAGCCTTCAGGATGGAGTAGCTGCTTTGGTTTGTCTCGCGGTTGATCAGCTTCACAAGCATCTTGCCCTGCGACTTGGTGAACTTCTTGAGCTGAGGCTTGTACTGGTTGAATACGGCCTTCTCCATATTAGACAAATGCTCCTCGCGTTCTTTCTGCGTGGGGAAGGTCTCGATATATTCGTATGTCTCAAGCAAAGTCTCGGAGATGAGCTTGGCATACGGCAATGTCCTCTTTACGTCACGCACCGTACGCCAATAAAACTCCTCCTGCTTCTTGTTTTTGAACTTCAGGGGCGGGAACACGGTGATGTTGTTCAGCACGACCATCACCGCAGTATCGCCCTGCTCGGTCACAAAGTGATATTTACCCTTTACAAGGTCCTGTCTGGGGTCGCGCAACACGATATCGTCCGCGCCGTCGGCCCGGGCATAGGCGACGGCCGGCATCAACGCCATCACCATCATGATTATTCCAAACAAAACTCTCATAAATATAATAACGCCTCAGCTACGAAAAGATTGCACAACCGACACTTTATCAGCGGAAAATCCTATCCGGCGGACTACTGCCGATGGTCCACGTGGGGATAATCGACCGTGTAGTGCAGACCGCACGACTCCTTGCGTTCCATGGCCTGGCGCATAATCAGGTAGCCCACATTGATAATGTTGCGGAGCTCGCAGATCTCGCGGCTTGCGGTAGAACGCTTGAACAGACGCTCGGTCTCTTCATACAGGATGTCGAGGCGGTTCCATGCGCGCTTCAGGCGCAGGTCGCTTCTGACAATTCCGACATAGGCCGACATAATCTGGCCTACCTCCTTGATGCTCTGAGTGATAAGCACCATTTCCTCGGGAAGACGCGTACCCTCGTCGTTCCATTCGGGAACGTCGTCGCGCAGCTGGTAGCGGTCCTTGACCTCCATGGCATGCCTGGCCGCGGCATCGGCGTAGACCACAGCCTCGATAAGCGAATTGGAGGCAAGGCGATTGCCGCCGTGCAGACCCGTACATGAGCATTCACCCACGGCATAAAGACGGCTGATGGACGATTCGGCATTAGTGTCGACCTTTATGCCGCCGCAAAGATAGTGGGCGGCGGGAGCCACCGGTATATAGTCTTCGGTGATGTCTATGCCGAGCGACAGACACTTCTTATATATGTTGGGGAAGTGGCGCTTGGTTTCTTCGGGATCCTTATGCGTGACATCCAGATACACATGGTCGTCGCCATACAGCTTCATTTCGGAGTCTATGGCGCGGGCCACGATGTCGCGTGGAGCCAACGACAGGCGCGGGTCGTACTTATGCATGAATTCCTCTCCCTTGAGATTGCGGAGCACTGCCCCGTAGCCGCGCATGGCTTCCGTGATAAGAAACGAAGGACGGTCGCCGGGATGATACAGCGCAGTCGGGTGGAACTGAATGAACTCCATGTCCTTCACCGTGCCTTTGGCGCGGTAGACCATGGCTATGCCGTCGCCGGTCGAAACGAGCGGATTGGTGGTAGTCGTATAGACCGCGCCAACGCCGCCCGTGGCCATCAGCGTCACCCTCGACAGGAAAGTGTCGACCTTGCCTGTCACGGGGTTAAGCACATAGGCTCCGTAGCACGTGATGTCGGGAGTGCGGCGTGTCACGATTTTGCCAAGATGGTGCTGGGTGATAATCTCAATTGCGAAATGGCCCTCAAAAATATCGATGTTCGGATTGGCTTTCACCGCTTCAATAAGGCTCTCCTGAATTTCGGCGCCGGTATTGTCCTGATGGTGTAGAATGCGGAATTCCGAATGTCCGCCCTCGCGGTGCAGGTCAAAATTGCCGTCGGAGTTCTTGTCAAATTCGACTCCCCACTTAATCAGCTCACGTATTTGTCCGGGAGCTTCGGTGACGACTTTTTCCACAGCGACACGGTCGCTTAGCCAGTCGCCGGCAATCATGGTGTCCTCGATGTGCTTGTCGAAGTTGTCCACTTCAAGGTTAGTGACCGAGGCCACACCTCCTTGCGCAAAATAGGTATTAGCCTCTTCAAGTTTGGTTTTGCATATCAGGGCCACACGGCCGGTAGAAGCCACTTTCAGAGCGAAACTCATTCCGGCAATGCCGGAGCCAATCACCAAATAGTCATATTCGTATGTCATATCGCAGAAAAGAAAAACAGACCTGCAACTGTGTAGATCATTTACACCGCAAATTTACACATAATGGTTAAAATAAACATCCAAGACACTAAAAAAAATGAGCTATGGCAGACACATAAATATTTGCCGAACAAAATATTTTGTGGTTTGGGAATAATAGTGTAATTTTGAAAACTTTATTTTTGGAATTATTAAAAAGTTTAACCAAACACAAAACGTATGGATAAGTTTGTAAAGTTATTGGCCACAATCTTAGTTTTCGCGGCAGCATCTATATGCGCCGATGCCCAGATTCCTTCCGTCCAGGTCAAAGACCTGTCAGGCAAGGCCATCGATGCCTCGACCATCTCCAACGACGGCAAGCCCTTTGCCATAAGCTTCTTCGCCACATGGTGCAAACCATGCCTGAGAGAGCTTAAAGCCATCGCCGAGGTATATCCCGACTGGCAGGACGAGACCGGCATGAAGCTCATAGCGGTCTCGATAGACGAGGCCCAGAACGCCGGAAAGGTAAAGCCCCTGGTAGACGCCGAAGGCTGGGAATATGAAGTGCTCCTCGACCCCAACAGCGACCTCAAACGCGCCCTCGGCGTGCAGATGATACCCCACATGATTGTGTTTGACGGCAACGGCAAGATGGTCATGTCGCATTCGGGCTATACCGACGGAGCCGAAGACGAAGTAATCAAAAAAATCCGCGAATTATAGCCATACGCCATGCCTACATCTGTAACAAAATTCAGCATATCAGTAATAACCGCGGTCCTGATGGCACTGCCGTCGGAAGCCATCAATATCGGCGACAACGGCACAGCCATACACGGAAGCGTCCAGACCGACTGGCTGTTTCCCCGGGAAGACGAATCAATAGGCACGGGGACTTACAACAAGAAGTGGCTGTCAAACAGCTATGCCGACTTCAACCTGACAAGCCGCTATCTCGACGCAGGCGCCAGAGTGGAGTTCATGAAATGGCCTCTACCCGGATTCGAGCCAGACTTTGACGGCTGGGGCGTACCTCACATCTACGTCAAAGGCCGATTTAAAGGATTCGAGCTGACTTTGGGCGACTTCTACGAGCAGTTCGGAAGCGGCTTCATACTGCGCACTTACGAGGAGCGCAGTCTCGGAATAGACAACAGCATCCGCGGAGCACGCCTGAAAGTGAATGCCGTGCGCGGAATGCGCCTGACCGCACTCGGCGGTCTGCAACGACGCTACTGGGACTGGAGCCGCCATTCGCAGGTCTACGGTGCCGACGCCGAATTCAGCATGCAGGACTACCTGAAGTGCCTTCGCGAATCAGGCACAAGCTGGATAATCGGAGCGTCGTATGTGCTCAAGCATGAAAGCGACGAGGACATAATGGTGCCGGGAACGGACTTCCGTCTGAATCTGCCCCACAACGTCAGCGCATTCGACCTGCGCACACAATTTCAGAAAAACAATGTCAGCCTGCTGGGCGAGTTTGCGTGGAAAAGCCAGGACCCGTCTTTTGACAACAAATACACCTACGGCAAAGGCACGGCAGTGATGCTGTCGGCCTCATATTCATTTAAAGGCATGAGCGCGTTGCTGCAGGCCAAACGGAGCGAGAATTTCGCATTCAGAAGCCAGCGGGACGTGGCGGGGACATCGGTGTTCATCAACAATATGCCGGCATTCGCCTACCAGCACACTTATGCGCTCGCATCGCTCTACCCTTACGCCACACAGGCCGCTCCTGGAGAATGGGCATTCCAAGGTGCATTCGCCTACACATTCAAGCGCAAGACAGCGCTGGGCGGACGCTACGGCACAAAGGTTAAGGTCAACGCAAGCTATATCCGCGGACTACACCATTACGGCCAGACCGACGGCATCAACGGCTCGCCCTACGGCACCGACGGCTCCAAGACCCGGTTCTTCGAGATGGGTCGCCAGTATTACCACGACTTCAATGTCCAGGTCGAGAAAAGGCTGACGACGGGGTTCCAGTTCACAGCCATGTACATGAACCAGATGTACAACAAGACCGTGATCGAGGGCCACGGAGGCACAATCAGGTCAAACATATTCGTTGTCGACGCGAAGTACAAATTTGACAAGCGGTTCACGCTGCGCGGCGAAGTACAGTACCTGACCACAAAACAGGATGAAAAAGACTGGGCATACGGGCTTCTCGAACTCTCTGTGGCCCCCTACCTTATGTTCTCAGTAAGCGACATGTGGAACTGCGGCGACAAGGGCACCCACTACTACATGGCCGGAATAGCCGGCAACTACAAGGCCAACAGGCTCATGGTCAGCTACGGACGCACCCGCGCAGGATTCAACTGTTCGGGAGGTGTATGCCGCTACGTGCCTGCGAGCCGCGGCGTCCAGGTGGCCTACAGCTACAATTTCTAAACACTTTATTTTAATTCAATCATGATGACTAATCGATTTTTAACCGCCCTGTGCTCGATGCTCCCGATGGCACTTGCATTCTGGGCCTGCGACGAGATATCCACGGACGACCGGTTTATCGACATGGACACGGTGCTGCCGGAAAGAACCGTACTGATCGAAGACTTTACAGGTCAGAACTGCAGCAACTGCCCCGACGCACATGCCGTAATCGACCTGCTCAAAGAGCAGTACGGCGACGCCGTGATAGCCGTGAGCATCCATGCCGGCAACTTCGGAATAGACGTAAAAAACACCTCGTTTCCCGACAACTACATAGGGCTGATGGAGCCTGAAGGCAACGAATACAACGACCGCTGGAACATCAACTCCTGGCCGGCAGGCGTGGTAAACCGCAACGGCGGAGCAATGGAGCACGACAAGTGGGCGGCGGCAGTAAGGTCGGCCCTCTCGTCGAAAGCCACCGTCGACATCGAAGTGGAAGCCGCTATAGCCGACGGCAAGATAAACATCGCGACCAAAGTCAGCCCCAAGGCGGACATAGACGGACACCTGCAGCTGTGGATCACCGAAGACGGCATCATCGCCTTCCAGCGCAACGGAAGCAAGCGCGTACCCGACTACCGGCACAACCACGTGTTCCGCGCGGCCGTCAACGGCACATGGGGCGAATCGGTGGACCTCGACAACGGAGTCCACAAAGAATTTAGCCACAGCATAGCCCTGCGCAATTCAGCGACAGAGGTATGGAACCCCGCGAACATGTCGGTGGTGGCGTTCGTCTACGACGACTCCGGCGTGCTGCAGGCCACCAAAACAAGAGTAATCAACCAAAACAATCAACCTATATGAAGAAACTTTACCTGATTATGGCCGGACTCCTCGTGTGCGGAATGTCGCAGGCCCGCGAACTGACTTTCTATCTCGGCAACAATGTCATCGAGCCGAACTCCACCGTCATATTCGACGACATCGAAGAAATACCGGCAGGCGCAAACAAGGAAGTGACCATGGCCCCGGAGCTCTTCATCTCAAGCGACATCTACACCTCCAAACTTATGATTAAGGCTACCTGCACTTCGGGACAGGAGATTCAGATGTGCGCCGGAGGCAACTGCATGACAGGCACCACCGTAACGAAAGAAGGCATCAAAGTCCAGGCCGACCAGAAGCTTAACCTCCAGTTCGAATACATAGCCACAATGCCCAAGGACGAAACGGCTCCCTGCGTGGCCACTACCATCGAAGCCCAGGACGGCACATACACCGATACATTCAAAAGCTTTACTCTCGTGATGAACAGCAACGGCACAGGCGCCGTCACACTGATAGAAAACAATAACCGCCTGCTTGCCGTAGAAGGCGGACTGAAATACAGCCTTGAAGCCGAATCGACGGTAGAGCTGTTCAATCTGTCGGGTATCAAAATGCTTGAGAGCAACGTGTCAGGCTCGGGAATCATCTTTACCTCCGACCTTGAAAGCGGTATCTATCTTTACACCATAAAAAATGCCCAAGGCAAAGCCTCGGGCAAGGTATTTGTACGTTAAGACATAAACTGCAATATACGAAGATGGCGCACCTGCAATTGGGTGCGCCATCGTTTTTTTTAAATCCTGTCTGAATTATTTCACAATTACTTTCTTGGCGGTGCCGTCTACCCTTACGATGTAGATGCCGGCAGGAACTTCGATTGTTGAAACCACCGAGGCTTCGGCAACCTTCATTCCGGAAATCGAGAACACTTCGGCACGGTTATAGTCACCGGCAAGTTCGATGGCACCTGCGACACCGCGCACAGCCACTGCCTTGGAGGCCGAATCAACCACAGAATCAATGCCCGTGAACTGCGAGGGCTTGACCATGACGGCATTTTCAATCACATTGGTATTCTTGTTGATAAGA
This sequence comes from uncultured Muribaculum sp., assembly GCA_910578785.1. Taxonomy (GTDB): domain Bacteria; phylum Bacteroidota; class Bacteroidia; order Bacteroidales; family Muribaculaceae; genus Muribaculum. The sequence goes on along the minus strand of CAJTSJ010000016.1, from coordinate 47,246 downwards.
AGTGCTATGGCATTTATATTGTCGGGATTGTCCACCGACTCAAGCGACATGGTGTAGTAGAACTCGTTGGGCGTATAGGCCGATATTGCGGCGGGAACCGAGTTGGGAAGTCCTGCATAAGTTTTTATATCACGAGCCACGTCGTTAAATTTCAACGAGACAGTCGCGGGCTTCGACTCCCAGCCGGCATAGTCGCCTGACGCTCCGGCATAGTTGTTATTCTGATTATACGGGCCGACACCGTCCTCGGTGATTACGAACGACAGCGCATAGGTGTTATTGTTCGCTATATCGAATGCAAATGTGGTCGTAGCCTTGAAATTAATTGAAGATTTATTGGCATCCGCATAGTCGCAGACCATTTCCAGTCCGACGAACGCAGGCTCATTGACAAGCTGTTCATATATACCTATAATCTGTGCCATCTGCCGCGGATCGATTTTTATCTCACGGTTAATCATCGAACCCGGCAGTCCGGGAATATAATCCCGAAGGAACGGAACATAGGCATCGCACTGCATAACATCTCCGGAATGCGCGGCAATCGGAATAAACGTGCCGTCGGTGTAGGTGTCACGTATATACTCCATGGTGGTCATACCCAGCGGACAGTAACCGCACCATGTGCCGGTGCCCTCTTCAATCACAAGACGACGCTGGAATCCGCCTTCGGCTCCGAAGCACATCAACACGCCCGAAGCAGTATTGTCAGAGCGATCATTTACTTTTCCGTTTACCTTAGTAACAGTAAATTCAACCGGGACTTCCTTTCCGACCTCGGCGCAGACAGCATCGTTGATTTCAGCCACAGCCGATTTACAGGAAATCAAAGCCTCTGGAAAGCTGATGGTCTTTACTACCGGAGCAGCGCCGCCAATCTTGTATGACACTTCAACGTTTTCTATCGGATTGGCCGCACAGTTGCGCAGGACAAATCCGAGAGGAAAAGGCTTGTTGATATCCACTCCGGAGGGCACCACAAGGCTCGTGGCCGAAGCCATGTCCTGCGGAAGATTGCTTCCGGTGATGGTTGCGCCAAGACAGAGATAGCCGTAATCGTCTGAGACGTTGCTCCACGACCATTTTCCCGTAGTTCTGTTTTTGGATGCTACCCAACCTCCTTCTTCTCCATTATGCTCTATACCGTCAATAGTCAGATAGAAGTCGGAGCTGTATTTCTTTTTTCCCGAGAATCCTATATAGACAGCCTTGCCGGCCTCTATGGTATAAGGAGTCGCAAGCTGAATGCTGTAATATGTGAAAGCGCTTGAACCCAACTTGCCGGCCTGCTCATAAACAGGAGCGGCCTGAAGGTCTTCGGTGATGAATACGTTAACATCCAATATCCTGTTGGTATTTGTAGACTGGTTGACGCCCGAACAAACATTGATGGCCGTGATCTGCGCGCCGGCAAACAGAGTGGCATTTTCAGCAGTCAGCTCGAATGCGCCGGCAAACTCTCCTCTGACAGCCACATTATTTAGCGACAGAGCCGAATAGGGCTCGTCGGCAAGAGTGAAGTCAATGGACTCCGACTGCGATTCAGCACGCGAAGGCAACATGGACATCTGACCGTCGGCAACGACAGCACTTGCCATCGGGCCTACGATTATTTCAGAATCGGATGTCGGCAGTAAGGATTTGTGCTTTTGAGCACCCGTATACGGTGCCCCAACTGCGCCCAACACCGTTGAAACGCACAAACAAAACGTGAGTAAAGTTTTTCTCATAAAGATAACCTGATTTATTAATACTTTTTTTATTACATAAACTTTCCAGTTTGTAGGCAAAGTAACGTATATTCTTTTTAACATGCAAATTAATGTAGAAATATTTTATGCAATCATAAAATTTCTTCCTATTTCATTATAATGGCGCTTTGATATGCCAAGGCATAAAAAGCCCCGGCCGGCGGTTTCCGCCGGCCGGGGAAAATGCAATCAACGCGTTTTACCAACCCCATCCGGGGCCACCTCCGGGAAGTATTCCCGGCCCGGGGCCGGGACCCGAGGGTCCACCGGGGCCATAACCGGGACCGTAGCTTGGACCGGGACCGACCGGCACACCTATAGTACCGCCGACCACAGGCCCGCCCGGACCTGAATTGAAGTCGGTTCCGAACCATAAGCTGTCGAGCCCCATGCACGACGTAAGTCCGGCGGAACCTGACATAATGGCTATCGCCACCAATCCTCTCTTAATTATGTTCCTGATGTCCATATCCATATCTTTTATAGCTATAACAAATCCGGAGCCAAGTTTTCTTAAAATAATGTGAATAACTATCGCCTTATAGGGTGTTTGGCACGATTTTTGTATCTTTGCAAAATAAATTATAACCCAAAGCAGTATAGAATTATGTCAATAGATGTGATAGTAGCCGAGGCCGTGGCCCGCGCCGTAAAGGCCCTTTACGGGATTGAAGCCGACCCGACGACGATTGTGCCCCAGGCCACAAGAAAGGAATTTGAAGGAAACCTGACCGTAGTCGTGTTCCCCTGGGTGAAGGCCGCCCGCAAGTCGCCCGAAGCCGTAGGCAAGGAAATCGGCGACTGGCTCACCGCCAACGAACCCGCGGTCAGCCGTTACAACGTGGTAAAAGGATTCCTCAACATCGTGATCGAACCCACATATTTCACCTCCATGCTCCGCCATATCGAAGCGACACCCGAATTCGGCATGACCAAGGCCACGCCCGACAGCGAGCTGGTGATGGTGGAATATTCCTCGCCTAACACCAATAAGCCCCTGCACCTTGGCCACGTCCGCAACAACCTGCTCGGATTCAGCCTTTCGCGCATACTTAAGGCTTGCGGCTACAACGTGGTCAAGACCAACATCGTCAACGACCGAGGCATACACATCTGCAAGTCGATGCTTGCATGGAAAAAGTGGGGCGAAGGCATCACTCCCGAGAAGGCAGGCAAGAAAGGCGACCACCTTATCGGCGACTTCTACGTGCTGTTTGACAAGCACTACAAAGCCGAGCTGAAAGAACTCACCGCCAAATATCTGGCCGAGGGCATGTCCGAAGAGGAAGCCCAGAAGAAGGCCGAAGCCACATCGCCTCTTATGCTCGAAGCCCGCGACATGCTACGCCGCTGGGAACAGAAGGATCAGGAAATACGCGGACTGTGGGAGATGATGAACGAGTGGGTATATGCCGGATTTGACGAGACTTACAAGCGCATGGGCGTAGACTTCGACAAGATATACTACGAATCGAACACTTATCTCGAAGGCAAGGACAAGGTGCTTGAAGGACTTGAAAAGGGCATTATGTACCGCAAGGAAGACGGATCGGTGTGGGCCGACCTTACTAACGACGGCCTTGACCACAAGCTGCTTCTCCGCAGCGACGGCACTTCGGTCTACATGACTCAGGACATCGGCACAGCCAAACTCCGTTACCAGGACTTCCCCATCGACAAGATGATATACGTGGTCGGCAACGAGCAGAACTACCACTTCCAGGTATTGTCGCTGCTTCTTGACCGCCTTGGGTTCAAATGGGGCAAAGACCTTGTCCATTTCTCTTATGGAATGGTCGAGCTTCCCGAGGGCAAGATGAAGAGCCGCGAAGGCACGGTGGTCGACGCCGACGACCTTATGGACGAAATGATCCAGGGAGCGCGCGACGTGGCCGCGGAGCGCGGACGCGGCGACATGTCGGCCGAAGAGTCGGAAGAGATAGCACGCATAGTCGGTCTGGGAGCACTGAAATACTTCCTTCTTAAGGTAGACCCCAGAAAGAACATGACCTTCAACCCCAAAGAGTCAATCGACTTCAACGGCAATACCGGACCCTTCATCCAGTACACCTATGCCCGTATACGTTCGGTGCTCCGCAAGGCCGAGGAGGCAGGCTACAAGGCCGAAGGCTACGAGATGGTTCAGCCCAACGACAAGGAGATAGCCCTGATCCAGCATCTGGCCGACTTCCCCGGAACAGTGAAGGAGGCAGGACGCACCTACTCTCCGGCACTCATAGCCAACTATGTCTACGACCTTGTGAAGGAGTACAATCAGTTCTACCACGACTACAGCATCCTCAACGAAGCGGATGCGGCGGTGCGCTCACTGCGCCTGGCCCTCAGCCATGCCGTGGCGGAAGTGGTGAAGAGCGGCATGTGGATGCTGGGCATAGAGGTTCCGGAACGCATGTAAAAAACATTATTTAACATATTTCGGAGCATATATTGTCCGGGATATCCGTTTAATTACTAAACCAACAATTACTATATGAACAACTACCAAATGAATCCTTATGGATCCTCATCGCTCGACATGGAAGTGTCGCAGGTGATGAAGCGCGTCTACATGAAGATGTTTCTCGCCCTGCTGGTGACTTCAGCCGCCGCATGGGTATGCACTACGGTACCCAACATCCCCTACTTCCTGGTCACACACCGCTGGGTATATTGGGGACTTCTGATAGCTGAACTCCTGATGGTGTTCGGCATTTCGGGCGCCGTGCGCAAGATCAGCTCACCGATGGCCACGCTTCTGTTCTACCTCTTCGCGGTGCTTAACGGCGTGACTTTCTCGCTCATATTCCTTGCCTACACCCCTGTGTCCATATTCAAGACATTCCTTATCACTGCCGGAGTGTTCGGCGCAATGAGCGTCTACGGCTACTTCACCGAACGTGACCTGACAAAGATAGGCAACTTTCTGTTCATGGCCCTTATAGGCCTGATAATCGCGAGCCTGGTCAACCTGTTCTGGGCCAACAGCACCCTTGAATGGATCGTGTCGATAGGCGGCGTGCTAATATTTATCGGCCTGACCGCATGGGACACCCAGAAAATCAAGCAGATGGCTCAATACGGAGGCGGTCTTGAACTGTCGAGGCTGGCCACTATCGGCGCTTTGAGCCTCTATCTCGACTTCATCAACCTCTTCCTCTATCTGCTGCGTTTCTTCGGAAGTTCACGCGACTAACACAGACTCAAATTCTCTAATATAGACCGAACGGGCGTCGCTCAAATCAGAAGCGACGCCCGTTTTATATAGTTCGGCACCGTATTGTCAACGCTTCAAGCCGGCATTTTGTATAATTTATTATTATATTACGTATTATGTCAAGATTTTAAATCATGCAGATTGCAACGGAGCAGACGGCCTTCGTCATCACGCAGATGCATCCCATTGCCCTGGCAATATCGGAACATGCCACAATCGGCACATGGTCCGGTACGCATCCAGGAACGGTCACGATAAGGCCGATAGCGGTTGTTCCACACGTCCATAAAGTCATCCTTATAAATATTTCCCTGATTCAGACAGTTCCGGATGCTCGGACAAGCCGCTATCGAGCCGTCAATCATTATAGATGCTACAGTAATTCCGGCCTGACATCCGAAAAACCGGTCACGCACCTCCGTCTCGTAGTCGCCGAGGAAACCTTCACAGCAATACGAGGCTTTAATCCGACCTTCAGCACGAGTCTGCTTTATAAATTCCATCAGTCCGCGATATTCATCGCCAGTCAGCTGAAATTCAGGATAGGCTACGGCTCGGCCTACAGGAAATATAGTAAACAGGCGCCAATTGCGCACGCCTGCGTCATACAGTCGGTCGCGTAAAACGGAAAGCGAATTGTAGTTGCGACGGTTGACACACGTCACGATGTCCCACTTGATGTCATCCGCTCCGGCCAGCAGACGTATAGCTTTCATAGCCGACGAGTAGCTTTCCGGGTGACCGCGAAGCCAATTATGGTTCTGTTCAAGCCCATCGAGACTGACCGTCATGGCATGTATGCCGCTTCGACGAAGCCTGTCAAACCTCTGCGGAGTCAGAGCAAGGCCGTTAGTGACTATGCCCCACGGAAATCCTCGCCTGTACAACTCCAGCCCAACAGACTCTATATCGCCACGTACCAACGGTTCGCCTCCTGTGATAATCACGCTTACCTTGTTAGGATTGACATGAGGCATTATGGAATCGACCACACGCAGGAAGTCTGCCGCAGGCATGTCGGGCACAGATGCGGTACGCTTACAATCGCTGCCGCAATGCTTACAGCTGATATTGCACCGCTGTGTACACTCCCAGAAAAGCTGACGCAACGGATGCTCACGAGCTTGCTCACGGTATAGTTTACGGTAAATCTCCAGTCCGAGGCGCTTTCTCAACAACAGCTTAGCCATCATTCGGCCTCCTCTTTCTTAAGCCTGAAGTTAACTTCCGCCTCAGCCTTCCCCATATACCAATCAGACTTTTTGCCATTGAATTTCAAAGTAATGTCTGTCGAATCCGATTCGTATACTCCAGCCGGGTCATTGCAGACAATCCTTACTTTGCCGGTTGTCCAGTCAGAATACATCGCCCCATAGACACCATTCTCATCGGTATAGATAGGTTCCGCAATCGGGTAAACCGCATCAGGATATTTCATAATAATCTCCGCCTCGCTTACGGGGACACCGTCGTCAGACATAACGGCACCCTTAATCTCGAAATCGGCATGAGGCGTACCGTACATTTCTTCGCCGGGATCCACAAGCGATTCACATGACGAGAACCCTAAAAGCACAAGAACCATCGACAGCAGGCGGTTGACTGCATGTCGAAAAGATAGACGATTTGTCGCATTCATAGCTTAAGATTTATTATTTTTTTTGCAAATAAAGCATTTATAATCCAATCTGCAAAGAATAATTGCCGAATTTTTTTATAATTCTAAAAAATTGCCATCTAAAACTGCCGAAATGCATCAACGAATAAAATTTAATCTGTTAAAATAATTTTATGGTTAAGGATAATTTTCAAAATATCATGTCAAGTGTTATCTTTGCAGTCGCATTAGTATTTATCGCAAAGAAATAATTTGAGACGATCTCATCTATATATAATACTTTTAGTGCTATTGTGCGCAATCAGCGCAAGCGCGGTTTCAAAACCTGTGCCACAAATCCCTGAATCAGAGCCGGCTATAAGCGAGGTTCCCGACTCGATTGTGGACACGGCAGAACGCACCCTTATCAGCGACGTGGATTCCGACTCGATAGCCGCGGCAACGCTCCCGCTCTGGAATCCGACCCCTAAGTCCGACACACGCATACGCCGTGAGAAGGTCGACATCGACAATGTGGTCAACTTCTCGGCCAAGGACTCCATGATAATGGTGGGACAGAACAGCGCGTTCATGTACGGCGACGGCGTAATCACCTATGGCGACATAAAACTCGAGGCCGCCGAAATATCTATGGACCTCAAAAACAACAATGTGTATGCCAACGGCGTTCCCGACTCCATCGGGGAGTTGACAGGCACACCGGTGTTCTCTGACCAGAGCGGTGAGTATAAGTCGAAAACGATGAAATACAACATCGAGTCGGAGCGAGGATTCATAACCGACGTCAACACCCAACAGGGCGAAGGATTCCTTACCGGAGGCCAGACCAAGAAGATGGAAAGCGGCGAATACTACATCAAGGACGCCCACTACTCCACTTGCGACAACCCTACGGAGAAACAGCACTTCTGGTTTCAGCTGACCAAAGGCAAAATGACTCCGGGAAGCAACGTAGTCACCGGTCCGGCCTACATGGTGCTTGCCGGACTGCCGCTGCCTATCGCTGTTCCGTTCGGCTACTTCCCGTTCACCAAAAGCTACTCGTCGGGCATCATATTCCCGACATTCGGCGACGACTACAACCGAGGCTTCTATCTAAGCAACGGAGGCTACTACTTCGCCATCAACGACAACGTAGACCTCGCGCTGACCGGCGAAATCTACACCAAAGGTTCGTGGGGACTTAATGCACAGTCGTCGTATGTAAAGAGATATAAATATAACGGCAGCTTCCGAATGAGCTACCTGACCACGATATACGGTGAAAAAGGAAGTCCGGACTACTCGAAGCAGACCAACTTCCAGTTCCTGTGGAACCACTCGCAGGACTCAAAGGCCAATCCAAACATGACTCTGTCGGCAAGCGTCAACTTCACCACCAGCGGCTACTCGCGCAATGACCTTGGAAGCTACTACTCAAGCTCGTTTACCGAAAACACAAAGAGTTCTACGGTCAACATGACCTACCGCATACCCAACTCGAAGTGGTCGTTCTCGACCACAGCCAACCTGTCGCAACGTACGTCGGACTCGACCATGACCGTGTCGTTTCCCAACCTGACTGTCACCATGTCGCAGGTCTACCCGTTCAAGCGCAAACGCGCCGTGGGCAAGGAGCGATGGTATGAGAAAATCAAGCTGTCATACTCCGGACAATTCCAGAACTCGCTGACAGCCAAGCAGGACGTGTTTTTCAAAAAGAGCCTCATCAAGGACTGGCGCAACGGCATGAGACACTCCGTGCCCATCTCCGCCACTTTCAACATGTTCAAATACATCAACCTGACACCGTCGATATCGCTGAACGACCGAATGTATACCTCTAAGGTGCGTCGCCAGTGGGATCCTTCGGCATCGGCAGAAGTGTGCGATACCACCTACGGATTCTACAACGTGTGGGACTTCAATGCATCGGTGTCGCTCGACACTAAAATCTATGGATTCTTCCAGCCGATGAAGTTCCTCGGCGACAAGGTGAAAATGATACGCCACGTGCTGACCCCGACAGTGTCATTCTACGGAGCGCCCGACTTCTCTTCGTCGTTTTTCGGCTACTACGGCAACTATGAATACATGAACGCCAACGGCGAGATGGTGCGAAAAAAATACTCGATGTTCCCCAACGGACTTTACGGCGTGCCGGGACAGGGAAAGTCGGGTACCGTCAGCGTGTCATTGGCCAATAACCTTGAGATGAAGGTCAAGTCGGACAATGACAGTACCGGCGAGAAGAAAATATCGCTTATCGAGAACTTCACTGTGTCGCAAAGCTACAACTTCGCGGCCGACTCCATGAACTGGAGCAACATCAACACCTCGCTGATGCTCCGCCTGACCAAGAATTTCAACCTCAACCTCAACGCCACGTGGGACGTCTACACCTACCAGTTGTCGCCGACCGGCGCGCCGGTGCGCGTCAACGTGCCCCGATGGAAGGCCGGCAAAGGTATAGGAAAGCTGTCAAGTACGGGTACGTCATTCTCCTACACATTCAACAACAACACCTTCAAACGAGGCAAAGACAAGGATAAAAAGAAAAACGGCCGCAACGACGATGATGAGGAGAACTGGGACAGCAACGTAGATCCGCGCGACAACAGGCGCAACCGAGGACACTCCAATGACGACGAAGAGCCCGAAATGGGCTCAGACGGCTACATGAAGTGGAGCGTGCCATGGAGCTTCACGTTCAACTATTCGGTCAACTACAGCTACGGTTCGTTTAACAAGGAGAAGCTTGAATACAACGGCCGAATCACGCAGAACCTCAGCTTCTCCGGGAGCATCCAGCCGACCAAGAACTGGAACTTCGGATTCTCGGCCAGCTACAACTTCGACACTAAGAAGATAGCCTACATGAACTGCAACATATCGCGCGACCTGCACTGCTTCGCCATGACGGCGAGCTTCATTCCCGTAGGCCCTTACAAAAGCTACAATTTCCACATAGCAGTCAAATCGTCGCTTCTTTCCGACCTCAAATACGACAAACGCTCATCATACTCCAACGGCGTTACGTGGTACTAAATTGCAGGTCAATATTTAACATGCCTGAATAAAAATCAGCACCAATTGCAAAATATGGTTATATAACGCTTAAGCAGTGAGCCAAACGGCCCGCTGCTTTGTTTCATTTCAAAGCTTTCGGAGATGCGGCACGACCCGCATGTCCGGCAATAAAGGAGAGTAATGATGTTTTAAGTTTTGGAGCCTATGGCTTCTGCAGTGGATGTTTTTATAGACCCGTCGGTTCCGGCAAATCTCTGAATGCCAGGACCGACGGTTTCTTTATGCCATGTAGCGGAGGCTTTTCATCGCCGCATCCACCGATTATATACCGATAGGATTGATTTTTCAAGAAAAAAGTGATAACTTTGTGTATGATAACGCGCTGTGCGACTTATACATGGATTTATGCACGCGCCCTATGTTAATTTTGACAATAATAGACCGATTATGCTTAAACGAATTACTGTTTTTGCTGTCGCTTCACTGACAGCCACGGCTTCCGCATTAGCCTGCACAAGCCTTATAGCCGCTCCCGGCGCCACCGCCGACGGAAGTTCGCTTATCACATACGCCGCCGATTCACACAGCCTGTACGGCGAACTGTACAGCACCCCGGCCCAGGACCACAAGAAAGGCGCCATGCGCAAAGTATATGACTGGGACAGCGGGAAGTACCTCGGCGAAATACCTCAGCCCAAACATACCTACGCCACTATAGGCAACATGAACGAACACGGACTCGCCATCAGCGAAAGCACCTGGGGCGGACGTGAAGAGCTGGCAGACACTACCGGTATCATCGACTACGGTTCGCTGATATACATCACCCTCGAACGCGCCAAGACGGCCCGTGAAGCGATAAAGGTAATGACCGACCTGGTCAAAGAGTACGGCTATGCCAGCGGAGGTGAATCATTCTCCATCGCCGACGGCAAAGAGGCCTGGATCATGGAGATGATCGGAAAGGGCGGCAAAAGCAAGGGTGCGGTATGGGTGGCTCGCCGCATACCTGAAGGAATGATTTCCGGCCACGCCAACCACGCCCGCATTCATACATTCCCGCTTAACGACCCCGAAACGCTCTATTCGCCCGACGTCATCGACTTCGCCCGCTCACAGGGATATTTTGACGGCAAGGACGAGGATTTCGACTTTTCACGAGCCTATGCCATCACCGACTTCGGCGCACTGCGCGGATGTGATGCACGCGTGTGGTCGTTCTTCAAGAAGCAGGGAGCAGACATGGATGCATACCTGCCCTGGATCACCAAAGGCGAGGGTGAGCCGATGCCGCTTTGGGTAAAGCCGGCCAAACCGCTGAGCGTACGCGACATGCAGTGGGCCATGCGCGACCACTTCGAAGACACCCCGTTTGACATGACCAACGACATAGGCGCCGGCCCCTTCAAAGTGCCTTACCGCTGGCGTCCGATGACCTTCACTGTCGACAGCGTAACATATACCCACGAACGCGCCATAGCCACCCAGCAGACTGCATTTACATTCGTGGCACAGCTCCGCGACGAGGTTCCGGCTGAAATGAAGGGCGTGCTGTGGTTCGGTGTCGACGACACCAACACCTGTGTCTACGTGCCTATGTACTGCTGCGTGACCGAAGTGCCGCACTGCTACGCCCCAGGTAACGGCGACATGCTCAACCTGTCGTGGGATGCCGCATTCTGGGTCCACAACTATGTGGCCAACCAGGCCTATAACCGCTATTCGCAGATGATACCCGACATACGCCGAGTGCAGAATTCGCTCGAAGACTCCATGGAATCAGGAGTCAAGGAGATAGAGTCGAAGACCTTGGCCATGAATGCCGCCGACCGACGCAAGGCTTTGAGCGGATTCTCCCACGAATGGGCAGAACGCTCTACCAAGGAATTCAAACAGCTCGGCGACTATCTGTTCGTGAAGTTCCTCGACGGCAACATCAAGAGAGAAACGGCTCCCGGACAATTCCAGTTAACACCTGAAGGCCAGTGCGCTTCGCCCGAATTCGGAGGATATTCCGACGAATATTTCCGTTCGGTGGCCAATGACGCCGGCGAACGTCTGAAGGTAACAGAACCGGCATTCAACAAATAATCCGCAGACCATCATGTCAAGACTGCCAGAAGAAATGCCGGAAGTCACCCTGCTTGGGAACCAAGGCACAAAATACCCCACCGAATACGCACCGGAGGTGCTTGAGACATTTGTCAACAAGCACCCCGGCAACGAATATCTCGTGACATTCACCTGTCCGGAATTCACATCGCTCTGTCCCAAAACCGGCCAGCCCGACTTCGCAAAAATCATCATCAACTACATCCCGCGCGAAAAGATGGTGGAAAGCAAGAGTCTGAAACTCTATCTGTTCAGCTTCCGCAACCACGGCGACTTCCACGAAGACTGCGTGAACATCATCATGAAGGACCTGGTGAAGCTTATGGAGCCGAAATACATTGAAGTGATAGGCCTGTTCACTCCCCGCGGAGGCATCAGCATATATCCGTTTGCCAACTACGGCGACGAGCAGCACCAGGACCTTGTCAAAGCCCGAATGCTGGCTTCGTTCAGAAATGACTTCTAACGCCATCCTCACCAAGACCTGAAAATGAAGCAAATATCCACATCGGTCATAGCTTTGTGCCTCGCGTTGTCAATCCCCACAGGATTGACTGCCGATAATCTTACCCGCTACGTCGACACACGTGTCGGGACAGCCGCGAGCGAAACCAAAACGGCCGGTCTGTTCGGGAAAAGCACCGAAGAGTACGGCCAGACGCTTCCTGCCGTGCTCGAACCCAACGGCATGAACTTCTGGACACCTCAGACCCAGGACACGGAGCAGAAATGCAAGGCTCCGTACTACTACAAGCACGACCGTATGCAGGGATTCCGCAACAGCCACTGGATAACAGGGGGATGCACACAGGACTTCGGTTCGATGACGCTCATGCCTCTGAGCGGCTCCCTCGTATGCAGTCCTGAGGCGCGTGCCGCAAAGTTCAGCCACGACTCGGAGACGGCTACCCCGGCTTACTATTCGGTTGACTTTCCGGAAGAGGGCATCAGGACGGAGATGACGGGACGTTCGCGCGCGGCTATATTCCGCTTCACATATGACCGCGACGGCGACGCATATCTGGTGGTCAATCCCAACAGCGACGAAGGTGAAGGCTTCATCAAGGTCGATCCGGCCAACCGCCGAATCATCGGCTACAACCCCGTGCACAGGATATATCAGGGCTGGGGCGAACCGGCAGGCTACAACGGTTACTTCGTAGTAGAGATCGACCATGACCTGACCGGAGCCGGCACATTCAAGGATGACGATGTCTATCCGCACCAGACCGACATAAGCGGAACATCCGGCATAGGAGCATACTTTAAATTCAAGGTCCGCCGAGGCGAACAGGTCAAGGTCAAGGCGGCATCGTCGTTTACCGACTTCGACGGAGCATTGTCCAACCTCAATGCCGAAATTCCTCACTGGGACTTTGACCGCACACGTGGCGAACTTGAGGGAATATGGCAGAAACGGCTGTCGGCCATCACAGTAGAGTCACCGTCGGATGTCGAGAAATCAAAATTTTACGGAGCACTCTACCGCGCATCGTTCCTGCCCCAGGCCATTAATGATGCCGACGGGCGCTACCCATCGTTCTCCAAAGGCCGGCCTATCCTGTCGATGCCGGAAGGCACTACCTACTACGACGGCTACAGCATGTGGGACACATACCGCGCCCTGCATCCTCTCGTCACTCTGCTTGAACCCACTAAAAGCGGCGACATGATGCAATCGCTCGTACTGAAAGCCGAACAGGGGGGCTGGTTGCCCATATTTCCATGTTGGAACAGCTACACCGCGGCAATGATAGGCGACCACTGCATCGCGGCAATAGGCGATGCCTACATCAAGGGGGTCGACAATTTCGATATCGAAAAAGCATACAGCTATATGCGTAAAAACGCGTTCGAATCGCCGTCGGACTTCAACGACTATAAAAACGGGATGGGACGCCGTGCGTTGCAGTCTTATCTGGAATACGGCTATATCCCATTGGAGGACAGCGTCAAAGAGGCGTTCCACCAATGCGAACAGGTGTCAAGAACGCTTGAATATGCATTTGACGATTTCGTGCTGGCCCAAGTGGCCACGGCTCTCGGCCATAAGGACGACGCCGACCAACTGACCCGACGTTCCAAAAACTACCGCAACGTCATAGACCCCTCCACAGGATATGCCCAGGGACGGCATGCCGACGGCTCGTTTATCAAAGACAGCAACGCGTTCGGATTCGCAAAATTCATCACCGAAGGCGCTCCCTGCCACTACACATGGTACGCGCCGCATGACGTGACCGGACTGATGGAGACAATGGGCGGACGCGAGGCATACGCCGCAAAACTCGACTCAATGTTTACCGAGCGACGTTACTGGCACGGCAACGAGCCATGCCATCAGGTGGCATGGATGTTCAACTATGCCGGGCGTCCCTGGCGCACACAGAAGGAAGTGCGCCACATCATGGACACCGAGTATTTCAACACTCCGGGAGGACTATCGGGCAACGACGATGCCGGACAGATGTCGGCATGGTACATATTCGCGGCCATGGGCTTCTATCCCGTGTGCCCCGGAACGCCATACTATATGATCGGGTCGCCATCGTTTCCCAAAGCTACCATCCATCTTGAAAACGGCAAAGACTTTACCATAATAGCCCGAGGCGCGTCGCAGGACAACGTCTACATCCAGTCGGCCAAATTTAACGGCAAGGATTATGACAGAAACTACCTCAATCATTTCGACATCGTCAACGGAGGCACCTTCGAAGTAGTCATGGGTCCGAACCCAAACTACAGCTGGGGCTCAACAAGCATCATCGACTAAATATATCAATAACCATGTCAAGTATAAAATCATATTTTTTTATCGCACTGATAGCATCCATACTGACATCGTGCGGTGGTTCCGGAAAGGGCAACGTGTACGACATCACCGACTTCGGAGCCGTGGCAGACGACACGACGGACAATGCCGAAGCCATTCAGAAAGCCATTGACCTATGTTCGGCCAACGGAGGCGGAACGGTGCTCGTACCTGCCGGCAAGAGCTTTATGGCCGGTCCGTTTCACCTGGCATCGTATGTAGAACTGCGACTGGAACCGAACTCACGCATTCTGGCAAATCCCGATGAAAAGGTCTACACAGAGAGCGCATTCGGCGACAACCGCGGCGAAGGCATGATGTGGATCTCCGGCCGCGACCTCAAGCAAGTGTCTATAACCGGTACAGGAACTCTCGACGGCAACGGAGTGGCATTCATGGGAGCCGAACTCGACGACTCCTACGAGCTAAAACCGGTGACAGACTTCGACCCGCGCCCGCATCTGCTGACGCTCATCAACGTGGAGCGCACCGTAATCCGCGACGTGACCATCAAGAATTCAGCATACTGGACCGTGCACCTGATCGGATGTTACGATGTGTCAATCGAGGGCATATCACTGCTCAACAATCTGAAAATACGCAACGGCGACGGTATCGACATCGACCATTCGCGCAAAGTACGCATCGCCGGATGCTTCATCGAGAGCGGCGACGACTGCATCTGCCTTAAAAACCGCCGTGAATGGGAGCAGTACGGTCCGTGCGAGGACATCGTAGTCACCAACTGCATCATGACCTCCCGTTCGTGTGCAGTTAAAATCGGATCGGAAAATATGGATAGAATCGACAACGTTCTGTTCGACAACTGCATAATCAGGGACAGCAACCGAGGCATCGGAATCCAGAACCGCGACGAAGGCACGGTGACCAACGTGACTTTCGCCAACATGCACGTCGACTGCCATCTGTATTCCGACGTATGGTGGGGCCAGTCAGAGCCGATATATGTCACATCATATCCCCGCGCCGTAGGCAACCATAAGGATGCAGGATGGCGTTTCCCGAAAGGTGCCACCGAAGGCAAATGCGGCGAAGTGAGCGACATCCGCTTCATCAACATCTCTTGTACCGGCGAGAACGGGGTATTCGTGGGATGCGACACACAGGGAAAGGTGAGCCGTCTGAAATTCGACAACGTAGACCTGAAAATCATGCGCCGCACCGAATTTCCGGCAGGCATCTACGACAAACACCCCTGCGTTGGCGAAGGCTTTGTCAAGCAGCCTACATCGGCATTCTACCTCGACAATGCCACCGACATCGACATACGCGACTGCAGCGTGACGTGGGGAACGCCGGCATTAGAGTCAATCGGCGGATTCTCGACGCAAATCAGCTGTTCAAACGTAAAAATCACAAACCAGAATATAACTTACTTAAAATAAAATGCGAAACATAATTCTATACGACGATAACGAGATTCGCGAAAACCTTCTCCCCATCACATTTACGCGTCCGATGGCCGACATCAGAGTCGGTATTCTCACGATACGCCAAAAATGGGAACTGGCATTTCAGGGCGAATATTCCTACAGCACGGCCGACTACCTTTCAGCCAAATTCCCGATTAAGGAGGTCAACACTCTTGAAGACTACTATATCGCGGGCAACGTGTGTCCGACCGAGGAGCTGGTGCGCTGTCTTGACACCCTGCCGCATAACACCGGCATCAAATACGGAGACAAGCTTGTGGCCCACCGAGGCAAGAAGTGTCAGGACTTTATCCTGCTCGAAGATATGCCATTGATGATCAACATGCTTCCTGACATATTCATGCTCAACGACGATGCCCTTGTGGCCGACTTCAAGGCTCTGACACACGGACGATATTCCCAACCGGTCAGCCCCACATGTACCATCATAGGCGACCCGCTGTTTCAGGACGGCACTCCCAAGATATTCCTCGAACCGGGCGCTACAGTGGAAGGCGCGATACTGAACGTGTCAAAAGGTCCCATCTACGTAGGCAAAGACGCTGAAATCATGGAAGGCTCATGCGTGCGCGGACCGCTCGCCCTATGCGAACACGCATACGTCAACATGGGCACCAAGATTTACGGGGCCACTACCATAGGCCCTTACTGCAAGGTCGGCGGCGAACTGAACAACGTGGTCATGATAGGCTACAGCAACAAGGCTCACGACGGATTTCTCGGAAACGCCGTCATCGGCGAGTGGTGCAACCTCGGCGCCAACTGCGTGGCATCCAACCTCAAAAACGACTATTCCGAAATAAAGCTCTGGAACTATCCGGCACACCGCTTCCTGCGCACCGGACTGCAGTTCTGCGGTCTTATAATGGGCGACCATACAAAGGCCGGCATCAACACTATGTTCAACACGGCTACCGTGGTCGGCGTAGGATGCAACATCTACGGGTCAGGCTTCCCCCGCAACTTCGTGGCATCGTTCAGCGAAGGCGGAGCCTCAGGATTTGACGATGTGTCGCTCAACAAATTCTTCGACATAGCACGCCGTGTGATGGCGCGGCGCCATGTCGAGCTGACCGACGTCGATATGGAAATATTCAAATCCATTTACGAAATAGCAGAAACCTATAAGTAGCAGATGGATTCAACAAAAGTATACGACATCAGAATCGAGGACTTCAACTATCCGCTTCCCGATGAACGCATAGCCAAGCATCCGCTGAAAGAGCGCGACCGGTGCAAGCTGCTGTTGCGCGAATCGGGCGGAAAGATTTCGGAGCATATATTCAGCGATATAGCCGAGCTTCTGCCCTCCGACTCCATGCTTATATATAATGATACGCGTGTGATAAATGCACGTCTGCGCTTTCAGAAGTCCGGAGGCGGAGCAACGATAGAGATTTTCTGCCTCGAACCCGTATCGCCGTCGGACTACGCGCTCAATCTGTCATGCGGCGAAGCGTGCGAATGGCTGTGCTTTGTCGGAAACTCAAAGCGATGGAAAGAGGGAGACCTGACACGCACCGTAAACATCGACGGAAAGGAAGTTACGGTCAGCGCCGTCCGTGTGAGCCGCGAAGGCAATGCTTCCGTAGTCCGGTTCAGCTGGGACAGCGACAATGTCTCATTTTCCGACATATTACTGGCCATGGGCGAAATTCCGATACCGCCTTACCTCAATAGGCCGACCGAGCAGTCAGACTCGACCGACTACCAGACCGTCTACAGCCGCCACAACGGCTCTGTGGCGGCGCCGACCGCAGGATTGCACTTTACCGACCCGTTGCTCCAACGCATAGCCGACCGCGACATTCCGTCGCGCCAGGTGACGCTTCATGTCGGAGCGGGCACATTTCAGCCGGTCAAAAGCGACAGCATCGGCGAGCATGACATGCACAGCGAATTCATAGCCGTGGGCAAAGATCTGCTAAAAGAACTTGCATCGACCCACCGCCGGGTAGTGGCCGTAGGCACGACTTCGGTCCGGACGCTTGAAAGTGTATACCACATAGGATGCCTCATCAGCCAAGGGCACTGGGATGGACAGGTTCCGCAGTGGTACCCCTACACGCCCGACCATCCCAACTTAAGCGTTGAAGAGTCCCTGAACCATGTCGCAGCCTATCTCGACGAGACCGGAGCCGACACGCTTCTGGCATCAACACGCATCATAATAGCTCCGGGCTACAGGTTCCGCATCGTGAAAGGAATGATAACCAACTTCCACCAGCCCCAGTCAACCCTATTGCTGCTCGTATCGGCATTCGTCGGCGGCAACTGGCGCGAGATGTACGACTTCGCCCTTGACCGCGATTTCCGCTTTCTCAGCTATGGCGACGGCTCGTTAATCTTTCCCTGACGGAGTGCCTTAGCGAATAGATTTATAGCAATCCATTGAATTTTTAAACATTCCGCCCGGCAATTTGTTAAAATAACATATTTAAAATTGCGAAAATTTCGTAATTTTGCGTCGAGTACTAAATATATATTGTCTAACATAAACTTTTTTACTACAATGAACATCGACACTATCGGCTACAATGCCGGACTTATCTGGAATGCACTGAACGCGGCTGACGCTCTTGGCGTAAAACAGCTGAAAAAAGTTACCAAACTGAAAGATAAAGAGATGTATCTCGCTCTCGGCTGGCTGGCCCGTGAAGGCAAGATTATTATTGCCGAAAACGAGGATGAAAAAGATTTGATTATTTCTTTGGCTCAATAAGCCGCAAGGCTCTACAAGACATAAGGGGAGGATGCCTCAATCAGAAGAAGCATCCTCCCCCCTGTTTTATTTTCCGTCAAGCACGTCTCTGAAACCTCTTACCTACAACATTCCAGGAGAAAAGCGCCAAAGCAACAGTCACCGATATTATCAGAAGCAACATGGCCAACCCGTTCATCCGCCCCGGAAGACCGAAGTAGACCGCCAGCTGAATTATGGGGAAGTGAAACAGATATATGTCATACGACACATCGTCGTGCCTGCTCAAACGTGTCCCCCATTTGCCCACAAGCGAAAACCACAGCACCATTGATGCGCCAACAAACGGCTGCAACACCGTATAATAAAACGGGATATAGTCACACAGCAGAATCACCGCGACATCGGCCGCAAGTATATACCACTTATACCGCAGGAACTTCGTCCAATAAATGTTTATCAGCGCTCCGACGTAAAAGAACACGAACACAGTGCCGAACTGCTTGGCGATTATAGCATTCAGCGACCTTTCGCCACCCGGACCGAATTCAAGCAACAGTAACCGCGAAACGATACACAGAACAACGATTCCGAGCATAAGCGCTCCGGCCCGACGTTTTCCGGCCTTACGTGCGAGCCAATATACCACCGGGACAGACAGGCAGCATGCCAATTCGCCCTTCATCGTCCATAAAGAACCATTGACGGCATCTGTGGCAAACTCTCCTCCCTTAAACACACCCGGCAGGTCGGGACATAAGAAGTTAAGAAACGACAGATTGGCTCCCAGATACTTATAAAGCCCCGGTCTGCTGAAATATTCTCCTGCCGGCAATTCGCTGACAGCGACAAGCGACACGGCGGCCAGCACGACGATAAAAGCGTATGACGGCATAATCTTACGTACACGTCGCGCAAAATAGCCTCTCAAGCCGGTATGGCGCTGAAACGACGGAAACATCAGGAATCCGCTCAAGGCAAAGAAGCACCCGACGACCATGTTGATGCTCTGGAGACTCGGAAACCACACACCCGTGAGCACCGTCACATGCGATATGACTACGCATATACTCAGATAATATCTCACGACATTCATATTATTGTCGCGGGATATATTATTGAAAACACTTACTTCTTCCTGTTTGTCTGCCATTTTATCTGACTATCTGGCCATCTATCAACATTAACGTCCTTAAATGCACTAATATTGCATTTTCCTTTAAATCAGTTGTCGGTAAACGGAGGAATAACTATACGATAATTGATGAATAAAGAAATTCCGCAACCGGTATTGCGCATTACAAATTAATTAAGTTACTTTGCCAAAGTATCTTTTATGCCAATCTTAACACTTAACCGTATAAATAGTAATCATGAATAAGTATTTTTCAGCCGTTATTGCACTTATAATAAGCGCGACAGCAACAGCGCAGTCGCCCATGCGCACCGTCCTTTATACTTTTGAACCCGGCGAAACGCTCAAAGCCGATGAATACTGCTCAAATTTGAAGATTCTGCCCAACAAGTTCGCCTGCCTGACATTCAATGCCGTAGACTCCACTATGTCTCTGGTTATCAACGGAGAACGCATCACGACAGGGAATGCCGTCCGTGCATTATATCTTGACACTGAGAACCCCGCGAACAGCATCTATTTATACGGGAACAGGGGAGAAGAATTCCTATACGTGCAAGGTGAACACTTCGGCCCTTATGAAGAGATTTATCATTGGGGACTTTCCTCAGAGACTTACCCCGAACGTCCACATGACGGTACACCAAACCTGGATTTCCTCTTCAATAAAAAACTATTTTACTTCAAAAATATGGGTATGATGTTCCGCCACGACAACGACGGCACCATCTATATGTGCAACGATGTCGTCCCTTGGGCATCCATAAACGAAAAAGAGCAAGAAAATCCGATATTTAAAAGCACAAAAGGCACATGCGGTATTGAGTTCGTTGGCGAATACCACACGTTTAGATTTACAGGCCCCGGAGCATCGTGGCTGACAATGGCTCCTCCGCAATTTGATGGATGGAAGATGTTCTGCCTTAACAATGTCGCCGTCGCAGATCGTGGCATAGCAGTCCTTGAATATACGTACATCAATGAGACATCAGATTATAAATATAAGTCGTATAGCTTCCTGTATGACCTCGCCACACAGTCGGCGACAGGTTTTGGCTCGGACGAGTACTACGATCCATCGTCCAATACCACAAAAGAAATATCTGCGAAACCCATACATCCGATAAGGCCGGAACAATTCAACAACCATATTGGAAAACTTTCCCTGCAAGACAAAAGCAAGAAACATCAGTTTCTATGCAATTACGAATACGACTATGTGATGATTGACGGCAAACGTTACGGCAAAAGCGTTCCGGTCAAAGCCTTCTACGATGAAGAAAACAACAGCTTCGCATGGACATGCGTAGAAGGCCAGGAGCTTGTATTGTACTCTTATAAGCTATCCGACAAATGATTGCGTCATTGATATGCGCTCTGACATGTTATTTCAGCATCTTTCATGGGGAGTCGCTCGAAGCTATGAAGTACATTGCCTCCCATCAGGATGAAATCAACCTTTCTCTTAAAAATCTGGAACCTGACGAGCGCAATATTGCATTGGCAATTGTAGCTCCGGAACTGAGCCAATATTCTACCGTATATGATTTTATGGAGCTGAATATACTCTATGCACTTTACGTCAGTACCGGCTCCGGCAATTTCAGCATAGGGCCATTTCAGATGAAGCCATCTTTTGCAGAAACTCTGGAAAATTACGCCAGCGCCAACATTCCGTCGGACAGTGCATTCAGCTCCTTAATTCCGAAAGGGTCTGAAAAAGAAAAGCGCCGCAAGCGTCTTAAACGCCTGTCAACTCTTGAAGGAGAACTGGAATATCTCGCTCTTTTCATAGAAGCCGCACGGCGACAGACCGCAGACATCGCATTCGCTGACGACATAGAAAAATTAAGATATTGGGCAACACTCTACAATTCCGGATTATCGCTAACGCCAGAAAACGTTAATGAGGCACAAGCGAAAAAACTGTTTCCGCGATTCAGCAAATCGTTCAATTATGCAGATGTAGCTGTCGAGTTTTACCGCCACATCACATCTATTTCAAAGTAAACCACTGCCAAGAGGCAAAACAACGACACGAAATACAAGCATAGGATATACCCATAATGTCTTTCCGTCAAACACTTTATAAAAAAGGACGTGAGCTGTTTAGCTTACGTCCTTTAAAATTCAGTTGGTCGGGGTGAGAAGACTCGAACTTCCGACCTCCACGTCCCGAACGTGGCGCGCTGCCAACTGTGCTACACCCCGAGCGCGATTTGCGAGGGCAAAGTTAATGCTTTTTTTGTGAATTATCAACTAAAAAAGACAAAATTTCAGATGAAATACACTCAAAATTCTTACCTTTGTCTTTATGAAAGGTAATGACGGTAAATATATGCGCCTGTTATTGGGGGTAGTGGCTCTTTTTATATTAGCCGCATGCGCCTCCATTGGCCGACCCGGCGGTGGTGAATACGACTATGATCCTCCCAAATTCGTCAGAAGCAATCCCGCTATCGGCGAAAAAAACGTTAACCGCAACCGCATATCCATCGAATTTGACGAAAATGTCCAGGTCGAGGATGTAATGAACAAGGTGGTCGTGTCTCCGGCACAGAAAACAATGCCGTCGATAACCGCCAACGGACGCCGTGTGTCGGTGGAAATTCGCGACACGCTTTTGCCCAACACTACATATACCGTCGACTTTTCCGACGCCATACGCGACCTGAACGAAAGCAATGTGCTCGACGGGTTTGCCATAGACTTCTCGACAGGCGACTCCATTGACTCCATGCGCATATCGGGCATGGTATTCGAAGCCTCCAACCTCGAACCGGCGCAGGGCATGCTTGTCGGCGTATACAGCAATCTGTCGGATACCGCCATCACCACCCTCCCGATGGAACGCATAGCCAAGACCAATCAGCTCGGACAGTTCACCATACGCGGACTAAAGCCAGGCGAATACCGTATATTCGCGCTAAACGACCTCAACCGCGACTACCACTGGGACCGCACCGAAGACATAGCTTTCTACGACATGACCATAAAGCCGGCTATACGCGACTCGGTAGTGGCCGACACCGTAACGAATGCATTGGGGCAGGACTCCGTAATATTCCGCACGATGCGCTTCTACACTCCCGACGACATTTTGCTGACATGGTTCAACGAAGGCTACAAAGCCCAATACCTCAAGGATTATTCACGTCCCACACAGCGTCGTCTGCTCATCAATATGGGCGCACCGTCCGACACCTTGCCGGAAATCACCGTGGCCAACGGCCCGCTTGCAGGCAAGAACATAAAGGAGTGGGCAAAGCTCAATTCCAACCCGACACGCGACACTCTGGAATACTTCATCACAGACACCACGCTACTGGCCCAAGACACACTGCTACTGGCCATGCACTATCTGCGCACCGATACCGCCCAGATGCTGACCTGGGGCGACGATACAGTCAGAGCCATATACAAGGCTCCGCACGTAAGCAAGAAGGATCTTAAGAAGCAACTGAAGGCCAAAGTGGAAGCCAAACAGAAACGCCGTCTGCAAATGGCCCAGTCGCTCCTACCCGACACATTGCGCGAAGACACCCTGTATTTGAATCCATTGTTGCGCGACACCCTGATGCTCGACTCTCTTATAGGACCCGACCTTACATTCATCAACTTCCAGTCAAAAGGCGGAAGCGCACAAGAGATATATCTGCCTCTGACATTCACCGTCGACCAGCCGCTCGACTCCATAAAGCAGAGCGGCATACACTTCGAGATGATGCGCGACACCCTGTGGGACACCATCACTGCACCCACACTCGTGCTCGACGACTCACTCGGACTGGGACTGCTTAAATACCGTATGGACTATAAGTGGGAACCCGGCACGAAGTACAAGCTTTCCATCGACTCGGCAGCCCTCGTAGGCATATACAATGAATGGAACAGACCTCTGACATTCGAATTCACCACAAAGGCGCTTGAAGACTACTCCGCCCTGTTCCTCAACGTGACCGGAGTGACCGACTCTGCCGTTGTGGAAATCATCGGCAAAGACGACAAACCGGTCATGAGCGCACCGCTCGTAGGCGGCGTGGCCGAATTCCCGTATCTACAGCCAGGCGACATATATGCCCGACTATATATAGACCGCAACGGCAACGGCAAATATGACACCGGCAATCTGCTCGAAAACATACAGCCGGAAGAGGTGTTCTACTTCCCCAAGAAGCTCACTCTTAAGAAGAACTGGGATGTAGAGCAGTCGTGGAACATCTATGAAACGGCAGTTGACCTGCAGAAGCCGAAGGAACTTGTCAAGAACAAACCTAAAGAAAAGAAGAAACGCCGCCGCAATCCCGACGGATCGTATGTACGCGACGAAGAGGAGGACGAGGAATATGACGAAGAGGAAGACTACGGTTATGACCAAAACTTCTTCGGACCCGGCAACCGCAACGGAACGAGCAACGTAGGCGACTACAACTATATCAACAATCTCAACAACCGACGTCGCTGATAACGAAGGCCAAGATTGTGTTCCCTCATACCCAATAAAATCTCTACCCACAAAAAGACACCAATATGAAACTGACCAATCATCTATCTGCAGCGGTATGCGCATTACTGTTAGGCGCATCGTCCATATTGGCTCTTGAGCCGCAAAATGACTATTCGCACATACGCGGTGTGTGCCACGGCCCGACACAAGACCAGGCCCGGCTTGAAAAAGAACTGGGCTATGCCAAACGGCTTAACCTCAACAGCACCAGAATCTGGCTGTCGTACCAGGCCTACCAGCGCAACCCCAAGGAATACCTCGACAATCTGAAAAACTATATACGCACGAGCTACGACAAATTCGGAATCACGACGATGCCGATTCTGTTCAACGGCAACATGATGGACCCCGCCATCCTTGAGCCTGAATTCAGGAAACAGGGCGACGCCTATGTAGATGCAGTGATAGGGGCACTGAAAGATGAGCCCGGGCTGCTGATGTGGGACATCATGAACGAACCTATGTGCAACGATTATATAGGGCAGGCGACAAAGGAGGAGCGTCCCGGACGCGAGAAAAAGCTGTGGGACTTCGTTCGCCACTACTGCAAGTATGTTAAGAAACAGGATTCGAAAAATGCCACTACAGTCGGAGTCATGTTTCCTATATATCTGGAACATGTGGCCGATGTGGTCGACGTACTGTCGTTCCACGACTACCTCGAGACCCGCGACCGTGTGCAGAAAAGTTACGACACTGCCAAGGCCATATCCGCCAAAAACGGCAACAAGCCGTTTATCAACAGCGAGATGGGATGCATAGCCCGTTCAAATCCATATGATATGGCGCTGGAGATATGCGAAAAGAACGGAGCCGGATTCTACCTGTTCAACCTCATTGCCGGTGGATATTGGGGCGACATCCACGGTCTTGTATATCCCGACGGTACAGTTCGCGACCCGGCCATCATATCGGCACTCATGGGTTTCTACCAGAACCGCGACGCCGACTCACGGATTATTTATAATCCCGACAAGGAAGGCTATGCCCGTAATGCCCTCAAGAACCTACGCAATGCCCTGACCGACAAGATTTCCGTATTCTATGCCGAACGCTCGTCGACCGACAATCTGCTCGAACAGATGGAGATATGCGCCAATCTGCTCGAAGGAGCCCAGATGGTGTCAATGGACGAGATGCCCACTGTCAAGATTCTTGAGTGGAAAGCCCAGCCCGATTCTGAAAGAGACATCCGCGCCATACGTGCCTATGCCTACAGTCTGGCCAAGATACTTGAAGAGAAATGCCAAATATTATAATCTGAATCATGCCCGTTTCGACCCTGGACAAAGAGACCGTAAAATCACCTCAACGCTCACGGTTAGGCCTGAGCCTCGACCGAGGGACGCTTCATGTCCTGATTAAGGACTCTATAGCCGATGCCCCGGTCTATGCCCGCTTTCAGCTTGACATGAGTCTCGGATCGGCCACAAAGGCTCTGGAAGAAATCATCTACAACAATCCGGTCCTGCTCTCCGACTTCGCAAAAGTCGACGTAGTGCTTCATTCGACAGACTTCGTCGCCGTGCCTGACGATATAGTGAAATCCGGCATGGAATTCAGTGAAGCGGTGGTCAACGCATCCATAGCCGATGCCGACTCGGAAAACTCAGCCACATTCGAGGCTCCAGTCCAAGGATCAGGAGCCACAATAATCGCCAATGACGACAGAGATCTGATAAATTTCATCAGACGCACCTTCAACAATCCGACGATAACCCATTCGCTTGCCGTGCTGGCACAATATTACATCACGGCATCCACGCTCGGAACCGCCGGCAAAATGTATGTCAACCTTCACGACGACCGTCTTGACATAGCCATATTCGGCGACGAGGGGCTCTCATTGCTCAACACATTCAGATATGACGACCCTATGGACGCCATATACTATATAATGGCAACCCGCTCGTCGCTCGGCATTGACCAGACTTCTGGAGAACTGTTTCTGTCAGGCGAAGCGTCATTGCGCGAGACTATAACCCCGACACTAAGGTCCTACCTTGGCTACGTAATGCCGCTCGTGATGCCGGCCCAGCTGATACGTGCAGGCGCGGCGGCCATGGAAGCACCGTTTGACTTAACACTGTTAATTATATGCGAATCATAAGAGGAAAATACGGACGCCGACGTTTCAGCGTCCCCACAAATATCTCGGCACGCCCGACCACGGACTTTGCGCGGGAAAACATATTCAACGTGATTGACAACATGATTGATCTCGACGGATGCGATGCTCTCGACCTCTTCGCCGGTACCGGAGCCATCAGTTTCGAATTCCTGTCGAGAGAATGCCGGTCAGTCACTGCAGTCGAGAAGGCCGCGACCCAGTTCCGGTTCATAAAGACAGTAGCGCAACAGCTCAATGTCAACAACCTGAATCTGGTCAAGGGCGACGTGTTTAAATTCGTAGAGACGTGCGACCGCAAATTCGACATCATTTTCGCCGACCCACCCTACGACCTCCCCAACTTCGGCGAGGTTCCGGGGCTGATTCTCGGAAGCGATATGCTCAAAGAGGGAACTATAGTCATCATAGAGCACTCCAAGGCCTATGACTTTTCGTCGCTCCCCCATTTCATGGAGCACCGCGCCTACGGTTCTGTCAATTTTTCCATATTCCAAATAAACAGCACCTTATGAACAAACCACTCACATTATCACTGATTGCCGCACTCGGCCTGGCCTGCTCAGCCGTGACCGGATGCTCGTCGGCTAACGCCGAACCGGCTATCGAATCAAGGCTGGTGAAAGTGGCCGACAACGCCTGGGGCAACAATTCGGTCAATACAACCGTGTTCCGCAACAGTCCGCTCGTAACCCACGGCGACCGCCAGTATGTAAGCTACTACGACGCCGACGGATTTCTGACCCTCGGCAAGCGCAACCTGAGCGACTCCGTATGGACCATCAGCAGAACGCAGTATCAGGGCAATGTCAACGACGCTCACAACGTCATCAGCATGACAGTCGACGGCGACGGCTATCTGCATATGTCGTTTGACCACCACGGCCATCCGTTGAAGTATTGCCGCGGGAAGGAACCTGGAAGCCTCGAGCTCGGCGACCTCGAACCGATGACCGGCATAGACGAAGACAACGTCACTTACCCGGAATTCTATACCCTCAATGGGGGAGACATCCTGTTTGCCTACCGCTCTGGATCTTCCGGCCGGGGCAATCTGGTCATGAACCGCTACAGTCCGGCCGACAAAAGCTGGAGCCGCGTACAGGACGTGCTCATCGACGGTGAAGACGAACGCAACGCCTACTGGCAGCTTTATGTCGACGCACAAGGCGTGATCCACGTCTCGTGGGTATGGCGCGAGACATGGCTCGTAGAGACAAACCACGACCTGTGCTACGCCCGCTCGCGCGACAACGGAGTTACATGGGAGCGCTCGGACGGAAGCGCCTATCAGCTTCCCATAACGCAAGACAACGCCGAATATGCATGGCGCATTCCTCAGAATTCAGAACTGATCAATCAGACAAGCATGAGCAGCGATGCCGAAGGCAATCCCTATATAGCCACCTACTGGCGCGACGCCGACAGCGATGTACCCCAATACCGGCTCGTATGGCACGACGGAGACAAGTGGCAGTCGCGGCAGGTGGGCCAACGCACTCAGCCGTTCTCACTCGCAGGCGGAGGCACCAAAATGATTCCCATAGCACGTCCACGCATGGTGGTCGACGGCGACGAGATATATTATCTGATGCGCGATGCCGAACGAGGAAGCAAGGTCACACTTGCCCACACTTCGGGCGGAGCCGACGGCGAATGGGCCATAGCCGACCTTACGGATTTCTCGGTTGACGCATGGGAGCCGTCGCTCGACACCGATCTGTGGAAACAGCACCGCAAACTGCACGTGTTTGTACAGCCTGCAATGCAAGGCGACGGCGAGACCACCGTACAGAATGGACCGCAGCCGGTCTACGTGCTCGAAATCAGCAAACAACCTATTAATCAATAACCCAACCCATTACCAAATGAGACTAAGACACCTAACTTTCGCCATGCTATTGCCGGCATTAGCAATGGTTCAGTGCAAATCGCCCGGAAACAATAGCGTAAGCGACAATGCAAACCCCACGGACAGCGTAGAGATGCTTGCCTATTCCATGGCCGACGGCAGATCCGGCCTAAGACTGGCATGGCGAGCCAATCCCGACGCCGAATGGCAACTTATCGGACCCGAATACAATTTTGTAAACTCCGACTTCGGACCCTGGGGAAGCCACAAGACCATGTTCAATCCGTCACTGTCACGCAACGCAGACGGATCATGGACAGCCGAATGGATCGCCGACACTACCGGCGCTGTACTGGCTACCGTGGTGTCGCCCGACCTTAAGAAATGGCATCCGCAACATTACGAGATGACATCCTCGGCTATGCGCGATGCATCTTCTGAATTTGTGGTCAACGGAAAAGATGTCAAAGGAAACATTATACGGGTGCCGTATATACTTGTAGAAGACCTGAATCTGTTTACCAAGCACCGTAATTCCCTTGGAAAGCTTTACGGTGAACGCATGCAGGACGATGCAGCCCGCTTTGCCGGTCTTCAGTCGCCGACATACGTCATCAAGGCGCAGCCGTCCAAGGCATATCCCATCACCGACAAGCTCATGGGCATCTTCTTCGAGGACATCAACTATGCCGCCGACGGCGGACTTTATGCCGAACTCGTCCAGAACCGCGACTTCGAATATACTCCATCCGACCGCGGCAACGACGAAAAGTGGAACTCCATGACAGCATGGACCGTAGAAGGCGACGGAAAGCACTCTATCAATACCGAGAATCCCATCCACGCCAACAATCCCCACTACATCAATATCGTGATGGACAAGCCCGGCACGGCTCTGGTCAACAGCGGTTTCGACGGAATGCCCGTCAAGGCCGACGAAGCCTACGACCTGTCTATGCGCGTCCGCACGGCCACCGACTCTAAAATCAATGTAAGCCTCGTCGACACGCTCGGCAACGCAGTCGGAAGCGCAGTGCTCAACGTGAAAGGTTCGCCCCAATGGCAGACTGTCGAAGGCTCTATGACCGCACAGACGGCATGTCCGGACGCGGTTCTCAGAATCGCCCCTGAAAATGCCGGCACTTACGACTTCGACATGATCTCACTCTTCCCGCGCAACACATTCAAAGGCCGCAAGAACGGTCTGCGCCAGGATCTGGCCCAGACACTTGCCGACCTCAAACCACAGTTTGTACGTTTCCCCGGCGGATGCGTGGCCCACGGCAACGGCGTGGACAACATATATGACTGGAAAGGCTCTATCGGCCCGCTCGAAGCCCGCAAGCCGCTCAGCAACCTCTGGGGCTACCACCAGACGCGCGGTCTCGGCTACCACGAATACTTCCTGTTCTGCGAAGACATCGACGCTGAACCTCTGCCCGTATTAGCGGCAGGCGTACCCTGCCAGAATTCAGGCAGAGAGGCACATCATTCACACGATGCCCTGACCACCCGCGGACAGCAGTGCGGAGTTCCCATGGAAGAGATGGACGCATACATCCAGGACGTGCTCGACCTCATCGAGTATGCCAACGGAAGCGTCAAGACCAAATGGGGAGCGAAACGCGCCGAGGCAGGCCATCCCGAACCTTTCAACCTCAAATATCTCGGAATCGGCAACGAGGACATGATTACCGAAGTATTCGTTCCGCGATTCAAAATGATCTACGATGCAGTACAGAAGGCTCATCCTGAAATCACCGTTGTAGGCACGGTCGGTCCTTTCTACGAAGGAACAGACTACGAAGAGGGCTGGAAACTCGCCGAAGAGCTCAACATACCCATCGTCGACGAGCACTACTACGTGGCACCCGGCTGGTATATCTACAACCAGGACTACTACGACGACTACCGCCGCAATGCCACCAAGGTATACCTCGGCGAATATGCGTCGCACCGTCCCGACCGAAAGAGCACCATCGAGACTGCGCTTTCCGAAGCCCTGTATCTCGCATCGGTTGAACGCAACGGCGACGTTGTCGAAATGACATCCTACGCACCGCTTCTCGCCAAAGACAACCACACACAGTGGACTCCCGACCTCATCTACTTCAACAACAACGAAATCCGTCCGACCGTCGACTACTACGTACAGCAGCTCTACGGCCAGAACGCCGGAACCACCTATGTGCCTGCCCAGACCTACGTCCCCGAATGGACAGCTTCAGACAAGGACCTCTCAAAGGCCAAGGCCAGAATCGGTTCTTCAATAGTTCGCGACGAGGCAACCGGCGACTATATCGTCAAAATCGCCAACCTTCTGCCTGTAAGCGCATCGACCATGATCGACCTTAGCGACATCAACGGCATAACCGACGGCGAAATCGGCGGATGGGTGCTCACCGGCAACTATGACGACACCGAAGCCCGCCCGGAAGAGACAGCTTCCAAGGTCGTTTCAGGCAAAATCTCGCAGACGCTTCCGGCTTACTCCTTCACAGTGCTACGCGTGCCGGCAAAGAAGTAGCGACAAAACAGATTTAACCCTATATTGAACAGGCGCAGGATACATCGGACCACATGGTCTGTGTATCCTGCGCTTTTCATACCTTTTTTAGCTATGGTCTGGAGCAAGTTTGCGATTTTTTTATTAAGTTTGTAATCGCTACTTTTCCGTAGCAGGTGGCGGCATGCCGCCACATAACCATAACGAACATCAGGAGCTTACTAAATATCGTGAATATGTCTGCCGAAGAACGCAACAAGATGACCCCCGAGGAAGAGACCAGGCTGGTCGATGACGAGTTTCAGGACCTGCTAAACGGCTATCTTTCAAGCAACCACCGAAAGAAAGTCGAGATGATCGAACGTGCGTTCAATTTTGCACGCGAAGCACACAAAGGCATCCGCCGACGTTCGGGAGAACCCTACATACTGCACCCCATAGCCGTGGCCAAGATAGCCAACCGTGAGATTGGCCTCGGCTCGACATCGATATGCGCGGCCCTGCTTCACGACGTCGTGGAGGATACCGAATACACCGTAGAGGACATCGAACAGCACTTCGGCAAGAAGATAGCGCAACTCGTGGCCGGACTGACAAAGATATCGGGCGGTATATTCGGCGACAAGGCTTCAGCCCAGGCCGAGAACTTCCGCAAACTGTTGCTGACCATGAGCGAAGACATCCGCGTGGTGCTTCTTAAAATGGCCGACCGCCTGCACAACATGCGCACGCTCGGCTCAATGGCTCCGAACAAACAGTTCAAGATTGCCGGAGAGACTTTATACATCTATGCACCTTTGGCCCACCGCCTCGGACTCTTTGCCATAAAAACCGAACTTGAAGACCTCAGCTTCAAATATGAGCATCCCGGCGCGTATGCACGCATCACCGACCAGATACGCGAATCAGAATCGCGCCGCGCGTCGGTCTACAACGACTTCTCCCAGCCCATAAAGGACAAACTCAACGAAATGGGGCTCAAATATGAGGCAAAAGCGCGACTGAAGTCTGTCTACTCAATATGGCGCAAGATGGAGACCAAGCGAATACCGTTTGAGGAGGTCTACGACCTTTATGCCATGCGCATCATATTCGACTGCCCCGACCCGTCAAAGGAGAAGGCCATCTGCTGGCAGATATACGCGGCCATCACCGACCTGTACAAACTGCATCCGGAACGTACCCGCGACTGGATAAGCAATCCGAAAGCCAACGGCTACCAGGCGCTGCATCTTACCGTAATGGGACCCGACGGCAACTGGATAGAGGTCCAGATACGTTCACGGCGCATGGACGAGATAGCCGAACTCGGATTTGCCGCCCACTGGAAGTATAAAATAGGCGAAGGCGAGGAAGAAAGCGAGCTCAGCGCATGGCTCTCGACCATCAAGGACATCCTTGAAGATCCCGAACCTAACGCCATCGACTTCCTCGACACACTCAAGCTCAACCTGTTCTCTTCGGAGATAGTAGTGTTTACCCCGAAAGGCGAGCTGATGACACTGCCAAACAATGCCACTGTGCTCGATGTAGCCTTTGAGCTACACTCCGAAATCGGAATGCACTGTATCGCCGGCAAGGTCAACCACAAACTCGTGCCACTTAGCCACCGCCTGCAGTCGGGCGACCAGGTGGAAGTGCTGACTTCACAGTCGCAGACCCCGAAACCAGAATGGGTCAACTTCCTGGCGACAGCCAAAGCACGCACACGACTGCGCGCGCTGATGCGCAAAGAGATGCATCCTATATTGGAACAGGGACGCGAGATATATGAAAAATTCCTAGCCGACAACAATATCGAAGAGACCAACGAGATCATCACCAAGATGCTCGGAACCATGAAGTTCGACAACCGCGACGACCTGTTTATTGCCCTCGGCAACAAGGAGACCGTCATTCCGGAATATATGCCGAAACTTCTTCGTCAGACATCAAACCGTTCGCTGTTCTCCAAGATTCTGCGTCCGCTCAAAAGCAACAAGAATACACAGACAGAAGCTGAACCGCAGAAAAAGGCTCCTATCAACATGAAGGAGACCTATATACTCCACTGCGACGAAGACGGAGGCAACAGCAACTTCAAGCTGTGCGACTGCTGCAAGCCGATTCCCGGCGACGACGTGATGGGATGGGTCAACAACGACGGCGAGGTCGAACTGCACTCGCTGACGTGCCCCCGCGCATCGGCGCTGAAAGCCAGCTTCGGCAAGCGCATACTCAACACCGCGTGGGCTTCAGAGAAAGGCTCGTTTCTGGCCAACATCAAAATAGAGGGAATCGACCGCATGGGCATACTTCAGGAGATTATCCAGATGATATCCATGCACCTGTCGATCAACATACGCCGCCTGGACATCGAAGCGGAAGAAGAGGTGTTCCACGGCGACCTCGCAGTCATGGTCAACGACACGAAAGTGGTCACCGACCTGTGCAACAAACTAAAAAATATACGTGGAGTCAAACGTGCCGCCCGCGTAAGCTGACGGACCGCCCGCCCCAATTCGACAAAACATTATGAAAGAACTATTCACCAGACACGTTATGCTCCGCGCTGCGCTGTTCTTAGTCTGCGTAGCGGTAGCAGTGTGGCTTCTGCCCAAGAAGGGAGCAAACTCATACAACTACGAGATGAACAAGCCGTGGGCCTATTCGCTCCTTACCGCGCCGTCCGACATGCCCATTTATCTCGACTCGGTCAGCGCCAAAGCAGTGCGCGACAGCATCGACCGCGCATTCC
The DNA here is from genome assembly GCA_910578785.1 of uncultured Muribaculum sp. Taxonomy (GTDB): domain Bacteria; phylum Bacteroidota; class Bacteroidia; order Bacteroidales; family Muribaculaceae; genus Muribaculum. The sequence continues at coordinate 13,710 of CAJTSJ010000016.1, read as the reverse complement.
GACCGGTATACGTGCGCGACATAAACATCGAGAAGTCAGCCATCGCCGCATACGCTACCCGCGTCAACTCAACTCACGATTTAGGACTTACCCCGCAGGAGCGCAACAAGCTCATAGCCGCTCTGCGAAAATTTTTGGAAAACGGCATTGTCGACCAGGACACATACCAGCTGATACGCGGAGGCAAACTCCATGAAGTGCGCTTCATCCACGACAACACCGCCATCTCCATACCGACCGACAATTACCTGTCGGCCCGCGAAGCCTATACCGCGCTCGACAGCATCTTCGCCGACGAGCACTTCCGCAAGGCCATCGAGAAGACGGCATTCTCTCAGTTTCTCGTCCCTACCGTTGTCAAGGACACCCTCGCCACCGCCCGCCTGTATGAAGACATGCTCCAGAAAGCCATGGCTCCAAGAGGTGTAATCCAGCAGGGCGAACGAATCATTGACCGCGGCGACATTGTAACTCCCGAGCTATACTCGCTGCTGAAAACCTACGAACGCATCTCCGGACAGAAGTCGGCCAACCAGGTTGACCGCCACCACTACCCGGTTCTCGGACAGATATTTTATGTCGTCCTGATTTTCGGAGCCTTATATATGTTTCTTTTCCTGTTCCGGTCAAGAATCTTCTCCAACAACCGCTCGCTTGAATTCGTGATGCTCCTCGTCACCGGCTTCCTGATTCTGGCGTTTGCCATGAACGACACCATACGCTGCGGACTCTACATGGTTCCGTTCACCATACTGCCGATTCTGCTGGTGGTGTTCTTCGACGGACGCACTGCCTTCTTCGTCTATATGGTCGAAATACTTCTGTGCAGCATGGTGGCGGCTTTCCCGCTCGAATTCATATTCGTACAGTGGATAGCCGGAGTGGTGGCCATATCATCGCTCAAAGAGCTAAACCGCCGTTCGCAGCTTGTACGCTCCGCTCTGTTCATATTTCTGGCATACTGCATGGCCTATGCAGCCGTCGAGATTCTTCAGGCCGGCACTCTGGACAAAATCAGCACACGCATGTTCGGAGCGTTCGGCATCAACGGTATTCTGATATCATTCGCCTACTTCATGGTGTTCCTGGCTGAAAAGATGTTCGGATTCACCTCGGCAGTGACACTCGTCGAGCTTAACGATGTAAACAACCCGACCCTGCGCGAACTGTCACGGGAATGCCCGGGCACATTCCAGCACTCCATGCAGGTAAGCAACCTCGCATCGGAAGCGGCACACCGCATCGGTGCCAACGTGCAGCTGGTGAGAACCGGAGCACTGTACCACGACATCGGCAAAATAGACAATCCCGCTTTCTTTACGGAGAATCAGCACGGTGTCAATCCGCACGATGCCCTCAGCCCTATACAGAGCGCCCGTATAGTCATCGGACACGTCACGGGCGGACTTAAACGCGCCGACAAGGTCAAACTGCCGCAAGTCATCAAGGACTTCATATCGCAACACCACGGCCACGGCAAAGCCAAATATTTCTACAACACCTACTGCAACGCCCATCCGGGCGAAGAGGTCGACGCCGAAGCGTTTACCTATCCGGGACCGAACCCGCAGACCAAGGAGACATCCATACTGATGATGGCCGACGCTGTCGAAGCCGCCTCTCGTTCGCTTACCGAACACACAGTGGAGTCAATAACCGCTTTGGTCAACCGCATCATCGACGGACAGATAGCCGATGGACTTCATGACGAATCGCCGATATCGTTCCGCGACGTAAACACCATCAAGCAGTCATTCATCGAACGACTGCGCACCATGTACCATGCGCGCATAAAATATCCTGAACTCAACTCCGACGGAGCCAAACCGACGGAGCCGGAATCCAAGGATTAAAGAAATTTACGATGATTTGGATTATTTTAGCGATTCTGCTTGCAGTGTGTTCATTGTGGATGTGCATACGCCCGTACATACCTCCGACGTTGCCCGCCTATGCGGCACTATGGGTGCTTCGCTCGTCAGGCGAAATAGTTGCTCCCGATTCATTAATGATGTCCTGGGGAATAGCCGTAATCATCTTGCTTATAATTGATTACATCCAACCGCGCGCAATTTCCAAAGCCACCAACGGTACGGCATACTTCACCGTCGGAGCCGTTACCGGAGCCGTTGCAGGCCTTACCGCCATGTCGCATACTGCTATCGTGGCGGGAGCCGCCATAGGGGTAGTTTTAGGGGGACTTGCATATTCAAGAACCGCCTCCGGACGCATTCTGGCATTTCCGTCGGTCAGATTTTTTCAGTATCTTTGTGCTAAAGGATTTCCGGCTATAGTGGCCTTGAGCATCATCGGTGTCGGGGCGCTTCTATGGATTATCCGCCACTATCCTGCTTTTGCTTTGGAGAATATGACCACTCTCCGGTAACTCTAACAGAACCAACGATATGAAACGAATATCCATACCCATCATCTCGATAGTCTTTGCGGCATTCTCACTGATGTTGCTAACCTCTGGGCGTCCGGCATCGCAGAAACTCGTCCGCGAAAAGCCCGACATGGAGGCCATAAAGGCGGCAGTCAACGATCCGGCATCGAAGTATTACTATCCGAAACTGATGAAACTCTTCGAGACGCGCGACACGGCCATGACCCACGACCAGTTCCGCCACCTCTACCTCGGATATCTGTTTCAGGAAGACTACAACCCTTACCGCCGCAGCGAATACAGCTCAAAGGTCGAGGAACTTTATTACCGCGACAAGCACACCCATGCAGAGTGCGACACCATCATCCACTACGCAGAACTGTCGTTGAAAGACGACCCGTTCGATCTGCGCCAGATGTCATTTCTCATCTACGCCTACCGTGAAAAGCAGAAGAATAATCTTGCCAACATCTGGCAGTACAAACTCAACCACATACTCGAGGCCATCGTGTCGACAGGCACCGGACTCGACGAGGAGAACGCCTGGATAATCATAAATCCGCAACACGAATACAATCTGCTCAACTTCCAGGACTATATCGTCAAGTCGCATGAAGACCGACCGCCTTACTATGACTACATCACCGTCGAATCGGCATCGGCCGACAAGAAAAGTCCTGCTTCAGGATTCTACTTCAACATACTCTACATGCTCCAGGAATATTACCGCAAATTCCCGGCTCCAAAGGAGTAAAAAACGGGAAAGTGTCCGCTTTTGTCCGCCGAAATCGGACAATGTGTCCGAAAACGGACACCATCAAAAATCATTAATCTAATCATATTCAATTAGTTACATTTTTGGCACGGTTTTTGCTGTTTATTTTCATTGCGGACACAGTTGTCCGGACAAAAAAAGACCAATTGAATCATGATAAAAATCGAAAATCTCAGCCGTCGCTACCGTACTTCGGAAATTGAGACCCTTGCTCTGGAGAATATAAACTTTGAGGTCAAGGAGGGCGAATTCGTAGCCATAATGGGACCTTCCGGATGCGGCAAGTCGACACTGCTCAACATTGTCGGCCTTCTCGACAACCCCACTTCAGGAAAATACCGGCTGATGGGCCGCGAGGTGTCTGAACTGAAGGAGAAGGACCGCACACGCCTGCGCAAAGGCATAATCGGATTCGTATTCCAGAGCTTCAACCTTATTGACGAGCTTAACGTCCGCGAGAATGTAGAGCTTCCGCTCATCTACATGCCCGACGTGTCGGCCAAAGACCGCCGACGTATGGTCGACGACATTCTGGCGCGTATGAACCTGAGCCATAGGGCCAAGCACTTCCCCATGCAACTCTCGGGCGGACAACAGCAACGTGTGGCCATAGCGCGCGCCGTGGTGACATCTCCCAAATTGATTCTCGCCGACGAACCGACCGGCAACCTCGACTCGACCAACGGCAAAGAGGTCATGGAGCTTCTGCGCGAACTCAACCGCCAGGGCACCACCATAATCATGGTGACCCACTCGATGCACGACGCCGGATATGCCAAGCGTATAGTCAACCTCTTTGACGGCAACATCGTATCGTCGGCCCCGGTAACACTATAATATGCGCAAGGTATGAAGAAGATAATCTATGCCATACGTGTGCTCCGCCACTCGCCGTGGTCCACACTTGTCAAAGTCGTGTCGCTCGGACTCGGCATGGCCATGTGCGTGTTTTTGCTCGACATGTTTCTCTACATCGTCAACTACGACAAATGCTACCGCGACAGCGACGAAATCCAACAGATATGGATGCAGTTTACCTACAACTCGACAGGCAACACAAAACCGCCGCAACAGCAATGCTACGGACCCGTGGCCGGAATAATCTACGAACACTTTCCCGAGCAGGTGGAGGATGCCACGTCGATATGGAGCGCAAATCCGTCGATTGAATATAACGGAACCCAATACTGGCCCGGCACGACTGTATGCGCCGACTCGCTGTTTTTCGACACTATGGGCATACAGGTGCTCCAGGGCAATCCCCGCAAAGATCTTGTCACACAGGACGTGGTCTATCTGAGCAAAAGCACGGCTGAAACCATATTCGGCCCGGAAGACCCCATCGGCAAGACCGTAAAGGCTCTGAACATGGACGCCACGGTAAAGGGAATCTTCGAGGATGTCCCACAGAACGCGTCGGTGCGTCCGGCGGCAGTGGCGTCCATGCCGACAATAATCAACCGCCAGTGGCTGTACTACGGACTGAACGGAGGCGATTCATTCTACGAATATCTACGCCTGCGAAAAGGCACCGACCTCGACGAGTTCAACCGCGAAGTGGCTAAAATGTGGAAAGACATATGTCCTCCGGGCGATGTCACCGTCGACCTACTTGTACGTCCGCTTACAGAAACGTCGAGGAGCAACGACTCGCACCGAACAATCCTTGCGATAGCGGTCATACTCGGGTTGTCGCTCATACTTGTCACCGCGCTCAACTACGTACTCATATCCATAGCTTCGCTTTCATACCGAGCCAAAGCCATCGGCGTACATAAATGCAGCGGAGCCTCCCCGGCCACCATCGCCGTGATGTTCCTCGTCGAGACCGGTATAGTGTTGGCGATGTCGGCCGTAGTCGCCGCCGTCACGCTCTACTACACTCGTGAATATATGGACTCTATCGCAGGCATCAATGTGGCGTGGATTCTTGACAAATACAAATGGTCCATCGTGGCGGTGTTCGGCCTGCTGTTCCTTATCGGCGGACTTACTCCGGCCCGCATGTTCAGCCGCATACCGGTCACCCAGGTGTTCAGGCGGTTCACCGAGCGCAACGCCGCGTGGAAACGCGCCCTGCTCTTCATCCAGTTCGGCGGGATAGCGTTCGTGGCCTCATTGCTGTGTGCAGTGTCGGTGCAATACTCGTTTGTCCTCGGACACTCCGTGGGATACGATACAGTCCACACGGCTTTCGGCTATTCGCTTGTTCCAGGCAACCGCGACCAGTCGCCGGCTCTGATAAGCTATATGAAAGGGCTTCCGTATGTGGAAGATGTAAGCGCGGCGTGGAGCATACCGCCATGGGGCTACTCAGGCGAATACATCCGCGACGGCCGCGGCAACGTGCTATTCTCGACTCGCCTCAACTCAAGCACGGAGAACTACATCAAGGCACAAGGCATGGAGCTGCTGAAGGGACGTGCACAGAAAGCCGACGATGAAGCGGTGGTCAATGAGGAATTCTGTCGCCTCATGCATTGGAATCCCGACAGCATTTTTGCGACACCCGACCCCGTAGTTGTCAATCTGAACGGTGACCGCATGAAGGTCGTCGGACTTGTCAAGGACTTCGTAATCGGTGATTATATGTCGGAACCGAAACCATATCTGTCCACATACATGTCATCGGTTGAAAACAATGTCAACTATCTGCTGGTGCGCGTAAAAGAGCCTGTAAAAGCCAATATAGCAAAGCTTAACGAAGACATGACCAAGGCATTTTCAGGAGCGAAGTCACACTTCGACATCGTGAGCGAGGTAGTTGCCGACAAGTATGCCACAGTCCGCTTCTTCCGCACCATCATACTCCTGACATCCGCCATCATAGCCATCATCGTGCTTATGGGTCTGATAGGATTCGTGCGCGACGAGATACAGCGGCGCTCCAAGGAGATAGCCATACGCAAGGTCAACGGCGCCGAAGCCTCGGACATCATCAGGCTTATCTGCACAGATGTTATGAAGGTGGCTGTGCCGGCCGTAGTCATAGGCATCGCGGGCGCATGGTACATAGGCCGGATGTGGTTTGAACAGTTCTACATCGTTGTCGACTATCTGCCGGTATACTATGTGCTGGCCGGACTCGGAATACTGGCTCTGATACTCATCTGCGTAGCCCTGCTTGCACGGCGCACTGCCCTCGACAACCCCGTCAATTCAATCAAGTCAGAATAAATCACAGGCAACTGTTGCTTTTACACATAAAACTTTGTATCTTTGGCGTTGTTAATCAATTAAAAACAGCGCCAAAGTCTTCTTAATAATTAACTATACCAAACATGATTCCTTCCAACCCAAATCCACCGATGAAGAAATCTGAGGTAGAACACTTCAGATTAGAGATGGCACGTCGTATGCGAGGGGATTTAACTCCTCAAGAACGGCACAGGATTGAGCAAGCCAACGAGACATATAATACCATCATGAAACGAAATGGAGGAAAAAATCCGCTATTCGGCTTCTGAATTAGACTTCTCTCCTTTGACAGAGGACGATATAGTATCGCTCTCCGATTTCTCTTGCGGGGTAGCCGAAATTGACGATTTCTTTTATAACGAGGCCTATTTATGCTCTAAATACAAGTATCTCATACCTTACAAGTGTACGTTTCTGGAATCCGGCGAGATTGCAGGGCTTTTCACTTTGGCAAATGATGTTTTGGCTTTAGAATATGAAGACAAAGTCGATTTTCCCAACCTTGATATTGAATACAATGATATTTTTCAACGTCAACCGTCATATCCTGCTGTAAACATAGGGCATCTCGCTGTCAGAAAAGACATGCAGTCGCGGAATATCGGTAGGATTATCGCCGAATTCGTACAAATGACTTTTGCAAACTTGAGAATTGCCGGGTGCCAATTCGTCACAGTCGATGCCCTGAACAATTACCGCACTATAAATTTCTATCACGATAAATTGGGATTTGAATTTCAGACCATATCTGATTTAGGGAAACATACACGAAGAATGTATCTACCTATATTCACAATCTGAATAGTTTAACGCTCGCCCCAACGCGAGCGGAGCGGATAACGGGCAGGGTGAAGCATCAATCGGAGCGATGTCGGATACGACCAATATGCCCAGGTCCAGTTGACAAGCACGGTCAGCTTGTTGCGCATACCGAGAATCGACACCAGATGTACGAACATCCACGCCATCCATGCTATCCATCCGGTCAGTTTAAGATGCTTAAGGTCGGCCACCGCCCTGTTGCGTCCGATAGTCGCCATTGAACCTTTATCCCTATACTTGAACGGTTCGTCAAACCGGTCCTTATTCAGATTACGGGCAAGTGTCCGGGCCTGCTGTATGGCCACCTGGGCCAACTGCGGACATCCGCCGGGATAGCGGTCGTCGACATGGCAGGCTATATCTCCCACGGCAAACAGATCGTCAATACCCTGCACACGGTTGTACTCATCTACGGCCAGTCTGCCACCACGGCTCATTTCCGGTTGCCGGCCTTCGAAATTGAACGTAACGCCCGTAACCCCCGCTGTCCATATCACTACCTCCGAATACAGGGTTTCGCCGTCGGCAAAGGTGATTACATTGTCATCGTATGACTTCATGACTTTGTTAAGCCTTACACTCACCATCAGATTGTTAAGAGCGTCAAGTGCATAACGCGACGCTGTCTCACTCATGGTTCGGAGCAACTTGTCGGAACCCTCGACAAGAATTATCTGCAGTTCGTCAGGATTTATAGAAGGATACTCGCGCCTCATGACGTAACGTTTCATTTCGCCTATGGCTCCGGCTACCTCTACCCCGGCAGGGCCCCCGCCTATGACCACAAAACTCAACAGCTTGCGCCGTTTTACGGGGTCTTTCTCTATGCTGGCCCGCTCAAGTCTGTCAAGGAGCTCGTTGCGGCACCTCAATGCCTCGCTCGTACTCTTCATCGTATATACATACTTGTAAAGGTCGTTTATACCGAAAAAGTTGTTTCCCGTGCCGGCCGCTATAACGAGCTTGTCATAACTGATAGTCTCGTATTGGGTGGTCACTTTCTTGTTGACAGTGTCTATACGGCTCACATCGCCCATGTGGTATTCGGGATGCGACTTCATCTTGTGCATCTCCCTTCTGAACGGAAACGAGATGCTCGCCGGGTCAAGTCCCGCAGATGTAATCTGATAGAACAGCGGAGGGAAACTGTGGTAGTTGTTCTTGTCAACAAGCACTACATCATATTTAGTACGGTCGATGCGCTTCACGAAATTCAATCCCGCAAAACCGCCTCCGACCACGACTATCTTCTCTTTTTGAGCCATAATTATGTTATTTTTTTGAAAAATAAATGCCAAAACGGAGGCAGATGTTTTTTTAACAACTCCATAAACAGTAACTTTACTGTGAATTTCATTTCTCCAAAAGCCGCAATATAAAGAACTGCCGATGAAACGTCTTAAATATATACTTATTATAGCCTTATTATGTTCATTTGCCAAGGGTAATCTTCACGCCCAGATCAACACAAATCAGGTGATGCGCATAGGCCAGAATTCACTCTATCTTGAAGACTATGTGCTGGCCATACAGTATTTCAACAAGGTCATCGAAGCAAAGCCATATCTCGCACAGCCATACTTCTACCGCGCCATCGCCAAAATCAGCCTCGACGACTACCGTGGAGCTGAAGAAGACGCCTCAACAGCCATAAAGCTAAACCCCTTCATCACAAACGCATACGAAGTGCGCGGTGTCGCCCGTCAGAATTTAGGACGTACCAAGGAAGCCATCGACGACTATGCCACCGCCCTCGAACAGTTGCCCGAAAGCCGCGGCATACTCCTCAACAAAGCCCTGGCGGAAGAAGAACTTAAGGACTATGAGAATGCCGAAAACACTTTCAACACCCTCTTGCGCCACTATCCGCGCTACGACAACGGGTATGTCGGACGCGCCCGGATGTTTATGGCCAAAGGCGACACTATAGCCGCCCTGGCCGACATTGAGAAAGCCCTGGAAATCAACAAAAACAACACCAACGCCTACGTGATGCGCGCAGACGTGGCCATCAATTCTGAACGAAATTTCGAAAACGCGCTGGCCGACATGGACGAAGCCATAAAGCTTCAGCCCCAGTTTGCCGGATTTTTCGTCAACAGGGCATTCCTCCGATATAACCTCGACGACTATTTCGGAGCCATGGCCGACTACGACTACGCCATACAGCTCGACCCGATGAACCTCGCGGCCCTGTTCAACCGCGGACTGCTCCGCTCCGAGGTACAGGACAACAACAAGGCTATCGACGACTTCTCGCAGGTGCTCCAGCTCGAGCCCAACAACTACAAGGCTCTCTACAACCGCGCATTGCTATACAAAGAGATTGGAGCATACGAGAACTCTATCAACGACATAAACCGCGTCATATCAGCCTATCCGTCGTTTGCGGGAGCATACTTCCTGCGTTGCGAGGACTACCGCGCCATGGGCAACATGAGCCTCGCCGAGAAGGACTATAATAAGTCGCTTGCGCTATCCAAGGCGGCAACTCCTACCGACGATGACGACACCGAACCTGACCAGAAGCCCAATGAGACACAAGAGGACGTAGCCAACCGCTTCAAGTCGCTCCTGACCATCGACAACAACGCCCAAGTCAAAGAGGAATATCAGACCGAAGGCATCAAAGGACGCGTACAGGACCGGAAGATTCAGGTCGAAATCGAGCCGGTGTTCACTCTCAGCTACTATCTGCTGACGAACGAGATAAAGCGTTCGCCCTACTACATCAAGGATATCGACGACATCAACGCCACCCGGCAGCTCCGCTTCATTGTGATGGTCACCAACCACGAACCGCAATTGTCTGACGAGGAGCAAATAGCCAAACACTTCTCATCAATAGAATACTACAACTCCTATCTGGAGACCCACGCACCGCGCGCCATCGACTACTTCGGACGCGCCATGGACTACTACACCCTCCACGACTACGCCCACGCCATAGCCGACCTTGACCGAGCCATCGAACTGACCCCGGACTTTACAATGGCATATTTCCTGCGTGCCAACACCCGTCTGAAACAGATGGAACTTGACGGCATACAGCCCGAAAACCAGGAGCCGGGCAAGTCAATCAGCCTGCCGGGATTCGATTCGCACCTGGCCAAGGCTCAAATGGCCGAAATTATAGCCGACTTCGACAAAGTGATTGAACTTGACCCGCGCTCGGCCTTCGCCTACTACAACAAGGGCAACCTGCTCGTCGAAGCCGGCGACCTGACTTCAGCACTAAGCGCATACTCCAAGGCCATCGAGCTTAAACCCGACTTCGGCGAAGCCTATTACAACCGGGGGTACCTGTATATGCGCCTCGGCAACAAGGATGCCGGTGTCGAAAACCTCAGCAAGGCCGGGGAACTCGGAATAGTTCCCTCATACAATCTGCTGAAGCGCATGACCTGGTAATTCCATCCGGGCGAGCGTCCTACAAGCCCTCGACGAAGCCTCAAATCAAGCTTTCATACAGCTACAGACAATTACACAAAAATAAGCAGGCGGGCCCGTACTGGAACCGCCTGCTCACACAAGCATATTGATTCTAACTTACATCACTTCTTTTCTGCGGGGTCCATTACAAACACCTGATAGTTGTTCTGATCCATAAGACCCTTCATAAACGTCTTGACATCGTCGGTGGTAATTGAGTTGATTTCTTCAACGGCACCGCTGAATCCGTCGACAGGCTTAATCAGGTAAGCTACCATGGCCGACAACCATGAGCTGTTCTTTTCGCGGTTGGCGGTAGCTTCCTTCACCATATATTCCTTGACTTTGTCAAGCTCTTCCTGCGAGATGTTCTGAGTCATGTCTTCAAACTGGCCGGCGATGATGCCAAGCACCTCATCCTTCATCTCAGGCTTCATGGGGAATACGGTCTGCATGACAACATTACGGAGCGAAGGCTCACGCGTCATGCTTCCAGATGCTCCGATAGAGTATACGGCACCCTTCTCTTCACGCACCTGCTTCACCAGACGTGCAGTAAGAATCTGCCCGGCTACAGAAGCCAGCTTGGAACCCTTTGATGAATATGGCATATCGGCAGTAGCGAGAATGGCCACCAAAGTCTGCGGAGTATCCATAGGATATGTCACCTGTTCGGTGCCGCTTCCTCCCCGCAATGCGAGAGCCGGATCAGGTTTTACTTCGCTTGCATTGACCGCCTTGCCGGGGAGCGACGCAATGTACTGCTCGACAAGAGGCTTGAATGTGTCGAGGTCGATGTTACCTACAAACACGAATGTGAATTCGCCGGGGTTGGCAAGTTCCTTATGGATTACGTCAAGAGTCTGCTCACGTGTGGCGGCCTTGATGAGGTCGACACCTCCGAGCTGACGGCGCGGCGACTCATACATATATTCCATCAACCGCTTGCTGAACTGATATGACGGATCGGCTTCCTGATTCTGAAGATAACCGACATAAGTGTTCTTGTTGGCGTCGAACTCGTCCTGGGTAATGGTCACGTCGGCAAACGTCATGTAGAGAAGCTCCATCAACGTCGGCAGATCCTTGGGAACAGTGCTGCCCGACAGGGTGCGGTCATAATCGTCAAATCCGAACGAAACGCTTGCCTGCTTTCCTGCAAGGTACTTGTTAAGGTCGCTGGCGGTATAGTCGCCGAGACCGCTGGTCGAAGACACATAAGAGAACACACGGAGGATGTCGTCATACTCGGCAGGAAGAGCCGAAGTACCGCCGGCGGCATAAGCCGTGAACAGGATTTCGTTGTCCTTGAACGTAGTCGGTTTGACTACCACAGTGGCACCGTTTGAAAGCTTCCATACGGTAGCGTCCCAATGCTCGTCCTTAGAAGTAGAAACGATTGAGCCGGGAGCGGGAAGCTGCGGGATGAGAGGCTCGGACTTAACCTGGTCTACATATACCTCGATATCCTCGGCGGCCACTCGCTTCATGGCCTCGGCAAGCTGTTCCTTGGTAGGAATCACATATTCGCCGTTGTCGGGAAGCATAACCATGACTACAGTGTTGTTGTCGGGAACCAGTTCGGCCATGGCGGCGTTGAGCATGTCTACGTTAATCTGCTGAGAAAGCATCGACATAATCTGATATTCAAGCTCAATGCCGGGAATAGGTTCGTTGTCATGGAAATTATCGACATATTCCTCTGCCAACGCTGTGTTGGTGATAGTGTTGCGGTTCTTATATTTGTTCTCAAGCTGCGACAGGTATTCACTGCGTACGCGGTCATACTCCGAAGCGGTAAATCCGCCACGTTTAGCACGAAGGGCCTCGCGATAGACTGCCTCAAATGCCGGGATGATGTCGTTGCCTTTAGGAACAGCCACCATAGTCAACGCATCCTTGGTCTTGGCATACAGATAGTTGCCATTGCTTGCCGAAGCCACAGCAAACGGAGCATCGGGTTTGGTCATCATGTCGTCAAGACGTGCGCGGAGCATGCGCATAAGCATTCCCGTGGCATAATTCTCCACAAGATAGTCGAGCGTACCCTTCAATGAGTCTGGACGTGTCTCGCTCTTGAACATCAGATATGCCATGGCATTCTGGAGTTCTTTGTCCTTGCCTACGTAATATATGGTCTCCTCATTGTCGGGAACTTCGTAATATTCACGCTTCGCCGGGTTGGCAGGCATCTTGATTGGTGAGAATATCTCCTTGATTTTGTTTTCTATACGGTCGACATCGATATCGCCGACAACGACTATACCCTGAAGGTCGGGGCGATACCACTTCTCATAGTAGTCGCGGAGGTCCTGATAGGGGAAGTTGTCGACAATCTCCATAGTACCGATAATCATACGGTCGGCATACTTGCTGCCGGGATATATGACCGGGAGCGCTTCTTCCATGAGACGCTGCTGTCCGACATTGCGGCTGCGCCACTCTTCATGGATAACACCGCGTTCCTTGTCAATCTCGGCGTCTTCAAGCAGAAGTCCGTCGGCCCAGTCGGCAAGTACAAGCAGACAAGAGTCCTGAACGCTCTCGCGTGCTGTAGGCACCTGGGTAAAGTAGTAAGTGGTCTGGTCAAATCCGGTACCGGCATTGAGGTTGCGTCCGAACTTCACGCCTACGGTCTCAAGCCAATGTACAAGGCTGTTGTCAGGGAAATGCTTGGATCCGTTGAATGCCATGTGTTCGAGGAAGTGGGCAAGACCGCGCTGGTTGTCCTCTTCCTGTATCGAACCGACCTTCTGTGCGATAAAGTAATCGGCCTGGCCCTTCGGATACTCGTTGTGACGGATGTAGTACGTCAATCCATTGTCAAGTTTTCCGATTCTGACATTCGGGTCGGTCGGAATCGGAGGCATCTGCTGCGCAATGACAAATGATGGCAACGCCATCATCACCGCCAGAACGCTTAACAGGCGATTGATTAGATACTTTTTCATTATTTGTGTATTAAAAGTAGATAATTGATTGTAAAGGACAAATGTACAAATTATATTTCTATCCGCCATTAAGAGCCGTTAAAAAATTTCAATGTAGAGTCAACAAGCAAGTGCAAAATTAGCGAAAGTGTTTGATGAATTGTTCC
>CAJTSJ010000015.1:66873-67398 GCA_910578785.1 uncultured Muribaculum sp. | reverse complement strand
AAAACCGATGTCACCCACCAGTCTTTCTCTATTACAGCGCGCGACAATCCGGTCTTGTCGCTTACATAGTCTATTATATCACGGCGGTCATCAACCGCCAGATCTGTAAAAATCATACTATCCTTCAAGTTTTTTTCTGACCCATACCGGGGCGAGCAACATGTCGTGTTTATAAATGTCGGGAGATACGCATTTCACTATTTCCCTTATCCGATTCACAATATCTTCCGTCAAGTTATTTTCCCCTATACTTCGTATAGCAGACACAGCAAGCATCATTAGATTTGAGGCAAACTCAAACAAACGTAGTTCATTGCTCTCCCTGAATGTTATGCAACGACCGTTGGTAAGTCTGATTGTCTTTCTTGCTCCATTGGTTATATACACAGCATTCATAGGAACCTGTGAGGACAAGCCCAGCTGGTTCAACGCCTGATCTCCGGTAGGGATTATCTTCACTCGGTCCCTTTCTGCAATCCTTTTGGCTATATCTTCAGTCGAAGGAGGAATGCAATCAAGTCCCAA
>CAJTSJ010000015.1:0-66633 GCA_910578785.1 uncultured Muribaculum sp. | reverse complement strand
TTATTGGAGTATTTCCCAGTGATAAACAGACATAAAATCATGATATAATCTCGTCCTATCCAGCATGCAGAACATCGACAGTATGAATCAACATACGACAGTTACCATAGTCTCAGATTTACAAGCAAAGCAGAATTGTCTTTGTGTGTATCGGGGCGTATTATTTACGATATTCCCACATATCTACCAAGAAAATGAATTATATACAAACAAAAGCGGAAATACAAACAAATTTCGCAATCTGATAACATAAAACGCCATAAAAAATCAGCCATACAAACAAATTATCATTGCTTGCATGGCTGATTATTAGATGTTTATGTGATATTTTTCTGCTTAGTACTCCTCTTCGTTGAAGAAGAAGTCTTCTTTGGAGGGGTAGTCGGGCCAGATGTCTTCGATGCATTCGTAGGTTTCGCCTTCGTCTTCCATTTCCTGAAGGTTTTCTATCACTTCGAGGGGCGCGCCGGAGCGCATTGCGTAGTCGATGAGTTCTTCTTTGGTTGCGGGCCAGGGTGCGTCTTCGAGCTTCGAGGCCAATTCGAGTGTCCAGTACATATCGATTCTATTATTATATAATTTTACTTGTCTGAATAGTCCTATCTACTTAACACTCTTTTTCCCAAAATATTTCATCAACCTGGTTGGCCACATTGTTAAAACGTGCAAAAACGAACAGGAAGTCGCTCAGACGGTTCACAAATTCAAGCACCTTAGGGTCGACATAGGTGGTGTCGGCCAACGCCACTATGCGGCGCTCGCATCGACGGCACATCGTACGGCATACGTGGGCCACGGCGGCACGGTGGGTTCCGCCGGGAAGCACGAAGTTGGTGAGCGGAGGAAGCTGGGCGTCCATCTCGTCGATGGCGTTTTCTATGCGGTGCAGCGTCTCGGCTGAAAGGCCCGGACAGTGCGTGATTGAGTTCTCGGTATTCGGAGTTGCGAGATATGCTCCTATATTAAACAACTTATTCTGCACATAACGAAGCAGTTCGACATATTGGGGCTGAAGGTTAGGAATGGCGATGAGCACTCCGAGATTTGAATTCAGTTCGTCGACCGAACCGTAGGCTTCAATTCTGATATCTGTTTTTTTAACTCGCTGACCGCCAACCAACGACGTTACGCCGGTGTCGCCTGTACATGTGTAAATTTTACTCTTTGACATAGCAATAGTTAATTTGATATTGTCTAAATTGGGGCGCAAATATATGCAAAAAAAATGACATTGCCACACTAATTATCACTAACTTTGCAGGACTATGGCTACTGAATCTTACACTTTAGGACATAAAGACAGCCTGCTGGTGCTGTCAGGAGGCATGGACTCCACTACCATGCTGTATGATTTTGCCGAGCAAGTAGCTCTGGCCGTGACGTTTAACTACGGTTCAAACCATAATGCGCGCGAAATCGAATGCGCCCGCCGACACTGCGCGGCGCTGGGCATAGAGCACCTGGTCATCGACCTCGACTTCATGCACAGATATTTCCGTAGTTCGCTGCTCCAGGGAGCCGACAGCATTCCCGAAGGACATTATGCCGACGACAACATGAAGTCGACCGTCGTGCCTTTCCGCAACGGCATAATGCTCGCCGTGGCCGCCGGACTGGCCGAGAGCCGCAGTCTTAAAGCGCTCATGATAGCCAACCACGCCGGCGACCATGCCATATACCCCGACTGCCGACCGGGATTTGTCCGCGCCATGGACCGAGCCATACAGGAAGGCACCTATGAAGGCATTGTGCTCCGAGCGCCATATACCTTGCTCAGCAAAGGACAGATTGCCGCACGCGGAGCAGAACTCGGACTTGACTATTCGACCACATATTCATGCTACAAAGGCGGAGAAAAGCATTGCGGACGATGCGGCACCTGCATCGAACGGCGCGAAGCCCTCGCCGAAGCCGGCATCACCGACACAACACCCTACGAATCCTGACATACCAACCATCGATGTACGCGACACCGTAGTAAATAAGCACCTGAATACAACGACAATATCGCAAAATCTTGTCCAATAGCTAAAATGTCTGATTCTCTCCGATATAAGATAGTGCTGTGGATGGTGTGGGCGCAGCCCGCACTTATTGCCATGGCGGTTTGTATGATAGAGTTCACCTGCCCCGGACGCGTATGGCGGTGGAATGTGCCGTTTTGGACTCTTCTGGTCGGCTATATTCTTGGCTTTTTTCTGCTGCCGTTCAGTCGCGGGCTCGAAAAAACGAGTGTATTGAAATGGTGGCTCAGAATCGACCTTGTGATAACAATTCTCATGTTTATCCCGGCATATTTCACGTTGGCAGGATGTGACGTGAAATATAGTTCAGATAAAGGAGATTATATCCTTTTTAGTCGAGGCGGTTTATTGTCAGCCCCACACATAAACTTAGGGGTCAAGTCGGGCTTGTTTATAACTGAATTGAATTATTTTCCGGTCGGGTATGTGGATATTTCCGATTATGATTGGGATATAGACAGCAGAACAGGTTATTTTGAACTGTTTGCAAGATACAACAATGAAAATCGAATATATATCTGCCCCACCGACAGTAGCTCGTATCACGCCAATAGAGCCATTATCAACCATCGTATTGACAGTCGGTATTATGATTTATATCCCAAAGGCATTGATAATATGGATTTTGTCATGCCTGATGACTTTTCAAGAGTCGTTTATACAGCCTCATCAGATATTTCATATTACGAAGTGGATGATTACTGGTATCCTTCGACAGAGATATTTTTCCCAACCGGAGACAGCAACATATCGCCTGACAGCGTGATAATCCGATGCAAAGATTCCAAAGAGGACAGAGTGTATCCCAATGACTCAATCCCCCATATGTCGCCGGTTCAAGTTCAACAATTCGTCCGACAACTGAAAGGAGGCAAGCGATGAGAAACAAGATATTTATAACAATAATGCTCACCGTATCAACTCTCGTATGCAACGGGCAATCCTTTATATCAAAATATCCGAAACTGACCAAGAAGAACCTTAATGAGTTTTTTTCGGATTGGGAAGCGTATTCTGATAGTGTAGTATCAACATGGACAAGAAATGACAGCCTGATAGACATGGTTGTGGCTTATAATTATCTGCCAATGCAACTTGAAGGAAGAACCTGTATGCCCGGAAAAGATTATACTTCGCCAAAGTATTATGTATTACCACAATACATCGACGTTGAAAGACATTATCTGGATGTTGACACAACTGTTTTTAGTCCTCGCTACGGATTCTCCTATCATTACTCAGAATTGAAAAGTGATGAATATAGGATCGACAGTATCATTCCGCAATTACCATATCGTGGCCTATATTTGACTTCAAATATATATCAAGCCTTGTCCACCTTTGTTGGTGGTCTGAAAAAAGACGATAAGATAGAGAAAATAAACAAAGGAAATCTAAAGATATTAAAGAAATATATCCCGGTTGATTACGGTCACTGTGGTGGATATTGGTGGTTCACATCTTTTCCGCTGATTACAACCATTTGTTATGCCAACAATCTCATTGCTGTCAAAACAAGGACAAGTTGGTGTTCCGGTGAAGAAACTTGGTATATAAAGCAAAATGACAACTTTGTGAAGCGGGAAGAGCCTGCTGGTGAATGGATTGAATAATGAAAATGTCATCATAATGATTTTACTCGGTGTAATAATACAATTGATCATATGCGTATTACTGGCTGTGGCGATAGCATTGCCTCTCAGCATAGTAGTTTGCTGGCGGAGCAATAAAAACAGGAAACTGAATACCATATCGGCATTCCTCTCTCCTTTCGTTTTTATCTTCACTTTCTATTTAATATGTTTGACAGGAGGCTTTACCTGTTCATCTGCTTTCGGCACAGGTTGTGGCATGGACGGATATTATCACACCAACCTGCCAAACGGATATGAAATAGAAACTATTGCCGATGACTTCGACCAAAATTATTTTATGGGAACTATCAAAAAAGATGGTGTTTCAATTGTTGAATGGATCACCAAAATCAAGATAGTTGAAGATTTGGCATATGGAGAAAGGTATGATGTAAACGAAGCTCCCGGGAGTGAATACTATTTCATACTGGACACAAAGACAGAAGGGCTTACTCAGTTCACGTCTTATGACAATGCAAAAGAATCTAACCCAATGATAGTATCTGACTTATCGAACCTTGAAGCATTCTACTACAAGAGTTGGAAATGGGTCACCCCTCTGACGATTCTTGCTTTCGTCTCAGCATCCGGACTGGTACTGCTTTTGTGGCTTATCGTTAAAAAGCTTTTTAAGTCATGAAACTGACCGATAAACGATTTTGGATATTTGAGGCATTTGTGGCTATTGTTTCAGTAGGAACAGGTTATAGTATGTTGTATATGGAATGGGACATATACTACACAGCTATATTCCTATTATGTAGTTTGTTGAGCGGATTCATTGCGTTTAAATGGTTTAGGAAAAGTAATTTCAGACTTTCTTTGTCGGTTTGGATAGCCAACAGCATATCTGTTGCAATTTGCTTTCTTTTACCTAATCTCAATAAATCCACAACACATTTAGATTACCTGATATTATTCTTGATAATGTATTCGTTAATCTCAATCATCCCATACATTGTCACAACAAAAATTTACTCACTTATTTCAAAACGACTATGACACATAAATTGGCTTTATTTTGGATTGCGTGGAGTGTGATGCTCGTTGTCATGGTCGGGTGTTGTTTGTCCGAAGGTTGGAGTGAAGATACGGCATTGCTTGGCGGAGCTTATGCGCTGTCGCTGTTATCGACTTGGCTGTGCTATAGGGTAAGACCGAGAGTTGCCTACGGCAATTTGATTGTGCTGACTGGCTATAATGCGATACTGGCTTACAATCTTGTCTTTAACAGTCGATATGGGGCCGGAATGACATGGTGGTTTTTCGCACTCATGCTAAACGCCGTCCACTCGACTGCATTGCTTACTTACAGCATTATCCTTCGAATCAAGTCAATTAACCATCGACACAATCACATATAATGCCGATATTACCGCCGACGAGCAGGCATCTCCCCCAGCCTACTTCGGCATATCAGACATTAACAAGGCCTCGGTAGACCTCGGCAGTCTTGGCGGCGGTGCGGTCCCAGGTGAAGTCAGGGAGCAAGCGCGAAGCGCGGCCCTGAAGGTCGGCCCTATGGGCATCGTCGTATATCACTCGCCCTATGGCTTCGGCTATCGAATGATGCGACAACGGATCAAAGTATTCGCCGCCGTCACCGGCTATCTCCGGAAAACAGCTTGCCTGGCTCAACGCTATCGGACATCCGGCTTCCCAAGCTTCAAGAATCGGAAGCCCGAATCCCTCGTAGATTGACGGATATACGAAGCACAGTGCATGGCTGTACAGGTAGGTCAACTGCCCGTTGGTGGCAAACATGGCCATCGAACGGCGGTCGACGCCCAGTTTTTTCAGATATGCGGTCTCCTCGGGGCTGAACGGTTTGCCGGCGCAGACGAGCCAGAGATCCGAATCCTTCTCCGACAAAAGTGCAAAAGCCCTGGCAAAGCGGTGGAAATTCTTATAGCTCCGTCTTTCACCCACAAAGAGCAGATACCGTTTAGGCAGTCCCTCAACCGGTTCGGGCGACACGGCCGTTGTGGCACCATGGTATACTACCGAAATCCTCTCCTGCGGCAAGGCATAAATCTCCATCAGATCCTTCTTAGTGTGCTCACTGATGGCAATTATGGCATCCGCCTCATTGATCACCCTCTTCTTCTGCGCTATCACCTTCGCGGCATCGCCGAAATACTGCGGAAACCGTTCATGGATAAAATCATGCACCGTAATCACGGCCGGAGCCTTACGGCGGCGCAGGAAGTATGGATTGTAATATGTCGGATGCACGATGTCATATCCGCCTTCGTCCAGCATCTTCGCCGAACGGCGCTGGTTGAGCCACTCATAGAGATGTTTACGCACGCGGAAGTTGGCCACGTCAAGGCTCGACACGCCGTCGACCACATCCTTTATGTCGGCAAGATACACATTCTCCGACAGAAGCGGCCGGATGTGCGGCTCGACATCGGAAGGCAGATGCCTGATGAGTTCTACAAAATAGCGCGACACGCCTCCGAACCTTTGCCAGGAAAACACTTGATGGTCGTAAACAACTTTCATAAGTCTGTAGCTATGGGGGATATATTGTTACTTCTTATTATTCTGAATGGGCAGAAACTGATTCTTGTCCGTCGACAGCTCATTGGTGCTGACTATGGTCAGCGGGCTCGTCGACAGACGCGCCTCCATATACCGGCGGAACTTATTGACCGAAGCCGGACTCATACGCTCGGAATACTGCACGAGAATGACGTTGAGCGTGTCGAGGCGGTTAGTGGGCACATTGCTCACCACACCCTTGATGATGGCAATGTCACGTACCTGCGGAAACAGCACCCTCAGTTCAGGGGTAATCTTAGCGCTCATCGAGTCGGCAAGCAGGCGTTCACGGTTCATCGCCTTGAGGGAGTCTATCATCTCCTGCTGGTGGCTTATAGTGGCCTGCGTCACCTGATACATGTCGCGAAGCATTGTCGACGAAGCTTCAGACGGGTCGAACTTCACGTCGGTGTTCTGCCCCTGGATTATGCGCAGGCGCGTCCCTTCAAGACCGAACAGCGGGAGCTTGTCGGTCATGGCCAGCATCAGGGAGTCCTGCGGAAGCTGCTTGCCAACAAGCGTTATGGTGAGCGACTTATCGCCTCCGGAATAATTTGCGCTATGGCCCAGCACCTGAGTGTCGGGGAAATTCTCAAACTCTTCAGCCACCATGCGGTTGCAGCTTGACATGAAAGCATTCTCCTTATACATGTTGAACGTCATATATACGGCAGGCAACATCGTCAGAACGGCTATCGTAGTCACCGAACGGCGCACACGCCTGGCTCTCTGCGGATTGGAGAAGTCGACCACGGAATATTTCATAAGCCTGACCCCGACAGTCGTGGCACACGCTATGAACACCGAATTGATGAAAAACAGGTACAGCGCACCCAGAAAATATGACATCTGCCACGTGGCCAGCCCATAGCCCACCGTACAGAGGGGAGGCATAAGCGCCGTGGCTATGGCTACGCCTGGAATGACATTGCCTTTGACCTTGCTTCCAATGGCTATTATGCCTGCCGCACCGCCGAAAAATCCTATCAGTACGTCATAAATCGTAGGTGACGTGCGGGCCAGAAGCTCGCTGTGGCCCTCGTTGACGGGCGATATGAGGAAATATATGCATGATGTGGCGATACTGAAGCCGGCCGCCATAATAAGGTTGCGGAACGAGCGCTTCATCAGGTCAAAGTCCTGAATGCCAACGGCCAGGCCTATGCCTATGATAGGCCCCATCAACGGAGATATCAGCATCGCTCCGATAATCACCGCCGTAGAGTTGACGTTAAGTCCGAGCGAGGCTATGAATATGGCAAAAATCAGAATCAGCAGATTAACACCGCGAAACGACACCCCCTCGCGTATAGTCTCCTCGGCCTCGGCCTGAGGAAGCAGGAAGCTCGATATGTCGAAATAGTCAAGGAGTTTGGCCTTGACGTCATTCAGATCCAGTTGAGTCATATCTGTAAATGCGTTTTATTCATTCAACAATTTTCATGTAACTATGCCGGTCTTCGGGGAATCAGCATCCGCGGGCTGATGTTTTCGCGCTTAAACGCCACAAACACGAACAGCGCAAGCAAAAGCGTGCGCCAGCCCAGATTGACCCACTCATTCGGAATGACCACAACCTGCGACACCGCATACAGAACGCCTGTCACCACGAAGTAGAACAACAGACGCGGC
Source organism: uncultured Muribaculum sp. (assembly GCA_910578785.1). Lineage (GTDB taxonomy): Bacteria > Bacteroidota > Bacteroidia > Bacteroidales > Muribaculaceae > Muribaculum. Next base: position 58,796 of record CAJTSJ010000015.1, on the reverse strand, counting down.
ACGCGGTAGTCTATCGGATATTTGGCCTGACCCACAAAGTAGCTTACAAGCATCATGGTGCCGTAGCAGGCAAACGAAGCCCATGCACAAGCCATATACCCGAACATCGGCACAAATATAAAGTTCACCGCCACCACTATGGCCAGACCGATGAGCGAAAACCAGGTGCCCCAGATGGTACGGTCGGTAATCTTGTACCATACCGACAGATTGAAAAATATGCCGAAAAACACATCGGCCATCATGATAATCGGCACCACACGGAGCCCGCCGAAATATTTGGCATTGATAAAATACTTAAGCACCGGCAGATAGAACGTGACGGCAAGAAATATGAACAGCGAAAACATCACGAAGTATTTCATGGCGTCGCTGTACGACTTCTGCTTATCGAAGCCCTTCTCCTTGTTCTGCGCAAATATAAACGGCTCATAGGCAAAGCGGAACGCCTGCGTGAACATCATCATCACCACGGCAATCTTGCCGCACGCACCGTATATGCCGAGCTGCTGCATGGCTATGTCTTTCGTCGGAAAGAGGTATGGAAGAAATATCTTGTCGAGATTCTGGTTCATGATTCCGGCCAGGCCGAGTATCAGAAGCGGAAACGCGTAAACCAGCATCTCCTTCAGCATCCTGCCGTTAAAATTCGATGGCACCCACACCATGTCGGGAAGCAACAGCAGAAACACTGCCAGCGATGAAATCAGATTGGACAGGAATATGTAGCCTATGCCGAAGTCGGGCCTGTAGAACCACGATATCATGTCGGGCGAGTGCTTCCACAACCATGGACAGAGCAGTATAAAGAACAGATTGAGAGCGATGTTAAGCCCTATGTTGACAAGTTTTATGAGCGCAAACCGCATGGGCCTCTTCTTAAACCGCAGGTAAGCGAACGGTATGGCGCAATAAGCATCAATGGCCACGGCCACGGCCATCATCCACACATACGACTCATGGCCCGTACAGTTCATGGCCTCCGATATAGGCTTAAGAAAATGCGTCACCGCCACCATAAACAGCACAGACGTGAACCCGATCGACATCAGCGATGTCGAATAAGCTTCAAGCGGATTAGTGTAGCGCTCATGGTTGGCAAAGCGGAAAAATGCCGTCTCCATGCCGTAGGTAAGCACTATAAACGCTATAGCCACTATCGCATAGATGTAAGTGACCACCCCGTATTCCGACGGGAGAAACATGGCCGTATAAAGCGGCACGAGCAGCCAGTTGAGAAATCGCCCCACTATGCTGCTCAATCCATATATGACGGTATCTTTTACTAAACTCTTAATTCCTGCCATCTTATAGGTTAATCAAGATTTAACGACGGACTTTATGAGAACAGTGAACCCATTCCGCGGTCCTCAAGCGAATAGCCCAGATGAACAAACGCCAGCTCGGTCACCTCGCGTCCGCGAGGTGTACGCTTTATGAATCCCTCCTTTATGAGGTAAGGTTCATAGACTTCCTCAATGGTACCCGGATCCTCGCCCAAAGCGGTAGCTATGGTCGACAGTCCTACCGGTCCGCCCTTGAATTTGGTTATAATAGTAGTCAGTATCTTATTGTCAATCTCATCGAGTCCGTAGCGGTCGATGTTGAGAGCTTCAAGCGCATAGCGCGCTATGTCAGGCTCGATTATGCCACGCCCCTTCACCTGGGCGAAGTCGCGCACCCGGCGCAACAGGGCATTGGCTATACGTGGAGTTCCACGGCTTCGGAGAGCAATCTCGCGGGCGGCCTCACCCGTACACTTCACGTTAAGCAACCGTGCCGAACGCATCACGATACGTTCGAGCACCTCGTGGTCGTAATACTCCAGATGACAATTGATGCCGAACCGGGCGCGCAACGGCGACGTCAGCAGACCGCTTCTGGTCGTGGCCCCGATCAGAGTGAACGGCGACAAAGTCAGCTGCACCGAACGTGCACCCGGGCCTTTGTCTATCATGATGTCGATGCGGAAATCCTCCATGGCCGAGTACAGGTACTCCTCTACCACAGGGCTGAGGCGGTGAATCTCGTCAATGAACAGCACGTCGTTCTCCTCAAGCGACGTGAGTATGCCCGCCAGGTCGCCCGGTTTGTCGAGCACGGGGCCGGACGTGATTTTAAAGCCCACACCCAGCTCATTGGCCACAATCTGCGACAGAGTGGTCTTGCCCAGTCCGGGAGGACCGTGAAGCAACACATGGTCGAGCGACTCGCCGCGCATCTTGGCAGCGGCGACGAACACCCTGAGATTCTCTATTATCTTTTCCTGACCGCTGAACGAGTCAAACTCCGATGGCCTTAGCGCACGTTCGAAGTCTTTGTCGCGGTCAGCCGCGCTCTGGCTGGCGCGTATGTCAAATTCGTCGTTGTCTGACATTCTTTTCAGATTATTAATTTTCTTCCGGGAACAGCACCTTCATGACCTTGTTGACAATCATGCTCGGCGGTATTCCGGCAAGACAATAGTAGTCGCCTCTGGCGCAGGGCTTATTGCCGAAGACCGAACACGGACGGCAAGTCATCGGGAGCTGCACGATGTCGGTTTCCTGCTGTCCGAATCCCTTGAAGCCGCAATACGGATGCGTGGCACCCCATACGCTCACCACCCTGACCCCTACAAGCGAGGCAAGATGCATGTTGGCCGAGTCCATCGACACCATCGTGTCGAGATGGCTCAGCAAGGCAAGTTCAAACGGAAATCCATGACGCTTATCGGCCAGCGAAGTGACGTTCGGGTATTTCCCGGCCCATTCACCAAGCACTTTACGTTCATGTTCACCACCTCCGAACAGAAACAACTTCACATTCGGCAATTTGGCAAGCTCTTCGACCACATGCTCCATCATGTCGGTCGGATATATTTTCCCGGGATGCTTGGCAAACGGAGCTATGCCTATCCACTTTTCACCGGGAGCCTTCGGGGGAGCCACTGAAGCAAATTCAGCAGAATCCGCCTTGCCTCCCTCGCCGTAGAGCCCCTTAAACGTCTCGTTCATGGAGAATCCGAACCGGAAGAACACCTCCCTATAGCGGGCACGAGACGATATCAGCGGAAGCATCACCTTATTGCGCGAGCGGGTCAAGGCTCGCTTATTAAGCCGGCCCTTTCTGATTGAGTGGCACTTCATGCCGCTGAGGGCCGCCAGCCCGCAAAGCACGTAGGAACGCAACACGCCGTGCAGGTCGGCATAAGCGTCAATATTGTATTCCCTGCGCAATTCCTTGAACAGACGCCACAGGTCGATAGTGCGGTGATACTCATGCTTGAAATCTATGCCGAGCACCACCAGGTTTTTGGGAGCGTTTATGAACAGCGACTCCTGCGACTTTTTGGTCACAAAGACAAATCTGGTTCCGGGATTGCCCCAGCACACGGAATACAGCACAGGAATGACCATAGCGACATCCCCGAGAGCCGAAAATCTGGTGACCAGTATGTTGCGCGGTATGCTGTTATTTCTTCGCATATAGCACCGGATTGGTAGCCGGGTCGTTGTACATCTTCATCTGGCGGTACACTTTCATGTACTTCTTTCCCGAGGCTATCTCGTCGAGAAGCTGGTCGATGGCCGTGGTCAGATCCTCGCGTTGCTCCAGAAGCACGTCGAGCTTGGCCTGGCACTTGGCAAGATGTTCGGGCGAAGCGTCCTTACGGGCAGTCTCCACCTGCATGTGGTATATCTTAAGCGCAAGAATCGACAATCGGTCCATGGCCCATGCCGGACTTTCGGTGTTTATAGTTGCATCGGGGGCTACGGCCACACCGGCATACTTTTCGCGGAAATACGTGTCAAGCTCCTCCACCATGTCCGTACGGTCCTGATTGGACTTGTCGATACGGCGTTTAAGAGCCAATGCGGCTACCGGGTCGATTGCCGGATCGCGGATAATATCTTCAAGATGCCACTGGACCGCATCGATCCAGTTCTTTGCAAACAATGTATGGTCAAGCGTTCCCTCCTTGTAAGGATTATCAACCTTGGCATCTACATCGTCGAAACCATGATACAACACCACGGTATCTTCAAATACCTTATAGCAATTATTGGCGAAACTCATATATGTGTAATTTTAAATTGTCAATAACGGCAAGCCCACCAGTCGGAACTTGCAAAACACAAAGATAACTATTTTTGTTATATACCGTACATTAGTTGGAAATAAATTCATAACATTTTCGGTTTTTAATGTTTTTACGTAACTTCGTGGAGTTTATATTCATCACTTTATGGAAATCAACGCAAACAACATAATGCTCGTAGTGGCAACTCTGCTCCTGATAAGCGTTTTTGTCGGCAAGGCAGGCAGCCGCTACGGAATGCCCGCACTGTTGCTGTTTCTTGGCGTGGGAATGCTGGCAGGAACCGATGGATTCGGACTACAGTTCGATTCCGCACAGGCGGCACAGTTCATTGGAATGATTTCGTTGAGCATCATCCTGTTCTCCGGAGGTCTTGACACCAAATACCGCGACATCAAGGGCATACTGGGGCCGGGACTTGTGCTGGCCACGGCAGGAGTACTGCTGACGACTGTAATTACGGGAGCGTTTATCTACTACGTATTCCATTGGCTCGCACCCGACTATGCCTTCGGATGGATTGAGTCCATGCTGCTTGCCTCGATTATGTCGTCAACTGATTCAGCCTCGGTGTTTTCAATACTCAATTCATCCAAGTCGGGACTGAAGCAGCACCTTAAGCCTACGCTTGAACTTGAAAGCGGCTCCAACGACCCGATGGCCTACATGCTCGTCATAATGTTCATAGGCATCCTTGAGAGCGGTGTGCACAACGTCGACACCGGATTGGTTGTAGACTCAACCGTATTGCTGTGCCGACAGCTGATCATCGGCGCGGCCGGAGGATTCATCATCGGCTATATATCAGTGAAGATAATAAACCGCCTTAGAAGCGACAACGAGTTTCTGTATCCGGTCACTATGCTCGCATGCGCGTTCTTCGCGTTCACATTGACAGAGATCGCCGGAGGCAATGCCTATCTGGCGGTATATCTGGCAGGCCTGGTAGTAGGAAACAACCGCATCGACCTTAAACGCACCATAGCGACATTCTTCGGCGGATTCACATGGCTTGTACAGATAATCATGTTCCTGTCGCTCGGACTCCTGGTCAATCCGAGAGAATTGCTTCCGGTGGCGGTGCCCGCAGTGGCGTTGGGCGTGTTCATGATTCTGGTGGCGCGTCCGCTGGCCGTGTTCACATCGCTCCTGCCGTTCAAAAATTTCACATTCAAAGCCAGGTGCTACATCTCGTGGGTAGGACTGCGAGGTGCAGTCCCCATAATCTTCGCCACTTACGCGTTGATGTCGCCCGCCGTAGAGCATGCCCGGTTCATGTTCAACGTCGTATTTTTCATAACAATTCTATCCCTTATCATACAAGGCACGACCGTCAACCGCATGGCATCGGCCCTCGGACTGCGCGACACATTGCGGGAAAACGCATTTGACGGCGTAGACCTGCCCGAACACGTAACCGCGGCGCTTACGGAGATGGATGTAAACGCGTCGTTGCTGAGCAACGGCAACACTCTGAAGGAAATCGAACTGCCTCCCCACACTCTGGTCATGATGGTCAAGCACGGCGACGAATACATCGTGCCCAAGGGCAACACACATCTGTATCTCGGCGACACATTGCTGCTGATAACCGAGAAAAACGACGCACCAAAGCAGTCAGGCAGATAATAACCCTTGGAGACTGACCAATTATTTTGTAACTTTGTATGTAATAAAATTGAAAGTGTATGGAACACAACGATAAAGCTATACAAGCGGATGGTGAACCAATAAAGCGCACGGTGCTCGACTACAACGACCTTGCAGCCATGGCTCCCGCTTTGGCCGGACATGAAAAGATGGTCAACCGTATACTTCACTGGTTGTCGGTGGACAAGGTTAATGCCGTCCACGACAGATATTGCGACAATCCGGGACCGGAATTTGCATCCAACCTGCTCAAAGACTTCGACATAAAGCTTCGCGTAGACGGCAGAGAGACTCTCGGCCATCTGCCCGAAGGCGCTTTTATAACCGTAAGCAACCACCCCTTCGGTGCCCTCGACGGCATATCGCTCATATCTTTAATGGGGTCCATAAGACCCGATTTCAAGGTGATGGTCAACATGGTACTCAACCGCATTTCGGCTATGCGCCCCAACTTCATCGCTGTCGACGCGCTGGCCAGCGACGACCCCGCCAAGAAAGCCGTGTCGATGAAAGGCATCAAAGAGGCCATCATGCAGGTCAGACGCGGGAAGCCTATCGGTTTTTTCCCTGCCGGCGCAGTAAGCAAAATCAACGGACATCTACGCATCGAAGACCGCGAGTGGCAACCGTCGATTATCCGACTTATACGCCAGCTCAAAGTTCCCGTGATTCCAATATATTTCCACGGACACAATAGCACGTTCTTCAACATTCTCGGCCTGATAAGCTGGCAGCTGCGCACACTACGTCTCCCCTCCGAGGTATGGCGCAAGTGCCACTCCACAATCCACATATCAGTCGGAGAAATAATTCTGCCGGAAGAATATCTGAAATACGACACAGACGAAGCCCTCGGCAAGTTCCTCAAGGGCAAAACATACGAAATGAGAGACCGTAAATGAACATGATTGACTTATCTTCGGAAGTTCAGCAGGCCAAGTCTCGCTTCGGCATAGTAGGCAATGCGCCTGCACTGACAGCGGCCGTACAGCGTGCCATCCGCGTGGCTCCAATCGACCTGTCGGTACTTATAACAGGAGAAAGCGGTACAGGAAAGGAATTTTTTCCAAAAATCATACATGCCTACGGCTCAAGAAAGCACTCGAAATATATAGCTGTCAACTGCGGCGCCATACCCGAAGGCACCATTGATTCCGAACTGTTCGGTCACGAAAAGGGAGCGTTTACCGGTGCCGTAGCCTCACGCAAGGGCTACTTCGAAGAAGCCGACGGCGGAACCATATTTCTCGACGAAGTGGCCGAACTGCCGCTTCCCACCCAGGCACGCCTGCTTCGAGTGCTCGAGACCGGCGAATTTCTGAAAGTCGGATCCTCTACCGTTCAAAAGACCAACATACGCGTCGTGGCGGCCACCAACGTCAACATGGCCAGCGCGATCGAAGAAGGCAGATTCCGCGAGGACCTGTACTACCGACTGTCGACAGTAGGCATAAATATCCCCCCGTTGCGCGACAGAGGCGACGACGTGGTGCTTCTTGCTAAAAAGTTCGCGCTTGACTTTTCCGAACGCTACCGCACTCCGTCAATAGCTTTTGAGGAAAGCGCCGAAGACATACTGCTGCACTACAGATGGCCGGGCAATGTCCGACAGCTCAAAAATATAATCGAGCAGGTGGCCCTCTTCGAAGCCGGCAACGACATCGACACGTCGATGCTGAAACCATACATTCCGGTGTCAGGCATGAGTTTCACCCCGGCCACACTGTCGCCCGAAGGCGGAGCTCACTCCTACGCATCTGAACGCGAACTGCTGTTCAACATGATATTCCGCATGCGCAACGAAATCGACACCCTCCGCGCCACCATCGAACAGCTGGACCACGGAACGTCGGCCACCGCCTCGTTCACCGATGCCACGGCTGTCGACGAACTGCCGCACTCGCTCGTCAAATTCACGCCTATACAGGACATCATAAGACCTCTACAGCGTCCGGCGCAACCCGAAAGCGAAGAACCGGCCCTCACGCTTGAAGACACTGAGCGTGAGACCATACGCCGCGCGCTCGAGCGCAACGAAGGACGTCGCAAGGCCACCGCACAGGAACTCAACATATCGGAACGCACATTGTACCGCAAAATCAAGGAATACGGACTCGAATAGACAAAAAAACATTACCTTTGCAGTTGACAATGGATAAGATAGCCCGACATACACGCATTCTGGCATCGGCAATGGTCATGCTGATGGCGGTCATACTGCCCTGCTGCACCATCAGCTACAAGCTGAACGGCAGCGCGATAGACTATAATGTGTACAAGACCATACATGTAGCCAACTTCCCGATACGCGCGGCTCTTGTGTACCCTCCCCTGCAACAGACGTTTGAAAACGCCCTGCTTGACTATATCGCCCGCAACACGCGCCTACAGGTCAACGACGGCAACAGCGACCTGAATCTCGAAGGAGAAATTACCGGCTACTCGCTAAGCCCGCAGGCCATCACAGAGAATGCGCTCGCGTCAAAGACGCGCCTCACAATCACCGTGAGAGTGAAGTATACCGATACGAAAAACGACAAGAACGACATCGACCAGACGTTTTCGGCCTATCAGGACTTTGACAGCAACGAACTTCTTACCGACGTACAGGACCAGCTGTGCCAGGAGATTACCGAACAGCTTGTCGACCTCATCTTTAACGCCACCCTCGGCAACTGGTAAACTTCAGCACATGAACCGACTGCTTGAAACGCTAAAAGATCTGCTCGACAACCCCTCGATGCCCGTCGACAGCCGGTGGTGCGACGAGATGTACGAACTTTATCCCTACATGTCATTGCCGTCGATGCTCGAGCTGGAACGTAACGGCAAGGACAATCAGGACGAAAGCAGGCGCTCCCTGCTAATGAAGCGTATCGCGCTGAACAGTTCGTCGGCAGAAATGCTCTATCGGCTCACCGAACCTCTCGGAGCTGAACAAGCCGGATTTTACCCCGACAGCCCGGCAGCCGACACTCCGACCACCGACCAGGCCATCGACACGTTCATGGACAAATACGGCAACACGGACAGCCGCGAAGAGCAGATTCTCGAAAAACTGATATTCAATCCAGTCGCCGACTATGCCCAGATTCTTGCATCGGAAGAGGAGCGCAACTTACCCGACACGTCGGAAACGACCGGCGACAGCCAGGACAGCCTGATAAATGCATTTATCCTCAAAAGCCGCAACCAGGAAGGACACTTCCCCTCGCCTGACGACCCGATTGAACCGGAACCGGAAAAACTTTCCGAAGAGGTTTCCGACGAGCCGATTCTGGCTCCGACCGTACAGGACGACTCGCTTTTGAGCGAAAGTTTGGCTAAAATATACATCAAACAGCGCCGTTATGCCAAAGCTTTTGAAATTATAAGCAATTTAAGTTTGAAATATCCAGAAAAAAGTATTTACTTTGCAGACCAATTGCGTTTCCTACAGAAACTTATAATAAATCAGCAATATCAAAACAAAAAATAACTACTAAAATGTACATAGCAATCATCGTTCTTACTGTAATCGCCTCAATTCTTATGATAGGCGTTGTGCTTGTTCAGAAATCTAAAGGCGGCGGTCTTTCCTCTCAGTTCGGAGGAGCCAATCAGGTAATGGGTGTTCGCCGCACAAACGATTTTATCGAGAAGACCACTTGGTGGCTTGCCGGCATCATCGCTGTGCTTGCAGTGCTTGGAGTGTTCTTTATGCCGCGCAACGTTGTTGAAAGCAGCCGTGTGGTTCCCCAGGCTACCGAACAGACCATGCCCGCAAACTTCAACACCGACGTAGTTCCCGTTGCTCCGGCCGATCAGGCTCCCGATGCAGTGGAGACTACCGAGCCGTAAATCTCAGTTCACTTTTAAACTTGAAGATATCAAACGGCAATGTCGCCATCGTCAGATAGCGACATTGCCGTTTTCACTTTTTTTGTTTCACCTCATCGGATGCCGAGGCCTGCGAGGCAAATCGAAAAGAATAGAGTTGCCTCGCAGGCCATCTTCTCCGTAAAGCTACATATACGATTTCACCTTATCCAACAGCATGTCGCCATCAATTTCTCCACTGTGGCGCCATACAGGATTTCCGTCCTTGTAGATAAGGAACGTCGGAACGGATTCAACGCCGGCCTTACCGGCAGTCGATTCGTGCTCATCTATGTCAAATTGATATACCGGTACCCGCCCTTCAAGAATCAATTTGATTTGCTCAACTACAGGCATCATTTTCTGGCAATGAGGACACCAGGCGGCAAAAAATTCCACTAATACTACCGGCTCGCTGTTAATGATTTCTGAGTACTTCATAATTCAATCCATTTGATTTATTAAACTACACCAATAACACGGCCATAGAGCCATTGGTTGCGGGCATAACATATATTAACGGCCTGCACAAGCATGAATTTATCACGTTTTTCCATCATTTATCTCCGCTATTTGTTTATTAAGCAGGCCATAGTTTCAAAAAATGAAATAATTGACCTATCTTTGCCGAATATCATAAACGCGCATGCATAGAGGCAGGCGTGCTTGAAGCATAAAATTTGAAATTATTCAAATACAAAACTATTCGTTATGAAAAAAATCTCAATTCTGTTAGTGACCCTGACGGCTCTGCTCTGTACACCGGTGGTAAACGCGCAATACTATGAACTTGCCAACCAGCTCCCGCGCCTGATTTCACCGGCGCTGTCCGGCTCGCTCAATTACAAAGGCTATGTTGATTTCAGCGGCACTGCCGGACTCGGCGATAACCGAGCCAACTTCATCGGAGTGTCTACATCCCAGGGCTTCAAATACTCCTCATGGTTCTTCATGGGTGTCGGTATAGGCGTAGAGGTGGCCATGGCTCAGCAACCTGAGCTTCAGGACATACCCGGCGACGACGGTTATGGCTACTACGACTACGGCTCGTCGAAAACCAAGATGATGATTCCGCTGTTTACCGACTTCCGCTTCAACATCGGTTCCGAGCAAAACACGTCGTTCTTCATCGACCTCAAACTCGGCGCCGCGTGGATCATGGGTTCAAGCTATCTGCGCCTCAACCGCGGATATCTGACCAACCAGACACAATTCTATCTCAAACCGACCATGGGCATACGCATACCCGTCAACTCAAACAACAGCCGTCAGGCTGTCAACATAGGCGTGTCCTATCAGCTGCTGACCTCCGGCAACAACTACGGATGGCGCTCCCGCTCACTCTCGCTTAACAACATCGGAGCCACCGTTGGCTTTGAATGGTAATCACCCGCTATGTATATATGAACCGCATTATCATCTTTCTTATTCTATCGGTGTCGGCCATTACAGGAGTGTCGGCGCAAACTCTCGACATTGACAACGAAAAGAAGCACTTTGAATTCAGCCTCACTGCCGGACTCAACAACGACGGCTGGCAGTGGGATGCCGGCATAGTATACTTCCCCATCCAATATGTCGGAATGAAGGCAAGCCTGGGATTAGCCGGCGAAATAAAAGAATTCGGCGACTGGAACCTTGGACCATGGAACGACGAGGACGACTGGCTGCAGGACTATGACCGTAACGACGACTACACCGCCCGCTTCAAGTTCACCCCCTCACTTGTGCTGCGCACACCACGCATCGTCGCATGGCGCCAGCAAGGACTCAACTTCCACCTGTTTGCCGAACCCGGAATCATCCTTTCGCCCGGAGCGTCGGGAAGCCGTCGGGCAAAGACCTTCAGCTGGGACCTCAAGACCGGCATCAACGCCCAATTCGATGAAATGGTGTTCACCATTGGCTACGGCATCACCGATTTCAGCCTCTACTCCGGCCAGCCGATAAACCACCACGGCCTTCCCGGCAAAGACAACTACATCACCCACTCCGTCTTCATCGGCTTCGGCTACAAATTCTGAAAGCACTCAAAACAACAGAGCTTATTTACAGTCTGTACAAACTTGAAATGCAGGCCGGTAAATGCAAAAAGCGGGGCCTTGGGGCTCCGCTTTTTACGTGGTGATATAAGGTAAGAATGAAAAATCCGGAGGGACTTATTTGCGGCGTCGCACCGAACGTGTGGCCGACGACTGCTTGCTGACCTTTGACTCCTTCGGCTTTTTGGCCTTGGCGGCACGCGCGGGCTTATTGGCGCGCGAACTGCGGCGGGCGGTCGAGGTCTTTTTCTCCTCACGAGCGGCTATGGTATCGCCCGAGGCGGCGCGTTCGCGCTCCTCGCGGGCGGCGATGATCTCCTCACGCGACGGAACCCACATCTTCTGCTCATAGGTAGTCAGATAGTTCTGGATGCTGTCCTGAGCCTTCTTCAGGTCGTCAGGGTCGGGATACATCTGCATCATCGAGCGGTTGCGCAGATTGCGGGTCTTGTATATGTCGCCCTCATACAGGGCCAGCTGGAAGAAGTCGTCATAGTTGTACTGGGGCAGGTTGTTGTCGTCATCGACAAATATGGACTGCTGCGTCAGATACGGACGGAGCGCGTCCATCTTCATCCAGAACATAGGATACTTCACCGCTTCGCCTCCGAAGTCGCCCGAACGGTGAAGCACCGGACAGATAGCCTCGACGGTGGTGCGCATGCGGTTTGACCGCTTGTCAAGTTCCCAACGCTCCAGAATGTAGTAAGAGAGCACCTCGTTGGTAGGCACGTCGGCCTCTTCGATTAGGAATTTAGGATTCTTCTCGGTCGAGCCTTTGCCCTCGGTGTACAGCACATGGAAGCGGTCGAGCATGTCACGGACATTTATCTGATATTGGTCGCTGAATATTTCGCGTCCGTCAAGATATTCGTAAGCCTTGATGTCGCCCGAAGCCAGAAGGCGCATGATGATGCGGAACAGGTTTTCCTGGCCGTCGATTATCTCTTCAGGGTAATAAAGCGGCGCGTTCTTGACATTGTCCAGGTCAAGCTGGCGGTAGACAATCTTCATCCACTGCGCATCGGCGTCGCTGCGCTCCGGTTCCTCGAAGAACTGCTGCATACGTCCGGTGACTCCGGTCGACGACGAAGCTTCTTTCCGCGAATCGGCACCGCCCTTCCTCACCACCGACGAGGACGACGAGGACTGCTGGGCATACATTGTACCGGCGGAAAGCGTCAACGCCATGGACGCCACAAATATATACTTATTTATAAAGCTCATACTGACTTCTTTATAATATTATTACATGCTTAGTTAACAATCACTTCCATGGGAGCCAGGTCGCGCTCTATACCGTCGGGGCCCACAGCGCGTACTCTTGATATGTAGAACCGCTTTCCCCGCGACAGGCGGCGGAACGAATCCTTCTGGCGCTGAGAGAACGACGATCCGGACGAGACTTCGGGTATGGCATTGCCCATCGAGTCAAAGAATACAGTCTCGAAACTCAACACCCGATAGGTGACATTCAGCAGGTCGTCGTCGATGGCGGCCTCAATGCCGGGCGCCTGAAGAAGCAGCGTCTTGCTGAAAGGCTTGCCTCCCTTATAGCGTTCGCCATTGCCATTGGCGTCTTTGAATGCTATATATGGAGTTGGATCGGGAAGTTTGCGCACTCGGAATGTGGTGGTGGCCACAGTCTGCGGACGTCCGTCGATATTAGCGGTGACGGTTATGACCGCTTCCGAACCGACCTTGGTCGGACGCGCCACCCAGTTGTTGCCCTGCCGGGTAAGCGAGCCGTTGGTCATCGATGCGGATATGGCAGAAGGGGCCACACCCGGCACGGATATGCTCATGGGGTTGTCGATTCCGGCATACAGCACGTTCATCATCGTGGCCGACACCGTGGCCGTAGGCTCGATGACGGTATAGCTTGATGTGAAGTCGTGGCGTGTGACCGTACCGTCGCCGTGGGGCACCTCAAGATAGCCGGAGTAGTCAAATGTACCGGTAGTTGAAGCGAGAGTCTCAAACAATCCGTTTTCATTGGCAAGCTGCTTGCCGTTTATGAATATTGCCGGACGCTGGGTAGTGTCTACGGCGGCAAGAACTATATTGGCCGAATAGCGGCTTCCGCGCATCACGTTGCGCGACTGCGGAATCACAAAAGCGTTCAGTTCATTGACCCTCACGTCGCCGGCATCTACATTGGCAAGCAAGGTCGACAAAGCCTCGCCCTCGGCATATCGTACGTCGCTCTGAAGCTTGGTCAATAAAGTTATGGCAGCAACTACAGGCTTGTTTTCAAACATAGCCGACTCCCAAGGCTCGGCAGTTACCGTACCGCGTCTGGCCACAGGGTCTGTCGAAAGGGCATGCTGTATGCTGTGGCGCTTGACGCTGTCGGTCATTATTTCCGCGATATAGTCGCGGTATGTGTCTATGGTCCGGCGAAGTCTGACGCCCCTGGAATTCCCGGGAGCAAGCATCACCACCGAAGCAGACTCAAGATCGTCCTGGTTCAAAATGTTTGACAAATCGGCATCCTCACCGTCGGCCTCGACGGCAATAGCCATTTTAAGGGTGTCGATAAGCTGGTAGACCCGGTCGGTGGCACGACGCACCTCGGAAGCCTTGTCATACCACACGCCTCCCTTTCCGGGATTCTGCTCATTAAATGCCTCAAGCTGGCGAAACAGCACGTCGTTGCGCTGTGCCACATTGGAGTTGGAGCGCGACAAACCCTCTTCGACCTGGCCGAATCCCTCAAGGACATCGCTCGACACGTTAAGCGCAAGCATGGCCGTCAGGACGATGTACATAAGATTGATCATCTTCTGACGGGGCGAGAGTCCGCGAGTGTTGTTACTTCCCATTTATATTTATGAAATGTCGTGGTTAATTATTCCGGTCAGGTGTCATTCCGGCATTGCCGATACCCTGGCCCATAGGATTATACATATTGATGGTCATCGCATGAAGCATCTTCTCGTACACCTGGTTGAGCTGCTGCATGTAGCGGGCCATCTTTTCAGTCTCCTCGCAATAGCGGTGCGACATAGCCGACGATTTCTCATACATGTCGCGGATGTCCTTAATGCCCTGGTTGACACGGTCGATGGAGTCGAGCTGCGAGCTCACGCCCTTGAGCTGAATCTCATAAATGGTATTCAGCCCGGCGATGTTACGGTTAAGCGCCTGCATCTCCTCGACATAGCCAGTGGAACTGCGGGTGATGTTTTCTGAATTTTCTGTAATTGCGCGATACGATTCCAGAAGCACTTCCGACACCTTGTTGAGCGACTCTGTGGTCTGACGCAGCTGATCCATCTGTTGCGACAGGGCCGCGATCTGTGCCACATACTCATCGGTTGGAGTGGCATCGGCCGGAAGCTCTATGCGCGAAGGCATCGAAGCACCACGCGGTGCGGAAACGGCAGAACCGCCTACTCCTCCGACCACTATGCCCGAGCCGTTGAATTCGGGACGGTCTTCGGGATTTTTCGATGAAAGCACCGGAAACACCTCTTCCCAATGATATTCGCGCGGCGGCCGGTCAAAGGCTGTAAGAATAAACATCAATACCTCGGTACCCATACCGATGGACAGAAGCATATTTCCGCCGGGAAGGTGCAAAATCTTAAACAGGGCACCCCAGATAACGATGGCGGCACCTATCGAATAAGCGAAGTTGAAAAAACGCTGTCCCTTCTCTCCTGAAAGGAAACGCTCTACGCTGTTTTTATATCTTTTTATTTTTCCCATTGCTCATTAATTGTCTCGCAGAAGGAGTGTATTCATAATTATAGCTTAATTCTACTTTTTCTGTCCCTGGCCTTTGGCGAAGCCTATCTGGGTACGCACATTCCGGAATCCGATGTAGCTGCGCTGTTCGTTCTGATATTCCCACATACGAAGGTCGGAACGCACATTATGTGCCACGTCCTTCCACGAACCGCCACGCACAATCTTGCGCTTCATCTTATAGGGATCCTCGACAGCCGCGTCGTAACGGTACTCCGGATTGAGGTCGCTGGTCAGCTTGCCGACACTTTCGGTATAGGCTGTCGACGTCCATTCGCTGACGTTGCCTGCCATGTCATAAAGGCCGAAGTCATTAGGCGAATAAGTGCCGACCTTGGATGTGATGATGTGTCCGTCGCGCACATAGTTGCCTTCGTCGGGCTTGAAGTTGGCGTAGAAGCAGCCTTTATCCTCGGTCAGAGGAAGGTCGCCGTCCCACGGATATATGTTCTCGCTGTTGCCGGCGCGTGCCGCATACTCCCATTCGGCTTCCGTCGGCAGACGGTAAGGCTCTACATATATGCCCTGCTTGCCGAGCGAACGGCGCAGGAAGTCGGTGCGCCAGTTGCTGAATGCGTTTGCCTGCTCCCAGCTGACACCCACCACAGGGTAGTCGTTGTAACCGCCGTGTGAGAAGTAAAGACGCACATAGGGTTCATTGTAGGCATTGTCAAAGTCGTTGATCCAGGCCGTGGTGTCGGGGTATACGTTAACTATATAGGTATTGACAAAGTCATAGTCGCCCGACAGAGCACGAGTGATGGTCTCGCGCACAATTTCGCCGTCGTCGTTAATGTAAGCAGTATCTTTGGAGATAACAGGGAGGTCGGTAGGAACGGGCTTATCAGTGTTATACTCGCGACGGGCCGGATTCATGCGGTTCTTACGCTTGGCGGCCTCGGTATGGTTATACGTCTCATAGCGGTATGTGAGCTGTTCGGCATCAAGCTCCTTGACACCGGTGATAGGGTTAATCCTATACAGACTCTCGATGGCCCTCGCCTCATCTTCGTTAGGATTGCGCCACGGAATAGCCTTGCTCCAGTTAAGGTAGGGAGTTATAGGGTTGCCCTCCTTGTCCTCCTCAATCTTAAACTCTTCATTTCCGCCGTATGCCGGGTCGGCCAGACGTTCACGGATTATGGAGTCGCGCACCCAGTAGACGAACTGCTTGTACTTGCTGTTGGTGACTTCGGTCTCGTCCATCCAGAAGCCGTCCACCGAGATTCCGCGCGCATCGGCACGCAGATTCCAGGCACTGTCGGCCTTGGCCGGGCCCATTTTGATCGAACCGCGGTCCACCAGCACCATTCCATAAGGAGTAGGTTCAGTCCATGAAGTACCGCTCACGCCTGTCACTTCGCCACCGGTTCCGTTACGCGAACCGACCGCACATGATGTGACCGTGACTACGGCAAATATAGCGATGAACAGATATTTAAATGCTATTTTCATATCTTTCAGTAATATAATTACATTATGCGTATGTTCTTATGTCTATGCTTGTTCTTCTCGCCCAAGTCGAGTTTAAGCTTATATCCGGCCCAGATTTCATGGCTTCCATTGCTTGCCTTGGAGATTTCCGAGATGGAGTAGTCATAGCTATAGCCTATGAAGAAGTCTTTATATTCAGCGCCTAAGATAAGCGATACAGCGTCATTGTAGCGATAACCCAAACCGGCCGTAAGGAACTTGTTATAGCGCACACGCGCCGTGGCTTCCGCTACCGTAAACGTAAAGTCGGACTTCACCATGACTGACGGTTGTATTTCAAATAACGTATTTTTTATCGGAATATTGCTACCGGCCATAAAATATAGCACACGCCCGGCCTTGAACTCATACTCGCGCGACTCTGACCCGTCGGCAGTCATAGTGATGGACGGTTCGTTAAGATGCGTCACCGACAGTCCGGCCCAAAACAGCCTGTGTGTATAGAACACCCCCAGGCCAATGTCTAACGACGTTCCGTGGACGTCGTTGGTAGGTATGCCCTCGTCGGAACCCTGATGATAGTCGTCATCATCCGGAAGCACGACCTGCGAACCTTTGAATCCCTCATCGATCATACCTAACTGAAGGCCAATCGACAATTCGCCTTTCAGCAACTTGAACTTATAGGCCGCCTGCGCGCCTATCTGGAAGTTGCGGTACAGACCCATGCTTTCCTGCTGCACAAGCAGGCCTACGCCCACCCTTTTGCCAAGCAACTTGAGAGGCATGTCGGCGGCGGCCAGAAATGTCTTGGGAGCTTTCGGTATGCCCACCCACTGCATTCTCGAGCCTCCACGTATACGCAGATAGTCGGTATTGCCTATAGCTCCGGCATTATAGTAGGCCGGAACCTCAAAATACTGCGTGAACTGGGCATCGACTTGCGCTTCCGCCTCGGGAACACACATCATGAAGGCCATGCACATCGCCGCGGCGGCATAGATTTTGCGGTATAATGTCGGTACGTGCAGACGCATTATTCGAAGTAGAACGTTAGCACCACCATCTGCTGGGTGGCTTTGGTTAATGACTTGGTAAATTTCATCCGGTCAGGATCGTCGTCAAGGTCAGGACGGTTATGCTTTATCACGTCGGTCAGTCCGAAACAGAATTTAAGCTCCGGACACAGTTTGAAAAACGGCAGATAAAGGTCACATCCGAAGCCCACTGAAAGCATGAAATCAGTGCTCTTCAACTGCAGCAAATCGCGGTTGCGCTTCTTCGACAGGTCAAGCAAACCCATGACACCGGCCGTCAGATACGGGCGGACATTGTGGTAGCGCAGGGAGGCGAACTTCACATCAAGCGGCAGGACCACCATGGTCGATTTAAGGTTCTGCTGTTCGGTTGTGCCGTTATTGACGTCGCGCATCTTTATAACTCTGTTGCCGAAATACATGCCCGGCGACAGACGGAGGTTGAAGTAATCGTTAAGGCGAAGGTTGAATAGTCCGGTCACACAGAATCCCGGCGAAAAATCAGGCTGTTCCATAAACCAGCTCTGACCGTCTTCGGTCACATATCCATTGTGCGTAAAAGCCAGGTCGAGCGAATTGATTCCGACAGAAAATCCCATGTGCCAACGGCGGAGGTCGGAATAAGGCCGGTTCAAGACCTTGTCGTTGCGCTGTTGTGCGCTTGCACCGACAGCCCCATAAAGGCCGGCCATTGCAAGAATTAAATATAATATGACTCTGCGTATACCCATCAATAATAATAACGCAACCCCGGCTCACAATATTGCACGACAGCATCTACAAAATATCAACATCACGATGTGCCGGATTTACACATCGTGAGATTTTGACAATTGCTACAACTTGTAAGTCAGCATGGCTCGGATGTCGAATGACGACGAGTTGACGCGCGGATAATCGCGGTAGTTTGTGCAGCGCCAATAATGTGACATGGCCAACGTAAAATAAAGTTTTTTCCATACACGCAGATCCGACCGAAGCTCCGTCACAAGAAAGTGTGCGTTTGAACGGTCGCCCTGGGCATCAAGAGTTTTGGGGTCGGAAAACTCAAGATTCGCATTCTCCCGATATCCTTTCCAGGTATACAGCCTATAGTAGTTGGCCGAAATCCCCGCCGAAAATTTATCCCTGCCGAACACGACATTAAGCCCCCCTTTGAGCGAAAATCCACTGGCAAAGTTATAGCTGCGTTCGTCAACATCATAATAATCAGACAATATCGACCCCAAAATCACGGCATTGACATGCCCGTAAGCATCCATAACCCATCCGGACCGGTCTACATCACGATACATGAATCCACAGCCGAGGCTCGCCGGGATGCCAAGTTTATAAGGGACCTTGTTATTCCGCGTGCCAAGCCCGTGGATTGTGTCTGAGTCGAAATAATCATAGTGCTGATACATGCCTACGCTCAAATGCTTGCCTCCGACATCATATAGCTCCCTGGCAATCAACCGCCCCTTGATTTCCAACTGTTCAAGCACAGGCTGACTGTTCATTCCGTTAAGGTCGGCCCTCACCGTAAAATAGTCGAACGGCGCGGTACTCTCCTCCTCAAACCGGTCGCCGTACTCAATGTCAATCTGCCCGCACGCACCCACAGCAGAATTGTTGGCAGAATTGTTAAGCAACAAGCCCCTTACACCCAATGAAAATTCGATGGCGACGTTAGGAGTTCCGTACATACGGCCACGGGTCCGACGTACACGCCACGCATCTCCCGTCAATATGCGGGAAATCGACCTCATCGGAGATATTGCAAATACAGCAAGTTCACGGCCAAAACGTGCAGAACCGCGCAACCGGTCGTCAATCACGGCATCGGAAGCACGAAAACACACCTCACCGATGGCAATTCCACCCACCGGAGTCGCTATTATGTCATTGGTAGAAGGATATTCGCACTCCATGAACAGCTCCCACATGGCGCTTCCGCCTATTGCAAACAGGCTCGACTGCCAGTAATTGAATCCGTTGGACCGTCCTGCATTATAAAATAAGCTTCCGTTGTATGGATGAAGGAACATGTTGGTTCCGAGCTTATCATTGTCCCACTTGAACCCGTGTTTGAAGTTTTCGCGTATGGAATTCCATGAGATATAAGCGTAGTCGCCCTTCTGTACGTAGCGGTCGAAAGCCCACAATCCGAGATTAAATCCGACAACCTCCCCTGCCGCGCGCCAGAAATGTCTCTTCGAATAATATGCTACATCGGCACTGTCAGGCACCACCGAAGGCAACACCTTCAGCTTTATAGGCATCTGTGCATACCCCTCCGCGGGCAACAAGACAAAGCACAGCAATGTGGTGATCAGTATCCTTATGAATAACTTGTACATTATCATTCTTTTTGAGTAATAACAATCAATGCTGTTTAAATTTTACTTTCAACTGATTTTTAATATTTTTTGCTTAAAAAAGCAACCGAAGCTTGCATAAATACAATATAAAGATGTAACTTTGCAATAAAACAACCAGCTACCGCATGGAAAGCAATCACACATCCGACGGCATAATCGGAAGAATACGGCATCTGATGGGCATACGCCACCTGTCGCAGTCAGGACTGGCCAAGCTTATAGGCATCGACGCGTCAAACGTGTCGAAGTACCTGAGCGGACGCCTTCCTATCAGCGACGCCTTCATCAACAGGATAGTTGTCAACATGAATGTGTCAAAACCCTGGCTTCAGGAAGGCCGAGGCATTCCTTTCGAAAAAGGGCAGTATCCATCAGAGAACGGAGCAGAGACAGCGGATATCGACAGCCGCTGCACACAGGTCTCAATACCGGTATATGACATCGACGTGGCCGCCGGTATCACCGAACTTTCCCGCGACTACACCAGAGAATTTGTAAAAGGCTACCTGTCACTGCCGGGATTTAATCCCAAGTGGGTGGCTGTCAAGGCACAGGGCGACTCCATGACACCCATCATCGACGACGGAGCCTACGTGGTGTTCATGCCTGAAAACGACCTCGACAATATAGTCTGGGGACAGATATATATCGTCATAATGGAGAACCGCCGCGTGGTCAAGTTCGTCAGAAAGCACACAGATCCGGCATATGTGATTCTGAAGAGCAAAAACGAGGATTACGATTCGATGGATGTACGTATCGACGACATCCGGGCGCTCTACCCCGTCAAAGCCGTTGTCAACGTCAAGATGCAGCTGTAATGTCACCGAAAAGATTCCAGACAGGCATAATCGGCATCTTACTGGCGCTTATCCATGCACATGCATCGGATATGGGCATCCGCATCCCGGACTATTCGTCGGTCGGGGCCTCCGACTCCGTGCTTATCGTGGACGATGGAGTAAGGTCAATCGGAGAAGGAGCATTTGCCGGTTCCGCATTCAGACGGGCTATCCTGCCACCGACACTCGACTCCATCGGGCCTTACGCATTCGCCCATTGCGCTAAGCTGGAATACATCGAACTGCCACGGTCGGTAAAATATATCGGGCGCAATGCCTTCAGCGGATGCACCTCGCTCAAAAGCGTCGGCTTCAACGACAGAATCACGCACATTGGCGACGAAGCCTTTCAGTCGACTGCAATATCCGAGGCAGACCTTAGCCATTGCCGCTCGCTGTCATATCTTGGAGGATGGGCATTCACATCCTGCACCGAACTCAAATCGGCATCCCTGCCGTCAGTCCAAGGGCTGGTCCTCGGCGAAGGCATTTTCATGAACTGTCGCCGGCTGTCATATGTACATGCTCCGTCGGCAAGTCTGATTCCGCCTTACATGTTTGCAGAATCGCCCTCCGCCGACATCCGGGGCATAGTCTCCGGTCCGGTAACCGGCATCGGCGAATATGCCCTGTCGGGCAACGCATCGACCGACTCCATCGTGCTTCAGCCTTTGTTGAACAGCATCGACGACCACGCCATGGAACGCATGACATCGCTAAGGCATATCGATGCAACAGGCCTCGAATCAGTACCGGAGACGGGCACAGATATATGGCACGGAGTAGACCAGCCCAACGTCGAGCTTGCTGTCTCAGACGAGATGAGAGACATCTTCGCCTCGACACCGCAATGGCAGGAATTCCACATCTCACGCACCACTTCGTCGCCTGTGCCGTCAGTGGCCGGCAATCAGATATCAATCAGAATAACCGACAGCTCGCTGACCGCGACAAGCGACACCGGACAGATTATACGTCTGGATATTATAGGCATAAACGGCACCATACTGCAGTCTCACGAATCCGCAGGCTCTTCATCGCTTACAACCGACATATCGTCGGCCGTGCGGGGCATTTACGTGGCACGCGTATGGCTGTCGGACTCCGATACCCGATCGTTCACTTTTGTCAAATAATTACCCTACCATATACAGAAAATGGGAAAGAACAAACTAAAGAAATTCAACGACATGGCCTCGATGGACTGCGTGTTTCAGTATCCGTTCGGGGTACTGAAAGAGAAAGGCTTCCCGATGAAAGGCCGTTGGCACGAGGATTATTTCCACAACGACAACCCGATAGTGCTGGAACTCGGATGCGGCAAGGGAGAGTACACCGTAGGTCTTGCCGAACGCTTTCCTGACAAAAACTTCATAGGCATCGACATCAAAGGAGCGCGAATGTGGACAGGAGCCTGTCAGGTCCGCGACAGAAAGATGGGCAACGCCGCCTTTCTGCGCACCAGCATAGAACTTCTGCCCTACTTCTTCGCTCAGGATGAAGTCGACGAAATATGGATCACATTCCCCGACCCGCAGATGAAGAAGGTCAACAAACGCCTCACCGGCACTCGCTTTCTTCAACTGTACCGTCAGGTGTTGAAGGACGGGGGTACGGTGCACCTTAAGAGCGACAGTCCGTTCCTGTACACTTATACGTCAATAATGGCGCGCCACAACGGCCTTGACATCACAACTGCCACGGACGACCTGTACAAAAGTCCGGAAGGAGCAAGCGACATCCTCAACATCCGTACATTTTACGAGCAGCAGTGGCTCGACCGCGGCCTGTCGATAAAATATATCGCCTGGCGTCTTGACCGCAAATCGGAACTTAGCGAACCGGAAGTGGAGATTGAATTTGACACATACCGAAGCTTCTCACGCGGCGAAATCCAGTGTCCCGAACTCTGCGCTCCTAAAGTCACAAGTAAAGTCAAACAATAGACACATTATATAATAGATTTATGGAAACACTTTATCCAAAACTCATACTCGATGCGTTGACCAATGTCCGCTATCCGGGCAACGGCAAGAACATCGTGGAACTCGACATGGTGGAAGACGACATCCGAATCGAAGGCAACAAAGTCAGCTTCTCGCTCATATTCGACAAACCCACAGACCCATTTGCCAAGTCGCTCGTAAAAGCGGCTGAAGCGGCCATAGCCACGTACATATCTCCTGAAGTAGACATCAAGGGCAACATATCAGTCAAATTCCGACAGGCCGCAGGCGTGCCGGTAGAAGAGAGCCCACTGCCCGGAGTCAAAAACATTATAGGCGTATCGTCGGGCAAAGGCGGTGTAGGCAAGTCGACCGTAGCGAGCAACCTCGCCGTGGCCCTCGCCCGCAAAGGCTATAGAGTAGGACTTCTTGACGCCGACATCTTCGGCCCGTCTGTGCCAAAAATGTTCGGAGTCGAAGACGAACCCATATATATGGAAAACGTCGGCGGCCAGGACCGCATCGTACCCATAGAGCGCTACGGTGTAAAAGTCCTATCCATCGGATTCCTTGTCGACAAGGAGAGCCCCGTACTTTGGCGCGGAGCCATGGCGTCGCGTGCGCTCAACCAGCTCATCACCCAGGCTTCATGGGGCGAACTCGACTACTTTCTTATCGACATGCCTCCCGGCACAAGCGACATCCATCTGTCGCTCGTGCAGACATTGCCCATCACAGGCGTAGTCATAGTCAGCACACCGCAGCAGGTAGCTCTTGCCGATGCACGGAAAGGCATAGCCATGTTCACCGACGAGAAAGTCAACGTACCCGTACTCGGCATAGTTGAAAACATGGCATGGTTCACTCCTGAGGCACACCCTGCCGAACGCTACTACATATTCGGGCGCAACGGAGCAGTCGAACTCGCCGAAAAACTCAAAGTCGAGCTCCTCACACAGATTCCGATGGTCGGAAGCATCTGCGAAGGCGGCGATAACGGGTCGCCCATAGCTCTGGCCGATTCCATGACCGGAATCGCCTTCATGGATTTGGCCGATGCTGTAGACAAAGCCGTAGCCAAACGCAATTCAGAGCTTCCGCCTACAGAAAAAGTGCAGACCCATCAATGACAAGAAGGCTGTTCAAAGCCGTTATTATAAATCTAAAACGGCGGTTACGGCAAATCGTAACCGCCGTTTCCATTGTAACACTACTGCCACAATGTTACAATACTGTAAAAATAGTAACCATTGTAAAACCAGACTTCCATACAGCAATCATTTACAATGGCCGACACACAACTGCACGCAATGCAATCCTTCTGTAACATATATGTAATTTTCTATCATATTTAACCATTTGATTATTAGCTGATTTACGTATTTTAACAATTTTAAGCACAACTTTTACGAAAAATATTTGCGAAAATATTTGCACAGTTCAAGAATAATCCCTAAGTTTGCATCGTAATCGATTTGTAACACGATTGCAAAACAAATAAACAACAACAATAACACTGCACTTAAAACAATACATTATGGCTACCTCTAATTTCCAAACCAAACTGATGGATCTTCAAAAGAACCTCCTTAACTTCGCATTCATCCTCACGTCAAACCGCGACGACGCTTACGACCTTCTTCAGGATACTACGCTCAAGGCTCTCGACAACGAAGACAAATACGTTGACAACGTAAACTTCAAGGGCTGGGTGTTCACCATCATGCGCAACATCTTCATCAACAACTACCGCAAAGTGGTTCGCTCCGCCACAGTTATCGACCAGACCGAGGACCTCTACCACCTCAACCTCCCGCAGGATTCAGGATTCGAGACTCCCGAAGGATCATTCGCCGCTAAAGAAATCACCGCAGCCATCAACGCTTTCTCCGACGACTACCGCATTCCGTTCACAATGCACGTGGCCGGCTACAAATACAACGAAATCGCAGAGAAGATGAATCTTCCGCTCGGCACCGTAAAGAGCCGCATCTTTTTCGCCCGCCAGCGCCTGCAGCAGACCCTCAAGGACTATCGCTAACAGCTGATACAAAAAAGGAAATATGCAGTCATAACACCATACTTCTCTCTCCCGCTTTCCTCGATTCTCAACCAGCAGTGAAAGCATCACCTCTAACTAACGATATTACTATTTACATACGCAAGCATTCAAACATAAACACACTTACTCAGACATCTGTCTTTTACAATTATAGCCATTGCACTACCCAAGCGCCCTCCATACGAGGGCGCTTCTACTTTATACAAAGAATAATCGTCTCTCCGCACGCAATGACAATACACAAGCGGAGAGAAGTACCGATTTTCCACGGTTTGTTTGGGCGGTTGGAGATTAAGGTGTAACTTTGTCGCGGATTTCAGATACCGTTCCCCAGGGAAAGCGCCTGAAGTCCGCCATAACAGCATAACCGTTCAAGAAACTGAAACAACTATGTCAACGTATACGGAAGACCAGCGCAAGGTGACTACACGACGCCTGGCCGAAATGAAACAGCGAGGCGAAAAGATAGCAATGCTTACCGCCTATGATTATTCAATGGCCAAACTCATCGACGAAGCAGGAATGGATGTGATACTCGTGGGAGACTCGGCATCGAACGTAATGGCCGGCAATGTCACCACACTTCCCATGACCCTCGACCAAATGATATACCACGCCACATCTGTGGTAAAAGGCGTGAAACGCGCCCTCGTGGTGGCCGACCTCCCGTTCGGAACTTACCAGGGAAACAGCAAGGAAGCCCTCGCTTCGGCCATCAGAGTGATGAAGGAGAGCAGCGCCGAAGCAGTCAAGATCGAAGGCGGTTCGGAAATACGCGAGTCAATCGAGCGAATACTCTGCGCCGGAATCCCCGTGATGGGACACCTCGGACTGACCCCCCAGTCGATAAACAAGTTCGGGTCATACGCGGTCCGCGCCAAGGAAGATGCCGAAGCCGCCAAACTGCTTGAAGACGCCAAGTTGCTCGAAGAGCTCGGATGCTTCGCCATAGTGCTTGAAAAGATTCCCGCACAGCTCGCCGAGAAAGTGGCCAAGGAACTCACAATTCCCGTCATCGGCATCGGAGCCGGAGGCGGCGTCGACGGACAGGTGCTCGTGATGCACGACATGCTCGGAATCAACAAGGGCTTCTCGCCAAGGTTCCTGCGCCGTTATGCCGACCTGTCGACCGTAATCAACGACGCGGTGGCCCGCTACATAGACGACGTTAAGACCCGCGACTTCCCATCCGAAAAAGAGCAATATTAACGCCACGCCGTGACTGCGCGACATTATATGCCCGCGCACATGGCGGCACAATAAAATATGTTAAACGCCACAACACCTTCATCCGAGGTTGTGAACGTATGTTAAGAGCCGATTATTAATTTGGCTCCATACGTTATTATAGTAAGGTTAAGGTGTTACCTTTGCCATTAAATATTTATGTTATGCCAAACATTTTAACTAATCTCGTTCAGCGACAAGCGTCGAAATACGGCGATCGACCCGCCTACAGCTTCAAAGCGCAACCAAACGGCGCATGGGCAGAGACATCGTGGACAGAATTCAGCCGCAAAGTGGACGCAGCATCATATGCTCTTGAGATTCTTGGCATCGAGCCGGGCGATACGGTAGGGGTATTCTCCGCCAACCGCCCCGACATTCTGATAACTGACTTTGCGGCATTTGCCAATAGAGCCGTACCAGTGTCGATTTACGCTACCAGCAGTCAGGAGCAGGTGGAATATATCGTAAACGATGCGCGCGTCTCAATCCTGTTCGTCGGCAACCGCGACCAATACTCCATAGCGCTTGAGGCAAAAAAGAAGTGCAAGCGTCTCCGCCAGATAGTATGTTACGGAGAATTCCCTATGGAAGAAAAGGACAAGGAGACCATGACGTTCACCTCACTCCTTCGTCTTGGCGAAGCGGCCGGCAAGAACTGCCGCGAGGCCGTCGGACACCGTACGGAAGCCGCTACGGAATCAGATCTGGCCACACTCCTCTACACCTCCGGAACCACAGGCGAACCGAAAGGCGCAATGCTGCCCCACAGGTGCTTCAACGCGGCACTTAAGATTCACGTCGAACGCCTGACAATGCTCAGCGAGAACGACACTTCGCTATGCTTCCTGCCGCTTAGCCACATTTTTGAAAAAGCATGGACATATTTCTGCCTTATGATGGGCATCAAGGTGTTCATCAACCTTGATCCACGCGACATCCAGACCTCAATCCGCGAAGTCAAGCCCACTTGCATGTGCTCCGTGCCGCGTTTCTGGGAAAAGGTTTATGCAGGAGTACAGGCAAAAATCTCCCGCATGAACTTCATTCAGAAGATGCTTGTGAACCGGGCCGTCAAAGTCGGGCGCGAATACAACCTCGACTACGCGCGTCTGGGCAAAAAGGCACCCAAATGGCTCAAGATGCAATATCGGTTCTTCGACGCAAAGATATTCGCCACGTTGCGCAAAGTAATCGGCATAAACAACGGCAACATATTCCCGACCGCAGGCGCACCGTTGTCCGACACGATATGCGAGTTTCTTCACTCATGCGGAATCAACATCGTAGTCGGCTACGGACTTTCGGAGACTACAGCCACCGTGACATGCTTTCCGCAGATAGGATATGAAATCGGCACAGTCGGCACAGTCCTTCCCGGAATCGAGGTCAAGATAGGTCCGCAGAACGAAATCCTGGTCAAAGGCGAGACCGTAATGGACGGATATTTCAACAAACCCGAAGCCAACAAGGAGGCCTTCACTGACGACGGTTGGTTCAGAACCGGCGACGCCGGACGCATCGACGATACAGGCGCGCTTATTCTGACCGAACGCATCAAAGACCTGTTCAAAACTTCCAACGGCAAATACATAGCCCCCCAGGCCATCGAAAGCAAACTTGGAGAAGACAAGTATATCGAGCAGGTGGCCGTGATAGGAGACCAGCGCAAATACGTAACAGCCATCATCATACCGGCATTCGAAGCTCTCAAGGAATACGCTTTGAAGAAAAAGATTCAGTATCAGTCGATAGCCGACCTGGTAAACAACAGCGACATACGCCACATGATCGAAGAGCGCATCGAAAAACTCCAGAAGGGTTTCGCCAGCTATGAGAAGGTAAAGAAGTTCACACTCCTGCCCAAAGAATTCAGCATGGAGACAGGCGAACTCACAAACACCCTCAAGATACGCCGTCCGATCATCAACCAGAAATACGCGCACGAAATCGAGGCCATGTATGCACAATAAACGGTCATACATGCCCGAGAACGGTGTGCATCACATATTATTTATAACCCACTAATTCATCACAACACAGATTCGTTATGATTACCTACGAACAGCTAAAAGAGACGATAGAGCGCAAGGATGCGCTGGGGAGGTATCTTTGACATCGACAGCAAACGTGTCGAAGTAGAAGAGGAAGAACTGCGCACACATGTCCCCGACTTCTGGGAGCACCAGAAAGAGGCGCAGGCCCAAATGAAGAAAGTAAAGGAACTGCATCAGTGGATTGACGGATTCGACGAAGTAGACAAGGCCGTCTCGGAACTCCAGCTTGCATGGGACTTCGTAAAGGAAGGACTTGTGGAAGAGGAGGAAATAGACTCCATGTATGCCGACCTGATAGCAAAAATCGAGGCTCTCGAACTACGCAACATGTTGCGCCGCGAAGAAGACTCGCTCGGAGCCGTGCTTAAAATCAATTCCGGAGCAGGCGGCACCGAAAGCCAGGACTGGGCATCGATGCTGATGCGCATGTACCTGCGATGGTGCGAGGCCAAAGGCTACAAGACCTCTATCGCCAACATACTCGAAGGCGACGAAGCAGGCATAAAGTCAGTGACAATCGAAGTCGACGGAGCATTTGCCTACGGATACCTCAAAAGCGAAAACGGAGTACACCGCCTCGTGCGCGTGTCGCCATACAATGCCCAGGGCAAGCGAATGACCTCGTTTGCGTCGGTATTCGTGACTCCGCTTGTCGATGACACCATCGAAGTACGGGTTGACCCTGCATTATTGTCGTGGGACACATTCCGAAGCGGCGGCGCAGGCGGCCAGAACGTGAACAAGGTAGAGTCAGGCGTGCGTCTCCGCTACCAGTACACCGACCCTTATACCGGCGAGCACGAAGAAATTCTGATTGAAAACACCGAGACCCGCGACCAGCCCAAGAACAAAGAGAACGCCATGCGCCAGCTTAAGTCGATCCTCTACGACAAGGAGCTTCAGCACCGCCTGGCCGAACAGCGCAAGGTCGAGGACAGCAAGATGAAAATCGAATGGGGTTCGCAGATACGCAGCTATGTCTTTGACGACCGACGCGTCAAGGACCACCGCACACAGTGGCAGACTTCGGATGTCAACGCCGTAATGGACGGCGACATCGACGGTTTCATCAAAGCTTTCCTGATGGAGTTTGCCGGAGGGCAACAACAGGAATAACACGTTATGAAGGATAAACTTACAATAATAAAAGTCGGAGGGAAGATAGTAGAAGAGCCGGACTCACTGGCAAGGCTTCTTTCCGACTTTTCCAGGATAGACGGACTTAAGCTTCTGGTGCACGGAGGCGGACGTTCGGCCACAAAGATGGCCGCCGACCTCGGCATCGAGACAACCATGATTGAAGGACGGCGTGTCACCGACAACGACATGCTGAGGGTGGTCGCTATGGTCTATGGAGGACTCGTCAACAAGACCATAACCGCACGCCTGCAGGGCATGGGAATCGACGCCATCGGCATGACAGGAGCCGACATGGACATCATACGCAGCCACAAGCGCCCTGCCGGAAAAGTAGACTACGGCTGGGTCGGCGATGTCGACCGAGTAAACGGCGAAGCCCTGGCCACATTGATCCGTTCGGGGATAGTACCTGTAATCGCCCCCCTGACCCATGACGGACAGGGCCATCTGCTCAACACC
This sequence comes from uncultured Muribaculum sp., assembly GCA_910578785.1. GTDB lineage: Bacteria > Bacteroidota > Bacteroidia > Bacteroidales > Muribaculaceae > Muribaculum. The sequence continues at coordinate 28,845 of CAJTSJ010000015.1, read as the reverse complement.
AACGCCGACACCATGGCCGGAGAGACAGCGCGAGGACTCGCCGACATATTCGATGTAACGCTTGTGTATTGTTTCGAAAAAGCCGGAGTACTGCGCGACGAAAACGACGACGATTCCGTGATACCCGCCATAGACCCCGGCCTGTTCGAGAAGCTCAAGGCCGACGGCATCGTTACCGGAGGCATGCTCCCCAAGATAGAGAACGCCCTCAAAGCAGTGGCCGACGGAGTGAAGGAAGTCGTAATCACACAGGCATCATCGCTCGACAACCTTAGGAAAGGGACCCATATCAGACTTTAAAAAGGTTAACACCGGACATACAATGATAGAAGAAATGCTCAGGTTCAACAAGGAGTTTGTCAGAACCAAAGAATATGAAAAGTACGCCACCACGAAGTTCCCGGACAAGCGGATAGCCATAGTCACATGCATGGACACGCGCCTAATCGAACTGCTTCCGGCCGCGCTCGGAATAAAAAACGGCGATGTAAAAATGATAAAGAATGCAGGCGCCACCATCACCAATCCGTTCGATTCGACCGTCAGAAGCCTGCTCGTGGCCATCTATGAGCTCGGAGTCACAGAGATAATGATTATCGGGCATACCGGATGCGGCGTACAAGGCATGGACGCCAACGAAATGCTTCATCTGATGCGCGAACGCGGCATTTCGGAAGAACACATCAACCTGATGATGCACTGCGGCATCGACCTCAAAAGCTGGCTTCACGGCTTCGAAGACACCCCCGCCGCTATAGCAGAAACGGTGGATCTGATTCGCAATCACCCTCTTGTACCTGCCGATGTTATCGTATCAGGTTACATTATGGACTCAGTCACCGGAGCGCTAAACAGAATATAATCTGTTGAATATCAATAAATTACCCCCCCCCATACAATATTTTGAAGCAAAAAATATTTGCAAATTTGAAAATAATTATATACTTTTGTAATAATATTCAGTGACAAATGAATAATCAGATGTTGAAAGTTGCTATTGTTGGAGCAAGTGGAGCTGTAGGACAGGAATTTCTCAGGGTTCTCGACGAACAAAATTTCCCTATCAGTGAATTATTGCTTTTCGGTTCGAGCAGAAGCGCGGGCACATCATATACTTTCCGCGGGAAAGAGATAGTAGTCAAAGAGCTTAAGCACAATGACGACTTCAAGGATGTGGACATCGCATTCACCTCTGCCGGAGCCGGAACATCGCGCGAATTTGCCGACACCATCACAAAGCACGGCACCATAATGATCGACAACTCAAGCGCGTTCCGAATGGACGAAGACGTCCCCTTGGTCGTGCCGGAAGTTAATGGCGACGACGCTTTCAACACACCGCGCAACATCATCGCCAACCCCAACTGTACAACCATACAGATGGTCGTGGCGCTGAAGCCAATCAACGACATCTCGCCTATCAAGCGCGTACATGTGGCCACTTACCAGGCCGCGAGCGGCGCAGGAGCCGCCGCGATGGCCGAACTGGTTGAGCAATATGCTCAGCTCGGACGCGGCGAGGAGCCTACGATAGAAAAGTTTGCTTACCAGCTCGCATACAACGTCATTCCGCAGGTAGACGTATTTACCGAAAACGGCTACACCAAGGAGGAAATGAAGATGTATAACGAGACCAAAAAGATAATGCATGCCCCCTCTCTCGACGTAAGCGCGACCTGCGTCAGAGTTCCGGTCATGCGAGCCCACTCGGAAGCCATCTGGCTTGAGACCGAGGAGCCGATATCGCTCGACACAGTGCGCAAAGCCCTTGAAAAGGCCGAAGGCGTGGTTGTGTTCGACGACCCGGCACACAAGAAGTACCCTATGCCCCTTGACATCGCCAACCAGGACCCCGTTTACGTAGGCCGTCTCCGCAAGGACATAACCTCGCCCAACGGACTAAGCTTCTGGGTGGTAGGCGACCAGATCAAGAAAGGCGCGGCACTGAACGCCGTCCAGATTGCTCAGTATCTGCTTGCCCACGGCAAAAAGTTTTGAGCGTCGAAACCGACGGCACACTGACATTTGAACCTCTGTACAAATAAGATTTTATAATGCTTTAAGCCTTTATTTTATTAGCGAAATGAGTCTGCGTGAGCCGACTCATTTTTTTTATGCCCGCGCCATCCGCGTTTCCGGCCGCCAAAGAGACCGTATATGCGCAAAAGTGAAGACAAAGCGCGGATATATGGCGGATTATTTGTAATTTAGCGCAGAATTTGTGGAAGTGTGCCCATACGCATAATCAATGCAGACCGCACATTGACGCATCTTGACGCGGCACAAGCCGCGCAATAGTCTACTAATTATTATTCTATAGAATCAAAGCAATGGCTAACAACAAAATAAAGGTAGGAATCACACATGGCGACACCAACGGCATAGGCTACGAGGTGATATTAAAGGCCATGGAGGACCCCCGAATGACAGAGCTTTGCACTCCCGTCATCTACGGTTCGGCAAAAGCCGCGGCATTTTACAGAAAAGGCCTGGAACTGCAACCGTTCAACATGGTGCAGATAAACGACGCCTCGCAGGCCCGCGAAAACGAAGTCAACATTATCAATGTGGTAGGCGAAGACCTGCAAATCGAGCCGGGCACAGCATCCAAAGCCGCCGGAGAGGCCGCATTCAAAGCTCTTGAACGCGCCGTGGCCGACCTCCGCGAAGGCACCATCGACGTGCTCGTGACAGCCCCGATAAACAAAGACACAATCCAGAGCCCCACATTCAGCTTCCCCGGACACACGGAATACCTCGAATCGTCGCTTGGCGACGGAGACAAAAGCCTGATGATGCTCTGCACGGAAGGCTTACGCGTGGCACTCGTCACAGCCCACATGCCGCTGGCCCGGGTACCGGAATCCGTCACCAAAGAGGCCATACTGGAAAAGCTTTCCATATTCAACGAATCGCTTAAAAAGGATTTCGGCATAGAGGCTCCCAAAATCGCCGTGCTATCGCTAAATCCGCACGCCGGAGAAAACGGGCTTCTCGGCAAGGAAGAACAGGAAACAATAATACCCGCCATAAACGAAGCCTCCGAAGACGGCATCTGGGCTTTCGGCCCTTACGCATCAGACGGATTCTTCGGGACAGAAGCCTACAATACATTTGACGGAGTCCTGGCCATGTATCACGACCAGGGACTCACACCATTCAAGACGCTGGCCATGTCAAGCGGAGTCAACTATACCGCCGGACTGAAATTCATACGTACATCGCCCGACCACGGCACCGGATTCGACATCGCGGGACAGGACAAAGCTTCGCCGGAATCGATGATCCACGCCATATACATGGCGATCGACGTATTCCGCAACCGAAAGAGCCACGCTTACGCTCACCGCAATCCGCTCCGCCGCCAATACTTCGACAAGAGCAAGGACAACGTGGTGCTTGACCTTACCAAAGACGACTCCAGCAACGATTAGAATCAATCATCAACACATATTCATACCGAAATGCATTACGCCATAATAGCGGCCGGTGAAGGGTCCAGGCTGGCACAGGAAGGAGTGGAACTTCCCAAACCGCTTGTCAGACTCAACGGCAAACCGATGGTGAAGCGCCTCATCGACATCATGATGGACTGCAACGCCGAATCACTGTCGATAATAGTCAACGAACAGATGACACAAGTGCGCGAATATATAGAGAGCCTCGAGCTTCCGGTGCCCATGCACTTAGTCGTCAAGTCGACACCAAGCTCCATGCACTCATTCTACGAAGTCACCCGAAACTTCCCGGCGCGGGGCAAATTCATCCTAACCACCGTCGACACAATTTTTCTCGAAGACGACTTCCGCCGCTATGTCAGCGCTTTTGAAGCTAACGACAGCGCCGACGGCTTCATGGGCGTAACCGACTTCATCGACGACGAAAAGCCCCTGTATATCGACACCGACGACGACATGGACATACTCGCCTACCGCGACCAGCCATGGGACGGAGTGAAATACATATCCGGAGGCATATACGGACTGACACCTCCATGTCTGCGCGTTCTCGAAAAATGCATGGACGAAGGCGTAAGCCGCATGCGCAACTATCAGCGCGCGCTCGTGGCCGACGGCATGGCGCTTAAGGCATTCCGTTTCGGCAAGGTAGTCGACGTCGACCACGCCGGCGACATCGCCACCGCCGAACAGTTCATTGCAGGAAACTAACACAGCAACAGGAACAAAAAAAACATTCAACAAGACAACATAATGGCAGAAATAAAAATAGCCGGGATAATGCGCGCCGGCGCTTATTCGCCCAACCACATCGGAAACGACGCCGCCATATTCAACGCCGTAGCCGACCAACTGCGCAAGCGTGGTTGCATCGTGACCATATACAGCGAAGACCAGTTCAACAACGGCGACGTCAAGGAGGACATCATAGTCAACATGTGCCGCGAAATGGAGTCGATACACAAGCTCCAGAAGCTTGAAGATGACGGAGCGCTCGTAATCAACTCCGGATACGGAATCGAAAACTGCACACGCGAACGCATGACCAGAATCCTCATCGGATCCAACATCCCCTACCCCGACAGCATAATTGTAAACACCGACGAGAGCGTCAAGGACGCGCTTAAAAAAGCCGGATTCACCCAATGCTGGATCAAGCGAGGCGACTTCCACGCCATGCACAAGGAGGATGTGAGCTACGTTCGCCATCCTGAAGAAGCACAGGAAGTGCTTCAGGAATACTTCTTACGCGGAATCAAGCGCGCCGTAATCAACCGCCACCTCGTAGGCGACCTGATCAAATTCTACGGCGTACAGGGCACTCCGTTCTTTTTCTGGTTCTACCCGTTCGACGAAGGCCACTCCAAATACGGACACGAAGCCATCAACGGGAAGTCACGCGGACTCGAATTCGACAAAGAACACATGCGCGACATCTGCCACAAAGCCAGCGAAGTGCTGGACGTGAAAATATACGGAGGCGACTGCATCGTCAGCCCCGAAGGCGACATCCGAATCATCGACTTCAACGACTGGCCAAGCTTTGCCCCATGCCGACAGGAAGCCGCGCCGCACATAGCCAAGTGTATACTCTCAACCATAAAGGAACGAAAATAGAGGCACATGGAACACAACAACGTTACCGCAACTGCCGAAAACGGCGGGAAACAGTCAAGCTACAAGGACTCTCTGAAGTCCATGGACACCGAGGAGCATATCGACCTAATGTTCTACCGCCCCGTGGGCTATATGTGGGCATGCATCGCCAAAAGCCTCGGAGTAACCCCAAATGCCATAACCATAGCGTCGATATTTCTCGGAATCGGAGCCGGAGTAATGTTCTACTTCCCCGAACTTTGGATGAATGTCATCGGAATGCTCTTGCTGGTCTGGGCCAATTCGTTTGACTCGGCCGACGGACAACTCGCACGCATGACCAAACAATATTCCCGAATCGGACGCATACTCGACGGACTGTCAGGCGACCTCTGGTTTGCGGCCATCTATGTGGCTATCTGCCTCAGAGAAAACGTCACTTCGGAATTCTTCAGCCACCACACCTGGGTGATATGGGTGGTAGCAGTCATCACCGGACTCTGCCATGCCAAACAGGCCGCAATGGCCGACTACTACCGACAGTTCCATCTTTATTTCCTTAAAGGCGAAGAGGGTAGCGAACTCGAATCGTCAGATAATCTGAAGGAAAAGTATGCGCAACTGTCCTGGAGCAGGAACTTCTGGAAGAAGCTGACAATGACGTTCTACACAAACTACACCGTAAGCCAGGAATCTCTCACACGCAATATGCAGCAGCTGCGCGCCGAACTGCGCCGCCGGTTCCCCGACGGCAAGATTCCGGTATCGTTCCGTGAGGCATTCCGCGCCAAGAGCCTTCCGCTCATGAAGTATACCAACATACTGTCGTTCAACTGGCGCGTAATTGCGCTGTTCACCTCGCTCTTCCTCCAGATGCCCTGGCTATACTTCGCCTTCGAGCTTACCGTGCTCAACATACTGCTCTTATACATGATCGTGCGCCACGAAAACATCTGCAAAACATTCACCAAGGAACTTTCAAATGGCAAATATTAATATAAAAGGTATAATATTCGACTACGGCGGCACAATCGACAGCCGCGGCACACATTGGAGCGAGATAATATGGGACGGCTACAAGGCCGTCGGTGTCGACATAGACAAAGACACCTTCCGCGAAGCATACGTATATGCCGAACGCGAACTTGCCAAAGTGCGCCATATCATGCCGGACGACACCTTCTATGACCTCCTATATAAAAAGATGTGCATCGAACTCGGCTATCTCGCCGAACACGGACACATCGAAGAGGCAAGCATCGAAAGCCTTGCCCCGGCCATAGCGCGCTACTGCTACGACGCGGCCCGATCAAGCATCGAAGAAGCGCGCCCCACACTTGAAGCCCTGCATGCACGCTATCCGATGGTGCTCGTCAGCAACTTTTACGGCAATATCGAAGCCGTGCTGGCCGACTTCAACCTGTCGCACTTCTTCGGACGCATCATCGAGAGCGCCGTCGTTGGAGTACGCAAGCCGGACCCGCGCATTTTCGCCATGGGAGTCGAAGCCTTGGGCCTGCGTGCAGATGAAGTTCTCGTGGTCGGAGACTCGCTGAAAAAGGATATTCTTCCGGCTGAATCCATAGGATGTCACGTTGCATGGCTTAAAGGCAAAGGCTGGACCGACGATGAAGATGCGGTGACACACCCCGCAATCATCAAAAAACTGGCCGATTTGCTTGACGTAGCATTATAGTTTATTAACATTTACAACAGCAAAACCAAGCAATTTTAATATACATTCACTAAATAAGCAAAAATTTATCCGACTTTCACAAATTTTGACGAAAGTTAGCTGAAATTTTTTTTCACATCTCAAAAATTAGTTCTACTTTTACACGCTCTTTTAAACGCAAGGAGCTGTAAAAGTAGAATTTTTTAATTCTGACAATTGAAGGAAACTAACTAACAATAAGGAAACTAACTTAGAACTAACATGGATCAGACTCCCGTAAAGAAAGCCGACGGCAAGCTCGGCATTCTCGTAGTAGGACTTGGAGCAGTAAGCTCCACATTTATGACAGGTGTGCTTATGACTCGCAAAGGCCTTGCCAAGCCTGTGGGCTCAATGACCCAGTACGACGTCATGCGCGTCGGAGAAGGTGCCAACAAGAAAAACCTCAAGTACAACCAAATCGTTCCCCTGGCCGACCTCAACGACATCGTGTTCGGCGCATGGGACGTATATCCGCAGAACGCTTTCGAATCAGCAATTAACTGCGAAGTTCTTAAGGAAAAGGACATCATGCCCGTTAAGGACGAACTCGAAAAGATTGTTCCCATGAAGGCCGCCTTCGACCACAACTATGCAAAGCGTCTCGACGGCGACAACGTCAAGGACTGCAAGACCCGCTGGGAAATGGTTGAAGCCCTCCGTAAAGATATCCGTGACTTCAAGGCCGCCAACGGTTGCGAACGCATCGTAGTGCTTTGGGCCGCTTCTACAGAAGTTTACGTTCCGGTTGACGAAAAAGTACACTACAGCCTCGCCGCGCTCGAACAGGCCATGAAGGACGACGACCGCGAACACATCGCACCTTCAATGTGCTACGCCTATGCGGCACTCGTAGAAGGAGCACCTTTCGTAATGGGCGCACCTAACACTACCGTTGACATACCCGCCATCTGGGAACTCTGCGAAAAGGTCAAGATGCCTATCGCCGGCAAGGACTTCAAGACCGGCCAGACTCTTGTAAAATCAGGTTTCGCACCCATCATCGGTGTTCGTTGCCTCGGTCTGTCAGGATGGTTCTCTACCAATATCCTCGGCAACCGCGACGGTCTCGTGCTTGACGAACCCGCCAACTTCCGCACCAAGGAGGTCAGCAAGCTCTCTACACTCGAATCAATTCTGGTTCCTGAAAATCAGCCCGACCTCTACACAGACTACTACCACAAAGTGCGCATCAACTATTATCCCCCGCGCAACGACAACAAAGAAGGCTGGGACAACATCGACATCTTCGGCTGGATGGGCTACCCGATGCAGATTAAGATCAACTTCCTCTGCCGCGACTCAATCCTTGCAGCTCCGCTCTGCCTTGACCTCTGCTTGCTGATCGACCTCGCCGCACGTTGTGGCCGTTATGGCATCCAGGACTTCCTGAGCTTCTTCCTCAAGAGCCCGATGCACGACTACACCAAGAACGAAGTTCCTGTCAACAACCTCTTCGAGCAGTATATCATGCTTAAGAACGCGATTCGCGAAATGGGAGGTTACAAAGCAGACCAGCTCATCGACTAAAAGACGCAATCCGTTAGGATTTAACCATAAAAGTCCTGCAGGCACTAAGCTTGCAGGACTTTTTTCATATAATCAACATCCGCACCCGCTCCACCCGAACTTCAGGGGAACGAAGTGCTCAATCATAGCCAAAACAGCAATCAATCGCAAATTATTGCATTTTTTTTCTTAAAATATTTGTCAAATTTAGCATAATGTCATATTTTTGCAAACATAAATATCAAATATTAGTTATGAACAATTTCGCCATTATCATAGTCCTCATTGAGGTCGTCATCTCCATTCTAATTTGATGCGGGAGCTGATAATGGTGTTGTATTCCATACTGCAGTCTATCTAAGCTCCTCAATCGCGCTGAACGACCGAGGGGCTTACTTGATATTATACATCTATGAAGCAGGGCATGGATTTGTCCTCTATTTTTGGAAAAAACGTAAAGAAAAGTATATATGACCAGACCACTACGGAGTGCCGCAAGCACTCAAGGCCGGCGCATGGCGGGAGCAAGAGCCCTGTGGCGCGCCAACGGAATGACCGACGGACAGATGGGCAAACCCATCATAGCCATAGTCAATTCGTTCACCCAGTTCGTGCCGGGGCATACCCATCTGCATGAGATAGGACAGACCGTAAAAGAAGAAATCGAACGCCTTGGCTGCTTTGCCGCAGAATTCAACACCATAGCCATAGACGACGGAATAGCCATGGGCCACGACGGAATGCTTTATTCCCTGCCGTCGCGCGATCTCATAGCCGACTCGGTGGAATATATGGTCAACGCCCACAAGGCCGACGCAATGGTGTGCATATCCAACTGCGACAAAGTCACCCCGGGAATGCTAATGGCGGCGATGCGCCTCAACATTCCTGCAATATTTGTGTCGGGAGGTCCGATGGAAGCCGGCGAACTCAACGGACGCGCGCTCGACCTGATTGACATCATGGTAGACTCCGCCGACGAAACCGTGAGCGACGACATGGTCAAGCTTCTTGAAGAAAAGGGATGCCCGACCTGCGGCTCTTGTTCGGGCATGTTTACCGCCAACTCCATGAATTCGCTCAACGAAGCCCTCGGCCTGGCCCTTCCGGGCAACGGCACGATAGTGGCTACGCACACAAACCGCAAAGAGCTGTTCCGCGAAGCGGCACGTAAAATAGTCGAAAACACCTATGCCTACTACCGCGACGACGAAAGCGTTTTGCCCCGTTCAATCGCGTCAAGGGAGGCAATGCTCAACGCCATGTCGCTCGACATAGCCATGGGCGGATCCACCAACACCGTGCTTCATCTGCTTGCCATAGCCCACGAAGCCGGAGCCGACTTCACCATAGCCGACATAGACCGTCTGTCAAGGGTGACACCGGTACTGTGTAAAGTCGCGCCCAACTCAAAATATCACATTCAGGATGTCAACCGCGCAGGGGGCATCATGTCGATAATGCATCAGCTGGCCGCAAAGGGCCTACTCGACACATCGGTAAAACGAGTCGATGGACTTACTCTCGGAGAAGCTATCGAGCGCTATGCGATTGAAGGAAAGGACTTTTCAGAAAAAGCCCGCGACATGTGGATGAGCGCGCCCGGTGGCGGACGCAATATTAAGCTCGGATCGCAGTCGTCGCGCTACGAATCGCTCGACGGCGACCGAACCTCCGGATGCATACGCGACTTCGGACATGCATACGTAAAGGACGGAGGCCTGGCCGTGCTCAAAGGCAATATCGCCCTTGACGGATGCGTAGTCAAGACAGCAGGAGTCGACGAGTCGCTCTTCCGCTTCAGCGGTCCGGCAAAGGTGTTCCGTTCACAGGAAGAAGCAGTCGACGGCATCCTGCGCGACAAGGTCAAAAGCGGCGACGTTGTAGTCATCACCCATGAAGGCCCCAAAGGCGGTCCCGGAATGCAGGAAATGCTTTATCCGACAAGCTACATAAAGTCAAAGCACCTCGGCAAAGAGTGCGCGCTCATCACCGACGGACGCTTCTCAGGAGGCACGTCGGGTCTGTCGATCGGCCACATATCCCCAGAAGCCGCGGCAGGAGGAGCAATCGGACTTGTAAAAGACGGCGACATAATCGACATCGACATACCTGCCCGCTCAATCAACGTCCGCGTAAGCGGCTCGGAGCTCTCAAGCCGCCGGGCCGAAGAGGAAGCCAGAGGCAAGGATGCATTCACTCCGTCGAGCCGCGACCGTAATGTGAGCCTTGCTCTCCGCGCATACGCTTCCATGGTATCGTCGGCCGACAAGGGAGGAGTCAGAATACTTTAGTCAAGCAGAATAATTGGAAAGTTAAATGAAAGAGATGATTTCAGGTTCAGATGCCTTGATACAGTCGCTCATATGCGAAGGTGTCGACATGGTATTCGGCTATCCGGGTGGCTCGATCATGCCGGTCTACGACCGCTTGTTCGACTACCAGGACCGGCTCAAGCACATATTGGTACGCCACGAACAAGGCGCCACTCATGCCGCACAGGGCTATGCCCGCGTTACAGGACACACAGGCGTCGTGATTGTCACGTCCGGGCCGGCCGCCACTAACGTCATCACCGGCATCAGCGACGCATTGATGGACAGCACGCCCATGGTCGTGGTGACAGGGCAGGTAGCCACGCCGTTTCTTGGTTTCGACGCATTCCAGGAGACCGATGTCGTAGGCATCACCCAGCCTATCACCAAATGGAGCTACCAGATACGCCGTGCCGAAGACGTGGCATGGGCCGTGGCCCGTGCATTCTATATCGCATCCACTGGACGTCCGGGTCCGGTAGTGCTCGACATCACAAAAGACGCCCAGGTGGGCATGACCGAATTTGACTACAAAAAGTGCAGCTATATCCGCTCATACAATCCAATGCCTGAAATACGGGAAGAGGATGTGCGCAGAGTAGCTGATATGATTAATGAGTCCGAACGGCCCATGATTCTTTCCGGCCACGGCGTGATGATATCCGGAGCCGAATCCGAACTGGCAGAGCTGGCCGAAAAATCAGACATACCGGTGGCCGTTACCCTTCTCGGACTGTCGACCATGCCTTCTGACCATCCGTTGTATAAAGGCATGCTCGGAATGCACGGCAACATAGGCCCTAACATCAACACCAACCGCGCCGACCTTATAGTGGCCGTAGGCATGAGATTCGACGACAGAATCACAGGCAACGTAAAGACCTACGCAAAAAATGCAAAAATAGTGCATATCGACATCGACGCGTCGGAATTTGACAAAAACATACTTACCGACGCTACCATACACGGTGATGCCCGCCTGGCTCTGTTGCGTCTGCTCCCGCTGATTGGGCCGCGAAAGCGTCCGCAGTGGCTCGAAATGTTCGATACCCCCGAGCAGATTGAACGCGAAAAGGTGATTGAACACGAACTGCATCCCGACGGACAAAAGATGACCATGGGCGAAGTCGTGGCCAAAGTAAGCGAAGCCACCGGACACAAGAGCATCGTTGTCACCGACGTAGGCCAGAATCAGATGCTGACAGCGCGCTATTCGCGTTTTGCCGAACCGCGCAGCATCGTCACATCCGGCGGTCTCGGCACCATGGGATTCGGACTTCCTGCGGCCATAGGAGCCAAAATGGGCTGCCCGGAGCGCACAGTGTGCTTCTTTACCGGCGACGGAGGCCTCCAGATGACCATACAGGAACTCGGAACAATCATGGAATACGGCACAGCCGTAAAAATCATATTACTGAACAACAACTTCTTAGGCAATGTACGCCAATGGCAGGCCTTATTCTTCAACGGACGCTTCTCGCAGACTCCGCTCGTCAATCCCGACTTCATAATGATAGCCAATGCCTACGGCATCAAAGCTGAAAATGTCGAGACACGCGACAAGCTTGACGAAGCCATACATCGAATGCTCGACTACGACGGTCCGTACCTGCTCAACGTCAACATCGACGAAACAGACATGGTATTCCCGATGACTCCCGCAGGAAGCAATGTCGACTTCGTGATGCTTAACTCAACCGATGTTTATCCGATAGACTAAACTTGATGATTATGGACAATCAATTATTCACAGTGACGGTGTTCACAGAGAACCAGGTAGGTCTGCTAAACCAGATTTCCATCATATTCACCCGACGCAGTCTTAACATCGAGAGCCTTTCGGTCAGCCCGTCATCAATTAACGGCATACACAAATTCACAATCACCTGCTTCAGCAACAGGCCCATGATGGAGAGGGTGGTAAAACAGATTGAGAAGCGAATCGACGTGCTGAAATCATTTTTATACACTGACGACGAAATAGTTTACCAGGAAGTAGCGTTATATAAAGTGCCTACCCCTGAACTTCTTGACGACAGGACCGTAGAAGAAATCATTCGCCGCCACAATGCCCGTATACTCGAAATCACGCGCGAATACGTGATTATAGAGAAGACCGGGCACTCCGACGAGACCGAGTCGCTGTTTGACGAACTCAAGAAGTACGACATCCGCCAGTTTGTACGCTCCGGACGTGTGGCAGTCACAAAATCGCCCGAAGAGTACCTGACCATGTATCTTGAAGAGCAGGAGCAGAGGCTGAGAAATTCATAACCAATGCTTTAAAAGATGAAGGAATATATCGCCAACTACTTTTTGACCGCCGGAGAATGCAATCCGGAAGGCACGATACCGGTGACTTTGCTTGCCAACCGTGTCATCGAAACCGCGACAATGCACGCCAACATACTCGGAGTGGGCTACAGCCGTCTTATAGAGGATGGTATGGCTTGGGTGCTGTCGCGCCTGTCCATAGAAATGCATCGATGGCCGGAAGTCAACAAATCCTACAGTCTGCGGACATGGATTGAAAGCTACAACCGTCACTTCTCGGAACGCAACTTCGAGATTACCGACGACAAAGGCGAAGTACTCGGATATGCCCGCACCATCTGGATGACAATCAATCTGCAGACACGTCAGGGCGGACAGCTCAACGGACTGGAAAAGCTGGCGGAAGTGGTGTCTGACCGTCCCTGCCTTATGGACAAGTGTCCTCGGTTTACCGCCATCGATCCTGAATCGGCAAAATCCGGCGATTACACGTTCCGCTACACCGACTGCGACTTCAACCGCCACGTCAACACTGTCCGCTATATGGAACTGCTGCTTAACCAATGGACGCTCGACTTCCACGACGCCCACAGGGTAAGGAGGTTTGACATCGCGTTTATGCGCGAGTCATATTTCGGCGAGAACGTCAAAGTGCTTGCCGCCGAAACGGCTCCAAACGCATTCAGATGCGAAATCGTCGGCAACGAAGGACCATGCGTACGCTCGGCCATCAGCTATACTGAAATTTAACAGATATCTATTCACAATAAAAACTATAACTTATTATGGCAAAACTAAACTTTGGAGGTGTTGAAGAGACCGTCATCACCCGTGAAGAATTCACTTTGGAAAAAGCGCGTGAAGTATTGAAAAACGAGACTCTCGCCGTAATCGGCTACGGAGTGCAGGGACCCGGCCAGGGACTCGACCTCCGCGACAACGGATTTAACGTCATCGTAGGACAGCGCGAAGGAAAGACGTATGAAAAGGCCATAGCCGACGGATGGGTTCCGGGCGAGACTCTCTTCTCCATCGAAGAGGCATGCAAGCGCGGCACCATCATCATGTGTCTGCTCAGCGACGCGGCCGTAATCTCACAGTGGCCCGTCATCAAGAAGCACCTCACCCCCGGCAAGGCCCTCTACTTCAGCCACGGATTCGCCATCAACTGGAGCGACCGCACCGGCGTGGTTCCTCCGTCAGACATCGACGTGATAATGGTAGCGCCCAAAGGTTCGGGCACTATGCTCCGCGTCCTGTTCAAAGAAGGCAAAGGCACCAACTCAAGCTTCGCAGTTTATCAGGACGCTACAGGCAAGGCTCTTGAACGCACTCTCGCCATCGGTATCGGAATCGGCTCAGGCTACATGTTCGAGACCACATTCCAGCGCGAAGCCGTATCGGACCTCACCGGCGAACGCGGTTCGCTCATGGGTGCCATCCAGGGTCTGTTCCTCGCCCAGTATGAAGTGCTCCGCGAAAACGGCCATACCCCCTCTGAAGCTTTCAACGAGACCGTAGAAGAACTCACGCAGTCGCTCATGCCTCTGTTTGCGGCCAAGGGCATGGACTGGATGTATGCCAACTGCTCGACCACCGCACAGCGCGGTGCGCTCGACTGGATGGGTCCGTTCCACGATGCCATCAAGCCCGTCATGTACGAACTGTACGAGAGCGTGAAGACCGGCAACGAGGCCCAGCGTTCAATCGACTCCAACACCAAACCCGACTATCGCGAAAACCTCGAAAAAGAGCTTAAAGAACTCCGCGAAAGCGAAATGTGGCGCGCCGCCGAGACTGTCCGCTCACTCCGCCCCGAAAACAACTAACAAATAGGTTAATCCGTTTAACCACCGAAGAGTACGTCACAATGAAAGGGCGTACTCTTTTTTATCGTGCGTAAAACAGTATGGGCCAGAGGTCTCTGGAGCGATAATTTTATCAACAAATATTAACACTGAAGTATTGGTTAAAATTGTGTTTTTTTTAAATTTGCCGCGCAAATCGGAAATGCATCATACACCTCCGACAGGAAGATTACATCACCTTGGCAATTCAGCCCGGTATTTCCGGGAAGAAAGTGATGGGACGGCTCTTCTTCCTTAACTTTTTTTGTAAATTATTCTCTGGTCCCGTCTTGCAGAGTGTGCGTTTGTATTGCTGACTAATCGGCAATACAAACAATGGTTTTCATGACGGGAACACTTTTGCATCTGCAACTTATTGTGTTTAATGATATTTGCATCCCTAAATGATTACCATGATGTAAATTTGGCTACTATTTATTAACTGTTTAAATATCAATTTTACACAATGAAAAAGTTTAGATTTTTTGCAATGGTCATGATTGTCGTTGCCGCGTGTGCAGGTTTTACATCTTGTGGCGACGATGACGCAGAAGGTTCAAACGCCCTTGTAGGAACCTGGGTAGGTACATTTGACCACGAAGGCGGCTATTATGGCAACGATGAAGTCGTGACTATGACATTTACCGCCAAGGGTAAAATGACCGCCAAGAGCGAAAGTGCGACAGAGCCTGAAGATGACTGGACATTCAGCGGTTCTTATAAGCTGACAAACTATAGATTTGATGAGGATGACGACTACACCGCTGGAACAAAAGTTTTTCTAATTTCTATCGTAGGCCATTTTTCCGACGATCCAGACCTATATGACGACGACATCGAACCGGAACCTTGCTATATCCAAGGCGATGAGCTTTTCATATCTTTTGACGGTTCCGGCTATCGCTTGAGAAAACAATAAGAGATGTTGACAATATAAAAGCTCAATTCCTAGTGCACCTAAAAGTTTTGTATCCAACTTTTGGGTGCATTTTATTTCTGTATCAAAGTCCGTTAATTATAAGTCATAGGCAAAAGGATGCGAAATGTGGTTCCGCGGCCGGGTTCGGACGAGGCCACGAATATGCGTCCGCCATGGTACTGCTCGATTATGCGCTTCGCGAGAGCCAGTCCGAGGCCCCACCCGCGCTTTTTTGTTGTGTAGCCCGGATTGAATATCGTCTTGAAGCGTTTACGGGGAAGCCCCTTGCCTGTATCAGACACATCTATGCGGGCCATGTCGCCGTCGCGACAGGTAGTGACCGTTATTGAACCCTCGGCATCCATGGCATCTACCGCATTCTTTATGAGATTCTCCATGACCCACTGAAACAGCGAGTCGCTAAGCTCCACGTCAAGGACTTCGGCGGAGCATGACACCTCGAGACGGATGCGCTTTGAGATGCGTGTCGACATATATCTGGCGGCATCTTCCACCACCTTATTCACGTTCATCATCTCCATGGTCGGGCGCGAACCGATTTTGCCGAACCTTGAAGCGATAGTGGTCAGTCGGCTCACATCCTTGTTCATCTCGTCAGTAACGTCCTTATCAATACCCATGGATTCAAGCAGTTCCATCCATGCCATAAGCGACGAAATTGGCGTACCGAGCTGATGGGCGGTCTCTTTCGACAATCCCACCCAAACCTTGTTTTGCTCAGCCTTCTTTGTCGTCATCACCGCAAAATAGACCAACGCAACGAACGCCAGCATGACAAGCACCTGGACATAAGGGTAATAATTCAACAGTTTAAGCAGACGGCTATCCTCATAGTAAAGATGCTGGACTATGCCGGGCGCTATCTCCATCGGTATGACATTGGAAGAATTGCGCAGTGCATCAAACTTCTTCTGAAGGAATTCCTTGTTGACATCGGAAATGTACAGAGGCGACGAGCTGTCGACAGGCTCCGGCAAGTCAAAATTGCGATGGTCGATTATGTTGTCGTACTGGTCAGTAAGCAACAGAGGTATGTTGCGGTTGCGCTCTATGATGCTTAGCAGGAAGTCTATGTCGGCTGAGGCCGACTCTGCATCGCCATACATGTCGGAAGGTGAATTGATGATGGCCTTGGTAGCATCCGCCCATATCTCCATGCGGTCACGCTCCTGATCGGACAACTGTCTTACGATGTTATTCGACACATACAGAAACACCAACACCAGCACGGCAGCCACCAGGAAGAAGGCTATCGTCCAATATCTACGTGTATCATAAATGTTTGCCATACGAGTAGATAACGGATACATCGCTCCAATTATTGCAGTCCGTCAAAATCATCGGCAATGAAACGCGCCACCGAATCGGCCGTATTCGGACCGATGACACGATGCGCCATCGACTTCACTTCAGGAAGCGCATTGTCGACCGCCACGGCCAGATCGGCCACCTTCATCATCGGTATGTCGTTAAGATTGTCGCCGAACACCACAACCCTGCCGGCACCAAGCTTCGAAGCAAGGCGACGTACAGCATCGGCCTTGTTTATGCCGCTCGCATACACGTCAAGATAGCCCACCGACGAATCAAATATGTCAAGATAATTCCCTGCCGAGCACTCCACACGTCGGCGAAGCTCCTCGGCGGTGTGCCCTATCATATCTTTAGGTCCGGCGGCAAACATCAACATCGTACGTTTTCCGGCAAGCGACGCCGACTCCGGGCTGTCGATGATGAATCGTTTAAGAGGCAGACCGGTCCGCTCATTGATAAAACGTTTGTCCAGCTCCGACAGAGGCGAATCCTTGTAGACGTTCAGGACATTGTCGTCACCAAGCGTGTAGACAAACGGCCTTATTCCATTCTCCCGGGCAATCGAACGAATCTGTCCGGCCACATCCGGCTCAATAAAATGCGGTTCAAGGTAGCAACGGTGTTCGCGGTCCCAAAACGACGCTCCGGTCATGACTATCGCAGGAATGGACGTATAAGTGTCGGCAAGCAACGGCTCGACCGTGGCCGGCGTACGTGCCGTAGCTACCGTAATCAATGCTCCGCGACGGCTTAAGCCACTGATTATACGCGCACTTTCGGCACTCACCCGACTTTTGTCGTCAAGCAATGTGCCGTCCATATCACTAACATACAGCGTTGTCATAGCCCGCGCCCTTCATATTCCTCCAACGCGGCCACCCATTCCGGCTCCAACGGCGCCGACTTACCCGTGGCCAGGTTTATTCCGGCCATGGTGGTACGTCCTAAACATTTAACCTCGCCGCTTTCAGGGTTGACTATTCGCTGTTCGAGACGCAGGCTCTTCTCGCCCACATGGGTCACGGTAGTCACCACCGCAATCTTTTCGTCAATAAAGGTCGGAGCATAAAAGTCGCAGTTGATATTTACCACAACTATGTTAATCTTACGCCATTCTATCTTCTGCGGAAACACTTCCTGAAAATAGCGCGCCTTGCCGAGATCGAAAAATGTAAGATAAACTCCATTATTCAGATGCCCGAGCATATCGATGTCGTTAAATCTAATCTGAAGGGGAATCATGTGACGAAACGGGAATTCCGGCTCCGGCACTCTCGGATTGTTGCTTTGGGGTAGGATAATCTCTTCTTTCATGTCATTGCCATTGTAGCTTGTTGACAAAGTTACGGAATTTTGCACCTATATCAAATTAAATGAGTAATTTTGCACCCTCATAATTTAATTCATCATAGACCTATGCAACTGACTCAGCTAACAGCCATTTCGCCCATCGACGGACGCTACCGTTCGAAATGCGAACGTCTTGACGAGTATTTCTCCGAATTCGCACTGATCCGCTACCGCGTCAGAGTGGAGATAGAGTATTTCATCGCCCTCTGCGAAATACCTCTGCCCCAGTTAAGCGGAGTCAACAACGACATATTCCCACGTCTGCGCGACATCTACAAAGACTTTACCGTGGCCGATGCCGAACGAATCAAGTCGATTGAATCGGTGACCAACCACGACGTAAAGGCGGTTGAATACTTCCTGAAAGAGAAATGGGACGAACTCGGTCTTTCCGAACACAAGGAATTCATCCACTTCGGACTGACCTCGCAGGACATCAACAACACCTCTGTTCCCCTGTCGGTCAAGGAAGCCATAGCACATGTATACCGTCCGCTGTTGCTCGAACTAATCGAGCATCTTGAGGCCCGTGCCGAAGAATGGAAAGACCTTCCTATGCTGGCCAAGACCCACGGACAGCCGGCATCGCCCACCCGCCTCGGCAAGGAGATAAAAGTGTTCAGCTACCGCCTGCGCAAACAGCTCGACATTCTTGACCACACTGCCATCAGCGGAAAATTCGGTGGCGCTACAGGCAACTTCAATGCCCACCTGACAGCATACCCCAATATCGACTGGCGCGAATTCGCCGCCAAATTCCTGTCGGAAAAGCTCGGCATCGAACGCGAATGCTACACCACCCAGATTTCCAACTACGACAATCTGGCAGCCCTGTTTGACGCCATGCGCCGCATCAACACCATCATCCTCGACCTCGACAAGGACTTCTGGCAGTACATCTCGATGGAATATTTCAAGCAGAAAATCAAAGCAGGCGAAGTCGGCTCTTCGGCCATGCCCCACAAGGTCAATCCCATCGACTTCGAAAACTCGGAAGGCAACCTCGGCATAGCCAACGCCATCCTTGACCACCTTGCCACGAAGCTCCCCGTGTCACGCCTGCAGCGCGACCTCACCGACTCGACAGTGTTGCGCAACATCGGAGTGCCCATGGGCCACATGCTAATCGCGCTCCACTCCACGCTCAAAGGACTCAACAAACTGCTCCTCAACGAGACAGCCATCAACCGCGACCTCGATTCGATGTGGAACGTAGTGGCCGAAGGCATACAGACCATACTTCGCCGCGAAGGCTATCCGAAGCCCTACGAGACCCTTAAGGAACTGACCCGCGTCAACTCTACAGTGACCGCCGAAAGCATCTCAGCATTCATCGACACACTCAACGTCAGCGACGAGGTCAAGGCCGAACTCCGCCGGCTCTCACCCCACACCTACACCGGCTACTAATCAGCATCCGAGATACATATCCTCATAACCGAAAATGCCGTGTCTTATCCGACACGGCATTTTTTATTGTCATATTCAATATCAGCCCCAAAGCACATCCTTCATTAATTCCGCCAAAACGATTTTAAAAGTCGGACTGCTTATATTTCAAATAGATTTGCTATATTTGCACTTAAACTCAACAGTCTATGAAGCTAATCGAACTGAATCTACAGCGCATACTTGACCTTTGCAAAAAGCATAAGGTCAAGACTCTGTCTGTGTTCGGCTCTATCCTTACAGACAGATTCAACGACAACAGCGATGTCGATTTGCTCGTTGATTTTGAGCCCATAGACCATGACACGTTTGATTACGTAAGCAATTACTTTGGACTTCGTGATGCGCTGGAGCTGTTATTTAACCGCAAAGTAGACTTAATAGAGGAAAAAGGGTTACGAAACAAATACTTCATAGCCACTGTAAACCGCACAAAACATACAATCTATGGCCAATGAAGAAATCCTGGTCTACCTACAAGATGTGTTAGACGCAATAAACGACATGCAAAACTGTTTCATCGGCTATCCGCCAAGATACGACATGTTTGAAAAGGACATAATGCGTAGATGCGTAGTTGAAAGGAAAGTTGAAATAATGGGAGAGGCCATAAACCGTATTAGAAAAACCGACCCATCTGTGGATATTCCGAATGCAAGAGCAATAATCGACACACGCAACAGAATAATACATGCATATGACAATGTTCAGCCTGATTTTTTGTGGAGTCTGGTCATACGTCATATCCCTAAACTAAAAACAGACATTGAACAAATCATTTCGGAATACGAAAGGCTTTACAATCAAGAGCACAACAATACTGATTGACAGCCAATTCAAAGCATAAGGACGGCATTACGCAGTATTTACATGATATCAGGCCGGACAATGAAGTTTTAGGACTCATTGCCCGGCTACCAAGTTTATAATTCCCCAGAATCAGTATTTGGGGCTGGGTTATTTTACGGTAATGGTGGCGACGGCTGATTTGAGCATGGGCGAAGTCAGGCGCACGGTGGCTTTGCCGGTCTGACCCTTTTTGGATTTGACGTAGGCGAGAAGGCGACCTTCGTAGACGCGCTGCTGATTGTCGCGGTAGTTGCCCATGTCTGTATTGTCCGAACCTTCAAGTCCGAGCAGTTCAAGCGGTCCGTCGATAAGGCAGGTGACATTATTGTCGGCAAGGCGCACCGGAATGCCGTTCTCATCCACAACCTCAATGGTCAGATGCGCTACAGAACAGTCGGCATCGAGCGAATCAACATCGGAAGCGACCGTAAGAGCATACGGACGTCCGCTTGTGCGGATTGTATCCGAGGCCAGAACTTTGCCGTCGGCGTCGAGGGCTTCGACACTTAGAGCACCCGGGCTGAAAGGCACGTCCCAATGAATCATTCCCACCGTGTCGTCATAAGGCTTGACGGCTCCGATCGCCTTGCCGTCAAGAAGCAGCCGGGCCGAGGGAGCATTGGTGTAGCACACAACGCGAATGGTCTCACCGGGCTCATAGTTCCACAATCCGGGAGCATCGATAGACATGTGATTGCCACGGCGGGGCTTCGGATATGTGCCGAGATAGGCCACAGGCTGTTCACACCAGAGCGATGCACGGAACTTTCCGCGAGGTTTGGCGAAACTTCCAAAATCCAGCAGACCGGTGTGCAGTCCGCGCGACGGCCATGCCCCGGACTCTCCGAGATAGTCGGTTCCTGTCCAGATAAACTGGCCGAATATGTAGTCATTGTCGCGGACAGCCTTCCATGCGTCGAAACCCTGGCCGTTCTCACTGCCGTAAATTATGCGGTCGGGATATGCGGCATGGTCCTGGGCATAGCGGTTTTCGGTATAGTTGTAGCCGACCACGTCGACCGCCTGAGGATAGTCTGTCTCATTGGACATCACTACTCCGGCAAGCGCACCCGTCACAGGACGCGACGTGTCGACAGCGCGAATCACCGCCGCCAGACGCTTGGCTATCTCGCCGATGCGGGCGGCATCCGGAGCGTCAGGATTGTAACCGCCATACATAGGCTGGTTAATCGACGAGCCGTCAAGTATAGGATGCGAGTACGGGTCGTTGGGATAGTCCACCTCGTTGCCCACGCTCCAGAGGAATATCGAGGGGTGATTGCGGTCGCGGCGCACTATGTCGGTGATGTCGCGGTCAATCCACTCTTCGAAGAAATCATAAGTGCCTTCGTATTTAGGCGTGCCCTTGTTCCAGCCCTCGACCCATTTGCGCTTTGGAAATTCCCATTCGTCGCTGCCTTCATCCATCACGAGAAATCCAAGCTCGTCGCAAAGGTCATAAAGCACGGGAGCCTGCGGATTGTGGCTCATGCGGATAGCGTTCGCGCCGATAGCCTTTAGGTTCATCAACCTACGGTGCCACACTTCCTTGGGCACTACTGCACCGAGCGTACCTGCATCGTGGTGCAGACACACTCCCTTGACTTTCATATTGCGTCCGTTAAGTGCGAAGCCGTTATCGGGCGAAAATTCCAGGGTACGCAGACCGACACGCGCGGAAGCACTGTCGACCACCGCCCCGTCAGCCGTAAGCACGGCACGCAACGTATATAGATAGGGATCATCAAGATTCCATCGGTGAGGTTTGGCCACGTTGAGATTTACCTTAACCGCTTCGCCGGCCTTCATGCCTACCGAGCCTTTGGCCACGCGACGGCCGTCGGCGTCAAGCAGCTCGACCAGGCCCTTGAGCTTCGATTTACCGGCCACAGTGCCGTCAACGGCAGAAAGCTCCACCGTCACCACGCCCTTCTTGTCGGTGAGCGACGAGGCATACCACCCCAATCCCCATGGAGCGAAATGGACCTTGTCGGCACCTACCATATAGACATCGCGGTATATGCCCGAACCGGTATACCATCGCGAGTCGGCCTCTCGGCTGTGGTCGACCCTCACGGCAAGCACATTGTCGCCCTCGCGCAGATACGGGGTCATATCGTAGTAGAACGACACATAGCCGTTAGGACGCTTGCCCAGCAGATGTCCGTTGAGATAGACCTCGCTGCGGTTATAAACGCCTTCAAAATATATATAATGCACCGGCAGACTGTCATTGACGGTAAAATGCTTGCGGTACCATGCTATGCCACCCGGCAGATAGCCCGTACAGCTGTTGAGCGTAGGCGACAGTCGTCCTTCTATCGACCAGTCGTGGGGCAGATCAAGTTTACGCCAGCGCTCATCGTTAAAGTCAGGCGACGACATGGATGAGCTGTCGGCTTTCTGAAACAGCCATCCGTCGTTAAAATTCTCCGCCCGTCCGAACGACAGCTGCGCCATTGCCGACGGAATGCAGGCAAGAACTGAAACAGTCAATAAAATCAGTTTCGCAAAATTCATAATGCAAGAATATTTGGTTTAATGTTAATTACCACAAAGGTAGACAAAAAACATGATTTTTGCCTACCTTTGCAATAACTTTACCCTACCGACATGCTCACACCTATTGACTGCATAGCGCTACGCACCATCAAGTACAACGACCGCCACAACATACTGGTGGTCTATACGCGCCAACGCGGCCGGATGTCGCTACTGATAGGATCAGGCACATCGCGCGAGGCCAACCGCCGACGTGCCATAACCATGCCACTGAGCCTTCTGGAGTGCATAGTCGACCTCCGCAACGACCGCGACATACCCTCCATTCGCGAAATCAAAGTAAAGCGCCAGCTTGCCGGACTGCATGCCGATCCGGCGAAAATGGCCATGGGCATGTTTCTGGCCGAGATACTCGGCATAGTCCTCGCCGAAGGCGCCGAAGACGACAATCTCTATTCATTCATTGAAGACGGCATCACAAGGCTGAGCGACATGCGGCGTGGCACGGCCAATTTTCATCTGGCATTTCTGTACCGTTTGGGCTACTTTCTGGGTATACAGCCCGACACATCAAGCTATCGCGACGGGCGCGTTTTCGACCTTGTCGACGCCATATTCCGCGACGTTCCGCCCATCCACGGCCGCTACCTTGAGGCATCTGAAGCCCGCAGCGTGGCGATGCTGTCGAGAATGACATGGGACAATCTGCATCTGTTCCGCTTCAACCGCGAACAGCGGCGTCAGATACTGACCTCGATACTCGACTACTATTCGCTCCACTATGCATCGCTGTCGTCATTGAACTCTCTTGACGTGCTGCGCAGACTTTTCGACTGAAATTTATCGTTTTTAATGATTTTTTCTGTAACTTTGTAGTCCTGATGGCCGACTTTCGAGCCATACATATCCAGACACGGCCCGGTAGTTCAACGGATAGAATAGAGGTTTCCTAAACCTTAGATAGCGGTTCGATTCCGCTCCGGGCTACTTTCTTCACTATTTATTGACAACCATTATCACCATGACCTCACTCAAAAAAATCTTTTTTGCATCGGTAGCAGGCTTAGCTTTGGCCGGAATGACCGGATGCCAGTCAGGAGCGAAAACGTCGGCCGAAACCGATGCGGCCGCAGTCAACGACACCGTACCCGTGGCCTACCTGTTCACATACTTCACAGGCAACCACATCTCGCAGGAAGCAGTGTGCTACGGCATCAGCCTCGACGGCTACAATTACTATGCCCTCAACGACAACAAACCCGTCATCGACTCAAAGGTAATCAGCTCGACCGGCGGAGTGCGCGACCCGCACATACTCCGTGGCGAGAACGGCGACAACAACTTCTACATGGTGCTGACCGACATGGTGTCGGGCAACGGCTGGAGCTCGAACCGCGCCATGGTGATGCTCAAGAGCCCCGACCTCATCAACTGGGACCACTCAGTAATCAACATGCAGAAGAAATATGAAGGTCAGGAAAATCTGAAACGAGTATGGGCTCCGCAGACCATCTACAATGCAAAGGCAGGTAAATATATGGTATACTGGTCGATGCAGTACGGCGACGGCCCCGACGTAATCTACTACGCCTATGCCAATCCCGAATTTACCGACATCGAAGGCGAGCCGCAGCCGCTGTTCATTCCCGAAAACAAGCTTTCGTGCATCGACGGCGACATTGTCTACAAAGACGGCGTATACCACCTGTTCTACAAGACCGAAGGACACGGCAACGGCATTAAGACAGCTACCACGGCCGACCTGACGTCCGGACAGTGGGAAGAAGACCCCGACTACAAGCAGCAGACCACTGACGCAGTTGAAGGTGCAGGCACTTTCAAACTCATCGGACAGGACAAGTACATCCTTATGTACGACGTTTACACCAACGGCCGCTACGACTTCACCGAATCGACCGACCTAAAGAACTTCACCAAAGTAAACGAGCCGGTAAGCATGGACTTCCACCCGCGCCACGGTACGGTGATTCCCATCACACGCACCGAACTCGAACGCCTGACCAAGGCATACGGCGTGCCTGAAGCCCTCAAAGACCAAATCAAATAATCAGACACTATCATGAACGTAGGAGATAAGGCACCCGACCTGTTGGGTCTCGACCAGAACGGCAAGGAAGTGCGCCGGAGCGACTATCCCGGCAAGACCATCGCACTGTATTTCTATCCGAAAGACAGCACCAGCGGATGCACAGCACAGGCATGCAATCTGCGCGACAACTACCACGCACTCATCGAGGCCGGATACCAGGTGATCGGAGTAAGTGTCGACAGCGAAAAAAGCCACCAGAAGTTTATCGAAAAGAACTCTCTGCCCTTCCCGCTTGTAGCCGACACCGACCATAAGCTTGTAGAGGAATTTGGCGTTTGGGGCGAAAAGTCGATGTACGGACGCAAATATATGGGCACATTCCGCACCACATTCATCATCAGTCCGGAAGGAACAATCGAACGCATCATCACCCCTAAAGAGGTGAAAACCAAGGACCATGCTTCTCAGATACTTGCCGAATAGCATGTCTGTAGCCATCGCGACACGATAAACCGGTATATTTTTACCGATAAGACTTGCATTTTTTTCTTAAAAAATTTGCAAGTCTTATTTTTTGCCCATACCTTTGCAGTAGTGTACTTGACTACACCACTACAAAACAACTAATCAGGAACAATGTTTCTACATTAATAATTTAAAAACAGACATAAACCATAAATTTCATTTAATTATGAAGAAACTTAGCCTCATTCTCGCCGCCTCCGTAATGGCACTGGCCGGCAACGCACAACTTCTGTGGAAAGTAGAAGGTAATGGAGCCAAAGGCGCCACATATCTGTTCGGCACCCACCACATTGCCCCTGTGACTATAATTGACACCACCAAAGGTCTGTCGGATGCCCTCAACGGCTCTGATGTCGTATATGGAGAAATCGACATGCAGACTGCGTCAGACCCGATAAAGACCCAGCAGCTTATGATGCAGCTTGCAATGGCGCCGACCGACAGCACAATGACGAAACTGATGTCGGAAGCTCAACTCGACTCAGTAAACGCCATACTCGGCAAATACACTCAAGGCGCGCTGACCGTAGCCCAAATGGACATGATGAAGCCTGCTCTGCTCTCGACACAGCTCGGCGTGCTTCAGACCATGACCGCATTTCCCGACTTCACGGGACAGGAACAGCTCGACAACACCATCCAGGTCAAGGCCCGCGAACTCGGCAAGCCGGTAAAAGGTTTTGAAACTCTTGAATTCCAGACACACATGCTTCTCGACGAGCCCATCACTGAACAGATAACCGACCTGATGAAAACCGTGCGCCAGGACGACACCGCAGTCAAAAAGGCCCAGGAACTCGCCATGGCATATACGCTCGGAAATCTGGAATCGGTTAAGGCCATCATGTTCGACCCCGAAGTAGGAATGGACGAAAAGAGCGCTGAAAAGCTGATTTACTCACGCAACGCCGACTGGGTGAAGCAACTTATACCCGCCATGGCCGAAAACCAGCTGTTTGTGGCCGTAGGATGCGGGCACCTCGTGGGCGAGAAAGGCCTCATCGAAATGTTACGCAAGGCAGGCTATACAGTTAATCCCGTAAAATAATTACTTCTTCTATGATAACACTTAACCAACTTTCGTTTGGCTACTTCAAGTGGGCAGAGGCGTTGTCCAATGTCTCTGCCTGCATCGGGAGTGGAATCCATCTGCTCTTAGGAGAAAACGGAGCGGGCAAGACCACCCTGCTGCACATCATAGCCGGACTTCTCAAGCCACAAAAAGGTGAATGCCTCATCGACGGGAGCAATGTAGCCGACCGCATGCCATCAGTCTCGAACCTGGTATTTTTTCTCGGAGAAAACATGCCGTTTCCGGCAAACACCATCAACGAGATGGCAAAAATACACGCTGTATTCTATCCCACATTTGATCCGGACATGCTCCACGACAACCTCGAAGCTTTCGGGTTCAACGGTTCGGAAAAGCTGAAAGACATGTCGCTCGGAAATAGAAAAAAGGCCCAGCTTGCCTACACACTGTCGCTGCGCACACCAGTCCTGCTCCTTGACGAACCAACAAACGGACTGGACATAACATCAAAACAGACCCTGCAGAATCTCATCGCCCGATGCATCGACGATACTCAGACTCTTATCGTGTCGACCCACACCGTATTTGAGCTTCAGAACCTCTACGACAGCATAATCATGCTGTCGAAAGGCCGGTTGCTCCTGTCAATGTCGACCTTCGACATCATACAGCGCCTTGCATTCCGCACTTCACCCGTTCCGCCGGTCGACTACCTGTATAAGGAACAGCGCATGGGACTGAACCAGTTTATAGCCCCAAACCATGGCGAGGACGAAACCGCCCTTAACTACACGCTGCTCTACAATGCTTTGCTAAGCCCGGCGCGCGACCGTATAATCGAAATACTTACTAAATAAGACTTAATATGGACTATATAACTACCAACAACAGCTTTTCATGGAAGCGAGTAGGCATGGTGGCGCGGTTCTACTATCCGCGTCTTAAATGGCAACTGGCATTATATCCCTTAGCTGCGTTTTTGTTTACCCTTGCAGGGGGGTACCTATTAAAAGCCGGATTCCCGGCCATATTGATATCACCGTTCAGCAGCATAGCCTCCTGGATGGTCTATTTAGGTCCGCTGTTCCTAATCATAAAAAGTTCACGTGAAGTGGAGACTATGCTCCCGGCCACGGCCAAAGAACAGGCCACCTACCTGATACTGTATGCAGCGCTTCTGCTTCCATTAATAACATCAATTCCCGGATGGGCAGGCTCATTCGTAGTTTTCGGCACCATGAATCTCGCATCAGTCATGTCATACATCAATTTCCCGCCGGAAGCCAAAGAGGCCCTTGAGTATATAGGTCCAGAATTAAGCCGAGCGTCATATTACGGTGTCTTTACCGTAGTCACCTGCTCGCTTATTACATTGCTGACAGTGGTGAGAGCAAAACGGAACCGCATAATACTTTCCATCGTATTCGTTATCGCCTTTAATTTTGCCATGACCATCATAGGTGTCATAACCATGTTCAGCAAGATGTTTTCAGACGGAGGCGTAATAAGCCGTATTCAAGACGGGACACCAGTGGACGAAATAACAAAAGAGTTTATACAAGAGCTCTTACCGGCAACGTTGAACGTAATTGCCATTTTCGGAACAATTTCCATCGCCGTACTGATTCCGATGATATATCGCGGCATTAAAAACCGACAAGCCTGAGACCTATGGATTTTTCTGAAAACAAACCGATATACAAGCAAATAATCGACTACTGCTACATGCAGATCATAAGCGACGCATGGGTGGCCGACGGCCGTATGCCGTCGATAAAAGAACTGTCCGTGACCATGTCGGTCAACAACCGCACCGTGCTCAAAGCGTTTGAGGAGATGCAGGCCGAAAACGTGATATATCAGAAACGCGGACTCGGATATTTCGTTTCGCCCGATGCAAAAAACAACATCAACAGAATAAAGCGCGAGGAATTCTTCGCCACAACCCTGCCAGAATTTATCCGCGAGATGAAGACTGCCGGCGTCACCGCAAAGGACATCGAGCCTTACCTATAGCCGGACAGTCATCCGAATATGCATAAAAATAACAAAGGGCCAGTCATCGCGACTCGCCCTTTGTTATTAACCTTAAATCTAATACCATGAAAAACACAGTGCAA
>CAJTSJ010000014.1 GCA_910578785.1 uncultured Muribaculum sp. | reverse complement strand
TCCCCGGAAAATCAGCGGACCCACACTTCCCCGCATGCGGACGCTTCCGAAAAATATGTTAATTTTTTAATATTGTGTTATCATGAAACCATATCATTATTGCATCTCATTATTGACAGTGTTGTTTTGCTGCCCTTTTTCAATGGAGGGCAAATCTGATTTAGTTCTCAATTACGACAAGCCTGCCGCCTTTTTTGAAGAGGCAATGGTTATAGGTAATGGAAATCTTGGAGCTGTAGTTTACGGCGGAACTTCAGTGGACAGAATCTCTTTGAATGACATAACATTGTGGACAGGTGAGCCTGATAGGGATACTGCCTCGGTGGGCGGCGATAGGTGTATTGCCGAAATACGAGGTTTGCTTGAACTGGATAAATATAGAGAAGCGGATGTGGCAATGAAGAAAGTCCAGGGTCATTATTCGGAAAATTATCAGCCTTTGGGCAATCTGTTTATTGAGTATCCCGACAATGTCAATGCAGATGTCTTTGACTATAAGCGAGGGCTTGATATTGGAGATGCGGTGGCATTCACTGATTACATTACAAGCGGGTCGGTCATGCACAGCGAATATTTCGTTTCTGCACCTGACTCCGTGATAGTGGTTAATCTGTCGCTGAATTCGCCCAATGGTCTGCATGCAGTCCTGCGTTTCGATTCTCCATTGCCCCACAGGGTAGATGTTGCCGGGAACACAATGGTGATAGAAGGTTATGCCGCGTATCATTCTTATCCTAATTATTACGACGGCCTGCCTGATGATGAAAAGCATCTGTATGATTCTGAAAGAGGAGTGCATTTTCGCACTATAGTATGTGCAGACATTCCCGTCGGCGATGTGGAATCAAGTTCGGATGGCACGATGCAAATATATAATGCTCCAGAGGTGACATTGTATATTACTAATGTCACAAGCTTCAATGGATTCGATAAAGACCCTGTTAAGAATGGACGGGACTATAAAAGGCTTGCTTCGCGACGCATTAACCGAGCAGTCGAAAAGGGTTTTTGTGATATAAAAAATGACCATATCGCTGATTATCGAAAATATTTTGACAGAGTAAATCTATATCTTGGTGATACGGATGATAATATTAAGTCAAAAACTACAGACAGGCAGCTCTTTGATTATACTGTAAGCGGAGAAGTAAATCCGGAACTTGAAGTCTTATATTTCCAATATGGACGGTATCTGCTGATATCCAGTTCGCGTACACAAGGGGTACCTGCCAATCTTCAGGGACTTTGGAACGAGAAGATTCTGCCTCCATGGAGTTGCAATTACACATCCAATATTAATCTTGAAGAGAATTATTGGGGTGCGGAGACGACAAATCTCAGTGAATTCCACATGCCGCTATTTGGTTTTATTGAGAATCTTGCAAGTTCAGGAAATAGCACTGCAAAAAAATATTACGGAGTGTCAGAAGGATGGTGTCTCGGACACAATACCGATATCTGGGCAATGACATGCCCTGTCGGCCTTAAGGGCGGCGATCCGTCATGGGCAAACTGGAACATGGGCGGAGCATGGGTGTCGACCCACATCTGGGAGCACTACCTTTTTACGCGTGATAAGGAGTTTCTGAAAAAATACTATCCGTATCTACGTGGGGCGGCTGAGTTTTGTCTTGCGTGGATGATTGAAAAGAATGGTAATCTGATGACTTCGCCAGGTACATCTCCTGAAAATAAGTTTGTGACCAATGACGGATATGTCGGAGCCGTCTCTTACGGCAATACTTCGGATTTGGCCATGATAAGAGAGTGTCTGATTGATGCGGTTGAAGCCGCAAAGGTGCTTGGCCAAGATGGCGAGTTTGTAGATAAAGCGGAGTCTGCATTGAAAAAAATGTTACCGTACAGAATAGGTGAGAGAGGCAATCTTCAGGAGTGGTATCATGATTTTGCAGACGAGGATCCGCATCATCGCCATCAGTCGCATCTGTTCGGCCTCTATCCCGGGCATCATATATCTGTTGACGGAACACCGGCCGAAGCCAATGGTGCGATGGAGACTCTTCGTATAAAGGGCGACGAGACGACAGGATGGAGCACGGGCTGGCGAGTCAATCTTTTTGCGCGTCTTAAGGATGGTGCGAAGGCTTACCACATGTACCGTAAATTGCTTAATTACATTTCTCCAGACGGATATGCCGGTGACGACAAGCGTAGAGGCGGCGGTACGTATCCTAATCTGCTCGACGCGCATTCTCCTTTTCAGATTGACGGCAACTTCGGCGGCAGTGCCGGTGTAGCCGAGATGTTGCTCCAATCCAGACCTGATGAAATATATCTTTTGCCGGCATTGCCTGAGCAGTGGCGCGACGGAGAGGTCAGAGGACTTTGTGCGCGAGGTGGTTATGAGGTAGAGATGAAATGGAAAGACGGACAAGTCGTCTCGGCCACAATATTGTCTAAAAGCGGCGGAGAAGTTACCGTGCATTTCAATGGAAAAAGTGAGCGGATGCGATTGTCAAAGGGCGAAACTGCCAATCTACGGGTTGATCGGTAGCGATGTCGTCTGAACATGATGATAATAATTAACCCGATTGTACGGAAACACGTGACAATCGGGTTAAGATGTGTTATTAAGTGTTGGCAAATAAAAAAATATGGCTAATTTTGCATCGTAAAAAAGATGTGTTAGGAATAATTAATTGTAAAACGTCAGCTTTTTGCTACAATGAATCTTACAGGTACAATTGACTTTAAACCGAAGTTGATTTCGGCATTACGTCATTATTCTATTTCTCGCTTTAAGGATGATCTTATTGCAGGTATTGTGGTCGGTATAGTCGCATTGCCGTTGGCAATCGCGTTTGGTATAGCTTCAGGAGTGAGTCCTACTATCGGTCTGATAACCGCTATAATAGGCGGATTTGTAGTTTCGGCCTGTGGTGGAAACTCTGTTCAGATCGGAGGCCCTACGGGAGCATTCATCGTTATAGTCTACAGTATAATCCAGAATTTCGGATTGCAGGGACTGGCTATCGCAACCCTGATGGCCGGTTTTATTCTTATCTTGCTGGGGTTGTTTCATTTAGGAACGGTCATCAAGTTCATTCCTTATCCTATAGTGGTCGGATTCACCAGTGGTATCGCATTGACCATATTCTCAACTCAGATAAATGACTTCTTCGGTTTGGGTCTGACCGACGTGCCGAGTGATTTCCTTTCTAAATGGGGTGTATTCATCAGAAATTTTGATAAGATTAACTGGTCAACCCTCGCAGTCGGCGCGGTGTCGTTGCTGATTATAATCGCTATGCCGAAAATCTCCAAGAAGCTTCCGGGGTCACTTATCGCTATCATAATAGTAACGGCCGCTGTGTATTTCTTGAAAAATCTATTTCCGGAATTTCAGGCCGAGACCATCGGTGACCGTTTCGGGGCTTTGTCTACCGATATTCCCCAGCCAAAGGGCTTTGAGCTCTCGATGAACACAATCAACCAGCTCATGCCGTCGGCTTTCACGATTGCCATTCTGTGTGCCATTGAATCATTGCTTTCAGCTACAGTGGCGGATGGTGTGACCGGTTCGCATACAAATTCCAATACCGAGCTTATCGGTCAGGGGCTTGCGAATGTTGTTGTGCCGTTCTTTGGCGGTATACCTGTGACCGGTGCCATTGCCCGTACAATGACAAACATTACGAACGGCGGACGTACGCCCGTAGCCGGTATTATCCACACTGTGGTTCTGATGCTGATATTCCTATTTTTGATGCCGTTGATTAATCTTGTGCCGATGTCGTGTCTGGCCGCTGTGCTGATAGTCGTGTCATACAATATGAGCGGATGGAGAACTGTGGTAGGTATATTCAAGTCGCCTAAGAGCGATATCTCCGTATTGATTGTTACATTCCTGCTGACTGTCATATTCGACCTTACCATCGCGATAGAAATCGGTCTGATGCTGGCAATCATTCTGTTCTTGCGCCGTGTCATGGAGAATACACAGGTAAAGGTGTATTCCGAACAGCTTGATGTGGCTGACGGAACTGACTCCACCACCCATGAAGTACTCGACGTGTCGCCCGGTGTTTCGGTCTATGAGATTGACGGTCCGTTTTTCTTTGGTGTTGCGACAAAGTTCGATGAACTGATGCGTTCGACAGTGGGAAATGTCAAGCCTATCGTGCGAATAATCCGTATGCGCCGCGTGCCGTTCATTGATGCTACAGGTGTCCACAACCTTGAGCTTCTTGTGGCGTCATCGCACAAAGAGGGCATCGATGTCGTTCTGTCAGGAGTGAACGAACATGTGAGAGAAGTTCTTGAAAAGTCGCGTATCGACGAATTGGTCGGTAAGGATCATATTTGTGACAATATCTCACGTGCCGTTATGATGGCCAACAAGATAGCATCGGCCCGCCGGTCGAGAATGAACAGGGTCGGCGATGGAGGGAATTAATCTCTCCATCGTTATCCAAACGTTAAAATTGAGTTTTTGCTGTTAAATAAAATTAGGGATTTTTTGAAAAAATCAAGTTGCGGGAAAAAATATCTCCCAAAAATGCTTGCAATTCCCAAATTTGTATTAACTTTGCATCGTTTTTGAAGCTAAAAAATTGTTTTATTATTAATCACAAAGAAAATGAAAAAGTTAGTTTTATTACTTGCTGTAGTTTTCAGCGCATCACTTTTCTCTTGCGGTAACAAGGAAAATGCAGCTGCTGAAGTAGCTGAACCCGTAGAAGAAGTAGCTGTTGAAGCTGTTGAAGTTGTTGATACTCTTGCTTCGGACAGCGTTGCTACTGACACTGTAGTTGTTGCAGAAGCTGCCGTTGCAGAATAATCTACGACACATTTACAGCATGAAATAAGCTGACCACAAAGGTGATCAGCTTTTTTTATGCCCGTAGTAGAGCAATCTTATGCGCTTATAGGTTTATAAGTTCATAGGAATTGCTTATTTTTGTATTGCGAATAATGAAAATCGTTTTATTATGGCAACCGATGAATCATTAAGTCTATCGATACAGCAGAAGCTCCGGCAGCGTCTGTCGCCCCTTCAGGTGCGGTTCGGACAGATGCTGGAGATGAGTGCGCCCGAAGTGGAAGACGAGGTGCGCCGTGTCCTTGACGACAATCCGGCCTTGGAAGTATCGGAAAATCAGGATGATGTTGCCAAGGACGATTTTAAGGAGAGCCCAGAGGATATGCAGCTCGCCGACTACAGGTCGGATGAAGATGTCCCATATTATAGGTCGAACATCCGCAACGCATCGAGCGACGAGCCGTATTATGAGCCGTTGGCTGTCGATACGTCGGCTACTGTCATGGATTCTCTGTCGGTACAGCTGGCCGAGCACGACCTGACCGAACGTCAGAACATGATGGCGAAGTATGTAATAGGAAACCTGGATGACAACGGCTATCTGACGCGCGACGTAAATTCGATGGCCTACGACATTGAAAGTCATACGGGGATGCGCGTATCGCCCGGTGAGCTTAAGTCCGTACTCGACATTGTACGCAGCCTTGATCCGCCCGGAATCGGTGCGGTAGATTTACGTGAGTGCCTGTTGCTGCAGCTTAAAAGATTGCCTGAAAGCGATGATGTAAAGCTGGCGGTGGAGATTGTGACTCATTATTTTGATTTGTTTGCATTGAAGCACTATTCACGTATTTCTGCGTCATTAGGCGTCACGGACGGGCATCTGCGCAATGCCGTCAATCTGATCCGTACGTTAAATCCTAAGCCCGCAAGCATTCTCGGTACTGATCCGGCCGACGACAAAAAGCAGCATATCATTCCCGACTTTTATGTTGAGACCGACGGCGAGAATGTGGTCCTGTCGTTGCTTAACAACATCCCCGAACTGCAGATAGAGGCTACTTTCAGGCCGGAGGCTGAACCTGAAAGCTCTGAAATCGCCGGATTCGACAATGATGCCTCTTTGTTTATCAGACAGAAGCGAAGCGAGGCCGAGGAATTTATCCAGGTGCTGAAAATGCGGCAGAATACGTTGTTCCGAACGATGAGCGCCATCGTCAGGCTTCAGCGCGACTTCTTCGTGGGAGGGGAGGATGAATCCCTGTTGCGCCCGATGATTCTAAAGGACATCGCCGCTATAACCCACGATGATCTTTCTGTAGTGTCGCGCGCCACTTCCGGGAAATACGTGTCGACACAAAACGGTATATATCCTCTAAAAATGTTCTTTAAGGAGCGTCCGAAGGATGAAGATACGGTTCCGACCCGCGAGGCCATGTCTGCCCTTAAGGAACTTGTCGACGGGGAGGACAAAAGTCATCCTTTGAGCGACGAGGCCATAATGGATGAGCTGTCGAAGCGCGGTTTCCCTATCGCCAGGCGGACTGTGGCCAAATATCGCGAAAAAATGGGTATTCCCGTCGCGAGATTGCGCCGTGAGATATAAACATTAAAAATTTGTGGGCGTTTATATAAGAAAGTTAATTTTATGGATAAGATAGCTCATTTTTTCTCCTGGATTCTTAGTCCGATACTGATGCCTACGTATGGGGTGTTTCTGTGTATGTGGATTACGGTGCTGAGCGTGTTGCCTCTGTCTTTGCGATGGACCGTTGTGGGGACAGTATTTCTCATAACGTGTGTGGTCCCGGCTCTGGCCATATTGCTGATGTACTGGATGGGCATAATATCCAATCCCGCCTTAAACAACCGGACTGAACGCTATGTCCCTTATGTAATCACGATGTTGTGCTATCTCGGAGCCGCATTTTACATGCATCGTATACATGCCCCGATGTGGATGACAATGTTTATGGTCGGCGGAGCCGGTGCCTCTATGCTTTCGTGCATAGTAAACGTCTGGTGGAAAATCAGCGCACACGCCGCCGCCATGGGAGGACTGGTCGCTCTGACGTTCCGAATCGCTTCCGCCGGTGTATACGTCCATCCTATATTGCCGTGGCTGTTGGCTTTTGTTGTTCTGGCCGGAGTCCTCGGCACGTCACGTTTAGTCCTTGAACGCCATACGTTCTGGCAGGTAATGGCCGGCACGGCCAATGGATTTATATGGGTTTACCTACTGACAATGATAGAATAAAAACTAAACAATATCACATTATGAAACCTCTTGTAAGTATCATTATGGGCAGTACATCCGATCTGCCAATCATGGAAAAAGCCGCAAAACTTCTCGATGAATTCGAGATACCGTTCGAAATGAATGCCCTTTCGGCCCACCGCACACCTGTGCAGGTCGAGGAATTTGCCAGCCAGGCGGCCGGACGCGGGCTGAAGGTGATAATCGCCGCCGCCGGCATGGCCGCCGCTTTGCCCGGTGTCATAGCCGCCGGAACCACGTTGCCGGTAATCGGAGTGCCCATAGCTTCGACGCTTGACGGTGTAGACGCGTTGCTGTCCATAGTCCAGATGCCGCCTGCCATCCCCGTGGCCACCGTGGGCATCAACGCATCGTACAATGCGGCGATTCTTGCAATAGAGATGCTTGCGCTCAACGACGACCGGATTGCCGCAAAGCTTGCCGCATTCAAGGGCGAGCTGGCCAATAAAATCGTCAAGGCTAACGCCGATTTAGCGAAAGTCAACTATAAGTTTAAGACAAATTGATAGACACCCATGGGCGTGTTTGATTATAAGCGCCGTCCGACCATAGAGGTTAATGTCGGCGGGGTGGCTGTCGGGGGCGCCAACCGAATCGCGTTGCAGTCGATGACCAATACGTCGACAATGGACACCGAGGGCTCTGTGGCCCAATGCCGCCGTATAGCCGATGCCGGAGCCGATATCGTTAGGCTCACCGCGCAGGGTATACGCGAGGCCGAAAACATAGGAAGGATACGTGCTCTGCTGCGTGAATCCGGAGTCGAAGTCCCACTTGTCGCCGACATACATTTTAATCCCAAAGCTGCGTTTGCGGCCGCCGAAGTCACCGACAAAGTGCGTATAAATCCCGGTAACTTCATTGATCCCGGCCGGACATTCAAGCGGTTGACCTATACCGACGAAGAGTACCGGGCTGAGATTGACCGCATAGAACAGGCTTTTGTCCCGTTCCTGGACGTATGCCGGGCCCATGGTACGGCTATCAGAATCGGTGTCAACCACGGTTCGCTGAGCGACAGAATCATGAGCCGCTACGGTGACACCCCTGCCGGAATGGTCGAGAGTGCCATGGAATTTTTGCGCGTGGCCGTAAAGCACAACTTCGCTGATGTCGTCATCTCGATTAAGGCCAGCAATGTCGCTGTAATGGTTGAGACTGTACGCCGCCTTGTAAAAGCTATGGATGCCGAGGATATGCATTTCCCGCTGCATCTCGGAGTGACCGAAGCGGGCGACGGCGAGGACGGACGGATCAAAAGTGCTGTCGGAATAGGGACATTGCTTGCCGAGGGAATAGGCGATACTATCCGGGTGTCGTTGAGTGAGGCTCCTGAAAATGAGGTACCGGTGGCGGCTGAACTGGCCGGTTATATTACAGGCCGAGGTTCGGCTCCGTCCGTGGGCGGTCAGTTCGCTCCCGGTTATGACGATATCGTGCCTGAAAGAAGGGAGTCGGTTGAAGTCGACGGTATAGGCGGAAAGAAGTCTACGGTGATTGTAAGTCCGCTGGAGATGTCGCTTGGCGATTACCTGGCCGTTAGTGCCGACGATGGCATAGAATCGGTTCTGGACGCGGTGAGAAAGTCGCCCGATAAGGTCGTGGTGCTTGAAAGCTCCAATCCGAATGTCACGGGGGCGATTCAGGCGGTGGCCCATGCCATGAGCCGTGAAGGATTGAAGAATCCGATTGTTGCGAAGATTGACTATGCCGATGTTCCGGCCGACAAGACCCGCATCCGTGGCGCGGCCGACTTCGGTACGCTTCTGATGAACGGACTCCAGGATGCCGTCTGGATTGAATCGTCAACGATGTCGGCCGATGAGACCTATGCTCTGGCTTTGGGGATACTTCAGGCCACGCGAATACGTTTCAGCAAGACTGAATATATAGCTTGTCCCGGATGCGGACGCACCCTGTTTGACCTTCAGGCTACGCTTAAGGCTGTAAAAGAAGCCACCGGACATCTTAAAGGGTTGAAAATCGGAGTCATGGGATGTATTGTAAACGGACCGGGCGAGATGGCTGATGCCGACTATGGTTATGTCGGAGCGGCCGCAGGCCATGTCAGTCTGTATAAGGGTAAAGAGTGTGTCAAGAAAAATATTCCGCAGGCCGAAGCAATACCTTTGCTCATTGATTTGATAAAGGAGTGCGGCGACTGGGTAGAACCGTAGGCATCATACGTAATCCAATTCAAGTCGAAATAGGCGTTGCATAGTAATACTGACTCCTTCAGAGTCAAATAGGTATTACGATGCAACGCCTAATATGTTAAGCCTCGGAGTCAGAATCTGACGTTGAATCCTGCCATGAAAGTGGTTCCCGGCATGGGGAATCCATAGTTGATCTGATATTTGGCGTCGGTGATGTTGTCGACCTTGGCAAACAGGGTGACAGGTACGCAATTTCTGATATCCCAGTCGTAAGCAATACGTGCATTGAGCAGCGAGTAGTTCTCTTCGGTCTGTTCGGTCTGGAGAGCCCAGATGCTCAGTGACTCGAGAGTAAACGACCATTTGCCCGGTCGGTAGGTGAGTTCGCCGAACAGCTTGTTTTTAGGAGCCGCTACAAGTCTTTTGTCGGTGTGCAGATAGGCGTAGTTGGCGGTTATCGACCATTGGCTGTTTATGTCGAACGAAGCATCGACTTCAAAGCCCTTGTTGATGAATTTCCCGGTGTTTACGTTTTTAGGACGTCCGTCGGTGCGGACTGTCTGAATCATGTTTTCGCCCTTTATGTAGTACAGTGAAAGTCCTACGTTGAGACGCGAATCCAGCAGATATTGGCGCAGTTCCACCTCGAAGTTGTTCAGACGTTCGGGCTTAAGGTCGGGATTGTGGGGCGGGTACATGTAAAGCTCTCTGATATTGGGGCTTCTGAATCCCTTTCCGTAGGAGAACTTAACCTTTGAGTCGGTCGTCGGGTGGAATATGAATCCGGCCTGGGGGATCCATTCATTGCCAAATTGCGAAGAGTGTTCCAGACGGACTCCTGCGTTGATTGACAGCATGTCGTTGAGCAGTGCCTGTTGGGTCATGACGTATGCGCCTATTTCGTCGACATGCTTGTCGGGGTTCCACTCGTTCGGGTCGCCGTTCTTTTTTTCATTCCATGACTTTCCTCCCCACTGTTTATAGTCGATACCGAGCGAAAGGTCGTTGCCGGTCCACGGCTTAACGGTCTGATAGGCTGTGATGCCCATGTTGTAGTCCTTCGAGTTGAACAGGTAGTCTGTGGCCGGTTCGTCGCCGGTGTGTCCGTCGTCGAGATGATGGCGGCCATAGTTGTAGTATGCCTGAATTCCTCCGGAGCTTTTCTCGTAGTGGTTCTTTACGTATATCGAAGTGGTGGTGCGGAATACTTTTGTCCACATGTCGTAAAGCGGTTCATATACCGAGCCGGGATTGTGCGGCTTGGTCTCGGTAAGCGTGACATTCGCACCTACCTGCCAATTGCGGTTGAAGTCGTAGCTTAGCGAGGCGAATTGGTTGGCAAGCCAGTAGCTCATGCGTGAGCGGTGGCCGTCGGAACTTTCGTAGTTTGCGGCGACAAATGCGTTAAGCCCGCTCTTTTTATATCCTAATTTCACACCGTACTTCTGTGTGCCGTATGAACCCCACATCAGATTGGCCGAACCGCTGAATCCATCCTGGGTGGCGCGTTTGGTTATGATGTTCACGGAGCCGCCCATGGCGCCTGAGCCATAAAGGAGCGACGAGGGGCCGCTGACCACTTCGACGCGCTCGACGTCGTTGGTTACGTATGTGTCGGGCAAAGAGTGTCCAAACACACCGGCCCACTGCGGCTGGCCGTCAATCAGGAACAACACTTTATTGCCTTGTCCGACACCGCGAATGTTGACCGTTCCGGCCGCGCCTCCCGACACGCCGAATCCGCTCATGCCACGTTCGGTGACAAACATTCCCGGCACATGGTTGCGCAGTACGGGCAGAAGGTTGGTCTGTGCGGATTTCTGTATTATCTGTTCTCCGACAACCGTCACGTCAAGAGGCAGAAGCGTCACCGGTGCTTTAGCGGTCTCAATCACCTGAACCTCTTTAAGGCCTACGGTGTCTGTTGAAAATAGTGCATCGGACTCTGTCGCTGAAGCTGACATTGCAGTCAATACAGCTGTTGAAATGATGAGTTTTGGTGAAGTCATTCGCTGAATCTTTGTTTGAATGGATGATGAATTAAGTTTTTGATGTTAGTTAAACATTCACATCTGCGGAAATGTTCTTATAAGAAATAATCAATAGATGGACTACGTATGAACAATGTGGAATTTTTCGACACCATAGCTCCCCGCTGGGACAAAACCAATATAATAAATGAGAAGAAAATATCCCATATACTTGATGTGGCCGAAGTAGGAGAGGGCGACTCGGTGCTTGATGTGGGCACAGGAACCGGAGTTCTGATACCATTCCTTGAAAGCAGAATCGGCACGGGCGGGCGGATAGAGGCGGTCGATTTGTCGGAAGGCATGCTTGATGTGGCGCGAGGTAAATATTCCGGCTATAGCAATCTGGCGTTCAAACGGCTTGATGTCGAGACCGATACTATCGACGAGCAGTTTGACCATATAATGATGTACTGCATGTTCCCGCATCTGCAGGATCCTATAGACACCTTGCGCTGGCTTGTGAATGTGAATCTGCGCCCCGGCGGCACACTGGTAATCGCCCACGCGCAGAGCCGCCACGCCATAAACAATATACATCACAGACATTCGCCCGATGGGACTGACAATCTGGTAGAGATAGAATTCTTCGTTTCATTAATTAGAGAACATGGAATGAAAGTTGACTATTCCGAAGACAGCGACGAATATTATATAGTGAGAATCCGGGCTTAGTTATCATTTGCGGAAAATTCCCTACTATAAAACAAAGATACGCGTTAAAAAAGACACGCGTATCTTTTTTAACGCCATGTTTAACATATTTAACTAAAATTGATTTGAGCGATTTCTTTTTGACATATAAAATATTAGCGAAATAGTTATTGTAGTTTTGA
Source organism: uncultured Muribaculum sp. (assembly GCA_910578785.1). Classification (GTDB taxonomy): domain Bacteria; phylum Bacteroidota; class Bacteroidia; order Bacteroidales; family Muribaculaceae; genus Muribaculum. The sequence goes on along the minus strand of CAJTSJ010000014.1, from coordinate 57,084 downwards.
TGATTATACGATTCGTCGGACGTGACTGCAAATTGAAGTAAAATGGCATCAGGGCATGCTGAGAGGCGGATTGGTAAATGCCGTGGAGTATGTTATTTTTAATTAAATAATTTGGCGGAATTCAGAACTATGCTAAAATAGATGTAAATTTGCATGACTTTTTAACCAAAAATTACATTATCAATGGAAACAGCACTTTTTTGGGTAGTGCCCATCGCATCAATAATAGCATTGGTGTTGGCGGGATTCTTCTACCGGCAGATGATGCGGGAAAGTGAGGGTACCCCGCTCATGGAAAAAATAGCGTCCCACGTGCGAAAGGGAGCTATGTCGTACCTCAAGCAACAGTACAAAATAGTGGGACTCGTGTTCCTGGGCCTGGTTATCCTGTTCTCGATCATGGCCTATGGATTCCAGCTTCAGAACTCATGGGTGCCCGTAGCATTCCTGACCGGCGGTTTCTTCTCCGGACTTTCGGGATATCTGGGTATGAAGACCGCTACAAATGCATCGGCCCGCACTGCCAATGCCGCCCGCACGTCGCTTAACGGCGGACTCCGCGTGGCTTTCCGTTCGGGAGCCGTCATGGGTCTTGTGGTAGTAGGTCTCGGACTTCTTGACATATCGTTCTGGTATCTTGTGCTCGACTGGTGTGTGCCTGTCGATGCCGCCACTCCTACAGCCAAGCTCTGTATGATCACCACCACTATGCTGACATTCGGTATGGGTGCCAGCACACAGGCCCTCTTTGCCCGCGTGGGTGGAGGTATATATACCAAGGCCGCTGACGTAGGTGCCGACCTTGTAGGTAAGGTCGAGGCCGGAATACCCGAGGACGACCCCCGCAACCCTGCCACTATCGCCGACAATGTGGGCGACAATGTAGGCGACGTTGCCGGTATGGGTGCCGACCTTTATGAATCTTACTGCGGTTCTATTCTTGCCACTGCGGCTCTCGGTGCCGCGGCGTTCATGTCGAGCGGTGACGTCGACATGCAGTTCAAGGCCGTGCTGGCTCCTATGCTTATAGCCGCCGTCGGCATCATCCTTTCGATTGTCGGCATATTCTCGGTGCGTACTAAGGAAAATGCCTCGATGAAGGACCTTCTGAATGCCCTTTCGATGGGAACTAATCTTAGCTCGGTGCTCATCGTCGCCGCTACGTTCCTGATTCTGTGGGTGCTTCAGCTTCAGAACTGGTTTAATATATCGCTTGCTGTCGTTATCGGTCTGCTCGTAGGTATTGTCATCGGACGTTCGACCGAATATTATACTTCCCAGTCTTACAAACCTACCCGCAAACTTGCCGAAAGCGGCCAGACAGGCCCTGCCACCGTGATTATCTCCGGCATCGGTCTGGGTATGGTTTCTACCGCTGTCCCCGTATTGGCAGTTGTAGTGGGTATTATACTTTCTTACTGGCTGGCATCGGGATTTGACTTTGCCAACGTCAGCATGGGTCTCTACGGTATCGGTATCGCCGCTGTAGGTATGCTTTCAACTCTCGGCATCACTCTTGCTACCGACGCTTACGGTCCTATCGCCGACAACGCCGGCGGTAATGCCGAAATGAGCGGTCTCGGCGAGCAGGTTCGCCGCCGCACCGACGCTCTTGACTCACTCGGCAACACTACTGCCGCCACCGGTAAGGGATTTGCCATTGGTTCGGCCGCATTGACCGGTCTCGCTCTTCTGGCATCGTACATCGAAGAAATCCGTATCGGTATGTCGCGTCTCGGCCATGCGGTCATAGACCTTGGCAACGACATCCAGATTCCTATACATGAAGCGTCGTTCACCGACTTCATGACTTACTATGATGTCAATCTGATGAACCCCAAAGTGCTTTCCGGTATGTTTATCGGCAGCATGATGGCCTTCCTGTTCTGCGGACTTACCATGAATGCCGTTGGACGTGCTGCCGGACACATGGTAGAGGAGGTTCGCCGTCAGTTCCGTGAAATCAAGGGTATCCTTACCGGCGACGCAGAACCCGATTATGCACGTTGCGTACAGATTTCCACCAAGGGTGCCCAGCGCGAAATGGTGTTCCCGTCGTTGCTCGCTATTGTAGCTCCTATTCTGGTAGGTCTGATATTCGGAGTCCCGGGTGTCATCGGTCTTCTCGTGGGTGGTCTTTCGGCCGGTTTCGTTCTGGCTATATTCATGGCCAACTCCGGCGGTGCATGGGACAATGCCAAAAAGTATGTCGAAGAAGGTAACTTCGGTGGTAAGGGCAGTGACGTCCACAAGGCAACCGTGACCGGCGACACTGTGGGCGACCCCTTCAAGGATACATCCGGCCCCAGCCTTAACATCCTCATCAAACTGATGTCGATGGTGGCTATCGTAATGGCCGGACTCACAGTCTCCTGGAGCTTGTTCTAAGCCAAACACGCATTTTGATATTGAATTTCAGGCGGAATCCACAGGGTTTCGCCTTTTTGCATATAATGAGGCTCTCCGATGGCTAAATAAAAGCAAATATGCAGACATAACCGCCGATATTTTGTATCTTTGTGAACTGTCGAAGTAAAAGAACCACACATCGAAAGAATATGAATGAGGAAAGTGTAAGCCAGCTGTATCTTAAGGACACGGCTTTTCAGAATCTGATGCAGAAGCGTGTCTTCAACGTGCTCCTTGTGGCGTCGCCTTATGACGCTTTTATGATGGAAGAGGATGGACGAGTTGAGGAACAGCTGTATTTTGAATATGTAGCCCTTAACCTTAGCTCGCCTCCGCGTGTGATACGGGTTTCCCGTCCGGTTGAAGCTTTGGAGATGCTTGATACGAAGCGGTTTGATATAATCATAATGATGCCCGGTGTAGATTTGAGCGAGACGTTTGAGGGCGCTAAGCTTATAAAGCTACACTCGCCCGACATCCCGATTGTGGTGCTCACTCCGTTCTCCAAGGAGGTCTCGCGCCGTATAGCCAATGAGGACCTTACGGCCGTCGACTATGTGTTCAGCTGGCTCGGTAATGTCGACCTGCTTCTGGCCATTATTAAACTGATTGAGGACAAGATGAATGCCGACAACGACATCAACGATGTCGGCGTTCAGATGATACTTCTTGTCGAGGATTCTGTCAGATTCTACTCGTCGGTGCTTCCCACGTTGTATAAATTCCTGCTGAAGCAGTCGCTTATATTTTCAACCGAGGCGCTCAACGAGCATGAGAAGATGCTTCGTATGAGAGGCCGTCCTAAGGTGATGCTTGCCCGCGACTATGAAGAGGCCGTAGAGCTTTACGAACGGTACGGCAAAAATATGCTCGGCGTGATTTCCGACGTGTCGTTTATGCGCGACGGGAAGAAGGATCAGAAAGCCGGGCTTGAACTGGCCAGGTATCTGCGTGGGCGCGACCCGTATCTGCCGATAATCATAGAGTCGTCGGAGATTGAGAATGCCGCGAAGGTGCATGAGTTTAACGGACAGTTCCTTGATAAGAATTCCAAGAAATTTCCGGTCGACCTTGGTTCCGCAATTATGCGTGACTTCGGATTCGGCGACTTTATAGTCCGCAATCCCGAAACCGGCGAGGAGATATTGCGCATCCATGACCTGAAAGGCATGCAGAAGCATATATTCGACATTCCGGCTGATTCGCTTCTTTACCATGCATCCTACAACGACATCTCCCGCTGGTTTTACTCGCGGGCGTTGTTCCCGATAGCCGAAGTGGTTAAAAAACACAGGTTCAGACATATAGAGGAGGCTGATTCCGTGCGTCAATTGTTTTTTGACCTGATAGTGAAGTACCGAAAGATGAAAAACCGCGGAGTCGTGGCCATATTCCGCAAGGATCGGTTTGACTATTACTCCAACTTTGCTCGAATAGGGCAGGGTTCGCTCGGAGGCAAGGGCCGCGGTCTGGCTTTCATCGATTCGATAATAAAGAAGAATCCGGTCTGCGACAATTTCGACGGAGTGACAGTCACTATTCCGCGCACGGTGGTAATCTGTACAGACATATTCGACGAGTTCATGGAGACCAACAATCTCTATCCGCTTGCCCTGTCCGACCAGCCCGACGAGGTCATATTGAAGAATTTCCTGAGGGGGCGTCTGCCCGAACGTCTTATAGAAGACCTCTTCGCATTGTTCGAGGTGGTCGACCGTCCGTTGGCCATAAGAAGTTCGAGTCTGCTTGAAGATTCGCATTATCAGCCTTTTGCAGGCATATACTCCACGTACATGATTCCGCATGTCGACGATAAGTATGAGATGCTGAAGATGCTTAGCGACGCCATCAAGGGAGTGTATGCTTCGGTCTTCTATGCCGACAGCAAGGCCTATATGACGGCCACGAGCAATGTGATCGACCAGGAGAAGATGGCTGTAATCATTCAGGAGGTGGTCGGCAAAGAGGTCGGCGACAAATATTTCCCGTCGTTTGCAGGCGTGGGTCGGTCGCTCAACTATTATCCTATCAACGACGAGGTGCCTGAGGACGGTGTGGCCGAAGTGGCCGTGGGTCTTGGCAAATATATAGTAGACGGAGGGCTGAGCCTTAGATTCTCCCCCCGCCATCCCGACCACGTGCTTCAGACATCGACGCTTGACCTTGCGTTGAGGGATACCCAGACCAAATTTTATGCGCTTGATGCCAATAAGATGCTCGAAGGCGACTTTAAAGTCGACGACGGATTCAACATATCGAAGCTTAAGATTCAGGATATGGCTCCTACCGGTGCGTTGCGCTATATGGTGTCGACCTACGACTTCCGCGACCAGATTCTGCGCGACTGCGACGAGGGTACGGGCAGAAGGGTGGTGACATTTGCCAACATACTCCAGCATAAGGTGTTTCCTCTCGCCGAGATTGCCGACTTCATGCTCTCCAACGGGCAGAAGGAGATGGGACGTCCGGTGGAGATAGAGTTTGCCGGAGTCATAGACTTCAAGAACGACAGCAAGGGCACGCTCTATTGGCTTCAGATACGCCCGATAGTTGAGCGAAAGGACCTTGTCGACGAGTCGATAATGGCATTGCCCGACGAGGAAGTGCTGTTAAGGAGCAACACCGCTCTCGGCCACGGCAACATAGAAAATGTGTCTACGATAGTATATGTGCGTCCCGACAACTTTTCATCGTCAAATAATTCGCTGATAGCGCGTGAAATTGAAAAAATTAATCGTAACTTTACAGAGCGTAACGAAGGTTATATATTGGTAGGTCCAGGAAGATGGGGGTCGAGCGATACGGCGCTCGGCATTCCGGTGAAGTGGCCCCACATCTCTTCGGCGCGTCTGATAGTGGAATCATCGCTTTCCAACTATCGGATAGAGCCGAGTCAGGGAACGCACTTCTTTCAGAATCTGACATCTTTCGGAGTCGGATACTTCACCATAAATCCCGGCATGAACGGTGGGATTTATGACGTCGGTTATCTGGACTCGTTGCCTGCCGAATATGAAAGCGAATTCGTGCGTATTGTACGCTTCGAAGCTCCGCTGACCATAGGCATTAACGGCCGAAAGGGTGTCGGCGTGGTGGTGAAGCCGCAATGAACTGATTGTAAACATTAAGAGTGATTTTGCGCTATGGCATTCAATAAACTTATGCGCGCTTTGGGGTTCCGGAGCGAAGACGAGGACTATGGCGACGGGGTGGAATATCCGTCGGCATTGCCCGTGCAGCAGTCGGTGGCCCACATGCCGGAGACATGCGACCAGGACACTCAGCCCGATGATGACTGCGAGGACCTTGCGGAGATGTCCCAATCGGAGCAACCTGATAAACTTGACTTCCCTCTCACCATATTTGACAGCCTGCTTCAGGTGTTTAACGACGCCCAGCCTGATTTTATCAGAAAATGTCTGGATGTAGACGCGCAGCGCCGTTACCTCTACGACAGCATAGACGCTTCTTTTAAGGAATACATAGGCCGGTATCAGGCGAATGTCAGGGAACAGGCCCGCACTGAAGCCGAGGCATCTTCGTCCAAATTGCGCCAGGAACTCGTCCAGCTTCGCGAAAACGGCAAGAATGTGGAAAAGCTTGAAGACGACATCAAGCACCTGCGCATAAGCTCCGACCGCCAGAAGCGCACTTTTAACGAACGTATACGTGATCTTGAAGGAAAAGTCAGCTCCGTCGAGGCCGAGAAGGAACAACTCCAGCTCGAAATAAAGAGCCTGCTGAACAAGGTTAAAGTGGCTTCCGTTCATGAGAAGGATGCCAAAGCATATAAGGCCGACCTCGACAACCTACGTAAGCAGATGAAGGAGGGAGCCGGTGAAGAGGCGGCACAGCTTAGGGAGAATCTTGAGAATGCCAATCAGCGCGTCACGGCTATGAATGCGCAGAACATGGCACGCGAGGCCGAGGCCGAACAGCTCCGAAAGGATGTAGCCGGACTTCGCAAGGTCATCGAGGAACAGAAGCTGCGTCTGTCTGAACTGGATGACAGCATTGCGACTGTAAAGGCCGATGCTGAAGCCCGTGTGGCCGAAGCTGATAAGCGCACTGCTGAAGCAAATGCCCGTGCGGAAGAAATGGAAACCAGACTGGCTGAGGCCAACAAGGCGTTGGAGAACAGGCCTGCTGTTGTCGATACAGCTCCGTCGCTGATTGTCGACGACGTTACACCCTCAATCGTGGATGAAAGTTCCGGAAAGGATGCTCCCAAGCCACGGAAAAGGAGAAAGAAGTCCAAACCCGCGCAAACAAAGATTTCTGCTATAGACGAGACTCTGGATGAGACCGAATGGCTTGTGGCCACCCCGCCGGAAGGTACGGTGATAAAGTCGGTGTCAATAGCTTCCGACTCCGATTTCGGCTATCAGGAACCTCCGAGGAAACAACCCCCTGTTAATGATGCGCAAATGTCGCTGTTTTAATAGATTACATATCAATTATTAAAAATAAGAAATGAATACGGTAAAGTCGATTTTGCTATCTCTCGCACTCGCTCCGGTGGCATTCTCCCTTTCGGCGATGCCAGCCGATGATATCGCTGAATATGTTTATCCTGCCAACGCTGTAAAGTCGCCGGCCGGAATGACATATATGGCCGACGGGAAAAGCTATGTGGCTCTTAACGACGACAAGACTCAGATAATACGCTATGACATAAAGACAGGCAAAGAGCTTGGGACTATAATGGACGTGACTAAATCGCGCGATTATCAGCTCGATAAAATCGGCGGATTTAAGTTCAGCCCTGATGAATCGCATATACTCGTATATGCCGAGGCTGAATATATATATCGCCGTTCGTTTGTGGCCGAATACTATGTATATGAGGTGCGCCACAATGTGCTCAAGCCTTTGAGCCTGGAGTTCAACCGCCAGCAGTCGCCTGTCTGGTCGCCTGACGGACGCATGGTGGCTTTCGTCGCTAAAAACAATATACACATACGCAAGCTTGACTATAATACGGAGGTTGCGGTCACTACCGACGGTGAGTTCAACAAAGTCATAAACGGAGTGCCCGACTGGGCTTATGAAGAGGAGTTTACTACGTCATGCTCCATGACGTGGGCCCCGGACAATATGACGCTTTGCTATCTGAAGTACAACGAAGCGGATGTGCCTTTGTACTCGTTTACCCTCTATGAAGGTTCATGTGATCCCAAAAGGGAATATGCCCTTTATCCGGGTTCATACACATACAAGTATCCGGTGTCGGGCGAGCAGAATTCTGTTGTCTCGCTTCATAGCTACAACGTCGACAACCGCTCGACCAAGGAGGTCAAATTCAGCGATTCCAATATAGAGTATATCCCGCGCATAGAGTATGCTTCGACTCCTGAACGGTTGATGGTGACTACGCTCAACCGCGCCCAGAACCGAATTGAGATTTATGCCGTCAATCCCAAGTCGACAGTGGCCAAGTCGGTCTATGTCGATGAGGTTAAGAACGGCTGGGTCGATCCCTCGGCGTGGGAAATGCTTAAACTATATCCTGATTTCTTTGTCGTGACTTCGGAACGTACGGGCTACAACCACCTGTATCAGTACAGCTATTCCGGGGCGCTGATGAAGCAGCTGACTTCCGGCGACTTTGATGTGACTGACTATTATGGTTATGACAAGACTGGCGCGGCTCACTACTATCAGTCTACTGCCGGCGCGCTTAACCGTGTTGTCAACAAGATAGACGCCAAAGGCAAGACGACGGTTCTCGGAGAAAAAGAGGGAACTTCCTCCGCTTCATTCTCCGGCGATATGGCATACTTCACGATGAATTACAGCAATGTCTCTACCCCCAATGTATATACGCTATGTTCGTCGGCCGGCAAGACCCTGCGTGTGCTTGAAGACAATGATGAGTATGCATCGCGCTATGCAGGTATGCCGGTTAAGGAATTCTTTACCATGCAGTCTGACGGCAATGAACTTAACGGTTCGATTCTCAAACCGGCCGATTTCAATGCCGGTAAGAAATATCCGGTGATAATGTCGCAGTACAGCGGTCCAGGTTCGCAGGAAGTTCTTAACCGATGGAAAATGGATTGGGACTACTATTATGTCCAGAAGGGCTATGTCGTAATCAGCGTCGACGGACGTGGCACGGGCGGGCGCGGAAGCGCATTCAAGCACTCTGTATATCGTCGATTGGGACATTTTGAGACCATCGACCAGATAGCGGCGGCGCGCTATGCAGGAAATCTGCCTTATGTCGATGGCGGCCGAATAGGTATTTATGGCTGGAGCTACGGCGGCTATGAGACTCTGATGGCCGCTTCCGCAACGGCGTCGCCGTATAAGGCCGCGGTGGCTGTGGCTCCTGTGACAAGCTGGCGCTACTATGATTCAATCTATACGGAGCGCTTCATGCTGACTCCGCGTGAGAATGAAGACGGATATGAAGAAGGTTCACCCATCAACTTTGTGGACAGAATGAACACCCGATTGTTGATAATGCACGGAACTGCTGATGACAACGTGCATCTGTCCAACACGATGGAATACGTTTCGGCGCTCCAGATGTCGGGCAGACTTTGCGACATGCTGCTGTTCCCGAACATGAACCATTCTATCTACGGATGTAATGCGCGTGCTTTGGTCTTCACCAAGATGCTCGAATTCTTTGACAGGAACTTAAAGTAACTATGGATAGCCGCAGACGTATAGGAGCGAATTCAAATGGAATAAACAGCCTTTGGGTCAACTGGGCTTTGTCGGCCGGATCATTGGCTTTGGTGGTATTTTGCGGATTTTTAATCAGCAAAATATGGCTTCCCGCTCTTGTGCTTGCATTGCAGCTGATAATGGTAAAGAGAAGTCGCCGTATGCCTCCTGACAAGCAGGGGGTGTGCAATCTGCTGCCGCTGCTTGTGTCAAGAGTCCTTTTCTTCTCGGCCGTGATTATGGTGGGCATCAATCTCTACTATATGAAGTTCATTGATCCGCAGGAGTATGTGGTCGGCACGGCCAACAGGCGGATACCTTATGTGACGGTTCTCGTTGTTGCTACGACTACGGCGGTCGTTCTGGGTGTGGCATATCTGAGAAAGTTTGATTTCTCGTTCTGTTATGAGTGCAAGGTACGCTATGGAGTGTCGTCTGAGCGTGGTTTTCTTGGCAAACTCTATGCGCAGGAAAGTCGCTATCAGGTTCGTTTGCTGTTCATATTTTCGATTTTAGTCTCTGCCTATGCATGGACGTATTATCTGGTACGCTACTCCAACGTCAATTTCAATAGTTCCGACAAGTTCTTCTACAATTGGCTCCCGGCATTGCTCTATCTGTTGTCGGTGGTCCACATGTCGCTTAGATATTTCGGAATATATGCTTTTTATCGTCAGAATATTGAGGGCGAATCATATGCAAAAGACTCCACTACGTTGCTGAGGTATATAATTATATCCGGTGACAATGTGTTTCTGGCCGATGTGGCCGATTCGGAAGGGAAGCCGGATTCGGCGTCAAAGTTTGATACTCCTGCGTCGCTATATATCCCTTACCGCGAACGTGTTATGCCTTATGACGCTCAGTCGTATTTCGAAAAAATGGCTGACAAGAAGATTCATGCGGATGTAAAGTTTTTGTATGAAAACTATAACTACCATGCAGACAGCAATATATTTCATTTTGCCATAGTGCTTGACGGCATGTCGGTGATGTCGGAGAGCAACGTCAAGGGCAAGTGGTTCCCATTGCGGAAAGTCGAGGAGATGATGAACAACGGCGAAGTCATGCCTTTGCTCGGAAGCGAGATATACCGTATCTATACGATAACGATGGCTTATAAGACCTATGACCGCGACGGCATGCGTCTGTACGATATCAAGCATTATAAACCTTCATTCCATCTGGCCGAGATAAAGAATCTTTTGGTCGACTACAATGACCCGATATGGCTTTATGTGGCCAAGGAGAATGAAGACAAACCATTCTATCATCTAAGACGGGCTTGGCGTAAGTATGTGCGTGGATTATAACTGCAATCTGCTTGTTGTCACCGGGCCTACCGCTTCGGGCAAGACCGGCCGTGCCGTGGATTTGGCCAAGGCGCTTGACGGCGAGATTCTGAGTGCCGATTCCCGCCAGATATACCGTGGAATGGATATCGGAACGGGTAAGGATCTGGAGGAATATGACGATGTTCCGTACCATCTTATAGATATATGTCCGGCAGGATACAAGTATAACCTTTATGAGTATCTGCGCGATTTTGACAATGCTTATGCCGATGTCAGACAACGCGGCAAATTCCCGATACTTTGTGGCGGGACCGGGCTTTACGTCGAATCGGTAATTAACGGTATACGTTTGCCTGAAGTCCCGGAGAATCCCGAGTTGCGCGATTCGCTGCGAGGAAAGACGCTTGAGGAGCTTACGGAGATACTGTCGCATATTAAAGTGCTTCACAATGTCACGGACGTTGATTCATGCCAGAGGGCCATACGCGCGATAGAGATACAGACATATTACAGGCTGCATCCCGATGCGGCCGTCAAAACTGAACCGCATCCTATGCCGAATGTGGTAATTGTGGGCGTGGATATTGATAGGGAGAACCGCCGAAACCGCATAACCCGCCGACTGCGCAGCCGTCTTGACGAAGGTATGGTCGATGAGGTCAGGAGACTGCTCGATTCTGGAGTACCGCCTGAAAATTTGATTTATTACGGGCTTGAATACAAGTATCTGACAAATTATCTAACAGGCAGGATGCCGTATGATGACATGGTCAATGAACTTGAGATAGCCATACATCAGTTCGCTAAAAGGCAGATGACTTGGTTCCGCGGTATGGAACGCCGTGGATTCCATATCGACTGGGTGCCATGGGATTTGCCTAAGGACGAATTCCTGCATAGGGTGATGAATTTGTTGCCTAAAAAATAAATTTCGATGAAAACTCTCCTCTCTCTCTTATCCTTATTGTTTGCGGTTACGATGTCATGCTTCGGCCAGATACGCGAGTATTATGACTCGTCGAGGCTGGGCGCTGATTTGTCGTTGTCGGTCGACACTCTGGCATTGTCGTCGGTAGTGGATCTGCGCTGTGCTCTGGTCGATGACAAGGCGGTGAGGGGCGACAGCCCCTGTTGGTGGAGCTTTGCGTGGAACTATGCCGATGGGCGTAATTATGAATATGTGCGTGTCAGGTCGCGTGGCTCTGACTTTGGCGATCTGCTTGACCGGCGTGCAGTCGTGGTGTCGGTTGGAGTTGTCGCCGGCGGACTGGACAGCATTGTCGAGTCGGTAGAGGTGAGAAAGGACGTCGGTGCGGTCAGAGGCTATTTGTCCTTGGCTTTGGAATGGCGTGACAGCATGTTGAATGTATACTTCGGATCGAAGTCCTTGAACAGGATTATGGCTGTCGACAGAAGGCATCCTGTCTTGTCGGATGCGAGAATCATGTCGGAAGGCAGGGTCGATGTGGAATATGCTGTGGTAGAGACTGTGCCTGATCCGGCCGTGGAACTTGCTTCCGGCTGGGATGCGGAGCGGTTGCGCATGCGTCTGGAGCGTCCGCTTGACGATATGGAGGGGCTGTGGACATTCTTCGACAGAGAGACTGACGATTACCGAGCTCGTCTGGGAGGACGGTATACGCTGGCATGCGTCGCTGACGGATCCGGCGGCTATCTGCTTCTATATGTTGACGGGGCAGAAGTGAACGCTTCGGCCTGGCGTCCTTTAATGATAAAAGGCCGTCTCGCGACGACCCAATATGAAAACAATTATGACTTAAAGTGGTATGACAGTGTAATGAGTCCGATGAGCTCCGAGGATTTTGCCGTCTACGACGAAGAAGGTCTTCTGACGCTTAATTTCCCGATACATCGGAGTAAAATCCGGATGTCTAAGCGTCCGGTTTCTCGGTATAGGTTCTGATATCTCCTGTCTCCTTTATATATTCGAGGCGGAAATCAGTGAATGTCAGTATTATGTTTCTTGGCTCGTTTTTAGCTTCCATCAGGTCGGATGTAAGTTCCCGTGCTTCGAGATACTGGTATATCTTGGGCATTTCATTAAAAATGAATATTTTGGGAATCGGGACTCCGTTGCCGTTAATCTCTGTCCAGTCGTAGTTGCTGTCGAATACGAGTGACGCACCGTTTTTGATTTTGACGTAGTAGGTATTGTTCTCTTCCTTGTAGTTGCTGATTCCGGAGTTTGGATAGTATGTCGTTATGAAAGTAGATATTGGTGAAGGCAGTTCGTCCCACAGTGTGTCGCTGCAGGCGATTAACAACAATATGCTCAAGGCCGTTATCAGATATCTTTTCTTAAACATAATTCCTTTATTCCGTTTTAAGTTATTTATACTCTCATAACGCATGGTGCCGTATAATTGTTGAATTGTTAACTAAAAATCGATCTATAACTGCTAAAATAGATAAAACAAGCGGACCGCACCCAAAATGGATCGGTCCGCTGATATAAAGTGTTGTTTTGTCCGGATGATTAAATCCAACGAACGTAAGCGAAGTCCTGACGATGAGGAAGCTGTTTGTTGTCGGGATATATTCTGTAAGAATAACGGAACACACCGGCCTCACGAAGAGTGGTCTTAAGCTGATAGGTGAGGATGTTGCCTTCCTCGGCCACTACCTTGAGAGGTTCGGTCTCCACGAACTTTTCTTCGCCGTTTTCAACGCGGAAGAGAACGCTTTCAACACCGATACTTGAACCGAGCCCGTTGGTGTCGACCTTGATGGTTACCACGGCGGAGTCTCCGGTCTTTCCTGCCGACATGTAGTTGTCTTCCATCGACACAACCTTTACACCGTCCCATGCGGCGGCTACTTTTTCCTTCCAGGCCACAATCTCCTTGGCGAGCTTGTAGTCGTGTGCGCCAAGTTCCTTTGAACGTTTTGCCTCCTTTTCGTAGAAGCGTTCGATGTAGTCGTCAATCATGCGCTTCATGGTGAAGTGGGGTGCGATCTTGGCTATGGAGTTCTTGATATACTGAATCCACTCGGGAGAATAGCCCTTGGAATTCTTGGCAAAGTACAGAGGAATGATTTCGTTTTCAAGCATCGAGTAGATAGTGGCGGCATCGAGCTGATCCTGCTGTGCCTGGTCGGTGAATGTACGCTTGTCGGTAAGCGCCCATCCGGCCTGTTCGCAGAAGCGATAGCCTTCATACCACCATCCGTCGAGTACCGAGAAGTTAAGTACACCGTTCATTTCGGCTTTTTCGCCTGATGTGCCTGATGCTTCGAGCGGACGGGTAGGAGTGTTCAACCAGATGTCAACACCCGATACCAGACGCTTGGCGAGAATCATGTCGTAGTTCTCAAGGAAGATGATCTTACCGAGGAACTGGGGCATGCGTGAAATCTCCATGATGCGACGGATAAGACCCTGGCCTGCGCCGTCGGCGGGGTGAGCCTTTCCTGCAAATACGAACTGTACGGGGAACTGCGGGTTGTTGACGATGGCTGAAAGGCGGTCGAGGTCGCTGAACAACAGGTGGGCACGCTTGTAAGTAGCGAAACGACGAGCGAAACCGATGATAAGCGCATTCGGGTTGATTTTGTCAACGATTGACATGATGCGCGAGGGGTCGCCCTGGTTCTTGATCCACTTTTCACGGAAGTCACGACGAACGAAGTTGATGAACTTGTTCTTCATCGTCATGCGGAGATTCCAGATGTCTTCGTCGCTTACGCTGTAAATCTTGTCCCATACTTTAGGATCGCTCTGGTGGCTGTGGAAATCTTCGCCGAAAGTCTTGGCATAAAGTTCTTTCCATTCAGAAGCGGCCCAAGTCGGCATGTGTACGCCGTTGGTCACGTAGCCTACATGTGACTCAGCCCAATTGTAGCCTTTCCAGATGCCTGCGAACATCTTCTTTGACACTTCGCCGTGCAGCCAGCTTACGCCGTTTGCTTCCTGGCAAGTGTTGAGGGCGAACACGCTCATCGAGAAGCGTTCGTTTGAATCGGGGTTTTCGCGGCCCATGTTCATAAGGTCGGCCCAAGAGATGCCGAGCTTGGCGGGGAACTCGCCCATATATTTTCCGAAGAGGCCTTCGTCGAAGTAGTCGTGTCCGGCAGGTACGGGAGTGTGTACTGTGTAAAGGCTTGAAGCGCGAACCATCTCAAGAGCGGTATTGAAGTCAAGACCCTTCTCCTGTACGAAGTCTACGAGGCGCTGCAGGTTGAGCAGAGCGGCATGGCCTTCGTTGCAGTGGTAGAGCTGGCTGTTGATGCCGAGTTTCTTGAGCATGAGCACACCGCCGATACCGAGCAGATATTCCTGCTTGATGCGGTTTTCCCAATCGCCACCGTAGAGCTGGTGAGTGATCTGACGGTCAAACTCGCTGTTCATGTCGAAGTCGGTATCCATCAGATAGAGGCTCATGCGGCCTACGTTAACACGCCAGATGTGTGAATAAACGGTGCGTCCGGGGAACGGAACCTCGAGAATCATCGGAGTGCCGTCTTCGTTCATCACCTGGTCGATAGGAAGCTGGTTGAAGTTCTGTGGTTCATAGTTGGCTATCTGCTGACCGTCGACGGAGAGTGTCTGGGTAAAGTAGCCGTAGCGGTAAAGGAAACCTACAGCGGTCATGTCGACACAGCTGTCGGATGCTTCTTTGATGTAGTCGCCGGCGAGAACGCCAAGACCACCTGAGTATATCTTAAGAGCGTTGCACAGACCATATTCCATGGAGAAATATGATACAGAGGGGATGTCTTTGCGCATCGGAACCTTCATGTAGGCCTTGAAGTCTTCATAAACCTTTTCGATGCGTGCCATGAGGACTTCGTCCTTGATGATTTCCTGAAGACGTTCAAATCCGAGGTTCTGCAGAAGCATTACAGGATTTTCACCGAGTGAACGCCAAAGGTCGGGATTAAGATCTCGGAAAAGCGATTTGCCCTCGCTGTTCCATACCCACCAAAGGTTGCGAGACATCACTTCGAGGGGTTTCAACTTAGCTGGTAAGTCAGCTTTCACCATAATGTCGCGCCATACGGGGGCATTAGTGTTGCTTACTTGTAGTTTCATAGATAATATTAATAGAACTTGTTTGTTACTGAATGAATTTTTAGTTGCCGTTGCGATCCGCGGCTGACTGGAGGGCCATTTCGAACGCTTCGACGTAATATTTTATAAAGTAGCTCCATGCCGCTTTTGAAGCGGTGGCCATGGCACTTTTGTGGATTCTTTCGATTGAAGCCTCGCCGGAGTTGACAAGGAATGCAATGGCCTTGGATATACGGTCGGATGCTTCATCAAAGTTGTAGTCGCCGCGGGCTACTACATTTACGCCGCTTTCTTCGAAAGTATTGTCCTCGGTAGCGAGCACCCATTGTCCGAATCCTGAAAGGGTGGTGGTGATGGTCGGCACTCCGAAAGCCACGCTTTCAAGAGGTGTGTAACCCCAAGGCTCGTAATACGACGGGAACACTGTGGCATCCATGCCGATAAGTAGGTCATAGTATGCCTTGTTGAATATTCCGTCCGCGCCGTTGAGGTAGCAGGGCACGTATATGACTTTCACATTGTCGGTTTTGCCGTTTGCGAAGCCTATATCGTGGATGCTGCAATTGATAGGGTCCTGGTCGTAGTTGTGGAGCATATGGGTGATTACCGGATCCGGCAACTGCTTTTTGCGCTTGGAGGCCAATCCTGAGGCAATATCCTCGCGGGGCTCACCTACCCATGCCGGTACCATGACGAAGGCCAGAACGGTCTTGCTTAATTTCTGTTCGCGCAGACGGGCCACGGCTTCCAGATACATGTCGATGCCTTTGTTGCGGTATTCGCAACGTCCGGAAGTGGCTATTATAAATGTGTCGTCCGGGAGTTTGTAGCCCACGGTGGTCGAGGCTGCGTTGAGGAGCGTTTCGCGTGCCGCCTGACGTGCTTGCTTGAACTTGGATTTCGCAGGAACGAAATTCTGTTCAAATCCGTTAGGGGTGACTACCGGGCGACGCTGCAGAAGCTGTTCGCATTCGATGGCGGTAATCTCGCTTACTGTGGTGAAGCAGTCGGCGTTCTGTGCGGCGGCCTTTTCTAGGGAATGCTTTGATTCCATGTTAAGCTCACGGGCCATCTGGTCGCCGTCGTAACCTCGCAGATAATCATACAGCGGTTTGCCGTTGCCGCAGATGCTTCGTCCTATGCATGTAGCGTGGGTTGTGAATATAGTCGCTACCGAAGGCAGGCGGTCCTTTACATAGAGGAGCCCCATGGCGGTAGTCCATTCGTCGAAGTGTGCGATTACGTTTTTGTCTCTGATTCCGACAAAGTCGCAGATGCTCTCAATGACAACACCGGCCGCGTGTGCAAACGCGCATCCTTCATCGTAATCTCCGTATGCATGAAGAGAATCGACCTTGTATAAATCCCACATACGGGCATACAACTGGTCTTTTACGGCGTACATGCCGTCAAATTTGACAAGCATCGCTATCGGTTTGCCGGGAACGTTCCAGCGTCCTACCCGTACGCTTACGCCTTCAGGCAGATTAGCCTGCGCTTTCCATTCTTTAAGGATGGTTCGTGACGGGGTGAAATAAGGCGAAGGGTTATCTTCTGACCACACATCCGGGCCGATGAAAATAGTCTTGTCCTTGTACAAATCTTGAAGAGTTTTGGCTTTGGTTGATAAAACAGTGTAGATACCACCTATTTTATTGCAGACCTCCCAACTGGTTTCAAACAGCAAGTCAACCTTTTCAGGAGTTTTATTCATACCTTTTTGTCTTTAAATTCGGGCGCAAAGATAGTAAAAAAAAATGGTTTAACCTATTATATGCGCTATAAATGACTTAATTGTTTAATAAATAGCAACTTTTAGATTTTGGTTTTCATTTTTTAGCCATGATTTGTCATCACGTAGACCCTATAGGGGGATATTCTGACGCGCGTGTGGCGTTTTATTCGTGTTTTTTCGTTAAATTTGCATACTGACATAGTCCTGATTACTGAACCTTTGCAGTATTTCGGCATTTATAAGAAAAAAAGAAACATAATGGCAGAATCCAATTTTATAGATTATGTAAAGATTATGTGCCGCTCCGGAAAGGGCGGTGCCGGTTCGCGTCACTTCTACCGTGCTAAGTATATTCCTAAAGGCGGTCCGGACGGAGGCGACGGCGGCCGTGGCGGCCACATCATACTCCGTGGCAATAAGAACATGTGGACTCTATTGCCGTTGAAATATCAGAGGCACGTGTTTGCCGGTAATGGTCAGTCGGGTTCGGCTAACCGCAGTTCGGGCAAGGACGGAGAGGACAAGGTGATTGAAGTGCCGTGCGGAACGGTGGTGTTTGATGCCGAGACTGGAGAGTTCCTTTGCGAAGTGACTTCCGACGGCGAGGAGATAAAGCTTCTGCGCGGAGGCCGTGGCGGGCTGGGCAACTGGAACTTCAAGAGCGCCACTAACCAGACTCCCCGCTACGCGCAGCCCGGAGAGCCTGCAATAGAGAAGACCGTAATCATGGAGCTTAAGCTGCTTGCCGACGTCGGTCTTGTCGGATTTCCGAATGCGGGAAAGTCTACATTGCTTTCGTCCATATCGGCGGCGCGTCCGAAGATTGCCGACTATCCGTTTACGACAATGGAGCCTCAGCTGGGCATTGTGAGCTATCGCGACAACCGTTCGTTTGTCATGGCTGATATTCCCGGTATAATAGAAGGTGCGAGTGAAGGCAAAGGACTTGGCTTGAGATTTCTTCGCCATATCGAACGCAATGCCGTGTTGCTGTTCATGGTGCCTGCCGATGCCGACGACATCCGTCGTGAATATGAGATTCTGCTCAATGAGGTGAGCCAGTTTAATCCTGAGCTGATGGATAAGCCGCGTGTGCTTGCCATAAGCAAGAGCGACATGCTCGACGACGAACTCATGGAGGAGTTGTCCAAAGATCTTCCGGAGGGAGTGGAGCATGTGTTTATATCAGCGGTGTCGGGCTTTGGAATATCGGAACTGAAGGATATGCTGTGGAAGGCTATCAACGACGAATCAAATAAAATAGAGTCGTCGACCATCACCCACCGAAGGCTCGACGGACATCATAGAGTCCGCGAGGAAGATGAATTTATCTTTGAAAACGAGCCGGAAGAGATGCCTGACGACGAGTTGCTTGAGGATGACGACTGGGAAGACAACTGGGACGAAGAAGCTTGGGAATATGAAAATCCCGACAAATAAATCCTGCGGCTTCCTGATTCAGCTATACCAAGGCCGGAAGATTGAGGTATATACTACATGCCGCGGAGATGGAATAAAAGGCGAAAATCCTTATGAGGGGTTTTCGCTTTGCCACTATACGGGGGATTCGGCAGAACATGTGGCGGAGTGTAGGGACAGGATGTCGAAGTGCATTGGCGTGCCTGTTGACAGGATTGTAATTCCGCGTCAGGTTCACGGGACCGTTTGTCGTTATGTCGATAATAATTTTGACGATTTAGATATTGAGGGTGTCGATGCCGTGGTGACGGATGCCGCCGGGCTGGTGGTCGGTGTCAATACTGCCGATTGCTTGCCGGTGGTGATGATTGATGAATGCCATGGCATCGTTGGTGTGGCTCATGCCGGATGGCGCGGTGCACTGGCCGGTGTCGTTCAGTCGGCTGTCAGGGAGATGTGTGCGCGCGGTGCGTCGGTCGGCAATATGGAAGCGTTCATGGGGCCGTGTATATGTGCCGGATGTTTTGAAGTTGGAACGGAGGTGGCGTCAAAATTTCCCGCGCGGAATGTGGCTCTTATGGATAAACCTCATGTTGATCTGGCGGGTTATGTGCGCGATATTTTAATCGGCGAAGGAATAGAAAGATGGATGATTCATTTGCCGGAAGAATGCACGAAGTGCCGTCCGGAGAAATACTTCTCTGCAAGGGCTTCAGGTGTGGAATCTGGGCGTAATTTTACATTCGCCGTTATCCGAGGTTGATTTTAATAAATGAAGTGCGTTACCATTTTTTTAATTGGTAGCGATATGTGGCACCTCTTTCTGAGAGGTATGTCAATGTAAGGTGTGACGAAGACTTTCGGTCAATCTTAAGGTAGTTGACGGCCGGTGCGAGTCCGGTGACTGGGAGCGGAGAGTAGAAGTTTGATCCGGCAGGGTGTTCATCGTCATGGTGGGTGAAGTTCAGTGCCAGCATGTTGTCGGACGTTTCTTCCCATGAACCCCATCTGATGTCGGTGTCGTGGTGCGGATTGACTTGGCGCATACAGAATACCGTCGACTGAAATTGCCAGAATATATTTCCGGAATAAGTCTCGTCCGGCTTGCCGTCGATTTCAATGCCGGTCAGTTTCCAGGTACCGAAATATGGCCCTATGTCGCCGTTGTTGTGAGTGCATCCCGGCAGACAGACTATGGCCACGGCGGCTATTAAGGTTAATATGATGTACTTCATGATTATTTGAGATTAAATGATCCCCGATAGGACACGGAGATTCCCACGCCGAACGTATTGCCGTACATGTCGCCTCGGTCCATGGCGATCTGTGCTTTTAGCGACCATTGCGGAGCGGATTGCAGTCTGTAGTCTGCTTCGGCCATGAAAGATGTCGAATGGACGGTGTTGACTCTTGGAATAAATGGGTCTCCCCAGCTTTTTCTATATGAAATCATGGCTCTGTAGTCCAGGCTGGGATCCAGCGAACCTGTGACGGCAAGATGGAAACCTCTGACGCGTGTATCGGTATATCGCAGATATCCATCGGTGTTGTATAGCGTGGATTTAAGCATTGGTGTTCCCTGCGACATTCCGTAGTTGGTGTATCCGTTGTAGAAGTAGTTGTTGTAATATGTGTCGGCTCCTGTGGCCTCTCCCGTTATGGTTGTGCCGGGGAAGTCATCCGGAGCCCAGTGGAGCGGGCCTGACTGATTGGTGAAATCTATATATTCAAGAACGACTCCGTTCAGGAGACATTTTTTTGCTGATTTATATTCGATGCCCCAAAGACCGTCGAAACCGTTTAGCTTGCCGATGCCGGAGCCGTCTTCCCAAGGCCATTGAAAGTATGCTTTTATGGTGTCGCCTGATTTTAAAGAGTATCTTGCCGTCATGTCCCAGCTCCCGAGATGGTTACCGGAAACGAATGTGTCGCTCTTCTGAGGAAACATCATGTCGAAGAAGTCTTTGAAGCGCAACGGGACTTTTTCTTCAAATTCAATATTGCCGTTGATGTAGTATCGCTGGTAGCCTGAAAATTGTGCGGCGGCCTGCATGCCGACTGTTACTGACAACGGCATTTGCGGATTTGTGCGGAAATAGCATCGCTTGTAGTTGGCCCAACGGCCGGTGGTTATGAATGCGTTGTAGTAGTTGTAGTGTTGTTTGAGCCAGCCGTTGTCGGTAGGTTTGCCGTAGAAGAAATTACCGTTGATCTGTACCCATCCGTTTGTCAGCGGGATGTCGACAAAGTCGATGAATCCGATTCTGACTCCCGGTATAGGACGTGCGTTGGCGCTCCATGTCAGGTCGCCGCTTGACAGCGCGTCGTTGAGAAGCGCCGAACCGACCTCTTTAAGCCCGGCTGTCAGAAATACGGACCGATACCGTAATTCGCCGTAAAGTTGTTGAATATGGAACACGGACGGCCTGAGGGGCCTTGAATACCATCTTGCCGTCTTCGAATCGTAACGCTCGTAGTCGGTTGCCGATGACCCGTTTATGATTATGTCTCCTCCGAATCCGAATGACCATCTGCCCGACATGTCCATGGCCCGAGTGACGGAACTTCTTGACATCACGGTGGCTTTCTGAGTGACGGTGCCGAATCTGTTGGACGCCATATAGTATGGGGCGAAAGTCCCGGATCCTGCATTTGCCCATATCTCTTCTTTATATTCGACCGGCATTTGTGCGGATGCCCTTAATCCGGTAAGCAGAGTGTATGCGGCGACGATTGCTGTCAGCGTTAATCCAGTTTTCATATACCGGAATCAGAAGAGAGAAATGTGCCTATGTGGCGGCCTTTTTTCTCTTCAAAGATGTCTTCGATGGCAAAAAATATACCGCTCTCCTCGACATTGCCGAATTCGTCATTGATGGCTGTGCCGAACATCTTCATCGAGGGGGACAGGCTCATGTAGGCATTTACGAGCGGAGGGATGTTATACCCGTGTTCGCGTATGGCTTTGTTGAGAATCTTGTAGTCTTCCTTGAACGTGTCTCCGGTGAACATCGCCTCCATCGCACAGTTGTCGATATGCGTCGAAAGCGGAGTTATTGGCTCTACGAGGTGCTCGTTGTCGGGGAAGTGCTTCGTTAGGAAGTATAGAATCATGTTGCGGCAGTCCGGATCGTAGCTCGGATACATCGTCACCTTGCCGAACAAGTACTTAATATGGGGGTAGACCACAGTCAAGGCTCCGAGTCCGTCCCACAGGTTGTCGAGTGTGTATAGTGCAGAGACCCCGATGCGCGATGACTGATACTCGTATCTGACAAATGAACGTCCAAGCTCCAGGGTATGGGGCAGGTATTCGTTCAAAAATCTGTCGGAGAATTTGAACATGTGGCTCGTGGCGATTCTGGGCGATCCGTCAGAATTCCTGCGAATCTGGTCGCCGGTAATGAATCTGTAGCCTCCGAGAATGAGTTTGTCGACAGGATCCCACACTATCAGTTGCTGGCATGGAGGCTCCATGGTGTCAAACTCGTCTATGTCGCACTCTTTGCCCGTGCCTCCGCCTGCTGTGCGGAATGCTATCTCGCGCAGACGTCCGATCTCACGCATTACGTTCGGTGAGTTGAACGAGTTGACAACATATATCTTGTTGCCACCCTTGTTGGTGTCGCGTAGAAATCTTTCGTGAATGAGTTCGCTCTCTATAAGTTCTACGGGTACGGGGTCAATTATCTTTTGTTCCTTCATCGGTAATGTGCTGTTTGTCAAGTCCGTCTTTTAAACTATAGACTATCTTCTTTACCGCCTTGGCTTCCAATAACGCAGAATGTCCGCCTTTAAGGCGCGTCCATGGAATAGGTTTCCCGGCAATGATGGTAAAGTGTGCATTGCGGCTCCTGAATATTTCTCTGGGCAGATAAATCATTTCAATATTGAATTTTAGCCCTGTCCAGGTCCGAAACTTTGCAAAATTATAAAAAAAAGATGAATTCTTGCCATCAAAGTATACCGGAATTATGTCTCTTTTGAATTGAACGGCTTTGTTGATGAACATTTTTTGCCATTTGAGGTCTTTAATGCCCTCTTTTTGCTTGCGTGACACCATTCCGGCGGGAAACATTATCACAGGCTTGTCGCCGGCCATGCATTGGTCGATGTCGTAAGTAGCCTTGCGGCTTTGTTTGCCGTGCTTGTTGATGGGTAAAAATACGTCGCTCAAAGGCTTGACTGCAGTCAGCAGGTCGTTGACTATGAAGTGCATGTCAGGTCCGTAGATGCTGTTGACCCAGTGGATCATTGCGATTCCGTCGAGTCCTCCCAGCGGATGGTTGCAGACGATCAGGACCCTTGGGTTGGACGGGTCAGGACGTTGTCCTTTGAATGCGTAGTCAACATTTAGGTCTTTCAGCACGGCATCGCAGAACTCTGCTCCGGACGTGCCTCTTGTGCGGTCAAGTATTCCGTTCAGCTCGTCCTGGCATATCGTGTTTTTAAGCCATTGGATGAGCGGTTGCGGAATGAAGCGGGCATACGAAGGAATGCGGCTGTTTATGACAGCCTCTACATCGACCTTAAGGTCGGTTCTGGATTCTTCATTGCCATTCATATGCTTCATATTGCAAAATTACTAAAAATCCTATGTGTGACAAATAGAGTAATCAAAAAGCTTGAAATCTATACGGATTTCAAGCTTTTTGATATAAAATACTTCTGGGAGACTATTCGTTTGGTGCTGATTTGAACGATTCTTTCAGACCTCGTCCGAACAGAATCCATGCGCTCGACGCGCATACGGCCAAAAATACGAATCCGATGAGTATGATGATTTTTCTCGGTTTCGACGCTTTGACAGCCACCGTTGCCGGTTCGATAACGGCATACACGGGAGTATTCTCCTGTACCTTTACGCGTGCGGCCTGCAGTTGCTGGGCAGTTGTGTTGTAGAGGTTGAATGCCAGCTGGGCTTCATTGCGCAGGCGCTCTTCCTCGGTCTTGCGCGAGTTGAGCGATATTCCGTGGTTTTTGTCGACGTATTCGGCGTAGCGTTGCTGTGCGGCATAGTAGTCGGCTCTTGCTTCATCGTTTATCTGACGTGCATATTCCATGTCGTGGCGCGCCTTTGTGGTACGGTATTCAGTAACGTAATCTTTAAGATTGTGGGCTACCGAGTCGGCCAACATGGCCGATACAAGCGGATCCTGCATCAACACGGATATGGTGATTATGTAGTTTTTTGAGTCCACGTTAACGTCTACGCGGTCATTAAGAGCTTGCACGATGTCGCTCTCTTCTTTTGTCAGACGGAACGGGTCGAGGCCGTTGCCTCCCTCTTCATCGTCGTCGATGAACAATGACTTTATGCCTCCGATGGCCTTGCCTGGAAGGGCCATGATGGTGCCCCACCATGGTGCCGAAGTATAGTTTTCGATGTAGTCGGAGACGGCTATAGTGGTGTCGCCGTCGGCTTCTTTTACTTTTATGTCAAACAATTCAACTGTAAACGGGATTGATTTTACCACGTCGGGGTACAGGTCCGGATATACCGCATCCATTGAAGAGCCGCTTCCGAGGTTTACTCCGGCCATAGATGCGAGGGCTCCGAGACCACCGGCCATTTTGCTCTTGCTGTCAGATATCTCGGGTGCAAGTTTTACGGTCGTGCTATACTCTTTGGGAATTGAGAATGCCACTATCACGCCGATAATCGCGGCAATGCCGGCCCATCGGAATATCAATCGCTTCTCTGCCCAAAGCTTTTGAACAAGCTCCATAAGGTCGATTTCCTGCTCGTCAACTTCTGTATAGTCCGGTCTTTCTTTATCTTCCATTTGTATATTATATATGTGTATCTGGAAACAATGATTATTTAAACATGTTCGCTATAGTCGCACCCATCAATCCGATTGTCGACACAGCCGAGGTTATTGACAGGATTTCTGCGAGCTTCAGCGGATTCTTGTGCTTTGACGGGATGATGATGTGGCATCCGGGTTCAATCGGCGTATTGCCTTTCGCACGGGCGACCGTGCCGTTCATGTAGACTATGAATGCTTTTGACTTTTTAGCCTGAGAACCATATCCGCCTGCCTGCTCGA
The DNA here is from genome assembly GCA_910578785.1 of uncultured Muribaculum sp. Lineage (GTDB taxonomy): Bacteria > Bacteroidota > Bacteroidia > Bacteroidales > Muribaculaceae > Muribaculum. The sequence goes on along the minus strand of CAJTSJ010000014.1, from coordinate 32,463 downwards.
TGTAGTATTTGAGTTTTTTGCCCTGTTGATAAACCACAGTGTTCGGGAACATTACATCGCCGGATATTTTCACTGTGTTGGTCATCTCCGGGACGAAAAGTTCGTCTCCTTCCTGGAGCACGAGGTCGACGCTCGTTCCGGGATTGGCCAGAGCCTTGTCGAGTTCTATGCCGACAGTGTAACGTGTGGTGGTTATGAGCTTTGCCATCGAGATGGAGTCGCCGTTCGTACCGTTTTGATTCGCGGCCGCGAGACGGATTGCTTCATTTCTGGCGGCAATTTCGTCTTCGGTCATTTGGCGGCTCAAGTAGGCGCCGCGTACGTAGGCCTGCGGAGTAAGACCGCCGGCTCTCTTCACGAGGTCACTGAGGCGTTCGTTCTTGACCGTCAGTGTATAACCGCCGCCGAACTGAACTTCGCCGTCTATGGTGACGCGCTTCTGGGTCTGATAGTTGGGTGAACGTCTTACCTCTACAATATCGTAAGGTTCAAGAATGAATCCTTTCTTTCCGTTTACGACAAGGCCGTTTTCAAGATCAAATGTGAATAACTGGGCCGTCTGGTTGCCGCTCTTGACAGCCGATGGGTCGTTTATGCGTCGTGACACGTCGAGTCGGGCTGTCGACGCGCCGCGGATAAGTCCTCCGGCCATCACGATGAGGTCTTCTATAGTAGTGTTGTCGGCGTAGGGGAATGTGCCCGGGCGGGCTACCATTCCCCTGATGGTCAGCACGCCGCGGTCCTCCATCTCCTCGATGCTTGGTATGACAATCATGTCGTTGCGTCGCAGAGCCACGTCGGGTGCCGAGCCGTCCATGATGGCTCCGAGGTCCAGCGGTATTACTTCAAGCTGCAGATTCGGACCCTCGCGGTAGAGAATGACACGTGTGGTATAAGCGTCTTCCATAAGTCCTTCGGCCGCATTGACGAGATCTTTTACGGTATTCAGGTCGCTTGACAATGCATACATGCCCGGACGGAAGACTGATCCTTTTAACTCTACGCGGTTGGCATAGCGGTCGAGTATCGTTCCGACACTGATAATGTCACCGTTGGCGAGACGGTAAGAATCAAAGTCGGCATTGGCGATGTTGAACAATTCATTCTCTCGTCCTGTCTGGCGGGCAAGGCGTATCTGCTCGGTATATGCGTCGCCGGTAAAACCTCCGGCATAATGAATCAGGTCGGTAATCGTTTCATCCGGAGCCATTTCGTAGTACATCGGGCGTTTTACATTGCCGTCGATGCTGACAAGGCTGCTGTATGGGGGCACGATGATTACGTCGCCTTCCTGGAGGCGGATGTTGCCGTCCTGCTTTCCTTCAAACAGATAATCGTAGATGTCGATATGTTTCTCGATTTTGTTGTTGCGGACGAGCTGGATGTCGCGCATTGTGCCGAGGTCGCTTATGCCGTTGGCCTTGTAAAGCGCATGGAACACGGTCGAAAACGGCGAAAGCCGGTAAGTTCCGGGCACTGCAACTTCGCCCATGATGTTTATCTGGATTGTGCGTACCTGGCCGAGAGTGACGTTGATGTCGGAGTCGGGGTCTTCGCCTCCGATTCCGGAGTATTTGCTTGCGAAAGCGTCGCGGATATGTTTGTTGGCCTCTGCAATGGTCATGCCATTGAGATAAATCGGGCCGATTTGTGAAATCATTATACGTCCTTCCGGAGAAATGGTCTGGCGCAGGTGGTCCTCGTTGGCTCCCCAGATGTCAATGACCACTTCATCGCCTGGGCCGAGACGGTAATTCTGCGGCGTGGCAAGGTTTTCGTTGGGCTCAAATGTCAGTTGAGGGTTTGTGAATACTGAATGTCCGTAAATCTGTCTTGCAGATACGTGGTCGTTGTTGCCCTTGTCTACTTCGCGTTTTACATCGGTCAGTTCAGCGGCGGATATTTCTGTCGATGCATCACGCTTTCTGTCGGCATTGTTTTGTTCGACCGTTTTGTCCGCAACATTGGCGTCACTGCCTTGAGTCTCTTCAAATCTGGCCTTCAGGCGCTCTACTTGCGCGGGGGTCACACCTTTGGCTATTAGCTCGTTGCCTATCTGGCGGTGCGATTTTCCTGCGGCAGTCTGTTGCTTTACGTACTCTAACACTTGGTCATCCGTCATGGCGTATGCTGATACAGATGATAACGCCATGGTAATGGCAAGTGCTAAAACCTTAATTTTCATTACGTTGTCGTTTGAGGTTATGATTTTATATGCGTAAAATATAGGGCGTCGTATAAGAACCCCGAAGTTAATGCCTGCAAAATTAGTGATTTATTTACGTTGAAACAAATAAGTGGGCATATATAATTATGTGTTAGATAGAGTATTTGAAATGATTTGAAATAAAAAGGGACCGCCATTGAGCGATATTGCTCCCCGAGGCGGTCCCTGCAAGCTGTGATTCGGGATTTCGTTATATTTCATCGGCCGTCTGCTTTATGCGTCGGGCGTAGGAAACAGTCAATTAAGAGTGATGCTTCTGATACTCGTACTGGAGAGTGAGTGAAGGCTGGTCGCACACTTCTGCCGGGCCGAAGTACTGGATAGGACCGGGATAGATGAACGAAGTGTTGAGAGCCCAGCTGTCGCGCATGGCGGCGAACTTCTGGAAAGGTGCGCCGTCGAGAGTTACGAGGGCCTTTTGTATTACGGGCTTCATCATGCCGTGGCGGCGTTCCATGTTCATCATCATTGTGATAGGTATACCGCCGCTGATCCATTGTACTGAGGGCTTGGTGAGTCCGCGCACGCTTGACATGTAGCCTGTAACTCCTGAGCGGATAAGGCATGCTGCGTTGAATCCGAGGGCGTAGCAGTAGTCTGCATCGAAGTTTGACGGGTCGGCGCAACGTCCTTCGTAACCGAAGAAGTGGAACATGCTGGCGAATTTGCCTACGTAGCGGCCTTCTGACTTGAGCTGGTCAAGACGACGGGCAACCATGTGGCCGAGAAGCTTTTCAGTCTCGATGAGCGAAACCTGGACGTTGCCGTGCGGGTCGCGGTCGAGGCAAAGCTGGTGGGCTACACCTTCGGGAAGGCTTGCGAAGATGGCAGAGTTCTCTGCGCTGAGTCTGTCTACAATCCAGCTGATTTGGTTGGCCTTGTCTACAGATGCAAATTCCTCGGCGTTCTGAGCCATAAGGTCATTGAGCTCGGCGATGAGGGCCTTCATTGCAGGGATAAACTCGATAAGTCCTTCGGGGATGAGTACTGAACCGAAGTTCATGCCCTTGGCGGCACGTGCGGCCACGATGTCGGCTATGTAGTTTACTATGTCGTTGAGGGTCTGCTTTTTGGCTTCAACTTCCTCTGAGATTATGCAGACATTGGGCTGGCACTGAAGGGCGCATTCGAGGGCGATGTGGCTTGCCGAACGACCCATGAGTTTGATGAAGTGCCAATATTTCTTTGAAGAGTTGCAGTCGCGCTGGATGTTGCCGATGACTTCGCTGTAGACCTTGGTTGCGGTGTCAAATCCGAAAGAAGTCTCGATAACTTCGTTCTTGAGGTCGCCGTCGATTGTCTTGGGGCAGCCGATTACCTGAACTCCTGCATTGATTGACTTGTAGTATTCGGCGAGAATGGCCGCATTGGTGTTGGAGTCGTCGCCTCCGATGATGACGAGAGCCTTGATGTTGAGTTCCTTGAGGATTTCAAGACCCTTGTCGAATTGAGCCTGGGTCTCAAGCTTGGTACGACCGGAGCCGATGATGTCGAAACCGCCTGTGTTGCGGTATTCGTCGATAATGTCAGAAGTAAGTTCTTTGTACTGATGGTCAACAAATCCGCCGGGTCCCATAAGGAAGCCGAACAGACGGCTGTCGCGGTGAATTTTCTTGATTCCGTCAAACAGGCCGCTGATTACGTTATGTCCGCCGGGTGCTTGTCCGCCTGACAGGATTACACCAACGTTGATGGGCGATCCCTTGCCGGGATTGTTGTCCTTTTCAAACTGGATTTCAGGCAGGCCGTAAGTGTTGGGAAACAACGCTTTGATTTCCTCTTGGTCGGCAACAGACTGAGTAGCTTTTCCCTCGACGGCTTTTACAGCGCCGGTCAGCACGATGGGCAATTTGGGCTGGTAAGTCGCGCGGGCTTTCTGAAGTGCACTCTTCTTCATCTTGTAGTAATTATGGTTTAATATTTGATTGTAGTAATTTCAGAGTGCAAATTTCGTAAAAAAATATCAATATATCAACTCATGATACAATAATAAATATAATAATTTGGAGGTTTTGTGTCCGTATGTACTCTTCTGCCGTTGTGTGATTGTCCCAATTATTGTTAAAATGCCTGCCGTAGTGCGTGTTGAGGGCCTGTCGGTCGGAAGGCCGACCGAAATTGGGACGAAAAAGACCGAGACTTTCGCTTAAAATCCGTATATTTGCACCTCATATTAAATTTTATAAAAGCGATTAATGCTAAAGCAGATAATTTCTGAATCAAATATAAGGCAGGTGCGCAAGCTGCTTGAAGAAAGCGAGCGCATCGTCATAACGTGCCATAAGTCGCCCGACGGGGATGCCATAGGCTCTTCGCTGGGTCTTGCCCACACCCTCTCCAATATCGGGAAAGAGGCAAAAGTGGTGACTCCCGACCGTCCGCCGCGTAGTCTGAGGTGCCTGCCGGGAATAAAGGATGTAGTGCCTTATACGCAATATCCCGAATTTGCCCATCAGCTAATGGCCGATGCGGATTTGATATTCTGTCTGGACTTCAATGCACTTTACCGTGTGGACCGCATGCGCGATGAACTCGCGGCGGCCTCATGTCCGAAGATTATGGTCGATCATCATGAAGGGCCAGAACCCTTTGCCGATGTGATTATATCCCATCCGGCGCAGTCTTCGACATCGGTGCTTGTGTTCAGGCTGTTGTGCCGGTTGGAGTTGTTCGACCGCATCGACCGCAAGGCCGCCACGTGCATCTATACCGGCATGATGACCGACACCGGGAATTTTACCTATAATTCAAATGACCCTGATTTATATCTGATAATATCCGAACTCCTGCATAAGGGCGTGAACAAGGACGAAATATACAAGAAGGTCATGAACACGAAGACTTCCGACGTGCTTAAACTCCATTCCTATGCCATTGCCGAAAAGATGGAGATATTCCCGGAACTTCAGACTGCACTTATCGTGCTTCGCCGCGATGACCTAAAACGGTTTGATTACCATCCCGGCGACGACGAGGGTCTGGTAAATGTTCCTTTGGGCATAGAGAACATGGTTTATTCCGTATATCTGCGTGAGGATTCCAATCAGATAAAGGTGTCGACTCGGAGTGTCGGTAATTTCAGGGCGGATCTGATCTGTCAGGATTTCTATAATGGAGGCGGTCACATAAACGCCGCGGGAGGTGAGTTGCCCCCGGATCTCGACGCCGCTCTGGAAAAGTTCCGCTCGACATTCCCTGCAATCAAGAAATATTTAAAAGAAAAGCATTAAAATAAAACTGATAGTAATAGAAGATGAAAAGTTTAAGAAACATAGTCGCCCTGTTTGTAATCGCGGCCGCCGGATGGGCCATGACCGGATGCAACGACACTAAGAGTTATGCCGAGCGCCTGGCTGACGAGACAAAGTATATCAACGCGTTTCTTGCCGACCAGAGGGTTGTAGGTGCCGTGCCTGAAGACAGTGTGTTTGAAGTCGGACCCGATGCTCCTTACTATCGTCTCGACGAAGACGGCAATGTCTATATGCAGGTGTTGAATGCCGGCGACAAGGACAAGAAGGCCAAGTATAATGACCTCGTTTATGTGCGCTTCACACGCTACAATCTGGAGGCTTACGATATGGAAAAATACGGCGACGAGGATGTGCCCGGATTCCCCGGCGGAGAGGGCAATGCCGAAGACGTGACTTATACCGAACAGTTCCGTTACCAGAATTTCTCGTCAAGCTCGTCTTACCAGTGGGGCGAGTGCATTCAGGTGCCGCTGGCATTCCTCGGCTACGGATGCGAGGTCAACATCGTTGTCCGCTCGGCAAACAGCCGCACGGATGAGATAGCCAATGTGATTCCGTTCCTTTACAATGTGCGCTACTATAAGAGTAATATTTAAGATTAATAATCATACAATACACCGAAATGTCTCTAATTAAGTCTATTTCAGGAATACGCGGCACTATAGGCGGTGCCCCCGGAGAGGGGTTGAGTCCGCTTGACGTGGTTAAATTCACTGCCGCATACGCTCGTTTTATCGGCGAAAACACTACCCGCACCTCCAAAACCATAGTCGTTGGACGCGATGCCCGTCTGTCGGGTTCGATGGTGTTTGATCTTGTGGCCGGCACTCTATCCGGAATGGGTTTTGATGTGGTCAATATCGGATTGGCTACGACTCCGACCACCGAGATTGCCGTGACCATGGAAAAGGCTTGCGGCGGTATCATCATCACTGCGTCACACAACCCCAAGCAGTGGAATGCCTTGAAGTTGCTCAACGAAGACGGCGAGTTTCTGAATGACGCGCAGGGCAAGGAGGTCCTTCGCATAGCCGCCGCTGACGATTATACGTTTGCCGATGTAGATTCGCTCGGACATGTTTTCACCAACGACACTTACGGCGCCAAGCACATCGATGCCGTGCTTGGTCTGAAGCTCGTCGATGTAGAGGCTATCCGCAAGGCTGATTTCACCGTGGCTGTAGATGCCGTCAACTCTGTTGGCGGTGTAGTAATTCCGCAGTTGCTTCGTGCTCTTGGCGTCAAGAATGTGATAGAGCTTAATTGCGAGGCTACAGGTAAGTTTGCCCATACTCCGGAACCGATTCCTGAAAACCTGACGCAGATATCTGATCTGATGCGCGACGGCAAGGCTGATGTCGGCTTTGTCGTGGACCCCGACGTCGACCGTCTGGCCATCGTTATGGAAAACGGCGAGATGTTTGTTGAGGAATACACGCTTGTCGCTGTTGCCGACTACGTGCTTCAGCACACTCCCGGTTCGACCGTGTCCAATCTCAGTTCATCGCGTGCGCTTCGCGACGTGACCGCATCTCACGGATGCTCCTACTCGGCCGCCGCGGTGGGCGAGGTCAATGTGGTGACGAAGATGAAGGAGACCGGAGCCGTCATAGGCGGTGAGGGCAACGGCGGAGTCATTTATCCCGAGCTTCATTACGGACGTGATGCTCTCGTCGGCGTGGCTCTCTTCCTTACTTTGCTTGCCAAGAGCGGAAAGAAAGTCAGCGAGCTGAAGAAGACCTATCCCGCCTACGCCATAGCCAAGAATAAGATAGAGCTTACTCCCGACATCGACGTTGATGCCATTCTGGAAGCGATTAAGAAAAAATATTCGTCGGAGACCATCACCGACATCGACGGTGTGAAGATTGATTTCGCCGATTCGTGGGTACATCTGCGCAAGTCCAACACCGAGCCGATTATCCGAATATATTCCGAAGCTTCGACAATGGACGAGGCCGACCGTCTCGCTCAGGACATAAAGAGTGTGATAGCGTCGCTGGCATAGTACGTCGTTGAGGTATTGTATAAAGATAAAGCCCGGAACTGCGGCCGCAGTCCCGGGCTTCTGTTGTTTTAGGTTATAGGTCAGTCGATTGACTTGAGAGTGTATTTCTTTGAACCCAATCCTATCTTTTCGGCATGGTCGATGGTGTGGTTGCCGTGGCGGCTTTCGATTCGTTCGATAAGCGGGCGGTTGTCGTTGCCGTGTGTAGGATGTACGCTGTAGACCAGCTCAAGGCATGCCTGGTCCAATGCTACGGGGTCGGTGGATGCGAGTATGCCTATGTCCTTCATTTCGGGGTCGGCGGGGTGTGAATCGCAGTCGCAGTCCACTGACAGATTGTTCATTACATTGATATATAGAATTTTGTCGCCGAAGTGGTCGGCCACGCTCTGTGCGGCCGATGCCATTGACTCCAGAAATCCGTCCTGATTGTCGATATGGCTCCATGCTTCATCGACATCGGCTGTCACGCCTGCGCTGTGTATGTAGGCTTTGCCTGCCGACGATGCTACGCCTATTGACTGGTTTTTAAGCACACCGCCCATTCCGGCCATTGCATGGCCTTTGAAGTGTGCCAGGTTGATGAGGAAGTCATAGTCGGTCAGGTGTGAGCCGACAAGGTTGTACTTGATATGGGTCGAGTCACGTACCGGGAGCTTTATGTCGCCTTCGGCGTCCATGATGTCTACCTTGGCTATCCGGTCGAATCCGTGCTCATGCACCACTTTTAGGTGTTCCTCGGTGGTGTTGCGTCGGCCCGCGTAGGCGGTGTTGCACTCCACGATGGTTCCGTCGACTTTTTTCACGAGGTCTTTGATAAGTTCCGGTTTCAGATAATTGTGTCCGCCGGCTTCACCCGTGCTTATTTTCACGGCCACGTTTCCTTCGGCATTGCGGCCTACGGCCTGGTATATCTTGACGAGGGCTTCTGGAGTTATGTCGCGGGTCATGTAGACGGTCGACTGCCCGTTTGCGCAGATTGCAGATGTGGCAATTATTGCTGCTGATAACATTTGTTTTACCATTTGATTGCTATATTCTGATGTGAGTTTGTCCGATATGTCATTATGTCATGCTGACAGACGGATGCTATGAGTCAGCATGCAAATTTAGGCATAAAAAGTGACCGTAAAATACCCCGATTCCGGTATTTATACCCATTTTTACATTTTTAATGTCAAATTCACTTAAATATGGCGGGCCTACTATTAAAATCATTTAAGTATAGATTTTTTAAGATTTCCGAATTAAATTATTGCATTACTTTTGCGTCATAGTTAATAGTTAAAATTTAACAGTCTGAAATTTGAAATTTAACAACCAATCTTCATACAATATGAATTTATACAGCAAAATTGCATTATTGACCTGCGGAGTGGCTATAGCCAGTTCTGCCGTTACGGTAGTAGGATTGAACGCTTTGACCGACAAGGGATACGAGCCGGAACCTTATGTTGAGGTTGTGTCGCACCAGCCTTCTTCTAAAGGTGCGCTTTACACGGTAGCCAATTCGGTGACTCCGCCCACCGATTTCACACATGCGGCCGAAAGCACCATCAACGGTGTTGTCAGCATAAAGAGCTACGTTACGTCGCGCGGATACCGCAACGGCGGCAACCGTGGAGGCGGTTATATGGACCCGTTTGAGTTCTTCTTCGGCTCTCCGTTCGGCGGAAGCCCGCGCCAGCAGTCGCCCCGTCAGGACGACGGCGGTAAGAATGAGCAGCAGTCGGGACTGGGCTCGGGAGTAATCATCAGCCAGGACGGATATATCGTCACCAACAACCATGTGATTGACGGTGCCGAGCGTCTGGAGGTGACTCTCAACGACAACCGCATATTCAATGCCAAGGTCATCGGCACGGACCCCATGACCGACGTGGCTCTTCTTAAGATAGAGGCCGAGAACCTTCCGGTGATTCCTATCGGCGACAGCGACGCGCTCCGTGTGGGCGAATGGGTGCTTGCCGTGGGCAATCCGTTTGGATTTACCTCGACCGTGACCACCGGTATCGTCAGCGCCAAGGCCCGCAGCGTGGGTTCCGCCGCCCAGGGACGTTCGATGGGCATTGAGAGCTACATACAGACCGATGCCGCCGTCAATCCCGGCAACTCCGGAGGAGCGTTGGTCAACATCAACGGCGAACTCGTCGGAATCAACACCGCCATCTATTCCGAGACCGGCAACTATGTGGGCTATTCGTTTGCCGTACCGACCTCGATTGTGACTAAAGTGGTCACCGACATCAAGCAGTACGGCACCGTGCAGCGTGCCATCCTCGGCGTGGCCTTCAGCGAGCTCACACCGCAGCTGGCCAAGGAAAAGGGCATAACCGCCGTAAATGACGGTATACTTGTCGGCGATGTTGTAGACCGCGGAGCCGCCATGGAAGGCGGTATCGAGGTGGGCGACGTCATAATCGCCATCAACGACGCTCCCACCCACAGCGCCGCGCAGCTTCAGGGCGAAATCAGCAAGTATCGTCCCGGCGACAAGATTACTGTAAAGTTTGTGCGCGACAACAAGATTAAGTCGACTTCGCTCACTCTGCGCAACAACCAGGGCGACACTAAGGTGACCAAGGCCAATGACTTCACTTCGCTTGGATGCGCGTTCAAGAAGCTTTCCGACGAACAGCTGCGCGAATACCGCATATCCGGCGGCATTCAGGTGACCGGTCTTAAGGACGGTAAGTTCAGGGATGCAGGCATCAAGGACGGCTTCATCATTCTCGACATCAATAACGCACGCGTGCGTTCGCAGGACGATGTAGAAAAGATTTATGACGCCATCATGAAGGGTTCGGACGCCGACAAGGTGATGTTCATCACCGGTATATATCCGACCGGACGCAAAGTCTACTACGCAGTCGACCTCAGCGACTAAATTACTGATAATTGATTAGATAGTAATCCCCTTAAGAGCGATGCCGCTCTTAAGGGGATTACCTGTTTATGTATCCTAGCTCTACGGCTAAACAATGTAAGCTTTATTTGACATACTTCAGACAATCTTAATCCGTGTCGGTTTTACTATTGTAACGTCCTTCGTATTCGGTAATGATTCGTTCAATGTCTTTTTTAAGTTCCGGAATATGCCTTAAAACCAATCCCCACAAAAATTCAGTTTCCACGCTGTCATATCCGTGTATGATTCGGTTGCGTGTATTGATAATCTCCTTGGCGTTAGGTATATTGAATGTCGGGTCTTTTTTACGTATGCGGTTAATCGCTTCTCCCATTATCTCAGTCTTGCGTTCAACGGCACAAATTCTTAGCCCATCTTTTTCAAACATATCAAACCGTTTGGGAAAGTCGGCAAAAAATCCTTCCAATTCATTTATGGCATCCAATACGTCTTGGAGATGTTTTAAAATATATTCATCAGCCATAAATCAATTGTTTTGTACGATTCACGTTCTGAATGAAGTATTTGTTTTTCAGACCTTTCTCCACTACTAAATCGACTTTCCTTCCGAAAAGATTCTCTAATGCGTCACGAAAATCAAAGTAGTTTGCAACGTAGTCCCATTTTTCATGATCGGTAGTGTCAAAATTGACGAGCAGATCCACATCGCTTTGGTCGTTGAATCTATCTGTCAGTATAGAACCAAAGACCGAAAGTGTCTTAACCCTATGCTTTCGGCATAAGTCAAAGATGCGTTGCAGATTCAATTCAATCAATTTCATATGCGCAAATTTAGCGATTATTTTTGATATATAAACGCTTTCGGCTAAACAATCGTTGTAAGTTGATTCTTGAAACGGCCGATTAGTTCTGTGACAGGATTATGCTGTCGGGGCGGATGTCGGACTTCATGTGGAATGATTTTTCAAGAATCTTCAGTGCGTCGTGGAGGTCGTCTGTCGGCAATGCTCCGGTGAATTTGTTGCTTGCCAGAGTGTCGGATTCTATCACAAATGACCGGCCGTAATATAGCTTCATGCATTCCATCACTTCCGACAATGTCTTGGACGTAAAGCTCATCATCATCTTGCCCACTGACGGACGATAGTCGGAGTCGGCGGTCAGCACTTCGATGACTCCCGACCGCTTGTTTACGATGGCCGTTTCCCCGGGTTTCATGATCACGTTGTCTGCCGGCGATGCTGAAGCGATAAGCTTGATGGAGCCGGTCAGAAGGCTTATCTCCGCGATGTCGGAATACTGCCTGGTCAGTACATCGAATTCAGTGCCGAGGACTTCGATGCTGAAGTTGTCGGATGCCACCGTGAAGGGAGCGCTTTTGATTTTGGCGATGCTGAAGTGTCCCTCGCCGTCCCATGTGACATTGCGGCGTTCGTCGTTGAACGTCTCCAGGGTGTAGTGCAGTCTTGAATCCGGGCCAAGCTCCACGGTCGATCCGTCGGGTAGGGTTGTCACTGCTTTTTCTCCGGATCCGGTCGAGGTGGTTATTTCGCGTGACAGCAGGTCGCGGTATTTGTCAAAGGTCGATGACTTCTGATAAAGGTAAATGCCTGAAACGATTAACAGCGGCAACAATATTCCTGCCGCAATAGATACAATCTTATAAATGCGGATATGGCGATTGTCCGCGCCGATTTCTTTAGAGATGCGGTCATGCAGATTGTCTATCGCTTCACGGTCAAATGCATCTTCGGCCGGCATACCGTTAAGATACTCGTCAATCTGCTCGTCGGTCATTGAGTCGATGTCGGCTCTGAAACGCTCAAGCTCCTGCTCGTCCAGCGAATGGTTTTTAAATTTGTTGAATCTTTCGTCCATAAGATGCATCTTTTAAATTTTTCTTCCGATTATAGCTGAAAGCTCGTCCTTTAACAGTTTAAGTCCTGTTGACAGACCGTTTCTTACCGTTTTCTCGGAAATGTTAGTCCTGTCGGCGATTTCTTGATTTGACAGACCCTTTATGCGCGACAACACTATCATTTGTCGTTGTTTGGAAGGAATTCTGTTCAGTGCCCGTTTGAAGTCGCTTAGGAATTCTTGATAATTGGTTATGTTTGTATCGTCTGCGGCAAGCTGGTTCTGGTATTCCAGATAATCCTCATATATAGGAGCTTTGACAGATTTCCTAAAAGCATCAATGCGTCTGCGGTATGCCATTGAGAAGAGCAGGGTGGACAGGCCTTTGTCCGAGTCGATGCTGTCGCGTTGGTTCCATAGACTGACGAATATGTCCTGGACTATTTCTTCGGCATCTTCCGGAGTGGGCGTAGCCACATTAATATAATTCAAAAGCTTGCGGGCATATAACTCGTAGATGATGTTAAATGCACGCACGGAACCGCCTTTAATCGATTCGATAAGTGTCTTTTCAAATATTTCGTTGTCTTCGTTCAATTGGCCGATTGCAAAAAACAGTACAAAGTAATATAAAAAATGGGAATGATATACTAGATTACCCTGCTTTTAATTTACCAATGAATAGTGAGATTTTCAAGTTTTGGATGATATCTAAAGCTAGAAAGATCTAAAGAATGATAGATAATTCCTGATCTACAGATGTTTCTAGTATATTTGTCTCATAGTTAAAAATGGACAGATATATGGCAACAAATTACATAGGTTTAGAAAAGTTCGACAGTCTTATCTCACTGGTATCTTATTTCAAGGATAATAAGACGTGTAAGGATTTTCTTGTAGGTCAGCGTTGGTCTGACGGTGATTATATCTGCCCTTATTGCGGTCAGCACCACTGTTACAGACGTGCGGACGGCAATTTCCGTTGCCCCAACTGCCTCAAGAACTTTTCGGTCTTAGTTGGTACTATATTTGAGAACACCAAGATTTCACTGGTCAAGTGGTTCATGGCAATGTACCTTATCTCTTCTCATAAGAAGGGCATTTCGAGCCATCAGCTTGCAAGAGACCTTTCCGTCACTCAGAAAACGGCATGGTATATCTTACACAAGGTACGTACACTTTTCGGTCAGGGAAATGACGTTGAACTTGCTGACAACGTGGAATGTGATGAAGCCTATATCGGAGGCCAGGAGAAATACAAACATGCCTCCAAGAAGACGGAAGGCACACAGGGTCGTTCTTTGAAAACCAAGACTCCCGTATTCGGCATGGCACAACGTGAGGGTAAGATTGTAGCAAAGAAGACCTCCAATGTACAGGGCAAGACATTATGTGGTATAATCAACCAGTTTGTAAAGGCTGGCTCACGTATATTCACTGATGAGTATATCGGCTACAATACACTTGTGGAATCGGAATATACACATTCTGTTGTCAATCATGGAGCAAAACAGTTTGTGGATGGTGATTCACACACGAATACCATTGAAGGCTTCTGGTCACAGCTGAAACGTTCAATCTTCGGCATCTATCACTTTGTCTCAGCCAAGTATCTCCAAAGATACGTTGATGAAGCTGTATTCAGATATAATACCTGTAAACAAGATGAATCTGACAGATTTAAGAAGATGTTCCTAAAATCAATCGGCATTGTAAGATATGATGATGTGATAAATGTGGCTTAACTGCTTGAGAAAAATACTTCGGAGAGGTATATTATTAATAAATAATCTAAATTATATAATTCGTATGAAAGTTAAAATAGCTAATGAAATATGTGATATAGTACTATTATCTAAGATAATATTTACAAAAGATATTTATGAAAATAAATCTTACTATGATCCTATCACATTCCAATTTGACAATACATTAAATGTAAAATTACTAGAAGATACTAACACAATAGAAATAATCTCATACAAACCAAATACAAATGCAATAATTGTATTTGATGGATATGAGATTGAAGATAATTTCGTAAAATTGAATCCAGTAAAATATTGTTCAATTCTTACTAACTAATACTATATCAATATGTGGAGGTAAGTTTTCTATTGGACATTTGGTATTATCATCCAGAAATTTAACACTTGCTATACTTCCACCCTCAAAAACAAACAGTCTTTCGGATTGATCCGCAAGAATAATCTTATAGGTTGCTCCTAATTCAAATTTGTATTTTCTCATAAGTTTTTTATTTGCAAAGTAATAAAAAAGCATCAATAGTTGCAATACTACTGATGCTTAACTTTGTTAAAGAGAGCAGAATTTAAGACTCGAAAGCGACATTGCCGTATTTATCGGCAGTGATAGATAACATTACTTTCTCCTGGTCAATTACTCCAAGACCTTGGTAACAGTTTCCAAATTGATGTACAATATCAATTTTAGAAACTTTATAACCTTGTTCTTTAATCATTTTCTTGACAATCTTACCAAGAAAATAGGTTGTCAAAGGACTTGATACACCGCTGTACTTTCTTGATAGAGTATAAAGCACAGTTGCTATTCCCATCTTTTTTAAGACTATCCATAGAATGATTAATCCGATGATTATTAACATAATCATTCCACTATTACCACCTGTTGCGTGTGGAGGTGCATCTGAATACATATGAGTTTATTTCCAGGCTTTAATACTTTTATGAATATCAGTAAGGTCAATCTCCATACGTGTATATCCTGCATTCTGCAATGCTTGAAGGAATGCAAAATAGAATTCTTGTGGAGCACCTTCTTCTAATACTTTTGCAAGAAAGTGTGTTAGCAGATTACCTACTGTAAGTTCATCTTTACTTATCCGAGTTTTGGTATAACCCAGATATTGAATGTTGCCTTCGGAATCTACCTCCCAGTGTTTGAAGTGCCGAAACAGCTCTTCGAAATCATCGGAGTGGTCAAAGCCTAAATCGTTATCCATATTTATTGGATTTGTTATGTCTGTTGACTCTTCAAACATAGATATACTAACTCGAAAAGGCATATAAAGAAAGTGTGAGCCAACTTTACTGTCATCTGCTTGATTGGCTCTGGACTGCCATGAGTAAAAGATAACAATTTGTAAGCTCACACTCTTGGCGATTATATATGTAAAAATACATGTGTATCAACCAAGAGGGAGCATCTTCCTGTCATTCCTTACTCAGTGGTGAATTGT
Organism: uncultured Muribaculum sp.; assembly: GCA_910578785.1. Classification (GTDB taxonomy): domain Bacteria; phylum Bacteroidota; class Bacteroidia; order Bacteroidales; family Muribaculaceae; genus Muribaculum. The sequence continues at coordinate 17,028 of CAJTSJ010000014.1, read as the reverse complement.
CCAGATTCATCAAGCGGAATGAAGCAAAACGCTTCCAAAATATGTCTGCCATCAGGTCAATGACCTAAAGACAATGCAAAGATACAAATAAAATCTGTAATATAAATAGTCAGTTTTAATATTTGATAAACGGTCTGTTAAGCCACATCCGTCTCTTCCCTCCATTTACACTACTATCAATCTGTGCAAGAATTAGCTCTGTTACTTTTCTTATAAATAATGGGTCTGTTTCAATCAATTGTGATATGTTAAATGTTTGTCCATCACTTTTTAGATTTATGTCTCCATGAATATTTATATCAATAGGAGTTCTACCTATATTACCATCTTGTTTATGTGAAACAGATTGACCTATACCTTTCTCGTAAACTGTCCTATTGGCCTCTTCTGGAAATTCATATTTCATTGCCTTTGGCATTATACTACTATTTTCAACAGTTTTAATATGATTAAATATTTTTGAATTTCCTGAGTTGTCAATATTGCTGTTTACTATGGAATATACTTCACTTATTTTATTGAAAATGCCATTAAACAACTTATCAAAAGGTCCTCCAGTTTTAGCAAATATGGCAGAGTCTTTTGGGTCAGTTTTAGCAAACTTTACATTACCATCATGAATTGGTGTAACGGAAGATGCAGCAATAGCCATAGGAGTACCATTAGCAGATATAGTACCATCATATACACTATTAAAAGTATTAAACATTCCTTGAAATAAACGTCCTAAAGTTTCTTCTGAAAATCCTGAGAAATAATTCCAACCTCCACTCAACCAATTGCCAGCTTCCAGTTCTTCAGCACCTTTTGCATACCAGTATTCTCTTCTGGCTGATTGCAGGTCTTGTCCTTTACTATAACTTCCATTGGAATTAATTGCGTCATTATAAACTAGATTTAATTCTTTATTTTTATTCGCTGTCTTTTCTTTTGCCTCAATAATTTTACCAAATCGTTCATCTAATAATTTTTGTATCTTCAATATGGTTTCTTTTTGAGTATGAACTTCTTTATATGCATCATTAAGCTGTGTATTAATTGACCCCAATGCAGAATAAGACTCTAATTGTGTCTTTAATGCTTCTTCTCTATTTGCTGCAATAGCATTTGCAACACTATCCGCATTTTCCAGATAAGCAGATTTCATATTCTCAGCGCTTTTTTCAGCAGATTTAATGAAGTTTAAATAAGTTTCTCCACCAAGAAATGCTGCAACAAACTTTGTTGCACTTTCAATTTTCTCAACAGAAGACAATGTACTTTGTGCATATTGTTCCATAGCTTCATCTTGATTATCCGAAACAATATCCTTCAAATCATCAGGAGTTAATGCATTTACTGCCTTTGTTCCTCCACCAAGCATATTTACCACCCATTCACCTGTTTCTGAATCACGTTGTGCCTTGTTTGCAACTGCATCTATCTGGTCTTTTGTCAGGTTACCATTTGATACTTGCCTTCTCACAACCTGTTTCTTATTATCTTCACGTATTAAATCTTTAGCATCTTCAGTTGACATTCCTAATGCCTCGGCAGCATTACGTATCAATCGGTTTTCAACATAATTAAATGTCGTTTCTCCTGAATCTCTATCAAGAGAACCAAGACCTCCAAACATACTTTTAATTCGTTTGGCAAATGATGCTGGATCTGCATTACCTTCATAATCCATTGCCAATGGGTCTGCCCCCATTGCAAAATTTCCACCTAAAACCTGTAATTTGGCGGCAGTCGTAATGCTCCCTTCCAAACCACCGCCTTGCACCTTTTCAAGCATACCTCCAAGCGAACCTAAATTAAAACGCACGTTTTCTGCCCATTTAGCCATTTCGATAAAACCCTTGGTACCACCTTTGAAATCGTACTTGTTTGCAAGTTTAAGATTGTTCATAACGTTTTTGGTGAGTTTTTGCTGAGACAACCCCATTTTGTTGGCATAATTGTACATGTCATACATTATATCAGCAGATGAAGAAACTGACTGATTAAATACATTCATACTTGCTGAAAACTGTGCAAAATTATCATCCCCAACCAATCGACCCACTGCCATAGATTTTTCATAATCTGTATCACTGAAATTAACATTCCTGCCACTTTGTTCCGTATATGTGTTTTGAATCTTTAAAGCATCTTCGATTGTCTTATTATATTTTGAAAAAGTTTCAGCCTGCGTCAACATCCTTTTTTCAAAAATATTTGTCTGAGAAGTAGTCAGTCCGTTCTTTGCCTGGTATTGATGCACTGCATTATCTTGTTTGCGTAAATAATCATCAGTTAATTTAGTAAATTCATTGACTTGCTGAATAACTTTGATGGCATTTGCAAGTCTTGTCTCAGCGAGTTTTTGCTCCATTTCCATAACGGTCTCTTCATACTTGTTCATCTCTCCCCAAATAGGTATCCAGTTTGTCCAAGTATTTGCAAGCTTCTTGTTTGCAAGTGTCATCGTATTTTGAGATTCCAACATCGCTTGCTGACTTTGAATTGCTAAATCTTGTGCAGTATATGAACCAGACAAAGAATCTTGCCAAGAAGCAACATTAGCTTTTAATTGGTTTAAAGTAACTTGAGTTGTAGTATTAAGATACTTTATCATATTCTCTGCATTTAGTTTAGTGTATTCAGTAGCTTTACCTATACCAAACTCAATTGCTTTTACCAGACCTTCAACTGCCATCATCCACGGTCCGCCTTTTAAGCCTCCTAACCCTTTTGCCAAATTGCCAAACTTACCACCTTTTGAAATAGCATTCATTGCCTGCATCTTATTACCGAGAGCCTTGACATCTTTCTTGCCTATATTTCGACCGAATCTTCTAAGGAAACTTCTGTCAGCTTTGTCTCTTTTAGATTCAGCCTCGTCCCTCTTCTTTGCATTAACATCTCTCCTAGACTGTTGGTCTGCTATCTGACGTTGTTTCTTATCTATTTCATCTTGAATTTTATTTCTACCTTGTTGTGTAGTAGCCTTGCCTAAATTGGTCTGAAGCAGACTTATTGAATTGGAAAGTTTCTGAATCTGTTTGTCACAATCTTCAACTATACTTTTATGCTCTTCATAAGCCTTGTCCATATCATCAAATGTGTCTATCAATTCCTCTGCCTTGTCTGCCATATCTTCCGACACACCGATATCTCTGCTAAACTTTGATTTAGCTTTATCCATTTTGTTTTTCTTGTTGTCAAAAGCATTAAGTCCACTTTCTATATAGTTAATTATTGACATATCTTATCCTACGTATTAAGCTTATTCTATATCATTGAACAAAGAATCATCAATTGTTAAAACTACGTTGCTGAAATCATAATCAGGTGTATTTGCTGTGATAGACCTTAAATATCCAAACCATTCATCCTCACTAAGCCTATTCAGATATTCATTACAATATGATTCCGAATTGTTACCATTTACCGATACTGTGCTCTTTAAAAGGACTAAATCACATAGCCTCTTAAACGATTCATCATCGTCTTTGCCTAAATAATCGTTTATAGCATTAATAATGCTTTGTTCATCATCATGTGTAAGAAGACGGTATTTAATCACATCTCCATTACCCAATAAATAGTTGAAATAACCATTTTCATCTCCTTTTAAAGTAAATTCCTTAAACTTTAATTCTGATAGGTCCACTTTGTTCCCATCGTTATGGCTTATGACTATATCACCATATCCAGTACGTCTTAACCAAACCAATACTGCGTTCCTATCCCCTATACATAAGTTGTCAGGATTGATGTCATTATCAATAATCTTGTGTCTTAAAAGCTCATCACAAACAGTATGTGTTCTTATATATCCAGGGAATGCCAGTATATTTTCATCGATGGCTTTCATATATGCAACAGCAATCCTTCCTTTTTTATGTGGATAACATTCTCCTTTACTGGGCAATTCCACATATTCATAATCTACATTTTCAATCATTCAATTCTATAAGGTTTATCTTTATAAATATAGGGATATTAGCTAACCTTATCAAATGACAAATGCCACCATCTTGAATAATGGCAGCATTTGAAAAATGTTAAATAACCTTCTATATTAATTGAGAACTAACGCAGGGTAATCTGGTATATCGTTCCCTAAAAAATTTCTGTCGGCATTGAGATGTTGACAAAAATTGAAATATGTTATAAAACATAAAAATTTTCCGGGACAATGGCCTATGCCGTTCGATTACGTAATAAACATCATTTATTAATCAACCTTATAAACATGTTTAGCAAATTTAGTAATCGGCTGTCTCTGATATTAATGCTATGCTTAATGCCTTGCCTCGCGTTAAATGCGCGACAGGCGGGAGGCATAACTGTCAATATCGAAAACGGCACACTTGAAAGTCTTTTTAAGACCATTGAGAAACAAACGCATTACGTTTTTTCGTATAAGGACGACGTGGTGCGTGGAGAGAGTAATGTTACAGTGAAGATGACGGATGCTTCCGTTCCGGAGGTGCTCGACAAGGCATTCAGCGGACGCAATCTGGAATACCACATCGTCTCTGACCGCTCGATTGTGGTTACCGACAAATTGACTGACGGTAAAGATTTGGACAATATTACGATATCGGGAATCGTACTTGATGGAACTGGAGAACCTGCTATCGGTGCCACTGTGATGGTCAAGGGTACCAATATTGGTACAAGCACTGATATTGATGGTCGCTATGTTATAAGTGGAGTACCCTACGGTTCCAATGTTGTGGTGTCATTGATAGGTTGTACTCCGGTTGAGTTGCCGGTTTCTGACACAAATGCATTGGCTCAAATCCAACTTAAAGAGGATTCTCATGAGCTCGACGAAGTGGTGGTTATCGGCTACGGAACTCAGAAAAAGTCGGATGTGACCGGTTCTGTCAGTCGTGTCAAGATGGATAAAATGGTAAATGTGCCTAACGCCAACATCACTTCAGCCCTTCAGGGTGCGGTGGCCGGACTAAACATAGGACAGGTCAACACTGCCGGCGGCGCCGCCAATATCGAGGTGCGCGGACGTTCGACGCTAAGCGGCAATACCAATGTGCTGATAGTGCTTGACGGTATACCCTACAATGGAACCATGGCTTCCATAAATCCGTCTGACATAGAGTCGATAGACGTTCTGAAGGATGCAAGTTCTAAAGCCATTTACGGAGCTTCGGCATCAAACGGTGTGATTCTTATTACGTCAAAGAAGGGAAAGGTCGGCAAGCCGATTGTGACCCTGTCGGCATCGTATGCCATTCAGGAGCCTACGAAGAAACTTCATCCGATGAACCGTGAGCAGAAGATCCGTTCGCTATATGATTACTATTGGAATCAGGGCGGTTATGTCCAGGATGCCGCAGGCAACTGGTCTATAAATCCGGATTTCGATATCGCGTCGAAGATTGAAGCTACGCAGGTGGCGGGATATGAAGCCGGAACAGACTTCGACTGGGTCAATGCCGGAACCCAGGACAGTTACTACATGAACTATCAGCTTAGCGTGAGCCAGCAGACCGAGCAGACCCGCTACTACATATCGCTTGGCTGGACAGGCCAGGAGGGCTATGTATTGAACGACTCGTTTGACAGAAAGAACGCGCGTGTCAATATAGAAAGCTCGATATTTCCTTGGTTGAAAATAGGTACACAGACCTTTGCTGCATTTCTGGACTATTCGGGGGCATCTCCTTCGCTTCACGACCTTTATATTTATAGCCCTTTAAACACGCCATATGATGCCGACGGCAAACTGGTCTATCAGCCCAACGGGACGCTGGTAAATCCGCTCGTGGCAGTGGACAGCAAGGACAAGAACAAGCAAAATATGCTGTCGGCGCTTGCCTATGTCGACATTTCATTCCCATTTTTGAAAGGCCTGACTTATCGCATGAACTGGGGCAACAACTATAAGTGGAACCAGTATTTCTATACAAGCGAGTGGGGAGCCAACCTTAAGGGTAATGCATACAAAAACAATGATTCTACCTACGATTATACTTTTGATAATATATTCAACTATTCCGGTAAAATCGGGACTAAGCATTCTTTTGACATAACGGCTGTGTTTGGATGGCGTAAACAGCAGTATGAATATACCGGAGCCAACGGTGAGCAATTTGCCGATCTCGCATTGGGCTACAACAGCCTTTCGCAGGCCGTAATTCAGAAAATCACATCCAACGCATGGCAGGAACAATATGAATATCAGATGGGGCGTCTGAATTACAATTTTGACAACAGATATTTGCTGACAGCCACCATCCGCCGCGACGGATTCTCCGGATTCTCGGCCAAGAACCGTTACGGCCTGTTCCCCTCGTGTGCAGTGGGATGGGTGGTGTCAAATGAGAAATTTTTCAAAGTCAACCAGATTGACAATCTGAAACTGCGCGTATCGTACGGCTCAAACGGTAATCTTACAAACCGCTATTCTTCGTTGGCCACGGTGGCGTCATCTACCTACGTGTTCGGCGACGGTGGCAGTACTTCTTTTGGCCAGTATCTTAAAACCATGCCGTCAAATCTTAAGTGGGAATCGACAAGGGGCATGAATTACGGCCTGGATTTGGCGATGTTCAACTATCGGCTTAATGTGGGTATAGACTATTACCGCATGACAACTGAAAACATGCTGTGGAATGTATCCATCCCGACAGTGACAGGCTTTGAACGGATATTGTCAAATGTAGGAAATCTACAGAACAGAGGTATTGAAATCTCTATTAACGGCGACATAATACGCAACAGAGACTGGCGCTGGAACGTAGGCATAAACTTCTCGCGCAATGTCAACAGGCTGACTAAGCTTCTGGGCGACCTCGACGGCGACGGCAAGGAGGATGACCTTGTGGCAAGCGGTCTGTTTATCGGACATTCGCAGAATGTGATTTATGACTATAATGTGCTTGGCTTGTGGGGCACCGCGGATGAAGCTTCCGGAGTGATACCGAGCGGCACTTATGTGGGTTGTGAAAAGATTGAAGACCTTGACGGCAATGGGTCGATAGATGCCACTAACGACCGAAAGATTATCGGCTCAAGGGATCCGTCGTTCCGCGCAAGCCTCTCATGCAACGTAACATACAAGCAGTGGTCGCTGTCGGCAATGTTTAATTCGGTTGTCGGTCTGAAAGACAATTACCTAGGAAACAATAACCCTCTTTCTGACCTTGCCAACAACTCGGGCGACAACTTCATCAAGCACAATATGTTTACGGAGGTGTCCTATTGGCGTCCTGATAATCAGAATGCCGAGTACAGGATTCCGGTGCGTGTGCCCAGCGTGCAGCCGGGACATTGGAAAAACAGGAGCTTCCTCCGTCTTCAGGATCTGTCGCTGGCATATAACCTGTCGCCGAAGATGCTTAAAAAACTTGGTCTGCAGAGCCTTCAGCTGTCTGTTACCGGTAAAAACCTGTTCACTATAACCAAATGGAAGGGTTGGGATCCGGAAACCGGCGACGGACTTTCGATATCGGCATATCCCGTCATGAGGTCATACGCATTCGGAATAAACATGTCATTCTAAAATAAACTATAATATATGGAACATAAATATATCGTAAGGTCAATACTTCTCTGCCTGATAGCATTACTCGGGACATCGTGCTCGGACTTCCTGGATGAGGAAGCCCTGGACTTCAAGAGCAGCAGCAATTCATATTCGACCGTATCGGATTTTGACAAGTCGTTGGTCCATCTATATTCGAAAGTGCGTGAAGAATTCTTTTCAGGTAACGAACAGCCAGTGTCGGACTATATATTCGGCTGCGACCTCGTATGGGACGGACAGATTCAGGGTGCACAGCGATTTAACGACTACAACAACACATGCAATCCTAACAACACATATCTCGACATCCACTGGAAAAACATGTATAAGATGATTGCCGCCTGCAATACTATAATAAGCCGTCTGGGATCATCGCAAGTTCCTGACGCAGAGAGACCACGTATTGAAGCTGCTGCAAAATTCTTCAGAGCATTCGCCTATAGGAATCTTGTCTATCTTTACGGAGGAGTGCCTCTGGAGCTGAATGAGGTGGCATCGCCAAAGACAAATTATGTGCGTGCATCGAAAGAAGATGTATTGAAAGTCATTGTGGAAGATCTGGTCTATGCTTGCAATAATTTGCCTGGCATAACCAAGGTCCGTGACGGCGAGATATCAGACATGGCCGCCAATCATCTGCTGGCGGAGGTATATCTGGCGGCGGGAGAATATCAGAAAGCATATGACGCGGCTTCGGTGGTGATCAATTCGCAGGATATGGCTCTTATGAAAGAGCGCTTCGGTTCGGTAAAGGATGAGGAGGGTGATGTTTTTTATGACCTGTTCAGAGATAAGAATCAAAACCGTTCAAGCGGCAATACGGAGTCAATCTGGGTAATCCAGTATGAGACAGGAGTTATCGGCGGAGATAACGAGGTCACTAACGTATACGGAAGCGGCTACAAACTTGAGAGATTGATGGCTCCTCTGGTTCGTGATCTAAGAATCGATGGCGAAACGACATCTCCCTTCCTTTGGCCGTACTCTACATTCCAGTCCGGAGGACGCGGAGTGGGTTGGGGAATTCCGACAATCTACTTCTCTAACACCATCTGGGAGAGCACAGACTGGGACGACATGCGCAACTCCAACTACAATATCCACAGAAAATTCTATTGCGACAATCCTGCGTCAAAATTCTACGGCCAGACACTTGATACAGAAAATCCGCCTGCCGGAGTGACTGTACCCTGCCGTGAATGGTATGCATATTCAACGAAATGCACCACTCCGGGGCATCATCCTGAGAATCTGTTCGCCAACTCATCCGGTCTATTGACAGGAAACGCCGGATTTACATACGCCGACCAATATATGATGCGTCTTGCAGAGACATATCTGATTCGTGCGGAAGCTTCATTAGGCCTGAACAAAAAGGAAGCCGCGGCCACTGATATCAACGTAGTGCGTGAACGTGCCAAAGCCAAGCCATGCACAGCGTCGGACATCACTATAGACTACATACTTGACGAACGAATGAGAGAACTCGGAATTGAAGAGAAGCGAAGATTGACTCTGGGACGTTTAGGCCAATTGTATCGCAGAACGGTGGAAGTGGCTAAGAATCCATTAGTTAGAAATATGGGTCCGCACCATAATTTATGGCCCATACCTTATTCCGAAATTGAAAGGAACAAGGATGCGGTGCTTGAACAGAACACTGGGTACTAATTAAAGAATAGGTTTGTCAATGGCCTGGTGTACCATGACGCCAGGCCATTATTTTATGACGGTACATGGTAGTAATTAATAGACGATATTGAATATAGAAATGATAAAGATTAAAGATGTGTCATTTAAGTTGCTGTCAACGGTGCTTCTTGTCTGCGCGTTGTCTGCATCTTGTAAATCAGACCACGGTATGGAGTTTGTGCTGGATATGGTGCACAACAATCCTGGTGAGGCTCCTTATGTTACGAAATATAATAATCCGGAATATCTACACTCAAAGGGCTTTACCGGATCTGTCACCCACTGGCATGTTAACTGCGGAATAGATTATTCCAATACGGAGCCCGGGCTGGTTGCGGGCGATGAAGGCCGGTGGATAAAGCGTCATGCCGAGAAGATTGACAGTTGCCTGGCTGAGTTTGTACGACATGGGGTGAAGGTATATCCTTTTACAGACTTTGTGGTGTTCCCTAAAAGCATCTGGGACAAATATGGCAGTCAGATAGGGGATGTGTCAAGGCATAAACCGGACATCAACAGTCAGGTCACGCAACGTCTGCTGACGGAGCAGATTGATGAGATATTCCGCCGATTTCCGGATCTTGACGGGCTCACACTACGATTCGGCGAGACATATCTGCACGACACCCCATGGCATCTCGGCAACAGTCCTATCGGTGAAAACGATATCGAGGATCATGTGACGTTGATAAACTTGCTAAGAGAAGAGATATGTGAGAAGCGCGGGAAAGTGCTGTTTTACAGAACGTGGGATTTCGGCTATAGATTCCATAACAGTCCGGAATATTACCTGTCGGTCACCGACAGAATTGAACCTCACGATAAATTATTGTTTTCAATAAAATATCAGCAGGACGATTACCATCGAATGACACCGTTTAATCCTACTTTAGGCATAGGCAAACATCGTCAGATAGTTGAATCGCAGTCGCGTATGGAAGCCTACGGAAAGGGTGCGCATCCTTATTATGTGGCGTCCGGCGTGATAAACGGCTGGCCTGAGACTGAAAATGAGATTGAGTTCGGCACACACCGCTTTACAGGCAGGCAGACTCCTGAAGGAAGTCCGCGCGGAGTCGCCGACGTGGTCAGCTCCGGACTGATATCCGGCGTTATGACATGGTCTAACGGCGGTGGTTGGCAAGGGCCGTATATAAAGCATGAAATCTGGACCGACATCAATACGTTGGTAATGTCAAAATGGGCTCAAAATCCGGCAAAGAGTGAAAGCGAGTTGTTTAATCAGACCTGCAAGGAACTCGGATTTTCGGATTCCGATACGAAAATCATACGGGAAATAGCGGAATTGAGTATCGAGGGGGTTCGGAAGGGACAACTTAACAGTTACGTTTCTAATGACGTATGGTGGAGCCGTGATGAATTTTTCAATGTGGCGCAGTGCCGTAAGTCTATCGCAGAAGCTTATGAGCAGAATCTGATGGATTCGATTCTTGCGGAGAAAGATGAGGCAGTTAAAATCTGGAACCGAATAGAGGAGTTGTCAAAATCGATAGCATGCGAGAATGACTCCGAAATGCGTGAAGCTGTGGGCGTGTCATGCACTTATGGCCGCATAAAGTATGATTTGGTAAATAAGATGTGGACATTGATGTCTGAAAAGTATCGTGCCGACACTGACGGAAATTTTGACAAAGTAAAGGTTAAGGAAGCGCTTGCCGATTATGACAGGCTTTGGGATGAATGGCGTGAGCTTGAAAGAAGCAGTGACCTGTGCGCCACTCTGTATACCGATATGGCATTTCGGAATAGCCACAGAAACAGTATCGGTGAATTGGTTGAGTGGTTTAAGGGTAATATAGGTGGTTAATCGAGGCGGTATAAACAAGAGGGGCCGCGATTCCTGGTTCAGGAAATCGCGGCCCCTTGATTATCTTTAAGTCTGCGTTTATTCCATGAGCTTGCGGTAGCGGCGGCGGGGAAGTTCCTTGCCTCCGTTGTGGGCTTTCTTGAACTCTTCGTAGTCGGAGTATGAACCTTCGTAGAACACTACGTTGCCTTCGCCTTCAAACGACAGTATGTGGGTGCAGATGCGGTCGAGGAACCAGCGGTCGTGGCTTACGACTACGGCGCATCCGGCGAAGTCGTCCAGACCCTCTTCGAGGGCGCGGAGGGTGTTGACGTCGATGTCGTTGGTCGGTTCGTCGAGCAGAAGCACGTTGCCTTCCTCCTTAAGCGCCATGGCCAGATGGAGTCGGTTGCGTTCGCCTCCGGAGAGCACTCCGATCTTCTTCTCCTGGTCGGCTCCGGTGAAGTTGAACTTCGACAGGTAGGCGCGGGCGTTGACGTCGCGTCCGCCCATGCGGAAGGTTTCGGTGCCCTGCGATATGACCTCATAGACGGTCTTTTCGGGTAGAAGGTCGTGGTGGGTCTGGTCGACGTAGGCTATCTTTACGGTCTCGCCGACGTCGAATGTGCCGTTGTCGGGAGTCTCCTGTCCCATGATGAGGCGGAAGAGGGTAGTCTTTCCTGCGCCGTTCGGGCCGATTACGCCGACTATGCCGTTGGGCGGCAGAGTGAAGTTGAGGTCCTTGAACAGCTGCTTCTTGCCGAATGCTTTGGCCAGCGATGTGGCTTCTATGACCTTGTTGCCCAGACGCGGTCCGTTGGGGATGAATATCTCCAGCTTCTCTTCGCGGGCCTTCTGGTCTTCGTTGAGGAGGCGGTCGTATGAGTTAAGACGGGCCTTACCCTTGGCCTGGCGTGCTTTGGGAGCCATGCGCACCCATTCGAGCTCGCGTTCGAGGGTCTTGCGCCGTTTGCTCGCCTGCTTCTCTTCCTGAGCCATGCGCTTGGTCTTCTGTTCGAGCCATGAAGAGTAGTTGCCTTTCCAGGGTATGCCTTCGCCGCGGTCAAGCTCGAGAATCCATCCGGCCACGTGGTCGAGGAAGTAGCGGTCGTGGGTGATGGCGATGACCGTTCCGGGATATTGCTGGAGGTGCTGTTCGAGCCAGTCGATCGACTCAGCGTCGAGGTGGTTGGTCGGCTCGTCGAGGAGCAACACGTCGGGTTGCTGGAGCAGCAGACGGCACAGGGCCACGCGGCGGCGCTCACCGCCGGAGAGGGTAGAGATTATCTGGTCGTCGGGCGGACACTGCAGGGCATCCATGGCGCGTTCGAGCTTGCTGTCGATGTTCCAGGCGTCGGCCGCGTCAAGCTTGTCCTGAAGCTCTGCCTGGCGGGCAATAAGGGCATCCATCTTGTCGGGATCTTCGAGCACGTCTGGATCGCCGAAAGCCTCGTTGACCTTGTCGAATTCGGCCAGCAGGTCCATGATGGGCTGTACGCCCTCGCGCACTACGTCGATGACTGTCTTGTCGGGGTCGAGCTGCGGGTCCTGCTCGAGATAGCCCACGGAGTATCCGGGAGAGAACACCACTTCGCCCTGGTATTGCTTGTCTATGCCGGCGATGATTTTCAGCAATGATGACTTACCGGAACCGTTAAGACCGATGATGCCTATCTTGGCTCCGTAGAAGAACGATAGGTAGATGTTCTTCAGCACTTGTTTCTGGGGCGGGTAGATTTTGCTCACTCCCACCATTGAGAATATTACTTTCTTGTCGTCAGCCATTGTATTATATTATAATGTGTGGTTGATATGTCGGTTATTTGCGTTTGGGGGCGTAGCGCACGGGATAGTCTACGCGCTTTTTGCCGGTAAGGATGTTGTTGAGCTTCCCCTTTATCAGCTGTTTGCGGATGGGGGATATGTGGTCGATGTAGAGTTTGCCCTCGAGGTGGTCGCATTCGTGCTGGACTATGCGGGCCAGAAATCCGGAAATCTCCTCTTCGTGGCGGTTGAAGTCGTCGTCGACCCAGGTCAGGCGTATGTGTTCGACGCGGGGCACCGACTCGTTCATGTCGGGCAGGCTGAGGCATCCTTCGTCGCGGCTCACCTTGTCGTCGCCGAGAATTTCGATGACGGGGTTGATGAGGGTGAATTTGCGTCCCTTGCACTCGGGATGGATGTCGCCTACTGGGTCGGCGTCGATCACGACTATGCGGTCGTTCTTGCCGATCTGGGGTGCGGCGAGTCCTACGCCTTCCGAATAGTACATGGTCTCCCACATGTCGGCCACGAGGGCCTTCAGGTCGGGGTAGTCGGGGGTTATCTCGTTCGAGACCTTGCGGAGCACAGGGTGTCCGTATAAGTATATAGGTAGTTTCATTTTAAATATGATTTACTTTGCAGATAATCGTTGAGTATGATGGTGGCGGCCATTTCGTCGACGATGGCCTTGTCCTGGCGGCGCGACTTCTTCATGCCGCTGTCGAGCATCGAGCGGTGGGCTATGGCCGAGGTAAACCGTTCGTCCCACATGCGTATCTCTATGTCGGAAGGAAGAATCTTGCGCAGGGCGTTGATGCCGGGCGTTATGTAGCGCATCGACTCCGACGGCTCGCCTTTCATGGTTGTGGGCTGGCCTACTATGATGGCGTCGACCTGTTCGCTCTCTACATATCCCTTGATGAAGGACACCAGGTCGCATGTGCGCACCGTGGTCAGACCAGTGGCGACAAGTCGCAGAGTGTCGGTCACGGCGATACCGCAACGTTTTCTCCCGTAGTCGATGGCCAAAAGTCGTCCCATGTGTGCAAAGTTACTCATAATCCCGCGCTATCGCAAATTTTAGTGGCGTTGCCGGACTGATGGATTGTAGTCATTTTGCTATTTTCGATGAGATTGGCTAATTTTGCAATGATGGAACAAGTGAATATGACTACTGACAAGGATTCCTGCCGGATACTGGTGGACATCCTGCGCAGACACGGGGTAAGGGAAGCTGTGATGTCGCCCGGCTCGCGCAACGCTCCCCTGGTTGTGGCTATATCGGCATGCCCCGACATAAAGACCACGGTCGTCATCGACGAGCGGTGCGCGGCTTTCGTGGCTCTCGGCAAGGCGTCGGTGTCGTCGTCGCCGGTGATGCTCGTGTGTACCTCCGGCACCGCCGTGCTCAACTATGCGCCGGCCGTGGCCGAGGCATATTATAGGAATGTGCCTCTGGTGGTGGTGTCGGCCGACAGGCCTATGGAGTGGATCGACCAGGACGACAGCCAGACCCTGCGCCAGTTCGAAGCCTTGTCTCACTATGTAAAGCGTAGCTACAATCTGCCGTCGCCCTGCGGCACCGACTCCCTGCGGTGGTATGTCAACCGCGTGGCCAACGATGCCATGCTCAACTGCCTGTCGGGTCGGCGCGCTCCCGTGCATATCAATGTCCAGCTTGACGCTCCTCTCGGCAATATGGCCGCGGCGCGGCCCGACAGATGGTCGGAGCGCACCATACGCATGGTCGAACCGGCAACCGACCTTTCCGGCGAACAGATGGCGGAGCTGTCCGGCCTGTTCGCTCCGTCGCGCAAGGTGCTGGTGATAGCCGGATTCCACGACCCGTCGCCGGAGCTTTCCGAGTCGCTCGACGCGATGGCGGGGTGGGGCAATGTGGCCGTCATGTGCGAGACCATATCCAATCTTCGTTCCGTGCGGTTCATCAATGACATCGACGCGACTTTGAGTTCGATGACCGAGGCTGAGCTTGTGTCGATGTGTCCCGACACGGTGGTCACGCTTGGCGGAGCGATAGTCTCGAGATTTGTCAAGGCGTATCTGCGCGGCAATGCCGTGGCCGACCATGTGCATGTGGGACTCACGGACAATACGGTTGACTGTTTCCAACGGCTGACGGTCAGGGTTCCGATGCCGCCTGCCGACTTTTTCGCCGGGCTTGTCGAAAGGCACCGTGGCGCGGGAGTGTCCGATTATGGCCGCCGCTGGATGGACTACGCTCTACGCGGGCGTGACATGCATTCCGCCTATGTCGGTTCGGCTCCCTGGAGCGACCTTAAGGCCATGGCGTTTGTGATGCGCAACCTCCCGGATGGATGTGCCCTGCAATTGTCAAACGGCACCTCGATACGCTATGCGCAGCTGTTCCCTTCCGGTCAGGCCGTGCGGTCTGACTGTAACCGTGGAGTCAGCGGAATCGACGGATGTACTTCGACGGCCGTCGGCGCCGCCACTGTCTATAACGGCACGACGGTATTGGTCACGGGCGATATGAGCGCCCAATATGATTTGGGCGCTCTGGCGTTGCAGTGCGTGCCTGCGTCGTTCAGGATGATTGTGCTCTGCAACGGAGGCGGGGGCATATTCCGTTTCGTCGGCTCCACATCTTCGCTGCCTCAGCTCGACGAGTATTTTGTGGTGCCTCGCCGGTTTCCTCTGCGTCTGCTGGCCGAGGCCTACGGCTTCGACTACTATGAGGCAGATTCAGAAGAGAGCCTCTGCGGGGTGTTTGAGGGCTTTGTCCGTCAGTCCGGGCGTCCGGCCCTGCTGGCCGTCCACACTCCGGCAGAACTTAGCGCCGAAGTGCTCAAGGGATATTTCAATTGTCGCCAATGACGCAAATATGGTTTTTGGGCATGCGGTGCCGTTTTCAGCCGTTTTGGAATTAATTTCTGAAAAAGAATCGTAAAATGTTGCGTAAGTGCGGAAAAATTCGTTACTTTGCAAACTGTTTTTAGGCTCATCCTGTAAAGCCGTTGAGAATGATGCACTTAACGGTGATATGAGACTGAGATGGGGGTCTAAAATCCAATACGTTAATTAAATAACAAACTAAAAGATAATAAAACAGCCATGTCAAAGATTTGTCAGATTACAGGCAAGAAAGCAATGGTGGGCAACAATGTGTCGCACTCAAAGCGTCGCACCAAGCGCAAATTCAACGTGAACCTGTTTGAGAAGAAGTTCTACTGGGTAGAACAGGATGCGTGGATTCGTCTAACCATCTCCGCCGCTGGTCTACGCACCATCAACAAGCTCGGTCTTAATGCAGCTATGATGCAGGCCGCCGAAAAGGGTTATTTAACAGGTAAAGATATTAAATTTTTAGACTAAAGTACTATGGCAAAGAAAGCTAAGGGTAACAGAGTGCAAGTGATTCTCGAATGCACCGAGCACAAAGCCAGCGGAATGCCTGGCACTTCCCGTTATATCACCACCAAAAATAGAAAGAACACTACTGAGCGTCTGGAATTGAAGAAGTACAATCCCATCCTCAAGCGTGTCACTGTTCACAAAGAAATTAAATAATATAAGATATGGCAAAGAAAACCGTAGCATCACTACAGAAAGGTGAAGGACGTACCTACAGCAAGGTCATCAAGATGGAGAAGTCGCCCAAGACCGGTGCTTACGTCTTTAAGGAAGAGATGGTTCCTAACGATCAGGTTAAGAACGCTCTTAAGTAATCGAGCCTGATTATAGGTGTAAAGATAATAAAACAATAATAAATATTGTCCGGTGTGCTGACCCCAATGCGAGGTCAGCACACTTTTTTTGTGCGTGTCGGCAGATGGATGATAACGGCTCACGGTTGTGTAAACGTTGACATCGCCTTCTCCTAAGGCTTGCGAGGATAGACGTCATATCGTCGCTGTGTGTAGCATAAGGTGTGTATGTATATGTTAGGTGTGTTAAAAATGATTAATAGGGATATTTTTTCAGACTTATTGTACTAAAATTTCTTTAGAAACACTAAATTTGCGCAGATTCTCTATTCGAAGTTTGTTCTATCGGTGAAAAGACCTCGAAAGTGATGATTAAAGATAGTAAGTTTAACAGACATTGATTCTTTTTTTATGACTTTAGCCTCTTGAAAGCAGGGGGCGGATTTGCGTCTATGCGATTTAATGTGCATGAAAAATAAAAAAATGAGATAATTATTAATTAATGTAAAACTAAACAAACTCTTGCATGAAGAACATTTGTTTTCAAATGAACC